>DATFPW010000092.1:0-2210 GCA_035264605.1 Conexibacter sp. | reverse complement strand
ACGAAGATCACGTCGCGCGGGACCTTGAAGCGGGCGAGCTCGCCGGCGACGTGCGCCTTCAGCGTCGCGGCATCGGCGCTCATGCCGGCCCGCAGCACCACATAGGCGGCGGGCACCTCCTGCCATCTCGGGTCGGGGCGGCCGATCACCGCCGCTTCGGCGACGGACGGATGCGTCAGAAGCACGCGCTCGATCTCGGCTGGATAGACGTTCTCGCCGCCCGAGATGATGAGGTTCTTCCGGCGGTCATGGACGAAGACATAGCCGTCCTCGTCGCGCATCCCGACGTCGCCGGAGAAGTACCAGCCGTCGCGCAATGCCGCCGCCGTCGCTGCGGCGTCGTCCCAATATCCGCAGAACAGGTTAGGACCGCGGAGCGCAATCTCGCCGACGGTGCCGGGCGGCAGCGCGAGGCCGGCATCGTCGACGATCTCCGCGTCGCAGACGAGGCCCGGTAGGCCCGTCGAGCCCGGGCGTGAGCGGTCGCCGGACAGAGAGGTGTAGACCGCGATCGGGCCGGTCTCGGTCGAGCCGTAGACTTGCAGCACCGGCACGCCGCGGCGCTCGAACGCGTCGATCAGCGGCTGCGGCACCGTCGTCGAGCCGGTCGTCAGCGCGCGCAGGCTCGAGAGATCGGTGTCGGCATAGGAGGGATGCTCGATGACGGCCTGCATGGTCGCCGGCACGAGCACGGTCAGGGTCGGGCGCTCCCGTGCGATCGCCGCGAGCGTCTTCTCCGGCGCGAAGCGCGGGTGCAGCGTGACGGTCGCGCCGTGATGGAGCGCCGGCGTCGTCTGGATGTTGAGCCCGCCGACGTGGAACAGCGGCAGCACGGTCAGCACGTGATCATCGGCGGTGAGCCCGTGCATGTGCTGGCTCATCACGCCGTTCCAGAACAAGGCCTCCTGGCGCAGCACCGCGCCTTTCGGCCGCCCCGTCGTGCCGGAGGTGTAGACGACAAGAAGCGACGACGAGAGATCGACATGCGGGACCCGCCCCTCGCCGGAACCGAGGGCGAGGAGATGCTCGAACGACACCGCGTCCGGCGGCGCGAAATCGAGACCGACGACCCGCGCCTTGGGCAGGGCTTCGCGCAGCGGCCCGATTGTCGCCGCGAACGCCTCCTCGACAACGAGCGCCGACACCGACGCGTCGGTCAGGATGAACAGCTGCTCCTGGACGGCGAGGCGCCAGTTCAGGGGCACGAGCATCGCCCCGAGCCGGGCGCAGGCATAAAGCAGAACGAGCGTGTCGGGGTGGTTTACGGCGAGCACCGCGACGCGGTCGCCGCGACCGATCCCAAGCTCGCTCTTCAGCGCCCGCGCTGCAGCCTCGATCCGCTCCGCCAGCGCCGCATAGGTCAGCGTGCGGCCCTCGAAGCGCACGGCCGGCTTGTCCGGCGCGAACGCCGCGTGGCGGAGGATGAAATCGGAGAGGTCCACGGCTCCGCCGGCGCTCACGCGTCCGTCTCGCCCGGCTCGTAGAGCGCCTCGCGCCCGATGCGGTCGAGGCAGAGCTCGGCGGTCCAGGGCAGCATCAGCGAGCCGCAGCGGCTGTCGCGGTAGATGCGCTCGAGCGGCAGCGACTTCAGCATCGACTGCCCGCCGCAGGTGCGGATCGCGAGGCGCGCGATGTCGTTCGCGCTCTCCATGGTCGAGAACTGGGCCGCGTAGGCGCGCAGCACCTGCTCCTTCGTCGGGTTCGCCTGCGCCTCGGTGACGGCCTGGAACCACAGCGCCTTCGCGGCCTCGAGCCGGATGCGCATCTCGGCGACGGCGATCTGCTTCGTCGGGTACATGCGCCGCTTCACGGGCGGCGTGCCCGGCGCTTCGCCGCGCAGGTACTTGACCGTGAAGTCGTACGCCGCCTGCGCGAGGCCGATATAGGTCGGCGATAGGGTCAGGAACATGTGCGGCCAGCGCGTCGCCGCCTGGAAATAGAGCCCGCGCGGCATCAGCGCCTGCTCCTCGGCGACGAACACCTCCCGGAACAGGAGCGTGCGCGACACCGTCCCGCGCATGCCGAGCGGGTCCCAGTCGCCGACGACCGACACGCCATCGGCCTGCGCCGGAATGGCGAGATCGAGCGTGTTGCGGCGCGACGGCGCGCCGTCGCCGGAATGCTCGGTCGCGAGCACGCCGTAATAGTCGGCGTGGCCGGACAGCGAGGCGAAGATCTTCTTGCCGTTAACGATCCAGCCGCCCTCGACC
>DATFPW010000091.1:0-41344 GCA_035264605.1 Conexibacter sp. | reverse complement strand
ATCGCCTCGATCTCGACCCGCGCCCCCTCGCGCCGCTCCTCGGGCAGCCGCTCGAGCTGCGCGTTCGCGACGAGGCTCGTCAGCCGCTCGCGCTGCTCGGCGGCGCGCCGCGCCGGCTCCGCGCCGGCGGGCAGCGTCTCGTCGAACAGCACGCGCCAGGCGTCGCGGTCCTCGTCGACGAACGCGAAGAACGCATGCAGGCCGCGGCGCAGTGCGTCGGCCGGCGAGTCGGCGTGCGAGACGGCCTCGCCGACGGTCGTGAACATCGCGTCGCCGGCGCGCTCCATGCACGCGAGGTAGAGCCGCTCCTTGTTGCCGAAGTAGGCGTACAACAGCGGCTTCGTGACGCCGGCGTCGGCGGCGACGTCGACCATCGTGACGGCCGCGTAGCCGTGCGCGGCGAAGCGCGCATGCGCGATGTCGAGCATCTGCTGCTCGCGCTCGGCGCGAGGCAGGCGGGTGCGCTGGGGCGGATGCGTCATCGGGGCATGTGTCGCCATCCGATGACAAGTTACCGAGATATAAATTTATATGCGAGTCATATGAACGGGAGCGGTCAGTGGGCGGACGCAGCTGCGGCGGCGCACAAACCAGGCATCTCGTGGAAACCGCTCTACAGGTGGGGTTGTGGCGCACCACGCGTCGCGCCACCATCATCGGCATGACAGAAGAAAGAGCCACCGAGAGCGACGTGGAATCGGGTCTCGACCCTCTGGACGACGAGGCACGACGTGCTCGCATTCGAAGGCTGCTCACCAACCCCGGCCACCACGGGGGCGACAGCGTCCGCTTCATCCGCGAGATGCGGGACAACCGGTTCGGAGCGAACTGGGCTTGCAGGGCCAGGACGACCGGTGATGATGGCCCCAGCTCTTACACATCAGCAGGTGTAGAGTGACGTGCATGCGCACGAACATCGAGATCGACGACGAGATCCTGCGCGAGGCGCAGCGCCTGACCGGAGCCCGCACCAAGCGCGAGACCGTCGACGTGGCCCTGCGCGAGCTGGTCGCGCGGCAGCGGCGACTCGGGATCCTCGACCTGCGGGGTCGCGTGCACTGGGAGGGCGACCTCGACGAGAGCCGGCTCGGCCGCGCGTGATCGTCGTCGACACGAGCGTCTGGATCGACGTTCTCAACGACAACGACACGCCGCAGGCCACTCGCTGCGTCGAGCTGATCGAGAGCGGCGAGCCGGTCGCGCTGACCGATGCCGTGCTGACCGAGGTGCTGCAAGGGCTGCGCACCGAGCGCGAAGCACAGCTCGTCGAGCGTCACCTGCGGGCGTTCCCGATCCTGCGGCTGGGCGGGACCGAGGACTTCGTGCTTGCGGCGGAGCTGTACCGCACGGCACGTCGCAATGGGATCACGATCCGCAAGACGCTCGACTGCCTGATCGCCGCGCCTTGCGTCCGCACGGGCGCGCCAATCCTCCACGCAGACGCCGACTTCGACCTGCTCGCGAGCTGCACGCCGCTGCGGATCTACGCGTGAGCGCGCGCTGACGTACGGCGCTCCGGGGCAACTACGCGCCCGGCTCGTCCTCGTCCGCCGGCTCGCGTCTGAGCCAACTAGCGAGCTGGTCGCCCATCGAGCCGACGGCCTCGCCCGCCTCGCGGAAGGCGCGGCGGAAGCGCTCGGCGTAGAAGCCGACCGCCTCGCCGCCGTCGGCGCGGGGGTCGGCTGGGTCGTCGCGGCGGATGTAGGCGCCGCCGACGATGCGGTCGTAGTCGCCGCCGCGGACCCAGCCCATCAGCTCGTGCATGCGGCGAACCGGCAGCGGATGCGTGACGCCCAGATCCGTCAGCAGGCGCGTCAGGCGCTCCAAGCCCGTGCCCTCGTCCGTGTACTCCAGCCCCTGCTTCATGAACGCGTCGAGGTCGAGCTGGTCGACCATCGCGCCGCCCGCGAGCGACATGAACGTGCGGCAGACGGCGAGCGGATCGCGCGTGACGAGCGCGGCGGCGCGGTCGCAGCTCAGCTCGGCGGCGCGGCTCCACTCGAGCAGCGCGGTACGGATCGGGACGAGCGGCAACGGCAGCCGGCCGGATGTCGCGAGGCCGGTGAGGATCGCGAGCGCCGTGCCGTAGAGCTGGTGGTCGGAGAGGATGTGCGACGCCTCATGCGCGAACACGGCTCGGCGCTGCGGCGCGTCGAGCAGCGCGACCAGCTGAGAGTTGACGACGACGATCGGGCGCTTCGCCCCGATCGCCGCCGCGTTGGCGACCGGGAACTGCGTCATGTAGAGCGGCGGCACGTCCGCCATGTCGAGCGTCGAGTAGGCGAAGACGTGCTCGCCCCACACGTCCGGCAACTGCTGCTCGGACAGCCGCACTGACGCGCCGAGCGCGCTCTGGCGCAGCGCCCGCTCGTAGCCCAGCTCGATCAGCTTGCGCACCACGCGGTCGAGCTGCGGGATCGCCGACAGCGCCGAGCTGGCCGCCTTGTCGGCCGGGTGCTGGTACGCCCGCGGGGAGATGTCGGCGAGGCGGTAGCCCTCGGCGGGCAGTTGCGCGTCGGTGGGAGCCATGCGGGTCAGCGTAGCCGGGGCGTGTGGCTCCGGCGCCGGGCGGGTTCCGCGGGCGACCGCGCACTGACGCCGGGCGGAGGGGCGGCAGCGCACGCTTGCCGCCCCGCTGTCCGCCCGAGCTATCTGCGAACGACCCGGAACTTCAGCGTGACCCAGCGCGACGTGCCGCCGGCGCTGCTGGCCCGCAGTCTCGCGCGGTAGCTCCCCGGCTTCAGCGCCTTTCTGCTGATCCGGCCGCTGAAGGCGATTCTGTTCGTGCCCGCGTTCAGACCGCCGCGCGAGAGGCGGCCGGCTCTGGCCCAGCGGAAGCATCTGAGATGTCTGCGCAGTCTGTGCGCAGGTCTCTTGCAGAAGCGACCGACGAGGCGACCGGGCGCCTGTCGCTCGATCGCGATCGCCACGTTCGCCCGCGTGTTGAGCGTGAAGCGGAAGGTCGTGCCGACGGGGGCTCTCCTCGTGCGTCTCGCTCTGCGCTTGGCCGCCGCCTGCGCCCCGGCCACCTGCGCCGTCGCCCGTCTTCCCACGCGGAAGCGCTTGTGCGTGAGCGACGTTCTCGTCAGCTCCGGTCTTCTCGCTCTGGCGATCGGTCTGATGACCGGCGGCAGCGGCTTCGGGCACGTGCCCGAGACGACGTACATGTAGAGCGTCCGGAAGTCCCCCGCGAAGCCGGTCGCGGCGTTGTGGCCCAGGCCGGTGAGCAGCAGGCACTGCCCGTCGTCGCTGATCGAGGGATCGCGGGCGCCCAGCGAGCCGTCCGTCACGAGCCCGAACGCAGGCGGGCCGCTCAGCGCGCCCGTCGCCGTCGTGCGTGCGAAGACCGCCTCCTTGCCGCCGCCTCCGAGGCCCGGCAAGAGATTCGAAGCGTCGGAGCGGAAGGCGATCACGGAGCCGTCCCCGTCGACCGCCGCATGCGCCGCATTGTCGTTCGCCACCGCGCCGGACGGCGCGCGGCTGACGAGCGCGTTCTGCGCGGTCGCGAGCGTGCGCGCGACGATCTGCTCGTTGCCGCCCCACGGGCCGCCGTCAGGCGCGAGCGTCTCGTCGCTCGCGCGGAAGGCGACGACGGCACCGTTCGTGCTGATCGACGGCTCCGTCGAGAAGCCTCTGGCGTTCTGCCCGCTCGCGCCGCTGCGGCGCGAGACGAGCGTCGTCGTCTGCGCGACCGTGTCGCGCACGTACACGTCGTCGTCGGCGTCGGCGTCGTCCGGGTCGAGGTTCGGCGCATCGCTGCCGAACGCCACCAGCCGTCCGTCGGCGGAGGCCGACGGGTCCATAGCTTGCGCGTTGCCGATCGCCCCTCCGGCGCCGTTCGCACGGTCGACGAGCTGCGTCTGACCGGAGACGAGGTCGCGCAGGTAGACGTGGTCGGTGCCCGCGGCGCCGGCGCCCAGGTTGCCGGCCTGGCTGACGAACGCGACGTGGCGCCCGTCCGCCGTCATGCGCGCTTCGCTCGCGCTCTGGTCGCTCGGCGCTCCGTCGCTCGCACGCGAGACGAGCGTCGTCGTGCCGGCGGCGAGGTCGCGCACGTAGACCTGCCGAGCGGCGCCGGCGTGCCCGGGTGCGAGGTTCGACGCGGAGGAGTCGAACGCCACGCGCATGCCGTCCGCGCTGATCGACGGTCCCTGGCCGAAGCCGTCCGCGGCGGCGGCGCCGTTGGGCCCGTCCGCGCGCGAGACGAGGTCGGTGGCGCCGGTCAGCAGGTCACGGCGATAGAGCTGTCCCTTGCCGCCCGGAAGACGGCTCGAGAACGCCGCGAAGACGACGTAGCGCCCGTCGGCGCTCATCGTGCGCTGGCCGGAGTCGGCGTCGGGCACCGCGAAGACGGGCGCGAGGAACGGCGCGGCGCCCGCAGGACGCGAGACGTAGCTCGGCGCCCCGAGCGTCGTCGGCGCCGCGTAGCTGCGCGCGAACACGCCGACGAGGTCGGGATCGCTGTCGGGCGTCAGCGGCGCGAGCGCGTCGCCGTTGAGCCACGCGATCGTGCTGCCGTCGCCGGAGATCTGTCCCTCGACCGCGTAGCGGTTTTCAGTGGAGGCGAGCGCGGTTCTGCTGTCGCCGACGTCGCGTACGTAGGTGCCGTAGTAGTCGGCGCCCGCGCCGAGGTTGCCGGCGTCGGAGTCGAATACGACGAGTCTGCCGTCGTTGCTGATGCTGGGCGTGTGCGCGCGGCTGTCGGCGTTCGCGCCGCCGGCACCGTCGGCGCGGCTGACGAGCGTCGAGCCGGGATCCGCGAGCCGGCGCCGGTAGACGCTCATCTCGGTCGAGGCGTCGTCGCCACTCGCATCGACGTCGGTGGCTTTGCTCGTGTACGCCACCGTCACGGTGCTGACCGCCGCCGGCGAGCCGGCGATCGTCGGCTCGGAGGCGTCGCCGTTCCCGGGTCTCGCCGCGCCGCTCTGATTGCTCACGGCATAGGCGGTCCCACCACTCGTGTCGCGCACGACGACCTGCGGATGCCCACCCGGATCGAACCCGCTGACGATGTCGCTCGCCAGCGTCACGAACGCGACCCATCTGCCGTCGTCGCTGATCGCCGGGTCGCGCGAGCTGTTGTTGCCCGCGGTCGTCGCGAGCGCCTTGCAGGAGACGAGCGTCGTCGTGCCGCTCTGCAGGTCGCGCACGTAGACGTCGGGGTCGCCGTTGGCGTCTCTGCCGCCCGCGAGCGCGTCGCCGGTGTTGAAGGCGACGTAACGGCCGTTGCCGGAGAGGTCGAGGCCCGCCATCCCGTCGGTGGTCTGACTCCCGTCGGTCCACTGGCTCGCGAGGGACGTGGTACCGGTCGAAACGTCGCGCACGTACACGTCAGACGTTCTGTCGGTATCGGCCGGATCGAGCGCAGCGTTCGTGCGCCAGGCGACGCGAGAGCCGTCGGCGCTGACGACGGCCTCCTGGCCGTCGGCGTCCGCGACTGCCCCGCCCGCCCCCGTCGCGCGGCTCACGAGCACGACCTCGCCGGTGAGCCGGTCCTTGCGGAAGATGTTCGAGACCTCGAGGTTCGCACTCGGGTCGAGCAGGTCGGCGTCGGCGGCGAACGCAACGTAGCGTCCGTCCGCGCTGAGGCTCACCGACTCGGGCTCCCCGTCGCTGTAGCCGCCGCTGCCGCCGGAGAGCGCACCCGCCGGGAGCGTGAGGCCGCCGACCACGAAGGTCGAGCCGGCACCCGCCGCGAGCGCCGAGGCAGCTCCGGCGAACAACGCGAGCAGTGCGGAGGTCAGGACGAGCAGGGAGCGAGAGCGCATGCGAGATCCTTCGGATCGACGACCGGAGAAGGCGCGCCCATCGTAGGGATGACACCGGCCACTGGCGAGCGCGCCGCCGGACGCGTGTGGACGCCGACGCGACTTCGGCATGACCGTCGCCGTGCAGGTGTCAGCAAAGAAACAGCTTCTGCCCTGCCGCATAGCGCTTCCGAAATATTAAGATGGTTAACGTCGTTTACGCCAAGAACGCAGCGCACTATCCTAAAATCGCAGGGGCTAGCGGCTGTGCACGTACGTGCACAGCTCTGGCTGGAGCCTGCTAAATTGAAGCAGCCTCGGCCAATCTAGATTTGGCGTGCGGACACGCTTGCCCCAGGCGGGAACAGCCACCTCCCAATGGCGTTCCCATACCCCGATGCCCGTCCCGACGGTAGATTTCTCCCCGTCGCCGTACACCGTATCAGAGCCCGCGACCGCGCGTGCACCCTTGACGCAACTTTCTTGCGCCGCAATGCGGAACCAGCTTGCGTTTTGCCGCAAAACTGATTAGAACGAATTCCACGCGCTGCTCTGGGGGAATGCGGCGCCGCCCAAACACGGTCGCGATGGAGGTGCTGCAGGCACAATGGTCGCGTTTCATCCATCCGTAGATACAGCGGCTCAGTTGAGTCGTGTCGAGTCGCGCCTGCGCGACGTTGCTACCACGCCGGACGAGCGACTCGCCAAGCTCGCGCTGCACGGAATCGAGGCGGGCGGCAAGCGCCTGCGCCCAGCCCTCGTCGTCTGCGCGGCGATGGCGATCGGTGGCCGCGAGGCCGTCAGCGAGCGCGTAATCGACGCCGCCGCAGCGGTCGAGCTGCTGCACCTGGCGTCGCTCTACCACGACGACGTGCTCGACTCGGCCCTCGTGCGGCGCGGCAAGCCGAGCACCAACGCGCTGTGGGGCAACCATGCCGCCGTGCTCGGCGGCGACCTGCTTCTGGCCCACGCCTATCGCGTCGCCGCCGACCTCGGAACGGCCGAGCTGCGGCGCTTCGCGCACACGCTCGCCTCGCTCTGCTCCGGCCAGATCGCCGAGAGCACCGCGCAGTTCGACGCCGCACGCGAGCTCTCCCACTACGACGCATCGATTCGCGGCAAGACCGCTGCGCTGCTCGCCACGTCCTGCTGGCTCGGCGCCTCGACCGCCGGAGCGTCACCGCAGGTCGCGGACGCGCTGGCCTGCTTCGGGATGGAGCTCGGCGTCGCCTTCCAGATCATCGACGACGTGCTCGATCTCTATGGCCACGGGCTCCAGACCGGAAAGCCGGCGGGCAGCGACCTGCGCCAGGGCGTCTTCACGCTGCCGGTGCTGTTGACGCTCCAGCGCGACCCGGCGCTCGTCGAGCTGCTCGTCGAGGGGATCGACGAGCAGGGCATCGCCGCGGTCGCCCGGCGCGTGCGGGGCGCCGGCGCCGAGCGGCGGGCGATCGCATTCGCGCTCGACCACCTGCAGATGGCGTTCGCCCACCTCGGCGACCCGGCGTTCCTGCCCGATGGGGTGCGCCTGCTGCTGGCGATCGGCAAGCTCGTGCTGGAGCCGCTCGACGAGCTCGGCCTCGATGCCGGCCCGCGAGCTGCGGCGCCACTCGTGGGGGTGGACGCGGCATGAGCGCGACGGTCCCGCGCGCGACGGCGGCGAGGGCACCGCCCGCACGGTCGGACCCAATCCCCGGACCCGCCGGCCACCCGCTGATCGGCATGGCGCGCGCCTTGCGCCACGACCTGCTCGGGACCCTGCAGGAGGGCTTCCGCCGACACGGCGACGTCGTCGCCTATCGCATCGGGCCGGCGCGCGGGCCACAGCGGCTGCGTCCGCTCCTCGTCGCCGTGCGGCACCCCGAGGACGTGCAGCGGGTGCTGCTGGAGACCGATGTCTTCGTCCGCAGCACGCCGTCGTATGACGTGCTGCGCGAGCTGCTCGGCGAGACGATCGTGACGATGGAGGGTGCCCGCTGGCGCCGGCAGAAGCGCATCTTGCAGCCGCTCTTCACGCGTCGCCACGTCGCGCAGTACGCCGGGTTGCTCGAGACCGAGGCGAATCGGGTCGTCGAGCGGTGGCGGCAACTCGACGATCAGGTAGTCGACGTCGCGCAGGCGATGGAGCAGTACGCGCTGCGCGTGCTGGGCCAGACGATCTTCGCGCAGCAGGGAGGGATCGAAGTCGACACCGTCGCCGCGCTCGAGCGCCTCGTGCCGCACGTCGGCAACCAGGTCGTCGCGCGCGTGACCCAGCTGCTGCGCCTGCCTCTGTACGTGCCGACCGCACGCAACCGACGCTTCCTCGCACTGCGCGCGGAGCTGCGAGAGACGATCGAGCGCGTGGTCGCCCGGCGTGAGTGGAATGCCCGGAGCGACAGCGGCACCGGCGCAGGAGATCTGCTGACCCGTCTGCGCGAGGCGCGCGACCCGCAGGATGGAGTGGCGCTGACGCAACAAGAGGTGCGCGACGAGGCGCTGCTCTTCCTGCTCGCCGGCCACACGACGACGGCCGACGTGCTGATCTCGACGCTGCACCTGCTCGGACGCCACCCCGAGATCCAAGAGCGGGTCGCAGCGGCGGCGGCCGCTCCCGACACCGCGGACGAACCCGCCGACCTCGTGCGTGCCGCCGTCCAGGAGGCGATGCGCCTGCATCCGCCCTCGTACGCGCTCGGCCGGCGCGCGGCGGTCGACACCGAGCTCGGCGGATACGCAGTGCCCGCCGGTGCGCTCGTGCTTGTCGTGCCGTGGGCGACGCACCGCGACCCGCGCTTCTGGCCCGACCCCGAGCGCTTCGATCCGCTGCGCTTCGTCGGTGAGCATGGCCGGCCGCCATTCGCCTATCTGCCGTTCAGCGGCGGCCGGCGGTCCTGCATCGGACGCCATCTGGCAATGCTCGAGTCGACGACCCTCGTGCGCGCGCTGCTGCGCAGCTACCGGGTCGAGTCGGTGGAAAGGGCCATGAGGCTGTCTCCGCTCATCTCGATGCGGCCCCAGGGGCCCGTGCGCGTCCGCTTCCATCCACGGGGACCCACCGGAGCAGCCGCATGACGTCGATGCGCGAGCAGCCGTGCGACACGATCGAGCTGCTGCCCTTCCACTGTCCGTTTCCGACGGCGGTCAATCCCCGCCTGGATGCGATCGAGCGTCGCTGCATCGAGTGGATCGACCGCTTCGAGCTGTACGACAGCGCGGCGCAGCGCGAGCGGCTGATCGCGACGCGCGCCGCCGAGGTCTACGCGCGCGCGCTGCCGACCGCCGAGCCCGACCGCGTCGCCGACGTCGCGAGATGGCTCTACTGGGGCTTCGCGACCGACGACCTGTACTACGACAACGGCCCGACCAGCAGGCGCGCCGCCGACTTCCTCGCGCTCGGCACGCCGCTCGTGCGCCTCTGCGAGGAGCCGCGTGCCGCGTTCGCGATCGAACTGCCCTACAACGACGCGCTGCGCGACCTGACGAGCGCGATCCTGTCCCACGCGACACCGGCGCAGCGGATCGAGTGGGTGCACACCGCGCGCGCATGGTTCTTTGGCATGGCGTGGGACGTCGCGAACGCCGAGCGCGGCGTACCGCCGTCGCTCAACGACTACCTCGCGATGCGCATGCACACCGGCGGCTTCGCGAGCTGGCTGACGACGCTCAACATCGCAAACAGGATCGAGCTGACCTCGGCACAGGCGGCGTCCGGACCGGTGCGCGCGCTGGTCGAGGCGTGGTCGACCTTCTCGCTGCTGCTGAACGACCTGATGTCCTTCGCGAAGGAGGCCCGCAACGCCGACAACAGCAGCAACGTCGTCTCGGTGATCGCGCACGAGCACGGCTGCACGCCCGCCGAGGCGCTGCCCGCGGCGCACGCGCTCTGCGACCGCATCGCGACGCTCTTCTTCGCGCTGCACGGGCCGCTGCTGGCGGAGGCGGAAGCCGCAGGCGACGCCTCGATGATCGGCTTCCTCGCGAGCCTCGGGCACACCTGGCGAGGAATCCTCGACTGGGGCTTCTGCACCCCGCGCTACCTGACCGGCGGCAATGCGGACGCGCCCCCGCTGCTGGCGTTCCCCGGCTGGGCGCAGAAGCCGCTCGACGCGAGCCTCGCGCCGCTGCCGCATCCATCGATCGCCTGGTGGTGGGAGGAGCTCGCATGATCCGTATGCACGACATCGTCTACCGCGTGCACGATCGCCGGCCGAGCGAGTTGCCGCCGCTCGCCGAGCTGCAGCCGCGTCGCCCCTATCCCGACGGCTGGTTCGCCGTCGCCTTCGCCGACGAGCTGCCGCCCGGTCGCGTGCTGCGCCGGCGGTTCATGGGCGAGGACCTCGTCGTCTACCGCACGCGCAACGGTGTGGTGCGTGTCGTCGAGCCGTACTGCCCGCACCTCGGCGCGCACCTCGGCCACGGCGGCCGGGTCGAGGGTGAGGCCATCGTATGCCCCTTCCACCACTTCGCGTTCGGCCTCGACGGCGCGTGCGTGCGCACCGGCTACGGGACGAGACCACCCATCGCACGGCTCGTACTGCGCGAGGCGAGGGAGGCCAACGGCGCGATTCTCGTGTGGCATCACGCCGCCGGCGCGGCGCCCACGTGGGAGGTGGCCCGCCGGCCGATGGACGGCTTCCCCGCTTCGTTCCGCCAGGTGTCGACGCTCGTCGACCATCCGCAGGACATCGTCGAGAACGCGGTCGACATTGGGCACATCGGGCCGATCCACGGCTACCGCAACGTGCGTCTGCGGCATCCGTTCACGACACACGGACCGGTCTTCACGATCGCCGCGACGGTGGAGCGGGCGATGCCGCTGGGCGACCCGCTCGAGGTCGCCTTCGACATCGTCGTGGACGGCTTCGGCCACCTGTGGGTCGATGCGAGCCTCCCGCGGCTGCGCGCCGAGGCGAAGTTCCAGGTGATGGCGACGCCGATCGATCCGTGCCGAGTCGAGCTCCGCTACGGCGTGGCGCTCCGCGTCGAACGCGGCCCGGCGAGCGCGCGGACGTTGGCCTCACGTCTGCTGACGGTCGCGCTCGGTCCTCTTTTCCGGCGCGACACCGAGCGCGACTTCCCGATCTGGGAGCACAAGATCTACGTCGAGCAGCCGCGCTTGGCGAAGGGTGACGGGCCGCTGATGGCGTTCCGTCATTGGGCGCAGCAGTTCTACTCGCCGCCGGCCGCGTCGAACGGGCGCCAGAGGGCGGCGGCGATCAGCTCCGGCCGGTGACGAAGCGGTGCTCGACCCCGTCGAGCACGGTCTGGAGCCCGAGTTCGAAGACGTCGCCGGTCATGCGCGTGTCCTCGGTCCGGGCGAGCGCCTCCACCGCCGGGAGGTCGGCTCGATCCTGCTCCGTGAGGCTTTCCACGAGCTCCTTCGTGTTCCCGGATGTCGCGACGCGCATCGCGTGACCGAGGATGAAGTCGTTGACGATGCTGAGCATCGTCCACATGTCTTCCGGGGCGAGCCTCAGGCTCTCGACAGCGCGCGCCAGCTGCTTCGCCTGCTCTACAGCGTTGGGGCCGTGCCGCGGGCGATGGGCCAACAGCGCGACGAGCCACGGATGTGCGGCGAACATCCGGAACGTCTTGCGCGAGCTCAGTGTCAGCGCCTCGCGCCAGTCGTCCGGCAGGGGCGGCTCCACGATCAGCGTGCCGATCAGCTCGTTCGCCATCAGCGAGAGCAGCTCGTCCTTGCTGACGATGTGCGTGTAGAGGCTCATCGGCCGTACCTCGAGGATCGCGGCGACGCGGCGGATCGAGACGGCGTCGAGCCCGTCGACGTCGGCGATCGTGATTGCGGTATCGACGATCGCCTGCGTGCTCAGGCCACCACGGACAACGCGGGCGCCGTCGGACTCCGGCGCCGGCTCCAGAACACGATCCCACGGAAGGCCGGTGGCGCGATTCGGCATGGTCGCAGGATAACCCGCAACCGGCAGTTCGAAGCGAGGGCCGTTGTTCGCATGCGCACGTGCCACGTTCGCGTAAAGACAGTCTTTTGGTCTGTAGGGACTCCGCAGTGGCTAGCGACGGCGATGCGCCTACGCCGGATCGGTGCCGCCGACGCCTCTCGGTGCGTGCCAGGCGCCACCGTCGTCGTCGATCAGGCGGTCCGCCTCGGCCGGGCCCCACGTGCCCGGCTCGTACGGGTGCACCGGACAGACGTCGCCGAGGATCGGTTCGACGACCTCCCAGGCGGCCTCCACCGAGTCCTCGCGCGCGAACAGCGTCGGGTCGCCGCGCATCGCGTCGCCGAGCAGCCGCTCGTAGGGCGGCATCTCGTCGGGATGGTGATGGCGCGCGAGCAGCTCGACCTCCTCGCCGCGCATCTCCTCGCCGGGCAGCTTCGCGCGGGCGCGCAGCGCGAGCTGGACGGCCGGCCCGAGCAGGAAGCGGAACGAGTTGGGCGAGCTGTCGTCGGGCGTGTCGAAGACCGTCTGGGGCGGGTGGTGCAGCTCGACGAGCACCTCGGTCGCGGTCGTCGGCAGCTGCTTGCCGGCGCGGATCAGGAACGGCACGTCGGCCCAGCGCCAGCTGTCGACGTGCAGCTTCACCGCCGCGAACGTCTCGACCGTGGAGTCCGGCGCGACGCCCGGCTCGTCGCGGTAGCCCTTGAACTGGCCGCGCACGACGTCTGCCGGCTCGAGCGGAGCGATCGACTTCATCAGCCGCGCCTTCTCATCGCGCAGCGCCTCGTGCGTGCGCTCGACCGGCGCGTCCATCGTCAACAGCGCGAGCACCTGCAGCATGTGGTTCTGGATCACGTCGCGGATCGCGCCTGCCTCGTCGTAGAACTTGCCGCGGCCCGCGACGCCGAACGCCTCCGCCATCGTGATCTGCACGCGCTTGACGTGGCCGCGATTCCAGATCGGCTCGAGGAACGAGTTCGCGAAGCGGAAGTAGATGAGGTTCTCGACCGCCTCCTTGCCGAGGTAGTGGTCGATGCGGAAGGTCGACGTCTCGGGGAAGACCGACGACAGCGTCGCGTTGAGCGCACGGGCCGACTCGAGGTCGCGGCCGAACGGCTTCTCCACGACCACGCGCGCGCCGTCGGCGGAGCCGGAGGCGCCGAGCTCGCGCACGACGTCGCCGAACAGGCTCGGCGGGATCGCGAGGTAGTGGAGCGGATGTCTCGCGTCGCCCAGCTCGCTGCGCAGCTGCTGGAACGTCGCCGGGTCGCCGTAGTCGCCATCGATGTAGCGCAGCTGCGCGACGAGCTGCTCGAACGCCGGCTCGTCGACCCCGCCATGCTCCTCCAGGCTTCTGCGCGCGCGCTCGCGCAGGTCGTCCAGCCCCCAGCCCGATTTCGCCACGCCGACGATCGGCACATCGAGCTTGCCGTGTCTGATCAGCGACTGCAGCGCCGGGAAGATCTGCTTGTAGGCGAGGTCGCCGGTCGCGCCGAAGAAGACGAGCGCGTCCGAGGGGACCGCGTCGCCGCGCGCGCCGGCCATCAGCCGGTCTTCTCCGCATGCCCGCCGAACTGCGCCCGCATCGCCGACATCACCTTGTTGGCGAACTGGTCGGCGCCCTGCGACTCGAAGCGCTCGAACAGCGCGCCGGTGAGGATCGGCGCGGGCACGCCCTCCTCGATCGCCGCCAGCGCGGTCCAACGGCCCTCGCCGGAGTCGGACACGCGCCCGGAGAACTCGTCCAGCTGCGGCGAGGCGACGAGCGCCTCGGCAGTCAGGTCGAGCAGCCACGAGGCGATCACGCTGCCGCGCCGCCACACCTCCGAGACGGCCGTCAGGTCGAGCTCGTACTGGTAGGCCTCGGGGTCGGCGAGCGGCGCGGTCTCGGCGTCGAGATCACGCTGCACCGCGCCGGCGTTCGCGTGCTTGAGGATGTTCAGCCCCTCGGCGTAGGCGGCCATGATCCCGTACTCGATCCCGTTGTGGACCATCTTCACGAAGTGGCCGGCGCCGGGCGGGCCGCAGTGCAGCCAGCCCTCCTCGCCGGGCGCGAGGTCGCCGTCGCGGCCGGGCGTGCGCTCCGCCGCCTCGACGCCGGGCGCGAGCGCCTTGAAGATCGGTGTGAGCCGCTCGACGGCCGCATCGTCGCCGCCGATCATCTGCGAATAGCCGCGCTCCAGGCCCCACACGCCGCCGCTTGTGCCGCAGTCGACGTAGTGGATCCCCTGGGCGGCGGTGCGCTTCGCGCGGCGCTGGTCGTCACGGTAGTTCGAGTTGCCGCCGTCGATCACGACGTCGTCGGCGTCGAGCAGCGGCAGCAGCGCGTCGAGCGTCTGGTCCACGACGGCGGCCGGCACCATCAGCCACACCGCGCGCGGCTGTGCCAGCTTGGCGACGAAGTCCTCCAGCGAGTCGCCGCCCGTCGCGCCCTCCCCCGCGAGCTGCGCGACCGCGTCCGGGCTCATGTCGAAGACGACCGCATCATGCCCGTGGCGCATCAGCCGCCGCACCATGTTGGCGCCCATCCGGCCGAGGCCGATCATCCCGAGTTGCATCGCCGCTCCTTGTCGTCGCTCCGTCGCGTGTGGCCAACCTCAGTCTGCCCCTCGCGTCGGCGATACGATCGGCGGTGCACATTCGATCCGCCCTCGGGAGGGGCGGGAAAGGGGGAAGCGGATGTCCTTGCGCAAGCTCTGCTGTGCGCTGATCGCATGCCTGGCGCTCGCCGCCGCGGCACTGCCGGCAACTGCCTTCGGGCGCGATCCGATCCTGTTCGTGCACGGCTGGTCGGGCAACGGCTCGAACTGGAGCTACTACGCCACACGCTTCACGCTCGACGGGTACGCGCCGTCGCAGCTCGACCTGTGGTCCTACGACTGGACGAAGTCGAACGTCTCGATCGCGCAGGACGTCGCGAACGAGGTCGCGGCGCTGAAGGCGCGCACGGGCGCGGCGAAGGTCGACATCGTCAGCCACTCGATGGGCGGCCTCAACACACGCTGGTATTTGAAGTTCCTCGGCGGGACCGCGAACGTCGACGACTGGGTCTCGATCGGCGGGCCGAACCACGGCACGAACCTCGCCTACATCTGCTCGCCGTTCACCACCTCGTGCAACGACATGCAGTACGAATCGCCGTTCCTGACCACGTTGAACGAAGGCGACGAGACGCCGGGCGCAGTCAGCTACGGCACCTTCTGGTCGCCCTGCGACGAGGTCATCAACCCCGACACCAGCACGATCCTGTCGGGGGCGACGAACACGCAGGTCGCCTGCCTCGGCCACCTCTCGCTGCTCGGCTCCGAGAGCGTCTACAGGCAGGTGCGCGACTTCGTCAGGTAGCGCGGGCGCCCACGCCCCGGTCGTCGGCACGACCGGGGCGTCGCTCGAGTGCGACATCATCCGCAGGGTGATCGACCTGCACTGCCATCTGCTGCCGGGGATCGACGACGGCCCCGCAGATCTCGGCGGCTCGCTCGCGATGGCGCAACAGCACGTGAAGGCGGGCGTCGAGGTCGTCGCCGCCACGCCGCACGTCGCGTGGGACATGCCGAACGAGGCCGCGACGATCGAGCTGCGGCTCGCCGACGTGCGCGCTGCGCTGGCAGCGGCGAGCATCCCGCTCGAGGTCGTGTCCGGGGCGGAGATCGACGTGCACCAGGCGGTGGGCCTGACGGACGAGCAGCTGCGCGCGCTCTCGCTCGGGGGCGGCCCGTGGCTGCTGATCGAGGCGCCGTTGACGAAGGGCGTCGGGCTGGCGCCTGTCGTCTATGCGCTGCTCGACCGTGGCCACCGCGTGCTGATCGCCCATCCCGAGCGCTCACCGCTGCTGCAGAGCGACCGCGACGGGCTGCACGCGCTCGTGCGCGCCGGCGCCGCCACGCAGATCACCGCGGGCTCGTTCGCGGGCAACTTCGGCCGCACCGTGCGCGAGTACGCGGAGGGGATGCTGGAGGCAGGGCTCGTGCACAGCGTCGCCTCCGACGCGCACGACACGTTCCGCCGCCCGCCCGGGATCGCGGCGCCGCTCAGCGCCGCCGGCCTTGGCGAGCTGACTGAGCTGCTCGCCCACGAGGCCCCGGCGGCGATCCTCGCCGGCGACCCGCTGCCGCCCGTGCCGTCGTGGAGACGACGCCGAAGCGGGCTGCGGGGACTGCTCGGCCGCTAGGGAAGATCCGCGACGACGTCCGCGAGCGGCTTGCGGATGCCGGTGTAGAACGGCAGCTCCTCGCGCGTGTGACGCCGCGCCTCGGCGCCGCGCAGGTGACGCATCAGGTCGACGATGCGCGTCAACTCGTCGGACTCGAACGCGAGCAGCCACTCGTAGTCGCCGAGCGCGAATGCACTGACGGTGTTCGCGCGCACGTCGGCGTAGTCGCGCGCCATCATGCCGTGCTCGCGCAGCATGTCTGAGCGCTCCTGCGGCTTCAGCAGGTACCAGTCGTACGAGCGCACGAACGGGTAGACGCAGACGTACTTGCGCGGCTCCTCGCCTTGCAGGAAGGCGGGGATGTGCGCCTTGTTGAACTCGGCGTCGCGATGCACGCCGACGTTCGTCCAGACGGCGTCGAGCAGGCGACCGAGCGGGGTGCGACGGAAAGCGACGAGCGCGTCCTGGAGCACATCCGCGCTCGGTCCGACGAGCCACAGCAGCAGGTCGGCGTCGGCGCGGAAGCCGGTGAGCGAGTAGGCGCCGCGCAGCGTGACGCCGCCGCCCGTCAGCGCTGCCTCGGCCTCGGCCGAATCGGCGACGACGCCGGTCCCCGGCTCGCGCACGCGCATCGCGGCGTACAGGACATAGGGGTTCTCGAACGTCGTCACAGATCCGTCTCCAGAGCGTCGGGGGTGCGTCGCGCAGGCATCGTAAGCCTCAGCGGATTTCGTCGGCGCTGCGCTTGGCTGGCCATTACGCGGACGACCGATGTCGCGTGTTGCACAACGTCCAACAGCGATCTGCGAGGCTGGCCACGACGACGGGCAGGCGGCGAAAGGTGGGCGGCATGGACATCGACCTCTCAGGCAAGGTCATCGCGATCACGGGCGCGTCGTCCGGGATCGGCGAGGCGACCGCGCTCGCGTGTGCCGAGGCCGGCGCGAGCGTCGCGCTCGCGGCTCGTCGCACCGACCGCATCGAGGCGCTCGCGGCGAAGATCGAACAGGAGCACGGCAGCCGCGCCATCGCGATCCCGACCGACGTCGGCGAGGAGGAGCAGGCGCGCGCATTCGTCGAGCGCGCCCACGCCGAGCTCGGCCGGCTCGACGTCCTCATCAACAACGCCGGCGTGATGCTGCTCGGCCCGATCGACGGCGCGCCGACCGAGGAGTGGCGTCGCATGGTCCACGTCAACCTGTTCGGCGTCCTCTACTGCACGCACGCGGCGCTGCCGCTGATGCGCGCGCAGGGGTCGGGCGACATCGTCAACGTCAGCTCCGTCGCGGGTCGCGTCGCGCGCGCCGGCGCGGGCGTCTACAACCTGACGAAGTGGGGCGTGAACGCCTTCTCTGAGGCGCTGCGGCAGGAGTGCGTCGGCGCGGGCATCCGCGTGACGATCGTCGAGCCGGGCGCGGTCCTCACGGAGCTGCCGAGCCACAACCGCCCGCCGGTGCTCGAGCAGATGATGAAGCGCTTCGAGGGCGTCGTGCCGATGCAGGCGCAGGACATCGCGAACGCGATCCTGTTCGCGCTCGGCCAGCCGCCGCACGTGAGCGTGAACGAGCTGCTCGTGCGCCCGTCGAACCAGGCGTGACGCCGAGCTGCACGACGGCGACGTGATCGTGCTGGGGCGCGCGCTGCTCGTCTACCGCGAGCTGCCCGCACGGGCTCAGGCCGCGTAGCTCGCAAGCGTCAGCAGCCGCCCGACCGACACGCCCCGCCCGGCGAGGATGCAGGTGCGCCCGTCGCGCCGCCAGGTGACGACCGACGTCGCCCCACGGTCGAGCACGCGCAGGCGCGCACCGCGCCACATCACGAGTTGCCCGCCGCCGACCGGCAGCTGTGCGTCGGCGATCGCGTAGCCGATCCGACGCCCGGCCTCGTCCGCGTAGAAGACGGTCTGCAGCTCGTGACCGCCGACGGTGTCGCTGCGCGCGCCGATCGCGTGCCAGCCGGCGCGCGTCCACGTCGGGAACGCGATCGGCCCGGCCTGCGCACGCAGCAGCTCACCGCCCGGGCGTGCCGCCGGCGCCGGCGCCGTAGCCTGACGCAGCGCGATCGGCGCGACCGCGCGGACGCCGGGCTCGGCGCTCCCGCCACCGCCATCGCTCCCGATCACCAGCACGATCAGCAGCACCGCCGCGACCGCGCCGGCGGCCACGAGCGCACCGGCGAGCTGGAGCCGGGCACGCCGGTGGCGTCGCGGATGTGAGCGCTCCGCATCGGCGACGGCGTCCCCGACCGCGAGCCGCAGGCGATCGGGCGCGACGACGTCGTCGAGTGCGCGCAGCGCCTCGGGTGCATCCGGATGGGTGTGCTCGTCGTGGGTCATGCCGTCGTCCATCATCTGAGACTCCGCGCGCGGGCGTTGCCTTCCCCGTGCGCCTCCGGTGCCAGCGCCTGCGCCACCCGCTCCCGCGCGCGGAACAACCGCGAGGCGATCGTCGCCTCCCGGCTGTCGAGCAGGTCGGCCGCCTCCTTGTACGACAGGCCCGCGATGTCGACCGCGACAAGCGCGTGACGGAAGTCCTCCGGCAGCGCCGCGATCGCGGCGAACAGCTCGCTCGCCTCAAGCGCTGCGGCCGGACTGCCGATGCGGCTCGCCGCCGCCCCGTTGACGCCGCCGGCGCCGCGCACCTCGGCGGACTCGACCTGGTCGAGCGTCGCGACCTCGCGCGGGCGGCGCGATCTCGTGCGGCGCGTCAACAGGAAGGTGTTGCGCAGCGCGCGCACGAGGTAGGCGAGCTCGTCCTGCCCGTGCAGCCTGCGCGGCTTCGCGAGCACGCGCGCCGCCGTCTCCTGGACGAGGTCCTCCGCCTCCTCGCGCGAGCCGCACAACGCCCACGCCACGCGGTAGAGGCGGTCGAGATGCGTCACGAGCGCCTGCGGGTCGAGGCGCGCCATGCCTCCGACGTTACCGCGCCGGCGGGTTCGAGACAGCCGCCTGGTCGGGCATGATGGGCAGCATGAGCAGCACCCACAAGGCGGACGAGGCCGCCGGCGATCGCTCCAAGAGAGACAACGCGCGCCGCATCGCGATCGGGATCCTCGCCGCGGTCGCGCTGCTGTTCGCGGTCCTCAACTTCGAGGACGTGGAGGTCGACCTGCTGTTCGGCAGCGTCACGATGCCGCTCGTGATCGTGATCGCCGCGTGCCTGCTGATCGGCGGCCTGATCGGCGCGTACGTCGGCCGGCGCAGCCGGCGCCCGTAGGTCGCGGCGACGAAGGGCGAACCACCGCGTCCGCGGCCGCCTACCATCAGCAGCGATGGCCTCCACCGGGATCGCCCTGCTGAGACACCGCGTGCGCGAGCCCGCCGGCGCCGCCGAGGGCGCGCTGGTGCTGCTGCACGGCCGCGGGACCGACGAGCACGACTTGCTGCCGCTCGCCGACGCGCTCGACCCTGAGCGGCGGCTGGTCGCGATCACGCCGCGCGGGCCGCTGACGTTCCCCGGACAGCCGGGCGCGCACTGGTACGTCGTGCGGCGTGTCGGCTTCCCCGACGAGGGCACCTTCTCCGCCACCTACGCGCGCCTGGCCGCGTGGCTCGACGCGCTGCCGGAGGCGCTCGGCGTGCCGTGGGAGCGCACGGTGCTCGGCGGCTTCTCGCAGGGCACGGCGATGTCGTTCGCGCTCGGTTTCGGCCCCGGCCGACCCGCGCCCGCGGGGATCCTCGCGCTCAGCGGCTTCATCCCGGAGGTGCCGGGCTACGAGCCGGTGCTGGGCGGGCGCGAGCGGTTCCCGGTCGCCCTCGGCCACGGCGCCGCCGATCCGGTGATCCCGGTCGCGTTCGCGCATGCCGCGCGCGAGCGGCTGCTCGCCGCCGGCGTCGACCTGCTTTACCGCGAGACGCCGGGCATGCCTCACACGATCGACCCCGGCTTCGTGCCGCAACTGCGCGACTGGCTGGCCGCGCGCGCGCCGGCCCCGGGCGCCGCGGCGCCCTGACGCAGGCCGCGAGCGGCCGGGGCGCCTTACGCGCCGACCGAGGGCGACTTCAATCGCCCAGCACGGATGCGCGCGGCGAGGTCCTTCGACTCCTCGCGCAGCGTCGTGCCGTCCTCGAACTCGATCGCCGGCAGCGCGCGCTGCCCGGTCTTCGCCTCCAGCTCGTTACGGCGGCCTCTCGGGAACGGCGGGTGCTTGACGACCTCGTACTCGACGCCCGCGTCCTCGAGCGCCTTCTGAACTCTCCAGCAGGGATGCGGTCCTCTGAACCACATGACGGAGCAGCGGTGCAGCTTGACAGCCATCTCGCCTCCTTCGGGTCAATCGGCGTGGCGGACCATACACGCCATCATTCCCTCGGTCATGGAGGAACCACTGGAGATCGCGCGCGGCGTCACGCTCCCGCTCGACGAGGTGCTGCTGCGCGCCAGCCGCTCGTCGGGGCCGGGCGGCCAGCACGCAAACGTGACCGCCTCACGCGTGGAGGCAGTCTTCGACGTGGCTGCCTCGCGCGTGCTCAGCGACGCGCAGAAGGCACGCGTGATCGAGCGCGTCGGTCCGCGCGTGACTGCCGTCGCACAGGACGCGCGCAGCCAAGCGCGCAACCGCGAGCTGGCGCTGGAGCGACTGCGCGCACGACTCGCCGCCGCGCTCGCGACGCCGAAGCCGCGCCGGCCGACGCGGCCGACCAAAGCCTCCAGAAGACGCCGTGCGAGCGCGAAGCAGCACCAGGCGACGCGCAAGCAGCAGCGGCGGCCGCCGGGCGCGGACGAGTAGCGGCGCACGCCAGCCGCCTCAACCGGCGCGCTCGCGCGGATCCCCGTCATAGGCTCCGGCACATGCGCAGCGCACGCTCGTTCGGCCGCTTCTTCATCTTCGCCGGGGTCATGCACTTCGTCATCCCGCGCACCTACGAGACGATCGTGCCCGACCAGCTGCCGGCGAGACGCGAGCTCGTCTACGCCAGCGGCGTCGCGGAGATCGCCGGCGGCCTCGCCGTGCTGCATCCGCGTACGCGCCGCCTCGGCAGCCTCTGGAGCATCGCGACGCTGCTCGCCGTCTTCCCCGCCAACGTGCACATGGCGCTCCACCCGGAGCGCTACAGAGTGCCCGGCGGCCGCCGCTCGCTGTACCTGCGCCTGCCGATCCAGCTGCTGTTCATCGCGTGGGCGCGCGCGGCCGGCCGGTCCTGATTCGAACATGATCTACGCATAAGTGGTTCGAATCGATTAAGCTGTACCCCACGTAAATTCAGGTTGGGGGACCGTCATGCATCACTCGCGCACGACCGCGCTCGCGGTCGGCTTTGCCGTGCTCGCGTTGCTGCTCATGGCGGCCGCCGCGACCGCCGACAACTACGTCGCGCTCGGATCAGGTCCAGGGCGCCGAACGCGAGAGTGATCGTGCTCGGCTACCCGCGCCTGTTCATGAGCGTCGACTGCAACGCCGGCACGTTCTTCAGCACGACGGAGATGAGCCGCATGAACAGCATCGCCGACCTGCTGAAGACGGTGACGCAGGAACGCGCGACGACTGCGGGCGCGACGTTCAAGGACGCGATCCCGGGGTTCGTCGGCCACGCGGTCTGCTCGTCGTCGGAGTGGGTGAACGGGCTCTCGAATCCAGTCGAAGAAAGCTTCCACCCGAACAGAGCGGGCCACAGCAGCGGCTACCAGCCGCTCGTGCGCGCGGTGATCGGCTGAGGCCTTCCCCCACCCCCCAGCGCGCGGCGCCCGCCCCGGCGCCGCGCGCTTAGCCGTCCGCGCCGAGGCCGGCGACCTGTGCGACGAGCGTCGCGCCGCTGACGCCGTTATTCACACGCACGCGGTGCAGCGTGAAGCGGTCGGCCTCGTCGGGCTGCGCAAGCCCCGGCTCGGTCGTGGTGGCGGCGAGGTAGCCGGCCTCCCGCACGGCCGCGATTGCCGCGTCGTCATATCTGCCGGCCGGGTAGCAGAAGAAGTTGACGGGGACGCCGAAGCGGCGCTTGAGCTCCGCGCGCGAGTCGGCCACCTCATGCCGGAGCGTGGCGGCGTCGACGGTCGTCAGGTCTGGGTGGTTGATCGTGTGCGAGTCGAGCTCCCAGCCGGCG
The DNA here is from genome assembly GCA_035264605.1 of Conexibacter sp. GTDB lineage: Bacteria > Actinomycetota > Thermoleophilia > Solirubrobacterales > Solirubrobacteraceae > Conexibacter. The sequence goes on along the minus strand of DATFPW010000091.1, from coordinate 19,507 downwards.
GCGATCAGCTGTCTCACCTGCGGCGCCGTGAGTCCGTAGTCGGAGCGGATGTTCTGCAGCTCCAGGTTGAGCACGCCGGGCCAGCCGAGCGCGCGCAGCACCGGCAAGGCATTGGCGAGATGGGAGTGGTAGCCGTCGTCGAAGCTGACGACGACCGGCTTGGCGGGCAGCGGACCGCCCGCGCGCCACGAGTCCCACGCCTCCTGGAGCGTGATGGCCGTGTAGCCGGTGTCCTTCAGCGCTTGCATCTGGTCCTGGAACTCCGCGCGAGGGACGTACAGGTCGGGGTAGGGGGAGTCCGGCAGCGGGTCGCTGACGACGTGGTACATGAGGATCGGGACCGGCCGCGGCGGGCCGGGATCGCCCATGTCGCGGGCAGGACCGGCGACGGAAGTGGTCGTCGTCGCGGCGTCGACGGACGCGGCTCTGGTGGCCGTCCCGCCGCTGGTCGTGGCCGGAGCCCCGCTGCCACCGCCGTCGCCGTCCGATCCGAGCGCACCGACGACGATCAGCACGAGCGCGAGCAGCGCCGCGAGCAGCCCGGCGAGCGCGAGCGCACGCCGGCGTCTATAGGGAGGCGTGGGGGACTCCGCCATCGGCGGGCATGCTGGCACATGCCTCCGACCGTCCCGCTTACCGCACACTCGGCCCGGGCAGACCCCAGCCATGCGCCGCGCCGATCGCCTGATCGAGGAGCTGCGGGGAGCCGTCTCCGACGAGCGCGTCCTCGACGCGATCCGCGCCGTTCCGCGCGACGCGTTCGTGCCGCGTGGACTGCGCGGGCGGGCGTGGGAGAACATCGCGCTGCCGATCGGGCAGGAGCAGACCATCTCCCAGCCGCTCGTCGTCGCACGCATGACGGAGCTGCTGCGGCTGCAGCCGGACGATCGCGTGCTCGACATCGGCACCGGCTCCGGCTACCACGCCGCAGTGCTTGCGCAGCTCGCAGCGCACGTGTGGACGATCGAGCGCCACCGCATGCTGAGCGAGCAGGCTGTTGCGGCGCTGCACCGCGCCGGCGTGGAGAACGTGACGGCGATCGTCGGCGACGGCTCGCGCGGCCTGCCGAGCGAGGCGCCGTTCGACGCGATCAACGTCGCTGCGGCGGCATGGCCGGAGATCCCGCCAGCGCTCGAGCGCCAGCTCGCCCCCGGCGGCCGGCTCGTCGCCCCCGTCGGCGCGAGCGGACAGCAGCTGGTACTGGTGGAGCGCGGCGCCGGCGACGACGGCGAGCTGATCCGCACGACGCTCGACCCGGTGCGGTTCGTTCCGTTGATTGAGGGTGGGATGTAGGTCGCCCTGGGCCTGGGCCTGGGCCTGGCTTGGCCTGGCGCACGTGTGTTCCGCTCATCGCGGGGCCGGCGCCGCTCCGCGCATGCTGTCCGGCTGGGGAGGGGGGCGGGAGCGGCCGGTGCTCGGGCGCGGTCGGCTGGGTTGGCGGCGTTGGTGCCCGGAACTGCGCAGCGGCCGTGGCGCTTCTGCCTCAGCGCTCGCGCGCTTGCGAGTGCCTCCAGGATGAGCGTCACTTTTTGTCCGCTGAGCGACCACAAAGTGACGCTCATCCCCACGGGCAGCCAGAACTGCGCAGAAACGCTCGTGCACTGCAACGAACCACGCAAGACCACACACGCCAGACCCACAACCCCTCCCGCCCCCTCCCCAGCCGACCGGCAACGTGGAGCCGGCCGGCGGCGACACGCGCGGAGCGCACGAGAACCACGGCCAGCCGAGCAAACGCCGCCGGGCACCGCAAACGGACCCGCCACCCTCACCCCAACGGCAACCCGTGCTCCAGCGCCCCCTTGATGCTCGCATCCAAAGCATTGATGCGGGCGAGCGCTAACGCCTCGGCCGAGCCGAAGCGCCGCCCCGGCGCCGCGTCCGGACCGTGGTGGCACAGCACGCAGTGCAGCAGTGCCAGCCGTCGCGGCTCCGGCAGCACGTCGAGCGACAGCCCCGCCATCCGAGCCTCCAACATGCGAGCACCGATCTGCACATGGCCGAGCAGACGCCCCTCCTCGCTGATGCCGAAGTCAGCACCGTACGTGAACTCGCGCGTCTTGCCGATATCGTGCACGAGCGCCGCCGCGATCAGCAGGTCGGAGTCGAGCTTGACGTGCAGCAGGCACGTCTCCTGCGCGAGCGTCGCGACCGCGACCGTGTGCTCCAGAAGCCCGCCCATGTAGGCGTGGTGGCCGCCGCGCGTGCAGGGCGCGCGGCGCCACGCGGCGCGCAGCTCGGCGTCGGCCAGCAGGTCTGCCAGCAGCGCTCTCAACCCCGTGTCGTAGACCTCCCGCGACAGGTGCTCGAGGAAGCCGTCGAGCTCCTCCATGTCGCGGTACGCGCTCGGCAGGAAGCTCGCCGGATCGACCTGCGCAGTGTCGGCTCTCGCGATCGCCCGCACGTCGATCTGCAGCTCGTCGCGGAAGCGCTCGACGCGGCCGGCCACTCGCACGAGGTCGCCGCGCTCGAAGCGGCCCGCCAACACGTCTGCGTCGCGGAACGCCCGCGCCTGCACCGAGCCCGTGCGATCGCGCAGCTCCAGCGCCAGATATGGCGTGCCGGCTCTGCTCATCAGGCGGTCTTTGCGGACGCAGGCGAAGACGCCGTCGACGTCCTCGGCAGGCCGCAGCGCACTGACCGTGGGGAGTGGATTCACACGACCATGATGTACGGTGAGGCGGATGCAGCCACTGGAGTGGGAACGCCGTCCCGACGGGCTCCGCGCCCCGGCGATCGTCTGCGCGTTCAAGGGCTGGAACGACGCCGGCGACGCCGCCTCGACGGCCGTCCAGTTCGTGGGCACCTCGCTCGGCGCCACGCGCTTCGCGTCGATCGACCCCGAGGAGTTCTACGACTTCCAGTCGACGCGGCCGCAGGTGCGCGTCGACGAGACCGGCGTGCGCGACATCACCTGGCCGGTCGTGGAGATCTTCGAGGCCCGCGTGCCGCGCGCACCGCGCGATCTTGTGCTGATCGTCGGCCACGAGCCGTCGATGCGCTGGCGCAGCTTCTGCCAGCTGGTGATCGACCTCGCCGAGGCGCTCGGCGCCCAGCTCGTCGTCTCGCTCGGCGCGCTGCTGGCGGACGTCGCGCACACGCGGCCAATCGCCGTGACGGGGATCGCCTCCGATCGCTCCCTGGTCGACCGGCTCGACCTGCTGTCCTCCTCCTACGAGGGGCCGACCGGGATCGTCGGCGTGCTGCAAGCGCAGTGCGGCAAGGCGAACCTGCCGGCCGCGAGCCTGTGGGCCGCCGTCCCGCACTACATCGCGAGCGCGCCGAACCCGAAGGCCGCACTCGCGCTCGTGCGCAAGCTCGAAGGACTCGTCGGCGTGACGGTCGACGCGACCGAGCTGGAGGAGGCGACGGTCGACTACGAGCGCCAGGTCAACCTCGCCGTCCAGAGCGATCCCGACGTCCAGGCGTTCGTGGAGCGTCTGGAGAAGGCCGCAGACGAGGAGGAGGAGCCGCTCGACCCCCGCGACCTCCCCTCAGGCGACCGCCTCGCCAGCGAGTTCCAGCGCTTCCTCAAGCAGCGCGGCGAGGGCTGACGCCCCGCTACGTCTCGACGATCGCCGGACCCACGCGGAAGCCGCGCACGACGTCGCCGGGCGTCACGAGATCGCACCCGACTCAAGGCTCTGCTGCGAACAGCTCCTCGACGAAGAAGCGAGCAGCCGCCTCGAGCCGATCGCCGTAGACGTCCTCATGCCGTCGTTCAGCCAGCCGGGCGGCAGGCCGACCTCGGAGCCGACCTCGTCGGCTGCCGCATAGATCGCCTGCTTCGGCTCGAAGACGGCATCGACATCGCGCGTGGCGCGACGAGCGTCGAACGCGATCGCGATCGCCGCTCCGCCGACGACGTAGACCTCTCCCTCGACATCCCGCTCGTTCAGGCGCTCGCCGAGCGCGGTCAGTGCGGCGACGATCTCTTCGCGTTGCACCGGCTCACACCCGCGTCAGCGCGCCGCGCGCGATGAAGATTCCGCGCCGGCGGAATGCGGCCGGGGACTCGCGCAGCGCAGTGGGACGAAAGCCGCGCGCGACGCCGGGAAACCACATGTGGTCGAGCGTGCGCGTCTCGGACAGCGCCCATCTCGGCGTCGGCAGATCGCACGACCGCGCGAGGTGCTCGGCGAGCGCGCCCAGATATGCGTCGACATGCGGATCGACGCCGACGGGCTCCTCGGCGAGTGCCGCCGCACGCAGGTCGTCCCGTCCACGCAATGCGAACTCGTCGAGCAGCTCGCGCACCGCGAAGCGCAGATCCTCGCCCGCCCGAGCGCGCTCCCCGACGCCCGCCACCGTCTGCGTGAAGCGATCATCCGGCGGCGGATGCTCGGCCAGCCAGTCGCGCAGGGTCTCCATGCGATCGATTCTCCAGCACGGAGCGGCCAGAGCACTACCGCTCGGCGGCGGGACAGACCAACCGGTAGTCGCAGATCGCGCACGCCGCGTAGGAGGGCGTCGGCTCGAAGCCCTGAGAGAGGATGCCCTCGGCGACCTCGGTGGCGACTTCCTCGATCCAGTCGCGGCCGGCGGCTTCGGGCACCGGCACCTTGGCGTCGTCGAGTACGTAGTAGTAGGCGCCGCGCGCCTCGCCGAGCTGCCACGCCTCCTGCGCGGCGACGGCGTACAACGACAGCTGCACGTCCTGCTCCAGCTGCGCCGGTGTCTTGGGCCGGCCGGTCTTGTAGTCGATCAGCTCCCACCCGCCCTCCGGCAAGCGGTCCACGCGATCCACGCGCCCGCGCAGCACGTGGCGGCCGAGCTGGAACGAGAAGGAGCGCTCGAAGAAGGTCGGCTGCGCCTCTTCGGCCTCGAAGCGCTCGCAGTAGCGGGTCAAAGCGTCGGCGGCCTTGCCGCGCAGCTGGATCTCCTGCTCGCTGCCGCCGAAGCCGCCGCGGCGCCACCCGGCGTCGAGCAGGCCCAGCATCTCCTCGACCGTGCGCGGCCCGTCGTCGCCGTGGAAGCGCTCCAGCACCTGGTGGACGAGGATCCCGAAGCGCTGGTTGAGCGTGGGCTCCTGGGGGATCCGAAAGACGCGCGCGAACTTGTACTTCAGCGGGCACGTCCGGTAGGTGTCGATGTCGGACGCGCTCAGGACCAGCCCCTCTCCGCGGCGCGGCAGGAACGGCTCCAATGACGGCTCCTCGCGCGCTGCGATGGCGGCCGCACGGCGCGACGTGTCGCGGTCGGCGCCCAGCAGGTAGTCGTCCAGCGACGAGGACTGGAAGATCTCGCGCTGCTCCGGCGTGATCGCCTGCGCGATGCGCGCGTTGACCTCGTCCAGCGCCTCGCCGACCTGCTGATCTCTCGCGCGCTCGATCAGGGCCGCCAGCTTCACGACCTCCAGGTAGCGCACGACCGCGTGCGAGATGTCGAGGTCGGTGTCGAAGCGCAGCTCGCCGATGCCGCGGCCCGTGCGCTTGATCGTCTCCAGCAGCTCGTCGCGCAAGATCCGGTACGTCGAGTGCAGCGACTCGTCCGGGCCGAACAGCTCCTCCGCACGCTCCTCCCACTCTGCGCCGACCGCCACGCGCGCCTCCTCCGCGAACGGCGAGGGCGGCTGCGCCGCGCCGCGGTCGCTCGCCTGCGGGTGCACGAGCACGAGCCGCTGCCGCGCTCGCGTCATCGCGACGTGCAGCAGCCGCCGCATCTCGGCGACGTGCGCGGCGTGGTCGTCCTGCGGCAGCGCCTCCTTCATCAGCACCGGCGCGATCGGCTCCAGCGTGCGCGTGTGCGCGCCCGGCATGCGCGCCGCGTGCAGCCCGAGTACGTAGACGTGGTCGAACTCCAACCCCTGCGCCGCGTTCATCGCGAGCACCTGCACGCCGCGCACGACCCCGGGCGGCGGATCGTCCTCCTCGCGCAGCCCGGCCTCGGCGGCAGCGGCGATCGAGCGCGCGAACTCGCGCGTGCTCGCCTGCGGGCGGCGCGCGACGTACGCGCTCGCGAGCTCGCCAAAGCGCGCGAGCCCCTGCAGCCGCTCCACCACCTCCGCCTGCGCGGTGAACAGCTGCTGACGCCGCAGCCCGAGCCGCTCAATCAGGCGGTGGACGAACAAGTCCGGGCGGATCGTGTCGAGCGCGGAGGAAGCGGAGCGGTGCAGTGTCAGGAACGTGCGGATGCGATCGCGCGTCTCCGGCGGGATCTGCGGCGACTCCAAAGCGGCCGCGAGCGCCGCGACCATGTCGAGCTTGCGCCGGCGCGCGATCTGCGTGCAGCGCGCGAGGTCGATCGCCTGCAGCTCGATCGGCGGGCGTGCCAGCGCGCGCACGACCGCGGGCGCGTCGGCCGGGTCGATCAGCAGCCGCAGCCAGGCGAGCAGGTCGCGCACCTCGGTGCGCTGGAAGAACGCCGCGTCGCCGACGAGCCGGTGCCCGACCGCGCGCTCCTCCAAGGCGACGGAGACGGCCTGTCCCTCGCGCCCGATCGAGCGCACGAGCACGGCGATCCGCTCCGGCGCGACGCCTTCGCGCCCGATCAGCCGCTCGACGTCGGCGGCGACGCTCTGCGCTTGCGCGCGCTCGTTGGCGGCGCGCCAGAAGGCGACGTCGCCAGGGGCGGGCGGGATCGGGTTCCCTTCGAGCCGCTTCTCGATGCGGTCCTCCAACGGGGCGACCACGGCGCCGGCCGCGTCGAGGATCCGCTGCGGGCAGCGGAAGCTCTGCTCGAGCTGCACCACGGTCGCGTCGGGCAGCTCGTCCTGGAAGTCGCGCAGGTTCTTCGTCGCGGCGGCACGAAAGCGGTGAATCGCCTGGTCGTCGTCGCCGGCCGCGGCGAGGTTGCCGTGCTCGGCAGCCAGCAGTCGCAGCAGCAGGCCGTGCGCGAAATTCGGCTCCTGCACGTCGTCCACGAGCACGTGGCGGTAACGCTCGGCGACCTGTGCCCGCACGTGCGGGTGCTCGCGCAGCAGCGCGAGCGCGCGAATCACGAGATCGCCGGCGTCGAGCGCGCCCGCGTCGGCGAGCATGCGGTCGTGCGCGCGGTAGATCTGCGCGAACTCGCACTCGCGCGTCGAGCGCGCGCGCGTCGCGTCATCCGCATCCTCAGCGGCGGCGAGCTGCTCGGCCCATGCGCCGTAGTCCTCCGCCGAGATCAGCTCGTCCTTCAAGCGGTCGATCCGCCGCACGAAGCTCGCAATCAGCGCAGCCGGGTTGCCGCGGAAGTCGTGCGAGCGGATCGTCAGCTCGTCGATCCGCTCCAGCAGCATCGCGAGCCGGTCTGCGCGTCCGACGGCGACGGCGAACGGGTCGACGCCGGCGGCGAGCGCGTGCTCACGCAGCAGCCGCGCGCAGAGGTCGTGGACGGTCGTGACGGCAAGCGCCTCGTACGGGCCGGCGATTCCCTCCTCCACCTGCCGGCGCAGCGCGTCGGCAGCGCGCTCGGAGCGCGCCAGCATCAGGATCGCCTCCGGCGCCTCGCCCTGCTCGACGAGCCACGCGAAGCGCGCCACGAGCGTGCGCGTCTTGCCGCTGCCGGCGCCGCCGACGATCAGCAGCGGCCCGCCGGCGTGCGCCGCCGCGGTGCGCTGCGCGGGGGAGAGGCCCTCGAGGGCGGCGGGCGCGGGCACCCTGCAAGGATATGCCGCCGATGAACCCGACCGACACGGCGATGGACGCGGACTGGCTCGGCGCCTGCCGTGGCGCCGTCGCCGGGCTGCGCGACGTGCTCGCCGCGCACCCGCGCACGCGCCAGCGCGCGGTCGAGACGGGGGACCGCGGCGAGGGCGGCGATCGCACGCTCGTGATCGACGAGGGCGCGGAGCACGCGGTCTTCGCGCAGCTCGACGCGCTGCATGCAGCCGGCCATCGCTTCACGGCCGTCAGCGAGGAGCGCGGCGAGGTCGCCTATGGCGACAGCGGGATCCGCGTCGTGATCGACCCGATCGACGGCTCGCTCAACGCGAAGCGGCTGATGCCCCACTACGCGCTCTCGATCGCCGTCGCCGACGGCCCGACGATGGCCGACGTCGCGTTCGGCTACGTGTTCGACTTCGGCGCCGGCGAGGAGTGGACGGCGACGCGCGGCGAGGGCGCCCAGCTCGACGGCGTCCCGCTCGACCCGTCGCTGCCCGAGCGGCGAGCGGCGGACGGCCGGCTGGAGCTGTTCGGGATCGAGCAGGCCGACCCGCGCCACATCGCGGTCGCCTCCGACGAGCTGCAGGCGGTCGCGCGGCGCCTGCGCGTGATCGGCGCGATCGCCGTGACGCTCTGCCAGGTCGCCGCCGCACGGCTCGACGGGATGGCCTCGCTGCTCAACTGCCGCGCGGTCGACGCAGCCGCCGCGCAGCTGATCGTGCGCGAGGCGGGTGGCTACGTCGCCTTCCCCCGCTGCGAGGAACCGCTCTCCGCACCGCTCGACGTCGCCGCCCGCTCGCCCGTCGTCGCCGCCCGCTCCGCCGAGACGCTCGCCGCGCTCGCGCGGGTGCCGGTCGTCTGAGCTCCTCTGACCGCCGACCCCGACAAGCCGACCATCGCCCGCTGCCATAGTGAGAGGACGATGATCGACTGGTTCCTCGCCCAGCGCCTCGCCCGCCACGTCGCCGGCGAGCCGGACTCGCGCCCGCCGAGCACGGATCTCGTCGCGCTGTCTGCCGACAGCGCCGAGCGCGTGATCGCCTATACCGGCCTCACGCCCGCGCACGAGCTGCCACCGGCGGAGGGGATCGGCCGGGCGGAATGGATCGCCGCGAACGTCGGGGCGATGCGCATGCTGCTCGACCCGCCGCTGTCGAAGGTCGGCGAGGGGCTCGGCCCAGCGCGCCACGCGATGCGGCTCGCCGCGGGCGTTGTGCTGACAGCCGAGGTCGGCGTCGTGCTCGGCTTTCTCGCACAACGCGTGCTCGGACAGTACGAGCTTGTGCTGTTGGACACGACGCCGGACGACCGCCCGCCGCGCCTGCTGTTCGTGCTGCCGAACCTCGCCGGCGCGGGTCAGACCTTCGGCGCCGACGAGCGCGAGTTCCTCACCTGGGTCGCGCTGCATGAGGTTACGCACGCCGTCCAGTTCGCCGGCGTGCCATGGCTCCAGAGACACATGGCCGCGATGGTGCGCGAGCTGCTCTCGCACGCCGAGCTGCGGATCGACACGAGACGCGGCCTGCGGATGCCGGGCGGCGACGACCTCAAGCGACTCGTGGCGGCGGTGCGCAACGGGGACTTCGTCTCGCTCGTCGCCAGCGAGCAGGAGCGCGAGACGCTCGAGCGGATGCAGGCGACTATGGCCGTGCTGGAGGGCCACGCCGAGCATGTGATGGACGCCGTCGGCGCGCCGTTGCTGCCGTCTCTGCCGAGACTGCGCGCCGCGCTCGATGCGCGGCGCAAGTCCCAGTCGGCCCCCGCGCGGCTGCTGCAGCGCCTGCTCGGGCTGGAGATGAAGCTCAAGCAGTACGAGCAGGGCAAGCGTTTCTGCGACGCGGTCGTGCGCGAAGCTGGCGTAGAGGCGCTCAATCGCGTCTGGGAGTCCCCGGAGATGCTGCCGTCCAGCGCCGAGCTGGACGCGCCCTCGCAGTGGCTGCGGCGAACAGGCGTTCCGCGTCGCCTGAGCGCTTAACGCTGTCGTCGTGGGACATTCGTCTCCTCTGCGCCATTTGGTGTAACCATCCGTCCGCGGCGGCGTACAAACAGGTGTTCGAGCGCGCAGGGGGTTTCCGACGCGCTCACTAATACGATTCTGCGCCCGAAGGAGCTGGTAGACCGAGATGGCCGACACCACCACCGCCACCACCCCCAAGAAGAGAGCGCCCGCGAAGCGCAAGCCTGCCGCGAAGCCGCGCGCGACCGCTGCGAGAGCGAGAGCCTCGACGAGAACGACCTCGACCCGTCCGGCCACCCGTGCCGAGCGCGCGCAGCAGCTCGCCGAGCGCGCCGTGCTGATCCCGGTAGGCGCCGCCCTGGAGGCGCGTGACCGCGTCGCCGACACGGTCGGCGGGCTCGTCACGAAGACCCGGTCGCGCAGCGAACTGGAAAAGCAGCTCGAGCACTTCGAGCGCCGCGGCGGCAGCGCCCGCAGAGAGCTCGAGCGCGAGGTGCGCCGCACGCGCACGCGCCTGGAGCGCCAGACGCGCACCGCGCGCCGCGGATTCGACCGTCAGCGCACCCAGGTTGGAAAGAATTTGGACCTCAACGTCGAAGCCCTTACCACTCGGGTCGAAAAGGTGGTTCAGAATGGCGTCGACGCGGGCATGAAGCTCGTCAACGGGGCTCAGGACCGCCTGCCCAAGGTCGCCTGACACCAGTTTCCCCCGACAGCGCACGCGGAGGGCGCCGATCGGGAAGGGTTCGCTGGCCCATATCTCTCGCCAGTGAATGCAGCACCCTCTCCTCCCTCAACCGCCGGGGCGTCCATGATGGGCGTCCCGTCGGTCTTTAATGGCGTTCCGCGCGCCGAGCGCCTTCGCCGGCTTCGGCCTGCCCGAGCAGCTGCCGGCGGCGGCATAGGCCCGGCTGCCCGCGAGCGTCGGCGGGCGCCTGCCACAATGGAACGCATGCCGACCCAAGACCAGATCCGCGAGGCGCTGCGCGCCGTCATCGACCCCGAGCTGCGCCAGGACATCGTCACGCTCGGCATGGTCCGTTCGATCGATGCCCACGCCAACGGCGTCGTCGACGTCACCGTCTCTCTGACGACGCCTGGCTGCCCGATCCGCAACACGTTCCAGACCAACGTGACCAGCGCGATCCGGGCGCTCGACGGCGTCACCGGAGTCAACGTCAGCTTCGACGTGCTGAGCGACCAGGAGAAGGGCGCGCTCCAGCAGAAGCTCGGCCGCGGCGGTGGGCTGCCGACCGGCGCGCTCGCCCAGGTCTCCAACGTGATCTGCGTCGGCTCGGGCAAGGGCGGCGTCGGCAAGTCGTCCGTGACGGCGAACCTCGCGGCCGCGCTGACCGCCGAGGGCAAGCGCGTCGGCGTGCTCGACGCGGACGTCTGGGGCTACTCGCAGCCACGCATGTTCGGCCTCGGCGCCACGCGCCCGAAGGTCAACGGCGAGCGCAAGATCGTCCCGCCGGAGGCGCACGACGGCATCAAGGTGATGTCGATCGGCTTCTTCATGGAGGAGGATGCTGCGGTCGTGTGGCGCGGCCCGATGCTGCACAAGGCGCTCACGCAGTTCCTCGAGGACGTCGACTGGGGCGAGCTCGACTACCTGCTCGTCGACCTGCCGCCCGGCACCGGCGACGTCTCGATGACGCTCGCGCAGTTGCTGCCGCAGGCGAGATTCCTGATCGTCACGACGCCCCAGCCGGTCGCGCAGAGAGTCGCACGCCGCTCGGCCGAGATGGCGCACAAGGTCAGACTGGAGATCGCCGGCATCGTCGAGAACATGGCCGGCTTCGTCACGCCCGGCGGCGAGCGCTACGCGATCTTCGGCGAGGGCGGCGGCCAGCTGCTGGCCGACGAGCTCGACGTCCCGCTGCTCGGCAAGGTGCCGCTCACGATGGCGCTGCGCGAGCAAGCCGACGCCGGCACCCCGCTCGTCTTCTCCGACCCGGACGATCCGGCGGCGCAAGCGATCCGTCAGACCGCCCGCGGCGTGATCGCGCTGTCGCCGATCGAGCTGCCGGTCATGCAGGCTCCGGCGCCCGTTGCGGCACCGAAGCCGCTGGGCATGTCGCTGCCGATGGCCTGAGCCGAACGTCGCCGTACGGCGTCTTCAAGCTCCGATTCGCGCATGCCGAGTCAGGCGGCATGCGAATCCTCTCGTCGCTGCGAGCGCTGCTCCCGCAGGGCCACACACTGCCGTACGCGGCGTGGCGTCGCCGCCACCACGCGATGGTCGGACTGCTGTTCGCCGAGGGACTGGCGCTGACGGTCTTCAGCGCCCTCCAAGGCAACAGCGCGCTCCACAGCGTCGGACATGCAGTTGCGCTGGTCCCGTTCGGCGTGGCGGCACTGGTGTTCGAGAACCGCCGCCGCGCCGCCTCGACGCTCGTCTCGCTGGGCCTCATCACGGCCTGCGCGCTGCTCGTGCACGTGTGGGACGGGGCGATCGAGGCGCACTTCCTCTTCTTCGTCACGATCGTCGTGCTCGCGCTCTACGAGGACTGGATCCCGTTCCTCGTCGCATTCGCCTACGTCGTCGTCCATCACGGCGTCGCCGGCGCGCTGCACCCCAGCGGCGTCTACAACCACCCCGACGCGGTGGCGCACCCGTGGAAGTGGGCGGCGATTCACGGTGGCTTCGTCGCCGCGGCAGGGATCGCGAGCGTCATCGCCTGGCGGCTCAACGAGACCGTCCGCGCCGAGGCCGAGGCCTCGTACCAACGCGCCCGCGAGAGCGAGGAGCGCTTCAAGGGCGCCTTCGAGGGCGCCCCGATCGGCATGGTCCTCTTCTCGTTCGACGACGAGACGCCGAACGAGGTCCTGCAGGTGAACCGCGCGATGTGCGAGATCACCGGCCGCACATTGGAGGACCTGCGCGCCAACGCCTTCCGGAACGTCGTGCACCCCGAGGATGCGGCGACCGGCGTCGAGGCCATCCGGGGACTCGCGCGCGGCGAGGAGGAGCACACGCAGTTCGACATGCGCTACATCCACGCGGACGGCCACACGGTCTGGGTCTCCGCGAGCGTCTCGCTCATCCGCGCGGAGTCGGGCGAGCCCGGCTACGCGATCGCCCAGGTGCAGGACATCACGGAGCGCAAGCGCGCGGCCGAGGAGCTCACCTACCAGGCGCTGCACGATCCGCTCACCGGACTCGGCAACCGCCGCAGCCTCGTGGCCGAGCTCGAACGCGGGATCGCCGAGGTCACGAACGCCCGGCCGCTGCTGCTGGCGCTGTTCGATCTCGACGGCTTCAAGACCTACAACGACACGTTCGGCCATCCGGCGGGCGACGCGTTACTGATGCGCCTGGCGAGACGCTTGGAGACGGTGCTCGGCGACGCCGCGACGGCGTATCGCGTCGGCGGCGACGAGTTCTGCGTGCTGAGCACCGCGGAGGATCCGCACGCGCTGCCGCAGCTCGCCGCCGAGGCGCTCGCCGAGCAGGGGGAGGGCTTCACCGTCACGGCGTCCCACGGCTCGGTGCTGCTGCCCGTCGAGGCGAGCACGGCGACCGAGGCGCTGCGCGAGGCCGACCGCCGGATGTACGCCCGCAAGAACTCGGACAGTCGCAGCTCGGCCGGCCGCCAGAGCGCCGACGTATTGCTGCGGATCCTCTCCGAGCGCAGCCCGTCTCTCGGCGTCCACCTCGACGAGGTGACGGGGCTCTGCAATGCGGTCGCGGAGCGGCTCGACATGCCGGAGGCCGACCGCTCGCCGCTGCTGCAGGCGGCGTCGCTGCACGACGTCGGCAAGGCCGCCATCCCCGACGACATCCTCAACAAGCCGGGTCCGCTGAACGACGACGAGTGGGCGTTCATGCGCCGCCACACGCTCATCGGCGAGCGCATCCTGTCCGCGGCGCCCGCGCTGTCGCGTGCCGCCAAGCTCGTCCGTTGGAGTCACGAGCGCTTCGACGGCAAGGGCTATCCGGACAAGCTTGCGGGCAGAGCCATCCCGCTCGCTTCTCGCATCATCGCCGTCTGCGACGCGTACGACGCGATGGTCTCGGATCGCCCGTACAAGGACCGCACGCCAGTGCAGGACGCTCGCGCCGAGCTGCGCCGCTGCGCCGGGCAGCAGTTCGACCCCGATGTCGTCGAGGTCTTCTGCGCCGTGCTCGAGGAGCGCGAGCGGGCCGATGCTCCGGCCCGCGTCACCGCTGACTCAGCCCGTCAGGACTTGCCGGCGTAGTACTTCAGGTTGATGTCCGCGTACTTCGCCCACTCCTCGGGAAGCTGATCCTCGGCGAAGCAGGCGTCGACCGGGCAGGCCTCGACGCACGCGTCGCAGTCGATGCACTCCTCCGGGTCGATGTAGAGCATCTCGACGCTGTCGTAGTCCGGCTCGTCGGGCGTCGGGTGGATGCAGTCGACCGGGCAGACCTCGACGCACGAGTTGTCCTTGGTCCCGATGCAGGGCTCTGCGATCACGTAGGCCATGTGGAGTCGTTCCTTCTTGGGTGCAGGTGGGGTGCTGACTTGCGTGCCCGATTGTAGGGCTCGGACTACGCGGCAGCCGCCAGCTCCGGTCGCCGGTCCGCCCACGGCCGCGCCGCTTCCAGCTGCGCGCCGAGCGCAAGCAGCGTCGCCTCGTCGGCGGGACGGCCGAAGAAGTGCACCCCGACCGGCAGGCCGTCCTCGCCATGCGCGAACGGCAGCGAGATCGCCGGCTGGCCGGTGACGTTGGCGATCGCGGCGAAGGGCGTGAACTCGCCGGCGCGCGCGAACGTCTCGGCCGGGTTGTCGTTGTCCCCGTTCAGCTCGCCGATCGGCCGCGGGCGCAGCGCGAGCGAGGGCGTGAGCACGACGTCGTACTCGCTCATCGCGACGATGAAACCGCGTGCGAGCGCCTGCAGCTGCGCCTGCGCCGCGAGGAAGTGAGCCGAGCCGAGCTGGCTCGCGCGCTCCCACAGGTACCAGCTGAGCTTCTCCATGTCCTGCGCCGTGGGCTGGCGGCCGGCGATCGTGGCCGCGAAGACGATCGTCGAGGCGACGGCGGGTCCGAAGGACGCCGAGAACAGCTCCATCACGCCGGGGATCGCCCACGGCGCAGTCGGCAGCTCCTCGACCTCGTGGCCGAGCTCCTGCAGCAGTGCGACCGCGTCGCGCACGCCGCGCTCGGCGATCGGGTCGACGCCGCCCTCGCCGAGCGGCGGGGTCAGCGTGAAGCCGACACGGAGGGGACCGGGCTCGCGCCCCGCGGCCGCGGCGAACGGCTCGGCTGGCGGCGGCGCCCACGTCGCATCGCCCAGCTCGTAGCCGGCGAGCAGGTCGAGCAGTTGCGCGGACTCGGCGACGGTGCGCGTCAGCACGCCGTCGGTCACGAGGAACGAGTCACCGAGCGCGGGCGCGAGCGAGATGCGCCCGCGCGCCGGCTTGAGGCCGACGAGGCCGCAGCAGGCGGCGGGGATGCGTATGGAGCCACCGCCGTCGTTGCCGTGCGCGAGCGGCACCATGCCGGCCGCGACCGCCGCACCCGCGCCGCCGGACGAGCCGCCGGGCGTGCGTGAGAGATCCCACGGGTTGCGGGTCGGGCCGTTGCGGCGCGACTCGGTCGAGGGCAGGATCCCGTACTCCGGCAGCGCCGTCTTGCCGACGATCACAAAGCCGGCGGCGCGCAGGCGGTCGACGAACGCGGCGTCGAAGGGCGCGACGAAGTCGCCGAACAGGTCCGTGCCGAACGTCAGCGGCATGCCCTCGACGGGCTGGTTGTCCTTGATCGCGATCGGGACGCCGGCGAACGGGCGCTCGTCGCCGGGTGCGATCGCGTCGGCGGCCGCAAGCGCACCCTCGGGGTCGACGTGCGTGAAGGCGTTGATCTGCCCGTCGAGCGCCTCGATCCGCTCGAGCGAGGCGGAGACCAGCTCGCGGGCGGTGATCTCGCCGGAGCGCACGAGTGCCGCGAGCTCGCTCGCGGGGCGGAAGAGCAGGTCGTGCACGGTTGTGGCTCCTTGTCGCGTGGCGCGGGCGTGAGTCCTGGCTACGTAGCCAACTCTAGTCTGCCACCCTGAGCGATGCCCGTCTCACGAACCCCGAGCTGGAGCAGCATATGAGCGCGACCGACACCGACGTGCAGTCCGGCCTCGAGGGCGTCGTCGCCTTCGCCACCGAGATCGCCGAGCCCGACCGTGCGGGCGGCGCGCTGCGCTATCGCGGCGTCGACATCGAGGAGCTCGTCGGCAAGGTCCCGTTCGAGCAGGTCTGGGGCCTGCTCGTCGACGGCACGTACGTGCCCGGCCTCCCCCCAGCCGAGCCATATCCGCTCACCGTCCGCTCCGGCGATCCGCGCGTGGACGTGCAGAGCGCGCTCGCGATGCTGGCCCCCGAGTGGGGCTTCAAGCAGCTCATCGACATCGACGAGGCGACCGCGCGCGACCAGCTCGCGCGGGCGTCGGTGATGGCGCTCTCGTTCGTCGCCCAGTCGGCGCGCGGGGGCGGGCAGCCGCCCGTCTCGCAGCACGACGTCGACAAGGGCGAGTCGATCCC
The DNA here is from genome assembly GCA_035264605.1 of Conexibacter sp. Taxonomy (GTDB): domain Bacteria; phylum Actinomycetota; class Thermoleophilia; order Solirubrobacterales; family Solirubrobacteraceae; genus Conexibacter. The sequence continues at coordinate 3,467 of DATFPW010000091.1, read as the reverse complement.
CGAGCGCTTCCTGATCCGCTGGCGCGGCGAGGCGAACCCGGACCACGCGAAGGCGATCGACGCCTACTGGATCTCGGCCGCGGAGCACGGCATGAACGCCTCGACGTTCACGGCGCGCGTCGTCGCCTCGACCGGCGCGGACGTGGCGGCGGCGCTGAGCGCGGCGGTCGGCGCGCTGTCGGGGCCGCTGCACGGCGGCGCGCCCTCACGCGTGCTGAAGATGCTCGACGGAGTGGAGCGGAGCGGGAACGCCGAGCAGTGGGTCAAGGACGCGCTCGACCGCGGCGAGCGGCTGATGGGCTTCGGCCACCGCGTCTACCGCGCCGAGGACCCGCGCGCCCGCGTCCTGCGCCGCACCGCGCGCGAGCTGGGCAGCCCGCGCGTCGAGGTGGCGGAAGCGCTGGAGCAGGCGGCCTTGGCGGAGCTGCAGGCGCGCAAGCCCGATCGCGTGCTCGCGACGAACGTCGAGTTTTGGTCCGCGGTGGTGCTCGACTACGCCGAGGTCCCGCCGGAGCTGTTCACGCCGCTGTTCACGTGCGCCCGCACGGCCGGTTGGAGCGCGCACATCCTCGAGCAGAAGCGCGAGGGCCGGCTGATCCGGCCGAGCGCGAAGTACGTCGGGCCGCCGGCGCGGCCGCGCACGGCGGTCTGACGTCCGCGCGGCTCAGCCGCCGGAGGAGGGTTCGGTCACGCGTGCGAGCAGCTTGCGCAGCTTGCGTCGCTCCTTCTCGGTGAGCGGTGCGAGCAGCTCGTCCTGCGCGGCGTCGATCTCGGCGGACAGCCGCGCGAGGCTCGCGGCCCCGGACGACGTGAGGCTGACGACGTTGCGGCGGCGGTCGCGCTCGTCCTGCGCGCGCGAGACCAGGCCCGTGCGCTCCAGCTCGGTCAGCGTCCCCACGATGTCGCTGCGGTCGATCGAGAGCCGCTCGCCGAGCGCCGCCTGACTGGCGGCTCCCTGCTCATCGAGCGAGACGAGGACGGCGTAGTGGTGCTTGCGCAGGCCCGCGGCCGCCAGTCGTTCGCCGGTCAGGCGGTTCGCGCGCAGGGCCGCGCGGTTGAGCTGCCAGCTCGGGAGGCCGCGGAGGCGCTGGGGGACGCCGGGTCCGGGTTCGTCCACGCGTTGCAGCCTAGCAATTTCGTTGGGAGCACCCATAATCAGTTATGTTGGTAGCGCCAACATTGGTTATCCCAACAGATGAGGAGTCATCATGCCCACCCAGCTCCAGCAGCTCGCCGACCGCGCCGAGATCAACGACCTCGTCAGCCGTCTCGGCCTGTGGCTCGACGAGCAGGCCGCCGGCGACGCGACCGCGATCCTCACCGCGGACGCGACCGCGAAGACTCCCGGCGGCGTCGCGCAGGGCCGCGACGCGCTGGTCGCACAGGCACGCCGCAACCACACCGCACAGACGCAGCACCTGATCGCGAACGTGCTGATCGAGCTCGACGGCGACCGCGCCGACGTCGGCGCCAACCTCGTCGTGACGTTCGCCGACGGGCCGGCTGAGAGCGCGCTGGCCCCCGGACTGCCGGCCGCCGGACGCGCGCTCGGCTCGCGCTACACCTTCGAGGTCGTCCGCACCGCCGATGGCTGGCGGATCGCACGCCTCGAGACGAGCGTGCGCTGGACCACGACGAAGGCGGTCCCGCTCGCCGCGTGAGTCGGCACCCCCGCGAAAAGGCGAAGGCCCGGTGGGGGAACCGGACCTTCGCGAGGGTACATCAGGGGGAGATCGAAGCCTCCCCGATGCGGCGGACGGAACGCCCCGGACGCCGGAGCGCCCGGGGCGAGCCAGGAGCCCGAAGGCTCCTTACATCATGCCGCCCATGCCGCCCATGTCGGGCATGCCACCGCCACCGCCGCCATCCTTCTCCGGCACCTCGGCGACGATCGCCTCGGTCGTGAGGATGTTCTTGGCGATCGAGGCGGCGTTCTGGAGCGCGGAGCGCGTCACCATCGCCGGGTCGATCACGCCGGCCGCGACGAGATCGACGATCTCGCCCGTAGCGGCGTTGAGGCCCTGACCCTTCTTGGCCTTGCGGACGTCGTTGACGACGACCGAGCCCTCAAGCCCCGCGTTGTGCGAGATCTGACGGAGGGGCTCCTCGAGCGAGCGCAGGATGATTCTCGCGCCCGTCTTCTCGTCCTCGTCCTCGTACTCGTCGAGCTTGATCGCGTCGGCGGCCTGCAGCAACGCGACGCCGCCGCCGGGCACGATGCCCTCCTCGAGGGCGGCGCGCGTGGCCTGCAGCGCGTCCTCGACGCGGTGCTTCTTCTCCTTCATCTCCGTCTCGGTGGCCGCGCCGACCTTCACGACGGCGACGCCGCCGGAGAGCTTGGCGAGGCGCTCCTGGAGCTTCTCGCGATCGAAGTCCGAGTCGGTGTTCTCGACCTCGGCCTTGATCTGCTTGATGCGGCCCTTGATCGCGTCACCCTCGCCGGAGCCGTCGATGATCGTCGAGTTGTCCTTCGCGACGACGACACGACGGGCGCGACCGAGCTGCGAGATCTGCGTGTTCTCCAGCTTGAGGCCCATCTCCTCGGTGATGACCTCGCCGCCCGTGAGGATCGCGATGTCCTCGAGCATGCGCTTGCGGCGATCGCCGAAGCCCGGCGCCTTGACGGCCACGCCGGTGAAGGTGCCGCGCAGCTTGTTCACGACGAGCGTCGCGAGGGCCTCGCCCTCGACGTCCTCGGCGATGATCAGGAGCGGCTTGCCCGACTGGATGACGGCCTCGAGGACCGGCAGCACGTCGCGCACCGAACCGATCTTCTGGTTCGCGATGAGGATGTAGGGATCCTCGAGCACGGCCTCCATGCGGTCCTGGTCGGTGACCATGTAGGGCGAGATGTAGCCCTTGTCGAACTGCATGCCCTCGGTGAACTCCAGCTCCATACCGAAGGTCTGACCCTCCTCGACGTTCACGACGCCGTCCTTGCCGACCTTGTCGATGGCGTCGGCGATGATGTTGCCGATCTCGTCGTCGGCGGCAGAGATGGCCGCGACTCGGGCGATCTGCTCCTTGCCCGCGATCTCCTTCGACTGCTTCTCGCGGAGGTTCTCGACCACCTGGTCCACGGCCATCTCGATGCCGCGGCGCAGACCCAGCGGGTTGGCGCCGGCGGCCACGTTCTTGAGGCCATGCCGCACGATCGTCTGGGCCAGCAGCGTCGCCGTGGTGGTTCCGTCTCCGGCCACATCGTTGGTGGCGGTCGCCACCTCACGGACCAGCTGTGCGCCCTGGTTCTGGAAGACGTCCTCGACCTCGATCTCGCGGGCGATGGTGACGCCGTCGTTGGTGATGGTGGGTGCTCCGAACTTCTTGTCGAGGACGACGTAACGACCCTTCGGACCGAGCGTCACCTTGACCGCATTGGCCACGGCGTCGACCCCGTCCTGCAGGGCACCACGCGCATCCTCGTCGTACTTCAGCTCCTTGTGAGCCATATGTGTGCTTCCTCCTTC
>DATFPW010000090.1:0-76552 GCA_035264605.1 Conexibacter sp. | reverse complement strand
CGAGCGCGTCGCGGATGGCGGTGCGGAATGCGATCTCGCTCATGGCGCGAACTCCGTCAGGTCGGGATCGGGTGTCGGCCAGGCCGCGGCACGGCCGCGCGCGACCATCGCCTCGACTTCCGCGGCGACGTCCTGGTCGATGGCGTCGACGGCCGCGGCGTCCACGCCGAGCTCGTCGACGAGGTGCTTGCGCTCCAGCACGAGCGGGTCGTACTGTCTCCACGCGTCCAGCTCGCCGTCGGGGCGGTAGGCGCCCGGGTCGCTGCGCGAGTGCCCGCCGAAGCGGTACGTGATCGCCTCGATGAAGCGCGGCCCGCCGCCCAGGCGGATCTCGTCGATGAAGCGCCCAGCGCAGTCGCGCACGTCCCACAGGTCGTTGCCGTTGATACGGGCGTTGGGGATCCCCATCACGTCGGGTCGCGCGCTGATGGCGCCGGCCGTGATCGCCTCGAACGGCGTGAACTCGCCGTACAGGTTGTTCTCGCAGACGAACAGCACCGGCAGCCGGTGGACCTGCGCGAAGTTGAGGCACTCGTGGAAGTAGCCCTGGTTCGCGGTGCCGTCGCCGAAGAACGCGACGGCGATCGCGCCGCTGCCCTTGAGCGCGAGCGCGGCGCCGGTCGCGGCGGCCATGCTGCCGCCGACGATTCCGAAGCAGCCGAGCAGGCCGTGCTCCAGGTCGATCACGTTCATCGAGCCGGCGCGTCCACCGCCGGTGCCGGTCGCCTTGCCGAGCAGCTCGTCGAGCAGGCCCTGCGCGCTGGAGCCGAGGGCGATCGCGTGGCCGTGGCCGCGATACGTCGCGGCGACGCGGTCCCGCTGCGGCTCGAGCAGCGAGCAGATGCCGACGCCGATCGCCTCCTCGCCGGTGCAGAGATGCGTGGTGCCGTGGATCTCGCCGGCGTTGTAGAGCGGCTGGACGGCGTCCTCGACGTCGCGGATCAGCACCATCATGCGGTAGAGCTCGAGCGCGAGCTCGACGGGGACCTTGCGCGCGCCCTTCGCCGCTTCGCTTGCCGGCAGGACCTCGTGCGGCAGCCGCGGCATGGGCGCCGTGACTGCCGTGCTCAAGAGACCGGCTCCGGCGCCTCGAGGATCCAGACCATCCGCAGCGGCTCGATGCCGACCGCGCGGATCGCGAACTCCGCGTTCTGCGGCATCACGAGCATGTCCCACTGCTCGGCGACGCCGATCTCGGGATGGTCGACGACGGTCGCGGTGCCCGATGTGACGAGGCAGTAGCGCACCGACGAGCGTGCCTGCGGAAGCTCGGCGTTGCCGACGGGGATCTCGACCGTGCCGGCGGCGTTGCGCTCGCTGACGATCGCCTGACCGCGGTTGTGGTTGAGGTAGCCGTCGGTGCCCCCGATGAAGCTCGTGAGCATCTGCATCGTCCCGGGCTCCTTCGCGCCGGGCGCGTCCCACGAGGGCTCCAGCGACTTCCACTCGACGTACTGCGTCGCAGGCAGGCCGGCGAGCTCCGGGTCGTCCTCGTCGTAGTAGACGGCGGCGTCGTCGCGCTCGAGCGCGTCGTGGAACCACAGCAGCATGACGTCCTCGTCGCCGACGGTGCGCGAGGCGTGCGGCGCGCCGATCGGCATGTGCAGGCAGTCCATCGTGTCGGCGCGGTCGTGCGAGATCTTGTCCGCGTCGACGCTGGGGCCGAGCGAGTCGACGGCGCCCTGGAGGATCACGTACGACTCGCACACGGTGTGACGGTGAAGCCCGAATTGACGCTGACCGGCCGGCATCCACATGAGGCCGATCGAGGTGCGCAGCGAGATCAGGTCGGTCTCCGTGTTGATGTTCACGAAGCCCTCGGGACCGCCGACGTAGGAGAGGTTGAAGCGCAGGTAGCCCGGCTCCTTGGAGTGCGGCACGACCCACCGCGGTGCGAGGTCGCGCCAGCGAATCAATCGCGGCTCTGTCAACTCCGTGACCTTCATGACTCTCCTCGTTCCGCTCAGCTTCGTGATGCGATCACGGTACCAGGCAGCACCAACGATTGCATCCTAAATGCCATCTTCGGTCAGCGGATATCGCCATTCTCCGGCATCCTTTTGTCAAATCGCATACAAAATTGTTGACAGCGTCCAGTGCCTCCTCCACACTGCGGCTGCGGCTTCGCGCCCGCGGAGCATCGCTGTCGGGCCTCTGGGCCGACACCGCAACGCATGACCGAGGTGGAGAGAGACCATGTCACCCAAGCCAGAAGGCTCCCGGCCGGCTGACCCGACCCAGCCCGCGGGCGGGGTCCTCACCGAGGAGCCCGTCGCGGCTCCCGATGCCGTGCCGCAGAGCGCCCAGCCGATCGGCCCGCGCCTGCTCGAGCGACTGATCCCACGACCTGCGACGGCCGGCGGCGTCACCAGCCTCGACCGCAGCGCCCGCCGGCGCGCGTTCATCGGCCAGATCGGCGTGCCGCTGATGGGCCTTGCGCTGATCGTCGTGTTCTCGCTGATGGCCGACAACTTCCTGACCGGCAGCAACATCAAGGACATCTTCTCCCAGGCGGCGCTGCCGCTGATCGTCGCCACCGGCCTGACGATCTGCCTCGCAATGGGCGAGTTCGACCTCTCGCTCAACGGCGTCGCCGGCCTCGCGACCGTCCTGATGGCGGTGCTCGTCGCGAAGAAGGGCATGTCCCCGCTGCTGGCGATCCCGCTCGTGCTCGCGCTCGGCGTCGCGATCGGCACCCTCAACGGCGTGCTCGTCGGCTACTTCGGCGTCGCGGCGCTGATCGTCACGATCGCCGTCAACTCGATCCTGCAGGGGTGGGAGTTCGTCATCTCCGGCAGCGTGCAGATCTTCGGCGGCTTCCCGCCGGGCCTCGTGAGCTTCGCGCGCGGCTCGGTGCTCGGGATTCCGACGCTCGTGCTGATCGCCGCCGCCGTCGCGGGGCTCGCGTGGGTGCTGCTGGAGCGCACGACACTCGGGCGCCACCTGCGCGCGATCGGCGGCAACGCCGAGGCAGCCCGCATCGCCGGCGTCAACACCGCGCGCGTGAAGCTGGCCGGTTTCATCATCACCGCGCTGCTCGCCTCCCTCGCCGGCCTGCTGTTTGCCGCGCGCGAGACGAACGCCTACCCGCTGAACGGGCTCGACGTGCTGCTGCCCTCCTTCGCCGCCTGCTTCATCGGCGCGGCGATGTTCAAGATCGGCGAGTTCAACATCCCCGGCACGATCGTCGGCGTGATGATCGCGCAGATCACCGCCAACGGGCTGATCCTGCTGAACGTGGCGACGTACGCGAGCTACTTCTTCCAGGGGATCATCCTGCTGATCGCGCTGCTGTTCGCGCGCGTCGTCGTGACCGGGGGGCGGTCCACGTGACCGTCTCCGCGAACGGCGGCCCGCAGACGGCGACCGCCGCGATCGAGGTCGCCGGCGTCTCGCAGACCTACCCGGGCGTGCGCGCGCTGACCGACGTCTCGCTGGCACTGCATCCCGGAGAGGTCGTCGGACTCGTCGGCCACAACGGCGCCGGCAAGTCGACGCTGACGCGCATCCTCGCGGGCGTCGAGCGCCCGGCCGAGGGGCGCCTGCTCGTCGGCGGGGAAGAGCAGAGCTTTCACGGACCGCAGGACGCGATCGAAGCTGGCATCTCGGTCGTCCCCCAGGCGCTCGGGATCGTCCCCACCCTGAGCGCGCGCGAGAACATCGTGCTCGGCGTCCCGCTGCAGCACCGCCTCGGCGGCCTCTCGCGCAAGTCGGCGATCGACCGCGACGAGCTCGACGCGCGCGTGACCGCGGTCGCCGGGCAGCTCGGCATCGCGGGCGAGTTGCGACGCGCCGGCCGTGACTGCTCGCCGTCCGTGCAGCGTCTGGTGATGATCGCGCGGGCGCTGCTGCGCCGGCCGAGCGTGATGCTGCTCGACGAGCCGACCGCGGCACTGCACCCCGAGGAGGCGGAGCGGATGTTCGGCGCCGTCGAGGCGCTGCGAGCAGAGGGCATGGCGCTCGTGTTCATCAGCCACCGCCTCGACGAGGTGCTGCGGATCAGCTCGCGCGTCGTCGTGTTGCGCCAGGGGCGCGTCGTGGCCGAGTGCGCGCCGGACACGCTCACGAAGTCGAGCCTCGCGGAGCTGGTCGCGGGCCGCGAGCTGCATGCCGCTCCGGCGGCGGCTGCCGGAGCGGCCGGCGCGCATTCGACCGAGGTGATCCTGCGCTGCGAAGGGCTCGCAGTGGCGGCCGGCGTCCAGAACGTGTCACTCGAGGTGGCGCGCGGCGAGGTCGTGGGGATCGCCGGTCTCGACGGGGCGGGCTGCGGCACCGTGCTGCGAGCGATCGCCGGCCTGGTGCGTCCCGCCGCCGGATCGATCGTGCTCAACGGCACGGCGATCAAGCCCACGCGCCGCGCTGCGATTGAGGCGGGGGTGGCGTTCCTGCCCGACGATCGCGTCCACAACGGCATCGTCCCGGACATGACCGTGGCCGCGACCGTGACGCTCGGCGGCGACCGCGAGTTCCGCCTGCGCCGCTGGCTGCCGGTGCTGCGGATCCGCCGCGAGGCGCGCACCGTCGACAGCCTGCTCGACACGCTGGACCTGCATCCGCGCGGCGCCGCGCGCAGGCCCGTCAAGTTCCTCAGCGGCGGCAACCAGCAGAAGGCGCTGATGGCACGGGCGCTCAATCAGGGCGCGGACGTCTACCTGTTCGACCAGCCAACCGAGGGCGTCGACGTCGGCGCCCGCCAGGAGCTGCACCGCCACATCCTCCAGCTCGCGCAGGAGGGCGGCGCGGTGCTCGTCAGCTCGTCGGAGCCGGAGGAGCTGGTCGCCCTCTGCACGCGCGTGCTCGTGATGCACGACGGCCGGATCACGCGACGCCTCACGGGCGCGCAGATCACGGAGACGGCGATCGTCCACGCGTCGCTCGTGGGAGCCGCGTAGCGCCCCGCATCGGGGCAGTGGGCCCGGTGGAGGCCATGGATCACTGTTAGTTCTGGTACGCGACCATTCTAATATTAGCTTCTGCACTTATATAAGTCCTTCGGCTATTGTTAGTCTATGGCCTCCGACGCTCCCGTATTCCAGAACCCATTCCGGCCCGGCGCCGGACACATGCCACCCCATCTCGCCGGCCGCGAGGAGGAGCGCAACGAGTTCCAGCGCCTCCTCGGTCAGACGACGATCCTCGAAAACGCCGTCCTCTCCGGCCTGCGAGGCGTCGGAAAGACCGTGCTGCTCGACACGTTCAAGCCGCTCGCCATCAGCAAGGGATGGCATTGGGTTGGCACTGACCTTTCCGAGTCGGCGAGCATCACGGAGCAGGCGCTCGCGATTCGTCTGCTGACGGACTTGTCGGTGGTGAGTTCCTCCCTCGTGCTGGAACGGAAGCCCTCAACGGGCTTCGCTGATTCGCCGCAGGACGTGATGCTCGACTACGCCTCCCTGCTGCAGATCTACGCCACCACGCCCGGCCTGGTCGCCGACAAACTCAAGAAGGTGCTGGAGACGGTCGCCGACGCGTGCAGACGCGAAGGCGTTCGCGGCATCGTGTTCGCATACGACGAGGCGCAGAACCTGGCCGACTTCCCAGCAGAGAGAGAGTTTCCGCTTTCGCTCCTGCTCGACGTCTTCCAGTCGATCCAGAAGAGAGACATCCCCTTCATGCTGGCGCTGACCGGCCTCCCGACCCTGTTCCCCAAGCTTGTCGAGGCACGAACGTTCGCGGAGCGGATGTTTCGCGTGATCATGCTGGACAAGCTCAGTGACGAGGCGAGCCGTGACGCGATCCGCAAGCCGATCGCCGACTCCAAGTGTCCCGTTGTCTTCAACGACGACTCGGTCGAGACGATCTGCCGTGAGTCGGGCGGCTACCCGTACTTCCTCCAGTTCATCTGCCGCGAGGTCTACGACGCGTTCATCCAGTCGGTCAAGACGCATGGGACTGCCACCCCGGTCCCCCTCGACGCCATTACGCGCAAGCTCGACAGCGACTTCTTCGCTGGTCGCTGGGCGCGTGCTACCGACCGCCAACGTGAGCTGCTCTGGTCGATTGCCAACCTCGACAACGCCGACGGCGAGTTCACGGTGCAGGAAATCGTCGAGGCTTCGAAGAGACTGCTCCCGAAGGCTTTCGGTAACAGCCATGTGAGCCAGATGCTCGTCACCTTGAGCGGCATGGGTCTGATCTACAAGAACCGCTGGGGTCGCTACTCCTTCGCCGTACCGCTCTTTCACCGCTTCATCCTGCGGCAGCAAGAGGCCATCGAAGCTCATTCATTTTGAAACCGGTTCTCAGGCCGACACGAGCCGCATGTCGGCGAACGGCGCGTCGCCGGAGCGCGCGACCTCGGTGCTCAGCAGCGTGAAGCAGCCGGGGCAGCAGTAGCGCCGCAGCACGATCGGGTGGTCGATGAAGTCGGCCGCGTCGGCCTTCGCGCCGGGCAGCTCGGCGACCGGACCCTCGTGCAACCGGAGATGGCGCTTGAAGTCGCCGCCGACGCCGCAGAGGACCGCGTCGCAGTGGCGGCAGCTCAGGACGCGCTCCGCCCCCTCGTCACGCGCGACCAGCGCTTCGTGCACGGCACGCGGTGGCTCGCCCGTGGCCGGTGCGACCGCGGCGTCGGGGGCCGGGCCCGCGGCGGACCCGCTGCCGAGTGCAGGGCCGAGCACGTCGCGGGCGAGCGGCCAGGTCGCCCGCTCGGCTCGCAGCTCACGGCGGCGCGCGGCGGTGCGCGCTGCGTCCGGCTGGCCGTCGGCGTCGTCGAGCACCACGCCGTAGACCGCCTCGGCCGCCGTGCGCGAGGCGTGACCGTTGGCGACGTCGCGTGCCACGTGCGCGGGGTCGCGCTCGAGCGGGTCGGCGTAGCCGCCACCGCCGGAGACCGTCGCCTCGACGACGTCGTCGGGCCCGAGCGGCAGCGTGTTCGCCTTCGACGGGCGCGAGAACGCTTCGGCCGCCTGCATGTCGGAGATCTGCGTCGGCACGCGACCGGCGGCGAGCAGCTTCTTGACGTTCGTCTCGCGCAGCACGTGGACGTGCGCGGATGGCGACGGGTAGCCGCCCATCACGCCCTCGGCACCGAACGCGGACGTCGCCATGCCACCGCCGAAGCAGGTGAGGCTCATCGACTCGGCGCGATAGGCCATCCACGCGTACGCCAGCCCGACGCCGCCGCGCCAGCGCCCCGCGCCGCCGGAGTCCTCCAGCTCGCGCCGGTACAGGTACACGAGCGGGTAGAACTGCTCGACCGCCTCGACGTTGAGCAGGAACGTGAGCGGGCTCCAGGCGGCGCCGCCGGTGTCGACGCCGTCGCGGTGCGAGCGCGCTCCGAGGCCCATCGCGAAGTGGTCGAGCACGGCCTGGCCGTAGTAGCGCCCGTCCTCGTCGCGGCCGGAGATCACGGCGACGGGGAAGTCGGGCGAGGCGGCGACGATCCCCTCCGAGAGCTCGGGGTCGCACGCGAGCATGCGGTTCACGCACGTCTGCACGGCAGCGATGTGCCCGATCACGTTCAGCACGCCGGCACCGACGGCGGCCGGGTGGTCGACGCAGGTGAGCCGCCCGGGCGTCGGCTCCAGGTCGACCTGGCGGTTGGCGCCGCCGACGGCGAACAGCTGCTCGGGCAGCATCGTGATCGACAGCGGCGTCAGCGCCGAGCCGCTGAAGGAGGCGAACGTGATCCCGAGCGGCCCGATCATCTGCTCCTCGGTGCCGTCGTTGTCGAAGATCAGGCGGTCGCCGCGCTTGGTGACGTTGACCTGCGTGCGATACGTCGAGCGGTCGCCCGGCAGGCGCTCGTCGACGTAGCGGGCCTCGCTCCAGGTCCCGTCGGGGATCCGCCGCAGCTTCTCCTGCAGCGCACGCTGCGAGCCGTCGAGGATCCGCCGCATCGCGGCCTTCACGGTCGCGGCGCCGAACTGCGCGCACAGCTCCTGGATCTGCTCGGCGGCGTAGCGGCAGCCGCTGATCTGCGCGCGCATGTCGAGCGCGACCATCTCGGGGAAGCGCGACTGCCGCAGGTACATCGCCTCGAGGTCCGCCCGCATCCGTCCGCGCTCGACGATCTTGAACGGCCGGAACACGGTCGGGTCGCTGAAGACGTCCTCGGCGTTCTGCGGCCAGCCGCCCGGCACCGCCCCGCCGAGGTCGTACTGGTGCCCGGCGTTCGCCGTCCAGGCGAACAGCTTGCCGTCGGCGAACACCGGACACGCGAACATCACGTCCATCTCGTGCACGGCGCAGACCCACGGGTCGTTGCCGACGAAGACGTCGCCCTCCTCGATGCCGGGCTCCGCGCCGTAGCGCTCCATGATGAAGCGCGCGCCGAGGCCGGCACCGGCGTTGAGGAACTGCACGAACGGCGCGTTCATGACGTACTCGCCGTCCTCGGTGAGGATGCACATGTTGAAGTCGAGCGACTGGAACACGGGCGAGCCGGAGATGCGCGTCACCGTGTCGCCGTGCGCGAGGTTGATCGTCCACAGCCGGTGGCGGATCACCTCGAACGTGATCGGGTCGAGCTCGCCGTCGGCCTCGTCGTGGAGCACGAGGCTCGGCGAGAGGCGCGCGCGCCAGTCCTCCTGCGGCCGGTAGCTGTGGACGCGCCCGTCCCAGCGGACCTCGGCGTCGCGAGGCGGTGCCACTGCGGTCATCCGATCACGCTCCAGCCAGGGTGATGTGGGCGCTGCCGAGCGCGTCGAAGCGCAGGACCGCGTCATGGGGGACGACGATGCTCGTGCCCGGCAGCTCGACGATCGCCGGGCCGCGCAGCACGGTCTCGGGGTGGATCACCGCGGCGTCGTAGACGGCGACCGGCTCGGCACCCTGGCCGCGGCGATGGAAGGACACGTCGCGATGGCCCTTCGGCTCCGGTGTCGGTGCGGGGCCGTCAGGCTGCGCGGCGCTCAACGGCAGCTCGCGGGCGGCGCCGCGGCCGCGCACGCGCAGGCCGATGACGGCGAAGCCGGCGTCCGCGTAGCGCGAGTCCTCGCCGTAGCGGCGGGCGTACTCGGTCTCGAAGCGCTCCAGCAGCTCGCGCACGCTCGCGTCGTCGTAGTCGCCCGACGGCGCGAGCACCTCCACCTCGTTGACCTGGAGCGCGTAGCGCACGTCGGCGTGGCGGGTCAGGACGGCGTCCTCGCGAGCGATCCCCTGGCCGGCGAGGCGCGCGAGCGCCGCCGCTTCGAGCTCGGCGAACCGCGCCGTGAAGACGGCGGGATCGAACGGCTCGCGCATCGGCCGCGCCAGCTCCTGCACCACGAGCGGCTCCGCGCCCGCGACGCCGAACGCCGACCAGCCGGAGGCGAGCCCGCTCAGCGGCACCGAGATCGACGGGATGCCGAGCTCGGCGGCGATCGCGGCAGCGTGCAGCGCGCCGCCGCCGCCGCACGGGTACAGCGTGAAGGCGCGCGGGTCGAAGCCCTGGTTGACGCTGACGAGGCGGATCGCGTCGGCCATCTGGTTGTCGACGATGCGCAGTGCGGCACTGGCCGTCTCCAGCGCACTGAGGCCGAGCGGCTCGCCGAGCGCGGCGAACGCGCGCGTCGCGCCGTCGAGGTCGAGCGCCATCTTGCCGCCGAGGAAGTAGTCCGGGTTGAGGAAACCGGCGACGAGGTCGGCGTCGGTGATCGTCGGCTCGGTGCCGCCACGCGAATAACAGACGGGCCCGGGTCGCGAGCCCGCGCTGCGGGGGCCGACGCGCAGCGTGCCGGAGGTCTCGTCGAGCTGGACGATCGAGCCGCCGCCCGCGCCGATCGAGCGCACGTCGAGCGTCGGCACGAAGTACTCGTACTGGTCGTACCAGCTCGTCACGCGACTGATCGGCACGCCCTCGTGGACGACGCCGACGTCGAGCGTCGTGCCGCCCATGTCTGCGGTGATGACGTTCGTCGTGCGCACGGGCGCCCGCGACGCCTGGTGCCCGGCCGCGGTCGCGGCGAGCCGGCGCGCGCCGATCAGGCCGGCGACCGGTCCCGAGCCGATCGTCAGGACCGGCAGCGCGCGCGCCTCGTCGGTCGAGACGAGGCCGCCGGAGCAGGTCATGATCGAGATCGTGCCCGCGTAGCCGTGCGCCTGGCAGCGGTCCTCCAGCTGCGACAGGTAGCGGTCCATCTCGGGTCCGATCAGCGAGTTGACGACGGTCGCCACGGTGCGCTCGTACTCGCCGGTGCGGGCGACGACCTGCGAGGCGACCGACAGGTAGGCGTCCGGCGCCAGCTCGCGGATCACGCGAGCGACCGTCTGCTCGTGGGCGTCGTTGGCGACCGACCACAGCAACGAGACGGCGAACGCCTCGACGCCGTCCGCGAGCAGCTCGGCGACGACCTCGCGCACCTGCTGCTCGTCGAGCGGCGCGAGCACCCGGCCATCCGCGGCGACGCGCTCGTCGAGCTCGCGGACGAGGCTGCGGGGGACGAGCGGCTCGGGCTTGACGTGCGCGGCGACGTGCGCGATCGCCTCGGCGCCGAGCGCGCGCAGCCGACGTCCCGCCTGCATCGTGAAGAGCGAGTCGCGATGGCCGCGCGAGGTGAGCAGCGCGACCTTCGCGGTGCGGTGCTCGACGAGCGCGTTCGAGCCGACGGTGCAGCCGTGGAGGATCTGCGTCGTCTCGGCCAGGGCGGCAGACGCGTCCATGTCACGCGAGGCGGCGACGGCGCCGATCGCGTCGATGAAGCCCGTGTCGAAGTCGGGGGGCGTCGAAAGTGACTTTCCCATCCGCACGTCACCTTCACCGGTCAGTGCAATGCAATCGGTGAAGGTGCCGCCGATGTCGATGCCGAGGACGAGGCTCATGCGCCACACCCTGACCAGCGTTTGCACTTCGCGACCATATTGCTATACGATTCTGCCTGAAAAGGCGGTCTAGGTCGGAGAAATCGAGAGAATTGTATCCGACTCGCCTGGGAGGCGCAATGATGGTGTCGAGAGAGTCGCGAGCGGTTCCCGCTCGCTCGGAGGAGGTCATACGCAGATGTCGCATCACGATGAGACGACGCGCTCGCCAGCTGAAGCGCCGATGAATTCAGGGAGAGGCAACGGCTTCACCCGCAGCTCGTTCCTCAAGCGCGCCGCCGTCACCGGCGTCGGCGCCTCGGTCGTCGGCACCGCCCTTCAGGCCTGCGGCAGCGGCGGCAGCACCGTCGCCGCGCCGACGGCCTCCGGCGGCGGCGGCGCCGTCAAGCCGAACATCGGCGAGAAGTACCGCAACAAGACGATCGGCTTCGCGATCCTCACCTCCGCGGACGAGAACATCTCGAACATCCTGCGCTGGTGCAAGAGCGTCGCGAAGGAGGCCGACCTCGGCTGGACGATCGTCGACACCGACACGATGGGCTCGGTCCCGACCGCGCAGTCCACGCTGACCGCGTTCCTCACGCGCAAGGTCGACGGGATCATCATGATCGGCATCGGCGCGAGCCAGATGGAGCCGCAGCTCGCCAAGGCCAAGGAGGCCGGCATCCCCACGGTCGGCTCGTACACGTTCGCGCCGCTCGACAGCAGCCTCGGCAACGACTACGGCCTGCCGCCGGACGGCGACGCCAGCCTGATCGGCAACTACCTGATCGCCGACCAGCTCCAGCGCCGCCCCACCGGCAAGATCAAGGTCGCGATGCTCGACTTCACCGCCGACGTCATCCAGGCGCGCCGCTTCGCCTTCAAGGGCCTGATCGAGCAGCAGGACCGCTTCGAGATCGTCGCCGAGCACAACAACATCAGCCTCACCAACACCGCCAGCGACTCCTCCGCAGCAGCCCGCACGATCCTCCAGGCCAACCCGGACCTCAACGCGATCTGGTGCAACTACCCGCCGATCGCGCTGCCCGCCGCCTCCGGCGTCGCGCAGTCCGGCAAGACCGACGTCCAGGTCTACGGCCACATCGCCAACACCGCCGGCGTCGAGGCGCTGCGCGGCAACAGCACGCCGCTCGTGGCGACGTCGTGGATCGACATCCCCTACATCTCCTACACGCTGATCGGCCAGATCCTGCAGGGGCTCTCGGGCAAGAAGCTCGACCGCAAGCTGAGCGTCCAGCAGCCCGACCCGGCCGTCGTGTTCGACGCCAACAACGTCGACCAGCAGGTGCCGAAGGGCACCAAGGCCGGCGACTGGATGTTCGGCGGCGGCACGTACCGCACCTCCTTCCTGGAGACCTGGAACGAGCTCTACGCGTAGGCAACACCGCAGTTCCGTGGCCACGGCCGGCGGGCGCCGCACGCGCCTGCCGGCCCGCCCGGCTTTCCGAGACAAACGAGCAGCAAGCACAAAGGCAGGATGTCGATGGCTGAGGAGCACACGCAGGACGTCGTGGACGTGAAGATCGAGGCCCAGGCCGACGCCGCCGAGGTCGAAGCGGTGCGGGAACTGCTCGGCTCGCTGGGCGTGAACGCGGTCGTGACGGCGAAGCTCGGGCGCTATGCGTCGGGGCCGGCGCCGTGGGCGATGGCGATCGAGACCGGCGGCAGCGCCTTCTACGAACGCCTCGCGGAGGCCGCGGGCACGGAGCCGGGCGCGGCGCTCGAGCGTCTTCTCGCGCGCGTGTATGAAATGCGCCGGCGCGACGATCGTCCCGACGGATCGATCCGCATCGAGGACGGGGAGCGCTCGATCGCGCTCACCGAGGCCGTCTCCGCCGAGGGCCTGCGCCAGGTGGCGACCGGCGAGCTGGCGACCGGTGCCTCGTACTTCTGGGACGACGGGGGCTGGCAGGGCATCTGATCCCGCGGCGGCGCCGTAGCATGAGGCATGATCCAGTCGCGACGATGACGACAGGAGACGCGTGTCGAGCATGAACGAAGCTGGCGGCGCCCCGCACGACGACAGCTCGCGCGAGCTGCTCACCGACCTGCTCGCCCGCGAGCTGCGCGCGGCGATCTTCGCGGGCTCGCTGAAGCCGGGCGAGCGCATCGGGCAAGCGCGCGTCGCCGAGCAGTACGGGACGAGCCGCATCCCCGTCCGCGAGGCGCTCCAGCTGCTCCAGGCCGAGGGCCTCGTCACGCTGCTGCCGCACTCCGGTGCGCGCGTGGCGCGGCTCGAGCTCGACGAGCTGGGCGAGATCTACGAGATCCGCGAGCACCTCGAGCCGTTCGCCATCTCGCGCAGCGTGCCGAGGCTCAGCGACGAGCAGCTGGCCGAGCTCGAGAGCTACGTCGAGCAGATCGAGGAGGCCGCCACGGACGAGGACATCGGCCGCTGGGTGGAGCTCGACCGGCGCTTTCACCTCACCGCGATGTCCGGCGCGCCGCCGCGGCTGCTGCGGATCATCGAGTCGTTGTGGAACGGGACCGAGCACTACCGCCGCACGTACCTCGTCCTGCCCGAGCGGCTGCAGATCGCGCAGCTGGAGCACCGCCTGCTGCTGGAGACGATGAAGTCGCGGCGCGGCGAGGACGCGGCGAACATCCTGCTCGTGCACATCCGGCGCACGCGCGAGACGCTCGTCGAGCACGGCGAGCTGTTCGAGCTCGCGGACGAGACGACGCCCGCGCGCAAGCGCCGGCGCCGCTCGGCGAAGTCCGAGTAGGAGTGAGCGGCCCCTGGAAGGGTCGCCACTACGGTGTCGATGCAGCGCGCTGGGCACCGAGATCCACCAGCGCATCGCTGACGAGCGCTGTCAGATCCCCCCAAGCACCGTCCCCGCGCGAGCTGCCGACGTGGAGGCCCGCGTACTCGAAGCTCCGCCGCACCGCTTCGAGGAGGTCGCGTGCCTGGCTGGCTCGAAGGTAGTCGGAGAGATCGTCCAGGTCGTCACGGTGGAGAAAGCGCCGCACGGACCGGAGACCGCTCAGGAGCTGTGGCCATGCTCGCTCGACGGGCAACGCATCGGCCTCGATGCCGAGCAGCCGAGCCCAGGCCGCGCGGTCGATCTCGTAACGCTGCTGGTTGCCGACGTTCCATTGCCGCACCGCTCCCGCCGCGTGCAGGGACGCGAGCACGTCGTGCACGTTGCGCTTGGCGAAGCTGGCCGAGCGAGCCACCGTCTGCGCGTTGACGTGAGGTGCATCGACGGTGAGCAGCAGGCGCACGACCTCCGCGCGCACGCCGACGCCGAGCAGCTCGCGCAAGCAGAAGGCGAGGTTGATCGGGGCATCGAGGTCGGGGCGGCGAGCCTTGCCGCTCGGCTGGGCGATCGGACGCAGCCAGCCGGCCGCGGCGAATGCCGGGTCCGGCGTGCGCACCCCCGCTGAGACACCTCGGAAGAGCGGCGAGAGATCCGCTCTCGTGGGCCCGCCCGCACGCGGCGCGAGACGGGCACGCGGCCTGCGCTGGGCAAGCCAGCCGATCGCGGCGTCGACGAGCCGGTCATCCTCCGGCCCGTCGCACATCGCCCGCAGACGACGCACGCTGAGCAGCGATTCGTTGACCAGCAGCCAGTCGAGCAGCTCGTCGAACAGGCGCGGATCGTCGCGAGCGACCTCCAACGTGAACACGATCAGCGCCTCCGGATCCTGCGCCCACCGACTCACCCGCTTCGGCGCCGCCAGGACGCCCATCTGCGCCCACTCGTCCCACGCGAACTCCAGCAGGCCGCTGTCGAGCTGCTGGCTAAGCGCCGAGGCCAGCATCATCGACTCCAAACGCAGCCAGCACCTGGCCGAGCTGTCTGGCGTCCTGATCAGATGTGATGCTCAACATCCTGATTCAGGATGTTGGACGTCCCGACTACGGTTGTCAAGCGCACTGCGCAACCCCTCGACCGGCTGCGCAGCGTCGACCCCGAGGGCTTCGCCTTCAGCTCACGCCGGCAGCGCGACGTTCCGGTCGAGCGTCTCGTGCAGGCGCGCGCACACTTCTGCGACGGCCTCGCGGCCCGAGTCGAGGCGGTTCGCCCAGCACCAGAAGCCGTGCATGACGCCCTCGTAGGTGCGCACGTCGACGTCGACGCCTGCCTCCGCGAGCCGCTGCGCGTACGCCTCGCCCTCGTCGCGCAGGGGGTCGAGCTCGGCGAGCACGACGGTCGCGGGCGGCAGCCCGCTGAGGTCCGCGGCGCACAGCGGCACGGCGAGCGGGTCGGCGCGCATCGACTCCTGCGGCGCGTAGTGGTCCCAGAACCACATCATCAGCTCGCGGCCGAGCAGGTACTCGCCGCCGCCGTAGCGCAGGTAGGAGTCGGTGTCGAAGTCAGCGCCGAGCATCGGGTGCACGAGCACCTGCGCGGCGATCCGGGGTCCGCCGGCAGCCTTCGCCTGCAACGCGGCGGCAGCCGCCAGGCCGCCGCCGGCGCTCTCGCCGCCGACGATCAGCGGCAGATCCTCGGCCAGCTCCTCCGCGGCCCACTCGACGACGCGGTACGCGTCCATGGCCGCGGCCGGGAAGGGATGCTCCGGGGCCAGGCGGTAGGACGCATTGAGCACGTCGCAGCCGCTCAGCTGCGCCATCAGGCGGCAGACGGCGTCCTGCTCCTCGAGGTCGCCGATCACGCAGCCGCCGCCGTGGAACCACACCCACAGCCCTGCGGGCCGCGTGGCGGCGACGCGGTACAGCCGCGCCGGCAGGTCGGCGTCGGCGGTCGGGATCGTCAGGTCCCGCACCTCCGGGACGGACGGGCCCTTGCCCAGCGTCTCGCGCAACACCGCCATCTGCTCGCGCGCCCGTGCGGGCGACGTCGCGGCGATCGGCGTGGCGTCGCTGCCGGTGAACAGGCTCAGGCGCTCGGTGACCTCCGCGATCAGCGCAGCAGCCTGCGGGTGAAGCGTCATCTGCATGTCGGTCATGTCGGTCATGTCCGTCTCCTTCAGCGGGCCCGGCGCAGCGGGCCGAGCAGGTCGTGCAGGTCCCGAGCGTTTTCGACTCTCGACAGGCCCGCCTCCAGCGCCCCGAGATCCGTCTCGGTCAGCGCGAGGGCGGCGTTGCCGCGGAACTTGCGGCGCACGTCGTCGTCCGTGAAGGGCGGGGCGAGCGGGCCGTCGGGGGACAGCTCGCTCACGACACCCCCGTCGTGCCGCGTGACGGTCACGCGCGCCGGCAGCACGTCCGGGTAGTGCGGGAAGTCCTCGACCTGGTGGCGGATGCGCTCGGCGAGCGCGAGCACGCGCTCGTCCAGCAGCCGTTCGGGCCGGTAGGTCGCGACGTCGAGCGAGCCGTGCACGAGCAGCGACGCGAGCGAGTACGGCAGGCTGAACTTCGCCTCGAAGGGCGTCCGCGGGCGCAGCTTGCTCGCGCGCGGTTCGCACACGAGCGGGACCGCCGCCACGGGCACCGCGACGACGACCTGCTCGATCGCGTCGGCCTCCAGCCCGTCCGCGAGCAGCAGGCGGGCGGCGTCGAGCGCGCCGGCGATGAAATGGCAGGCGGGGTACGGCTTGAACGACATCGCCGGCGTCTCCCAGCGCGTCCCGAGCTCCCAGTCCGCGCCCAGCGCGTCCCGCTCGTCGAGACGGAAGTGCGTCGCGTACAGGCCGAAGCGGCCCTCCAGCACGCCGGCCGGCCCGTCGCCCCCGCACGCCGCGAGCGCCGCGGCGCTGACGCCGGCATGCGCAGCCCAGCCGCCGTGCACCGACTTCGTCGCCGCGCCGTCGCCGAGGTACTCGAACAACCCGCCGGCGAAGCTGCCGGCGATGCCGAGCGCGTGCGCCGTCTGGTCCGCCGTCAGGCCGCGCAGCCGCGCCGCGGCGGCCGTCGCGCCGAAGACGCCGCACACGGACGTCGGGTGGAAGCCCGTCTCCATGTACGCGGGCGCCGCGTCGGCGCCGACGCGGGCGACGACCTCGTTGCCCGCGACGATCGCGGCAAGCAGTTCCCGCCCCGAGCGCGCGTGCGTCTCGGCGACGGCGAGCGCCGCCGGGACGACGACGGCCGAGATGTGGCAGATCGACGCCGTGTGCGTGTCGTCGAACTCGATCGCATGCGCGAGCGTGCCGTTGGCGAGCGCGGCGACCGCCGCGGGACGACCGTCCCGCTGGCCGATGACGGACGCGCCGCCCGCGCCGCCCAGCTCGAGCGACGCGCTTGCGGCATACGTCCCCGCACCGCTGCCGTGGGCGGCGAGCGCGGTGCCCACGAGGTCGAGCAGGTGCAGCTTGGCGGCCTCGACGACGTGGGCGGGGAGCTGCTCGTACGTCAGCTGCGTGGCGAAGGCCGCGAGCCGTCTCGACAGGGAGTCGGGGGACGTCATCGCGGCCATCCGTTACCCGAGCGGCCGCGCGATCGTCTGCGGGCGCAGGTAGTCGGTGAACGTGTCGGGGCCGTTGACGCCGCCGCCCATGCCGCTGAGGTTGACGCCGCCATAGGGCAGGCCGTACGCGAACACGTTGTGCGCGTTGACCCAGCTGTTGCCCGCCACCATCTGCTCCGCGACACGGTTGGCCCGCTCCAGGTCCTCGGTCCAGACGCTGTTCGCCAGACCGTAGTCGAGGCTGTTGACGGAGGCGACGGCTGCGTCCTCGTCGCTGAACTTCGTCACGTATGCGGCCGGGCCGAAGATCTCCTCGCGGAAGCAGACGTTCTGGTCGTCGCCCGCGAGCAGGTACGGCGTGACGTAGAAGCCGGACTCGCGGCCCTCGACGTTCGCCGGGCCGCCGTCGAGCAGCACGGTCGCGCCCTCCGCCTCGCCCTTCTCGCGGTAGGCCAGCACGCGATCGACCTGCGCCTGGCTGACGAGCGGACCCATCTCCGTCTCGACGCCCAGCGACGGGCCGATCTTGACGGCGCTGAGCTGCGCGGTGACCTCGGAGACGAACTCGTCGTAGATGTCCTCGTGCAGCAGCCAGCGCGTCGCGGTGCAGCAGACCTGGCCGGTGTTGAGCGTGATCGCGCCGGCGAGCGCCGTCGCGGTGGCTGCCACGTCGACGTCGTCGAAGACGACGGCGGCGCCCTTGCCGCCGAGCTCGAGCTTGCAGGGGATCGGCCGCGCGCCGCTGGCGGCGCCGATCAGCCGGCCGACCTCGGGGGAGCCGGTGAACGACATGCGCTTGACGAGCGGGTGCTTGGGGATCGCGGCGCCCGCGTCGGCGCCGAGGCCGGTGACGACGTTGAACACGCCGGCCGGGAAGCCGATCTCGTCCATCAGCCTGCAGACGTAGAGCGTCGAGAGCGGCGTGACCTCCGACGGCTTGATGACGACCGTGTTGCCGGCCGCGAGCGCCGGGGCGACGCCCCAGACGAGCAGGTCGAAGGGGAAGTTCCAGGGGAAGATGAAGCCGCAGACGCCGTAGGGCGCGAGGTGCGTGCGCGCGTCCATGTTGGCCAGCGGCAGCGCGACGTCCGTCCGCAGCTGGGCGGCGAGGTTGGCGAAGTAGCGGATGCCCTCGATGCCGAACGGCACGTCGAAGGACTCGGCGTTGACGATCGCCTTGCCGACGTCGAGCGCCTCCAGCTGCGCGAGCGTCTCGGCCTCGGCCTCCAGCTTGTCGGCGAGGCGGTGCAGCAGCACGCTGCGCTCGTTCGCGGGCAGCCCCGACCAGGCGGGGAAGGCGTCCGACGCGGCTTTGCAGGCCGCGTCGATCTCGGCCTCGCCGCCGAGCGCGACGGTCGCGAGCACGCTGCCGTCGGAGGGGTCGAGCACGTCGCCGACGCGCCCGTCGCCCGAGGGCTGCCAGCTGCCGCCGATGTAGTGCCCGATCGGCGAGCTGCCCAAGAACTCGCCGGCGCCCGCGCTGAGTGCGCGAAGCTCCTCTACCGCCTGTGCCATCTCTCCATCACCTCGTGTCGGTCTGTTAGCGGAAGACGATGCCGCCGTCGATGATCAGCGACTGGCCCGTCATGTAGTCGGAGTCGGGGGAGGCGAAGTAGGCGACGAGGCCCGCGACGTCCTCCGGGGTCTGGATGCGGCCGAGCCGGATGTTCTTGGCGTACTCGGCCATCGTCTCGCCCTTCTGCTTGCCCTGCCGCTGCCCCAGCTCGCCGTCGATGTAGCTCCACATCGGCGTGTCGACGATCCCGGGGCAGTAGGCGTTCACCGTCACGCCGTGGGGCGCGAGCTCCTTCGCCGCCGCCTGGGTGAGGCCGTTGACGGCGAACTTCGTGCCGCTGTAGGCGGCGTGGAACTCGAAGCCCTCGTGGCCGGCGGCGCTGGAGGCGATCACGATCTTGCCGCCCGCGCCGCGCGCGATGAAGTGCTCGGCGGCGGCCTGCACGCAGTAGAAGACGCCGAACAGGTTCACGGCGAACATCGCCTGCAGGTCGTCCGGCGTGGTCTCGATCAGCGGCTTGACGCGCACGATGCCGGCGTTGGCGACGATCACGTCGAGGTCGCCGAGCGCGTCCGTGGTCGCCGCGACCATCGCGAAGACGGCGTCGCGGTCGCTCACGTCGGCTGGCACGGCGACGGCGCGGCGCCCGAGCGCCTCGACCTCGCGCACGACCGCGTCGGCGCTCTCGACGGCCACGTCGTTGATCGCGACGTCGAAGCCGTCGCGTGCCAGTCGCAGCGCGATCGACCGTCCGATGCCACGTCCGGCGCCCGTCACGAGCGCAACTCCTCCACGTTCACTCATGCCTCCGAGTATGGATCAGCGAGAAGCACGCTGTCAAGCGTTTTGAATGCGATTTGGTGCTTATCTCGCCAACTTGCTGGCCTTCTTGAGCCTTTCTGGCATATTTCGCATGCAATCTTCGGAAAGGACGCTCAGATGGACGCCCGCCTGCCGCTCGACCGCGCGACCGCCTTTTTCAGCGGCGCCGTCCACGAGCCCCAGCTCAACCACCCCGAGGGGCTCGCGATCGACCGCGAGGGAAACGTCTGGTGCGGCGGCACCGCCGGCGAGATCTACCGCATCGCCGCAGACGGCTCGCAGCTGGAGCTGATCGCCTCCACCGGCGGCCTGATCCTCGGCATGGCGTTCGACCGCCGCGGCCTGCTCTACGTCTGCGACATCAAGACGCCGGCGGTGCTGCGGCTCGATCCCGCGACCGGCGTGCTGGAGCCGTTCGCCAAACCGCGCGGTGAGCGCGCGATGGAGCTGCCGAACTTCCCCGTCGTCGACCACGCCCGCAACTGCCTCTATGTGTCCGACAGCCACACGAAGGACGAGCCCGGCGGGGGCGTCTGGCGTTTCGACCTCGACAGCGGCGAGGGCGAGCTGTGGTGGGACGAGCCGCTGGGCTTCGCCAACGGCATGGCGCTCGACGCGAGCGGCGACGCGCTCTACGTGGTCGAGAGCTACGCCTATCGCGTGAGCGTGATCCGCATCGGCGCCGACGGCGCACCGACGGGCGCGGAGCCGTTCCTCGAGGAGCTCGACGGCGTCGTCGACGGGCTCGCCTTCGACGCCGAGGGACGCTTGTACCTGTCCTACTTCTCGCCCTCGCGGATCGCCCGCGTCGATCCCGACGGACGGATCGAGCTGCTGATGGACGACCCCTGCTCGCACGTCCTCTGCCAGCCGGCGAACGTCGCCTGGCGCGGCACCGACCTGTTCGCCGCCAACCTCGGCGGCTTCCACATCACGCGCATCGAGCTCGGCGTCGAGGGCCTGCCGCTGGTGTGACGCGGGGGCTGCGCGGTGCCCGCCGGCACCGCGCAGCCGACCCGGGCCCTCCTACGCGTCCGCCAGCGCGTGCGAGTCCAGCAGCTCGTGCGGAGCGACCGTCAGCTCGAGCTGCCCCCCCTCTCGCAGCGATTGCGTGCGCGCGTGCGCCGGCCGCGGCCAGCGCGGGAAGGAGCTGCCGGCGACGAGCAGCACGAGCCGCGCGCCGGCGGGCAGCGCGACGCAGACGTGACCGAGCGAGAGCTCGACCTCGCCGGCATCGGCGGCTGCCGTCACGACGCCGTCGCAGAGGTTGTGCAGCGCGCCGTCGGGCTGCTCGTGGCACAGCGTCCCGGTCCACAGGCAGGCGCCCTCGCCGTCCGCTGCGATGCTCAGGTGCGCCGTGACCGGGCCCGCGAGCAGCGTCGCCTCCTCCAGCGTGATGGCAGCCGCCTCGACGACGTCCGCACGCGCCGCCGTCGGGCGCTGGTCGCGCACGCCCCAGCCGTCGTCGGGCAGGCCGGGCGTGAAGCCGCGTCCGCCGCGGCTCGGCACCGGATCGGCGGGATCGACGCCGAAGCCGGCGGCCGCGAGCGTGATCGTGGACGTGCTCGCACCGGGCGGCGGCCACGTGTCGAGCGCGAGCCAGCGACGGGCGTTCATCGCATACGCGCGCACGCGCGGCGCGTCCTGCTCGCGGCCGGCGAGCACCGCGTCGTAGAAGTCGAGCTGCCAGCCGAACAGCCGTCCCAGGCCGGCACCCGCGATGCCGGCGTTCACGTCGCCGATCAGCCACGAGAGGAACGGGTCGTGACCCCACGGCCCGATCACCAGGCGGTCGCGCGGATCGCGCGAGCGGGCGAAGCTCGCGAGCGTGCCGGCGAGGAAGATGTCGTACCAGCCGCCGGCGACGAAGGCCGGCACCTCGACCTGCTCGCGCCGCGCCGAGACCGACAAGCGCGCCCAGTAGTCGGAGTCGGCGGGGCCGTACCAGTCGGGGATCCAGGGCGCGATGCGCGTCAGCCCCTCCAGGTCGTCGAGCGCGCGCTCCGTGTCGTCAAGCCACCGCTCGCCGAGCGGCGCGAGCGTCACCGCACTCCAGGTGGAGAGGAAGCCGTGCTCCGGCACGCCGCCGGTCAGCGACCAGCCTTCGCTCAGCTCGTCGGAGGAGATCGTCGGCGCGATCGCGCGCAGCGCCGGCGGGCTGGCTGAGGCGGCAAGCCACTGGGCGGCGCCCAGGACGCTTGCGCCCGTCATCACCACGCGCCCGTCGCACCACGCCTGCTCGGCGATCCAGGCGATGCTGTCGGCGCCGTCGGCGGCCTCGTTGACGAACGGCTCGTACGCGCCCTCGGAGGCGCCCCGGCCGCGCACCTCCTGCAACACGACGGCGTAGCCGCGGCTCGTCGCCAGCCGCGCGTCCATCAGCGGCTGGAGCGTCGGCGGGCCGTCGACCGGCACGATCGTCCGCGTCAGGATCGCCGGGTGGGCGCCGCCGCCCGCGG
Organism: Conexibacter sp.; assembly: GCA_035264605.1. GTDB lineage: Bacteria > Actinomycetota > Thermoleophilia > Solirubrobacterales > Solirubrobacteraceae > Conexibacter. Next base: position 54,692 of record DATFPW010000090.1, on the reverse strand, counting down.
GCAGCCAGACCTCGGCGCGCGTGATCGTGCCATCGCCCAGCGGCACGGCGACGTCGCGCAGCACCTGGATCGACACGTTCGGATCGGTCGTCATCTCAGTTCACCTCTGATTGGGCAGGGGGCGGGACGACGCCCGTGTTGATCGCCTCGAGCAGCGCGTGATCGGTCGTCTGCTCGCCTCTGAGCTCGCCGACGATGCGGCCGCGGTAGAAGACGAGCACGCGGTCGCACAGCTGGGCGTACTCGGGCAGCTCGCTCGACGACATCAGCACGACGCGTCCCTCCTGCGCGAGCCGGCGGACGATCTCGTAGATCTCCTCCTTGGCGCCGACGTCGACCCCGCGCGTCGGGTCGTCGAGCAGGATCACGCCGGGGTCGGCTTCCAGCCACTTCGCGAGCGCGACCTTCTGCTGGTTGCCGCCCGAGAGCTGCTTGACGGGCGACCACGGCGAGGCCATGCGGATCTGCAGCGCATCGCGCTGGCGCGCGGCGTGCTCCGCGAGCCGGCCGCGGCGCAGCCGGAAGCCGTGGCGGCCGAGCGCGCCGGCGGTCACGTGCGAGACGTTCTCGGCGATGCTCTGCTCCAGCGAGACGCTCTCGTTGACACGGTCGGCCGGCACGCGCGCCACGCCCGCGCGCACGGCGGCGCTGACACTAGTCGGCCCGGGCTTGCCGCTGGGCAGCGTGACCGAGCCGGAGTCGGGCGCGCGACGGCCGAAGATCACGTCGAGCACGGTCACGAAGCCGGCACCGTCGAGTCCGGCGAGGCCGACGATCTCGCCGGGCGCGACCGTCAGGTCGACCGCCTCGATGCTGCCCTTGACGGACACCTGCTCGAGCCGCAGCGGCTGCCCGTCGCCGACCTCGCGACGCGCGCGCGCCGCCGCCGGGGACGGCTCGCGGCCGATCATCGCCGTGACGACCTGTTTGATCGTCGTCTCCGCGCAGCGCACCGTCTCCACGACGGTGCCGTTGCGCATCACCGAGACGACGTCGGCGATGCGGAAGACCTCCTCCAGCCGGTGCGAGATGAAGATGACGGCGACGCCGCGGGCGCGCAGGTCGCGTACGACGTCGAACAGCCGCTCGCTCTCGCTCGCGTTCAGCGCCGAGTTCGGCTCGTCGAGGATCAGCACCCGCGACTCCGCGAGCAGCGCGCGCGTGATCTCCACGAGCTGGCGCTCGCCCAGGTTCAGTCCGGCGACGGTCCGGTCGACGTCGACCCGCAAGCCGATGCGATCGAGCAGCGGTCGTGCACGGCGTCGCATCTCCCCCCGCGCCACGAAGCCGAGGCGCGACGGCTGATGGACGCCGAAGAGGTTCGCGAGCACGTCGAGGTCGGGGAACAGGCTCAGCTCCTGGAAGACGATCGCGATGCCGTCGCGGCTCGCCTCCTCCACGTTGGCGAACGACGTGGGCCGGCCGCCCACGAGCAGCTCGCCCTCGTCCGGCCGCTCGGCGCCGGCGAGGATCTTCATCAGCGTCGACTTGCCGGCGCCGTTCTCGCCCACGATCGCGTGGACCTGGCCGGGGTGGATCGCGAGATCCACCCCGGCAAGCGCCTGCACGCCTCCGTAGCTCTTGCGGACGCCGACGACCTCGCACACGGGCGTCGACTCCGCAGCTGCGTTCAGGTCCGCTGGCATCTACTTGGCCTGGTTCTCCAGCGGCTGGATCGCGCCGTCGATGTCCGCGAACAGTCTGTCGACCTGCGGCTTGTAGAACGCGGCGACGGCGGCCGGATCCTTCAGGCGCGCGAGCCACTCGCCGGCCGCGCCCTTCTTGACGACCTCGAGGCCCGGGTCGATCCAACCGGCCGACTGCTCGGTGTCGTTCGCGACGGCGTTCGCCAGCAGACGGATCGGGATGTAGCCCTGCAGGTACGGGTTGCCGTTCAGCACGGCGAGCACCGTCCCGTCCTCGATCGCCTTGAGCGACTCCGGCTCGAGGTCGACGCCGACGATCGTGAAGTCCTTGCCCGTCTGGCGCTTGACCTTCGCCAGGTTGTAGGCGTCGAACGCGCACGGGCCGAGGAACGCCAGCGCATCCGCGTTCTTCTGCACGATCGCCGACCAGTTGGAGTAGTTCTGCGGAGCCGGCTGACCGGAGTCGAGCGGGCCGACGACCTTCACGCCCGGCGCCTTCTCGGCGAACGCCTCCTTGATGCCCGCGACGCGGTCGTCGAGGACCGAGACGCCCGCGGCGCAGGTGGCCACGACGGCCGAGCCGGTCGCGTCCGCGCCGATCTCGTCGATCGCGGTCTCGGCCATCTGGCGACCCATGTCCTTGTCGTTGCCGGTCACGACCGGAGCGCCGAGGTCACCGCTGACCTGGCTGAGGGCGATCTTGACGCCCTGGCCCTGCGCGTCCTCGACCGGCCGGCGCCACAGGTCGGTCGTCGGGAACGGGATCACCGCGACGCCCTTCGCGCCCGTCTGGACGACGGTCTGGAAGGCCTGGATCGCGGCCGGCGGGTCGGCCGCGCTCGGCGGGCCGGTCACCTTGTAGTCGGCGCCGCAGTCGTCGGCGGCAGCCTGACCGCCGTCGGCGATCTGCTGCGTGAACGGGATGCGGATGTGCAGGACGAACGCGAGCTTCGCCCCGTCGGCGGCGCACGCCGAGCCGTTGTCCGACGTCGTCTGCGCCGTATCCGCCGGCGCCGTCTTGTCCGCCGCCTTCTCGTCACCGCACGCCGCGACGAGCGCCGCGACGAGCACGAGCGCGAGCGCCATCAGGGCGCGCATCACGCTCCCATACCGGGTGTTCCTGACTCTCATGCTGCTCCTCCTCCGGTGGGTCTCAGCGACCCGGTTTCAGCGGACGACGCTTCCGTCCGCCGCTACGTTCGTTGCAGGCCGTCGGCACGGCGGCGGCGGATCACCGCGTCGAGCGCGACCGCGCCGATGATCACCGCGCCGGTGACGAAGCTCGTCCAGTTGGCGGTCACGCCGAACTGCACGAGGCCGCTCGTGATCGTGGCGATCACGAAGGCGCCGATCAGCGCGCCGAAGACGGTTCCGCTGCCGCCCGCGAGGCTCGTCCCGCCGATGATCGCCGCGGCGATCACGAGCAGCTCGTAGCCGATGCCGTTGCTCGGGTCGGCCGACTGGAAGAAGGCGAGCGTGAGCATCCCGGAGATGCCGCAGAGCCCGCCCACCAGCATCAGCACCAGCAGCCGCACGCGCGCGATCGGCATGCCGCTCAGCCGCGCCGCCTGCTCGTTGGAGCCGATCGAGCGCACGAGGAAGCCGAACCGCGTGAAGCGGAACAGCGCCGTCAGCAGCACCGTCAGCACCGCGAAGCTCCAGACGATCGCCGGGATCCCGAAGAGGTCCCCGCCGAAGATGCGGAAGAACGCCTCCTCGCGCGGCAGCCCGACGATCGGCTGCCCGTCGGAGAGCACGAGCGCGAGCCCGCGGAACATCGACAGCGAGCCGAGGGTGACGACGATCGTCGAGATCTTGAGGCCGTTGGCGAGCAGGCCGTTGACGGCCCCGAGCGCGACACCGATCAGGATGCCGGCCCCGGCGCCCAGCCACGGATCCCAGCCGTCGCGGATCAGGATTGCGGCGCCGATGATCGTGACGCCGTAGATCCCGCCGACGGAGAGGTCGATCTCGCACATCGCGAGCAGGAAGACCATCCCCAGCGCCATGATCCCGAAGAAGGCGGCCTGGCGGCTGATGTTGACGAACGACTCGGCCGCGAAGAAGCCGGGATGGAAGGCGCCGATGAAGACCACCATCGTCGCGAGCGCGACGATCACGCCCAGCTCGTTGAGGCCGGCGATGCGGCGCCAGAGGCTGCGCTCCTCAGCAGCCGGGGGGAGCGGTTCGGGAGGTGCGTCCAGGACGGCCGTCTGCTCGTCGGCGTCGGTCAGCAGCTTGTCGCTCATCACGCGTAGGTGAGGTCGGCGAGGCCGCCGTGCATGACGTAGCCGCCATCCACGTCGAGGGTCGTGCCGGTGCAGTAGCGCCCGGCGTCGCTGGCGAAGTGCGCGACGGCGTCGGCGATCCACTCCGGCTGCGCGATCTGCTTCAACGGCACGCGCTGGTCCAACGCGGCCAGCACCGGCGGCGTGTAGTAGGGCCGGCTGAGGCTCGTCCAGGTGGCGCCCGGTCGCACGCAGTTGACGGTGATCCCGTGCTCGGCGACCTCCGAGGCGAGCGTCCGCGAGAGCGCCTCGATGCCGCCCTTCGCCGCCGTGTACGGACCCGCGTTCGGGTTCGACAGCACGGCGTGGATCGACGAGATGCTGACGATGCGCCCGCCGCGACCCTGCCCGATCATCCGCCGCACGGCGCCGCGCGAGCAGTAGAAGACGCTGGAGAGGTTGGTGCGGATCGTCTCGTCCCACGCCGCGTCGCTGACCTCGATCAGCTGCCCGAGCCGCAGGATGCCGGCGTTGTTGACGAGGATGTCGATCCCGCCGAAGGCCGTGACGGTCGCGTCGAGCATCTGCTCGACCTCCGCCGAGCGGCCGACGTCGGTGGCGACGGCCTGGGCGCGCGCGCCCTCCCCCGCCAGCTCGGCCACGACCGCGGCCGCCGCGTCGAGGTCGATGTCGGCGACCGTCACGGCAGCCCCCTCGCGCGCCAGCAGCCTGGCCGTGGCGGCGCCGATGCCGGACCCGGCGCCGGTGACCACGGCCACGCGGCCTTCGAATCTTCCCGTCACTGTTGCTCCTCGCGGAATTGGACATGACCGTCGTGGCTCACGCCGGTGGGATCGCCGCCCGCCGAACCACGGTGGGAGACGCCGATGCTGAGCGTCACGCTGCGCCGCTCGCCCGCGGGCAGCAGCTGCGCGGTGCCGTTCTCGATCGCCGCCAGCAGGCCCGCTGCGGGCTGTGAGGTCCACGGCTCGACACCGACGATGTGGTGCTGCCCGAACCACGGGTAGCCCTCCACCGAGTGGCACTCCTGCCACAGCCACAGGTAGGGGAAGTCGGCGGCGCTCCAGCTCATCGTCGCGAGCGTGCCGTCGCTGCCTTCGAGCGCGTACCAGCCGGCGTCGAGGCCGTCGAGGTACCAGAGGTCGGCGGTCCGGCCCTCGCCGTCGAGCAGCTGGTCGAGCCGCGCGCCGTCGGCGGCGACCGGCCACGTCGTCTCGGTCGCGGGCGGGAGCGTCTGGCGCTCGCTCAGGCGGTCGGCGTGCGCGCGCAGCCAGCTGGCCGGGCAGTGCAGCCGCGCGCTCCGACCCAGCAGCGCGCCGTCGAAGGCCGGGTGGAAGCCCCACATGTAGTGCAGCGCGCTCCGCCCCTCGTTGACGATGCTCGCGTCGATGCGGATCGCGCGGTCGCCGGGGCCGAGCGAGAACGTCTTCTGCAGCGCGAACGGCGTACGCGCCAGGCGGGTCGCGCAGCGCAGCTCGACGCGTTCGCCGACGTCGACGAGCTCGCCGCTCCACGGCACCTTGCACGCCTCGCCGTGGAAGCCGAGCGCAGCGCCCTCGTAGACGCACGACGGTCCCCCGTTCGGAAAGACCTCCTGCATGCCGCCGGGGTAGTGGTCGAAGAAGGTCGCGGCATCGGCGTGCTCGGCGGACGGCCAGCCGGCGGGGGAGCGGCCCCAGGCCGGGGCGCGCCACAGCACCTGCAGCTCGCGTTCGACGTCCGTCAGCTCCAGCAGGTCGGCGCCACGTTCCAGCGCGATCGTTCCGGAGACGAGCCCGTTGGACAGCACGACGGCGTCGAGCTCTCCCGCGCGCACGCGCTCGGCATGGACGACGGCCTGCGCAGCGCCTGCATCTCTCCTCGACACGGCGCGCAGTGTGCACGAGCGCTTACCGCATGTCAAGAATTTCGCATGCAATCAATGCGCTAAGGCACGATCTAGCTCGTGTTTCCGGCTTTTATAAGCCATCTCGTATACAATCTTTGGGAATCGGTTTTAGTGCTCTCCCTCTCCCGAGGTCAGCAGCACGGTCCACTCCGGCGCACGATCGGCCAGCGCGACAACCGTCTCCAGCGCGTAGCCGCAGTGCGGGCAGACGAACATCCGCACAACCACACGGTCGTCGACGACCGTCTGCGGATCGGCGAACAAGCGCTCGTCCAAGCTCGGCAGCGCCAGGTCGATGACCCCGCAGCCATCCTGGAACGGCACGCCCGCCTCGGCCAGGTCGACGCCGCACTGCGCGCACCCGTAGAAGCTCGCGCCCGCGGCGTCACGCAGGATCAGCACCGTCTCGAGCACGTTGCCGTCGGCGACCAGCTCGCCGCCCGCCGCCGACACGTGCGCCGGCTGCGAGGCCGCCGCGATGCGCTCGGCGAGCGCGCTGCGCCGCAGCGCGGCCGTGCCCTCGACGTCGACGCCGTCCGCATCGTCGAGCGCGACCGCATAGATCCGCGTCACCTGATCCGGCGTGACCCGGCCCTCCACGAGGTCGCGTACGACCAGCTCCGGCTCGCGCAGCAGCGGATCGCCGTAGCCACCGCCGGGCGTCGGCATCAGCTCGAACACGTCGCCGATCGCGAGCCGGTTGTCGTACTTCTTCGGCGGCGGCACGAAGCCGTCCGTGCACAGCTCGCGCAGCTCCTCGGGCGACGCCGGCAGGCGACCTGCGGCCAGCTCGTCCTCGATCGCCGTGTCGTTCGCGGTCCACATCGTCCCGCCCGTCGCCGGCATCCCGCCGGCAAGCCCGATGCCCAATGTGAGCGCCTGATAGAGGCCGCCGGAGGAGATGTACGACTCCTCCGTGCGATGGCCGGTCCAGCCGGAGACGAACGTCGCCCCGCCGCGCCACTTGCCGTGCCCGCCGCTGCCGGGGACCTCCTGACGGTAGAGGTAGAGAAACGGGATCTCGCGCTCCCACACCTCGACCGAGCCGACCGGGTTGATCGTCGAGGAGACGCTGCCACCGTGGTCGAGGCCGTCGCGCCAGGAGAACGCGCCCAGCGCGCCGACGACGCCGTCGAAGGCGAAGTTCGCGTAGCGCTCGCCGTACTGGTCGACGCCGAACAGCGTGCTGGTGATCGGCGTGTGCAGGCCCGAGGTCGCCATCGCGCGCAGCCGCTGATCCGGCGAGCAGCCGACCATCGCGCCGAAGGCGCGGCTGGCCTGGTAGGTCGCCATCACGTTGCCCATCGCGGTGCTGACCGCCGCCGGGTGCGACGCCGAGGTGATCGCGTCGTGCGCCGGCTCGAACGTCATGCAGCGCAGCACGCCGGCCCCGCAGAGGAACTGGTCGTAGGCGAGCAGCGGGATCGCGGCGTTCAGGACCGCGGCGCGGAACTGGCCGAACGAGCAGTTGAACGAGCCGCTGCTGCGCTCGGTGCCCTCGTTGGAGATGTAGAGGTGACCGTCCTCGTGGCGCGCTCGCAGCTCCAGCCGGTGCGCCGCGCGGTCGCCGGGGCCCGCGCCGCCGGCGTAACAGACGTCGCGCCAGGTCGCCTCGGGCAGCTCCCGCAGGCGCCGCCGGACCGCGCTCGCGGTGTCGTCGATCATCCGCTGCATCACGCCCTTCACGACCGTCGCGCCGTACTTCTCGACCAGCTCGAGCATCCGCCGGCGGGCGAAGTCGATGCCGGCGATCTGCGACTTCAGCTCCAGCTGCAGCAGCTCGGGCAGGCGCGAGCGGCGCGTCCAGGCGTCGGCGACGTCCTCGCGCATCGCGCCGCAGCTGACGAGCTTCGTGGGCGGCCAGAACGACGGCTCGGAGTGCACGTCGGTCGCACTCTGCACGAAGCCGCCGGGCTCGACGCCGCCGAGCTCGCGCTGGTGCACGACGTTGAAGACCCACGAGAAGATCCGCCCGTCGACGAACACCGGGGCGAACACGGCCGTGTCCATCTGGTGGTTCGTGCCGACCCACGGGTCGTCGTGGATGAAGACGTCGCCGTCCTCGATCCCGACGCTGCCGGAGCGATGCTCCAGCGTCCACTTGACCGCCACGTCGGCGCAACCGGCGAAGAAGATGTTGCCCGGCCCGAAGACGACGCCCTCGCCGATCTCCGTCTGGATGCTCGTGTTGAAGTCGTAGCCGTAGACGACGACGCCGGACCCCGACACGCGGCGGATCGTCTGCTGGTGGTCCCAGTTGACGTTCCACAGGCGCGAGCGGATGACCTCGAACGTGATCGGGTCGAGCTCCTCCGCGTACTCGCGGTGGAACGCGACGCTCGGATCGACCTGCGGCTCGTCCGGCGGCACGTAGCCGTCGACGAGGCTCCCGCGCCGGCGCGCCCATTCGCTGCTCATGACGGGATCTCCTGTCGGGTGGTGGCACTGCGCCCGGCGCTGACGGGTGCGAGCGCGCCGACCGCTCCAAGCTGCAGGATCAGGTTGCCGTGGGCGTCCATCGCCGCCGTCTGGCCCGGGCGCACGACCGCGCTCGTGAAGGGGAACTCGACGATCGCGGGGCCGATCATCGTCATACCCGCCTGCAGCGTGTCGCCCTCGTAGATCGGCGTCGGGGTCTCGCCGCCGAGCTCGTACCAGTAGACGCCGCGGTACTCGGCGGGCCCGATCGCCTCCTCGTAGGGGTCCGGCAACCGCCGCGTCAGGTTCACGGCCGGGCCGGGGACATACGCCTGCACGCGCAGGACCGTCAGGATCGTGCCGGCCTCGCGGTAGCCGGTGCCGGCGCCGAAGCTCTGCTCGTAGACCGCGTCGAAGCTCGCCGCGATCCGCTCCATCGCCTCGGTGCTGCGCAGCTCGCCGGCCGGAACGGGCGTCTCGACCTCGAACACCTGCAGCCCGTAGCGCAGCTCGGCGGTGCGGCGGATCAGCACCTCTGCGCGCGCGACGCCGTCGCGCTCCAGCGCCGCCCGCGCCTCCTGCTCCAGCTGCTCGACGACCGCCGCGACCTGCGCGGGGTCGAACGGCGCGCGCAGGAAGACCGGCCGCTCGAACGTCTGTCCCAGCTCGCCGGCCGCCACGCCGACGGCGGACCAGACCGACGCGACGTTGCCCAGCGGGACGATCAGGCTGCGCACGCCGAGGTCGCGTCCGTAGAGGCTGGCGTGCACCGCCCCGCCGCCGCCGTAGCCCATCAGCGCGAACTCGCGCGGGTCGAGACCCTGCTGGCCGGTGATGCGGCGGACGAGGTCCTCCATGCTGGCGTCGACGATCTCGACGATCCCGGCCGCGCATTCCTGCACGTCCAGGCCGATCTTGTCGGCGACGCGCTTGATCGCCGCCTCCGCGCGGTCGCGGTCGAGCGGCAGCCGGCCGCCGAGCAGGCCGCGCGGGTTGAGCACGCCGAGCACGAGGTCGGCGTCGGTCACCGTCGGCTCCACGCCGCCGCGGCCGAAGCAGGCCGGCCCGGGCTCGGAGCCGGCGCTGCGCGGCCCGACGCGCAGCACGCCGGTCAGCTCGTCGACCCATGCGATGCTGCCGCCGCCGGCACCGATCGACTGGATGTCGACCATCCGCAGGTGCAGCTGGTGGCGCTCGAAGACCGCGGTTCCGGTGCGCGACTCGAGGCCGTCGGCGATCACGCCGACGTCGAGCGTCGTGCCGCCCATGTCCGTCGCGAGCGCGTTCGGCTCGCCCATCCGCTGGCCGAGGATCCGCGTCGCCACCGCGCCCGCGACCGGACCGGACTGGAGCGTGCGGATCGGCAGGCGGCGCACCACGTCGAGGCCGGCGAGCCCGCCGCTGACGGTGCCGAAGACGATCGGGTGGCGGTAGCCGCGCGCCTCGGCGGTCGCGGCCAGGCGCGTGACGTAGGTCTCCATCAGCGGGCCGATGTAGGCGTTGAAGACGGTCGCGGCGGCGCGCTGGTAGTCGCCGATCTGCGGAGCCACCTCGTGCGAGGTGCAGACGAACAGCCCGGGCGCGACGTCGGCGGCGATGCGCGCCACCTCCAGCTCGTGCGCGGGGTTCGCGAACGACCACAGCAGGCAGATCGCGATCGCCTCGACGCCGCTGTCGACCAGCTCACGGATCGCCTGCTCGGCCTGCGCGCGGTCGAGCTCGACGACGACGCGGCCCTCGAAGTCGACGCGCTCGACGATCCCGCGCACGTCCTCGCGCCGCACGAGCTGCTCCGGCAGCGTGCTCTTGGCGTAGTCGAGCGTCTCCTCGACGCCGGCGCCGGTGACGCGACCGGTGTTGTCCATGATCCGCAGCGCGTCGGTGTGGCCCTTCGTGGCCAGCAAGCCGACGCGTGCCCCGTTGCGCGTCACGAGCGCGTTGGTGCCGACGGTCGTCCCGTGCGCGAGCCGCTTGGTGCGCGAGAGCAGCTCGGCCAGCGACAGGCCCATCCGCTGCCCCGCGTCGGCGATCGACGTGAAGAACCCGATCGAGAAGTCCGCCGGCGTCGTCAGCGTCTTGCCGGTCTCGATCTGCCCGCCGGCGTCGATCACGGCGCAGTCCGTGAACGTGCCGCCGATGTCGACGCCGACGTACAGGTCGTCTCCACGTCTGCTCTGTGCTCCCGCACCCACTGGTCCAGCCCTTCGTTCGTCGTTCGTCGTCGGATGAGTCCGGGCGGGCGGGCGCCGATCCGGGCGCCCGCCTGCGCCGCTCACTTGCCCCAGACCTTCGCGTACTGCTCGTTGTTGTCGGCGACCATCGGGAAGACGCCCTCGTCGTCGAGGATGTTGTCCTTGTCGACGAGCCACACGTTCGGGCTCGACTCGACCTGCGGCGCGTCGACGAGCGCGCGAGCGACCGCGTCGACCTGCGCGAACATGTCGCCGTACATGTCGTAGACCGCCGTGACCGACTGCAAGCCGGAGCGGATGTACTGATAGCTCGTCGCCGTCGGCGACTCGCCGATCAGCTTGACGTCGCCCAGGCCGGCCGACTTCAGCGCGGCCGGCAAGCCGGTGCCGATCTGGTCGATCGCGAGCGCGACGTACTTCACGTCCGGATGCGCCCGCAGGTAGGAGACGATGCGGTTCGGCGCATCCTTGCCCAGCGAGGTGAACGGGATCTCCAGCCGCTCCGCGGAGCAGTCCGGGCACAGCCGCTTGCTCTCGTCGATGTAGCCGTCGCCGAGCGGCGCGAGGATCTTGAAGTCGGGGATGTCGACGTAGACCGTCGAGCCCTTGCCGGCGCTGTCGACGACGAACCAGGCCGCCATCACCTTGCCCTTGGCGATCTCGTCCCCCGGGCCCTCGCTGACGAACGTGATGCCTCTGCCCGGCTTCTGCAGGATGCAGCAGGCGGCCGCGGGAATTCTCAGCCGCTCCAGCTCCAGCAGCTCGCTGTTGATCAGCGAGCGGTCGGTCGCGTTGTAGATCAGGCCGTCCGGCTGCTCGCGCACGACCTGGTCGAAGGCGCTCTTGAGCGTCGGCGGCGTGCCGTCCGTGTTGTGGACGATCAGCTTCCAGCCGAGGATGTCGGTGGCCTGCTTGACGACCTTCGCCTGGTTGGTGCAGTCCTCGTTGCCGCAGCTGATGAAGCTGAGCGTCTTGCCTGCGGGGATCGGCTTGCCGACCGGCTCCTGCGTGGGGATCTGCGTGGGACGCGTGCGCGCCTTGTCGAGCAGCGTCTGCGCCTCGGCGATCGTCGCATCGCTCGCACCCGCGGTGCTCGACCCGCCGTCGGTGCTCGAGCTGTCGGAGCCGCATGCCGCGACCGTCGCACACAGCGCCGCCGCGAGCACCGCCGCCCACAGGCCGCGATGTCGCTTGATGATTGTGAGCATCCTCTCTCTCCTCCTGTTGCTGCATTCACCTCCCGCGGGGGACCACGGGCGGCGTTGGATCAGGCCTTTGCCCGGCCCGTTCGCGTCGTCCGCCGCTGCACGCCGGTCAGCGCCAGCGCGGCGATCAAGATCACTCCCGTCAACATCGAGCCCGCCCACGAGGGCGCGTTCGCAAGTCCCAGCCCGGTCACGCCGGTGCCGATGATCAGCACCGCGAGCACCGTGCCGGGGGCGTTGAAGCGGCCCTCCTTGAACTGCGTCGCGCCGAGGAAGACGGCGGCGAACGCGGGCAGCAGGTAGGGCGTGCCGGCCGTCGGCGTGCCGGAGCCGAGCGAGGCCGCGAGCACCACGCCCGTGAACCCGGCGAGCGTCGCGGACGTCAGCAGCGTGAAGAAGCGCAGCCGCTCGGTGCGGACGCCCGCCAGGCGCGTCGCCTCCTTGTTGAAGCCGGTCGCGTAGAGCCGGCGCCCGACCGTCGTGTACTCCTGCAGGCACCAGATCGCCAGCCCGACGATCAAGACGTAGAAGACCGGCAGCGTCACGTTCCCGATGCCGCTCTGGGCGATGTGCGAGAAGCCCTCCGTCAGCCGCGCGTCGTTGATCGGGATGTCGCTGGTCACGAGCGTGATCAGCGCCTGGATCAACGATCCGGTCGCGAGCGTCGCGATCAGCGACTCGATCCGCAGGCCGACGACGACGCAGGCGTTGACGAACCCGATCGCCAGCGACGCCGCGATCGCGATCGTCACGGCCACGGGGAGCGGGACGCCGTGCACGATGCAGTAGGCCGTGATGACGCCCGAGAGCGACATCACGTACGGCGTCGAGATGTCGAACACGCCGGCGGACAGCGGGACGATCAGCGCCAGCGCGGCGAGCGCCGTGATCGCGTAGTTGTTGAGGATCTGGCGGACGGTCGCCGCCGTCGGGAACGTCTCCGGGATCCAGATCGAGAAGAGGATCACCATGCCGATCAGCACGTAGACCGCGCCGATCCGTCCGAACGACAGGTTGCGGCGCCAGCTCGCGGCATGGTCGCCCGGCGACGACCGCTGCTCGACCACCGGCGGCCGCTCCTCGACGACGCCGTTGCGGGCAGGGCTCATGACTGCTCCTCCTCGTCCTCTTCCATCGCGTGCACCAGGGCGTGCTCGGTGATCGCGCTGCCGGTCAGCTCGCGCACGACGGTCCCGTGGTCGAAGACGAGCACACGCGTGCACATCGCCAGCAGGTCGTCGGCGTCGGTCGAGGAGACGAGCACCGCGAGGCCCTCGGCCGCCTGCCGCGCGATCAGCTCGTAGAGCGCGTGGCGCGTGCCGACGTCGACGCCCGCGGTCGGCTCGCACAGCATCAGCAGCGCCGGCTCCTGCGCGAGGCAGCGCCCGACGAGCACCTTCTGCTGGTTGCCGCCGCTGAGCGTCGTGATCGGTGCGTCCGGCGTCTCAGCGCGCACCTCCAGGCGTGTCAGCCAGTCGGCCGCGAAGCGCGACTCGCGCCCCCGGCTGAGTGCGCCGCGCACCCCGAGCCGGTCGAGCACCGACAGCGTCAGGTTCTCCTTGACGGAGAACTCGCGCACGACGCCCTCCGAGCCGCGGTCGGCGGGCAGCAGCACGGACTCGGGATGCTCGCCGTGCGCGAAGTCGCGCCAGTCCGCGTCGCCGTCCATGCGGAAGGAGCCGGCGACGGGATGCGGCAGCACGCCCGCGAGCGCGTAGGGCAGCTCGTCGCGACCGGAGCCGGGGCGTCCGGCGAGGCCGAGGATCTCGCCGCGATGGATGTGCAGCGAGGCGCCGTCGAGGTAGCGGCCCGACAGCTCGCGCACCTCCAGCAGCGGCAGTCCCGGCGCCGCGGCCAGATGGGGCCGCGAGGTCTCGCGCTCGCCCTCCTCGCCGAGGATCGAGCCGATCAGCCGGCTCTTCGTCAGCGTCGCGACGTCGGCGGTGGCGACGACGCGCCCCTCGCGCAGGACCGTCACGCGGTCGCAGATGCGGAAGATCTCGTCGAGCCGGTGGGAGACGTACAACACGCTCGTGCCCTGGGCGCGCACGTCGGCCACGATCTGGAAGAGGCGGTCGACCTCCTCGTCGGGCAATACGGCGGTCGGCTCGTCGAGCACGAGCAGGCCGCGCCCGCCCTCCCAGGCACGCAGCGCGCGGGCGATCGCGACCACCGTGCGCTCGACCGGGGAGGCCTCGCCAAGCGGACGGTGGACGTCGAGCTCGACGCCGAAGCGGGCGAGCAGCTCACGCGTGAAGCGCTCCTCGTCGGCGCGGCGCACGCGCTGCTCGCCGTGCGCGCGCGTGGCGTGCAGCGCGAGGTTCTCGACGGCGCTGAGCTCGAGCACGAGCCCGAGGTCCTGATGCACGAAGCGCAGGCGGTCATGGCGCGCGTCGCCGGAGTCGGCGAGGTCGAACGGCTCGTCGTCGAGCCATGCCTGCGCGCCGTCGTCGGCGTGGTGGAAGCCGGCCAGCAGCTTGATGAGCGTCGACTTGCCGGAGCCGTTATGGCCGACGAGGCCGTGCACTTCACCCGCGCGCACCGTCAGGTCGACGCCGCGCAGAGCGTACGTGCCGCCGAACGTCTTCGACAGCCCGCGCACGGCGAGCACGTCGTCGGCGGCAGGGGCAGACCCGGGGTCCGACAGGGCGACCATCTCCATGTCGCCACCATAAGTTCGGCGCCCTGCCGCGCGAAAGCGGCCGCTCGGCGCGCGTTGGAGAACGTTACAAACGGTCCTGTGGGAGCCGCTGCTCGAAGCGCAGGATCAGCAGCGCGATCTGCGCCGCCAGCTGCTGATCCGCGTTGCCGAGCACGTCGAGACCGGTGACGTCGAGCAGGCGCACGAGCCGGTAGCGGATCGTGTTCTCGTGGACGCCGAGCCGCTCCGCGGCGTGGCGCACGCTGCGGCCGGACTCGATGAACGCCCGCAGCGTCACGAGCAGTTGGTCGAACTCGCCGTCTTCCCCCAGCAGCGGACCGAGCGTGTCCTCCGCGAAGCGCAACGCGCGCGGGCGGTCCGCGCTGCCGAGGAACAGCCGCGCGGGGCCCAGCTCGGTCGCCGTCAGCACGGAGGTCTCGGCGCCGCCGAGCGCCAGCGGCTCCAGCAGCGCGACGATCTGGCGGGCCTCGTCGAAGCCGCGCTGGATGTCCGCGATCTGCTGGCACGGCGCCGAGATGGCGGCGAACAGGTCGCCGCGGTCCAGGCGCGCGATGATCCGCTTGACGACGTCCTTCGTCGCGCCGGCCGAGGTCGGGTCGCGCTGCTCCGGGTCGACTTCGAGGATCAGCACGAGGTCGGCGTCCACGACGGCGGCGCAGCGCCCCGCCTCGGGCGCCACCATCGCCGCACCGGCTTCGACGTCGGCGGCCGACAGCTCGCGCCCCTCGCGCGAGCGCATCACGCAGACCACGTGCGCACGCGCGAGATCGAGCCCGTGGGCGCGTGCGCGACGCGACAGCGTCTCCGGCGCGTCGGTCCCGCTGATCAGGTCGCGCACGAAGCTGACCCGCGCGTAGGCGTCGGCGTCGACGACGCGGCGCTCCGCCGACATCTCGAGCGCGATGATCGTCGCAGCGCGCTTGGCCGCGGCGACGTCGAGCGCCGAGAACTGACTGCCGAACTCCATCGCCACGAGCGTGCCCCACTGCTCGTCGCGCACCACGACGGGAGCGATCAAGTAGCGGTGCGGCAAGCCGGCGGAGGGCAGCGGGCCGATGACGGTCGCGCGGCCGGTCTCGGCGCTCGCCAGTGCGGCCGCGACCTCAGGCAGCTCGCGGTGCCCGTTCTCGAACACCTGCGGGACGACGCCCTGGTCGTCGTCGCGATGCCCGAGCGCCAAACGCCGATGCTCGGCGTCGTAGATGGCACAGGGCTTGTCCATGATGTCCGCGACGAGGCTCGCGATGTCGGGCAGGCTCGCGCCGCCCAGCGCAGCGCTTGCCAGGCGATCGTCCATCGCCGCCGTGCGCCGCAGGATCGCGTTCTGGCGCGCGACGGTCCGCAGGCTCTTGCGCAGCTCCGACGCCGTGCGGATCTGCGAGATCGCGACAGCTGCGAGGTTGGCGAACGTCGCCGCCAGCTCCTGCTCGGCCTTTTTGTAGTCGTGCGGCCGCTCGCGGTCGTCGAGGTAGAGGATCCCGATCACCTGCTGCCCGCTGCCGATCATCGGCACGCCGAGCATCCGGCGGATCCCCCAGCGCACCATCGCCGAGCGCACGGGTCGCGGGTCGCTCTGCGTGTCGGCGATCAGCACCGGGCGCTTCGTCGCGACGATCTCGTGCGTGAAGGCGTCGGCCTCGATCCCGGCGGTGAGGCGCTTGATCGCAGCGTCCTCGTCCTGGCCGGTGTGCGCGACCTGGCCCTGGAAGAGACCGGTCTCCGGGTCGCTGAGATAGACGCTGCAGCGCTGGATCCGCAGCAGCACGCAGATCTTGCGCGCGACCAGGTGGAGCAGGTCGTCGAGCTTGGTGTCCTCCGTGATCGCCTCGGAGACCTCGCGGAAGGCGTCGACGACGTCGGTGTAGTCGGCGGAAGCGCCCGCGCCAACCGGTTCCGCGCCGCGGACGTCGTCTACCTCCTGTTCCACAGCGCGTGGCACCGCTCTCCTCCTTCCGAGGCGAAGGTAGCGACGGCGCGACCCGTCGCTGCCTCATCTGGCGCCGGCAGCTTGGAGAACGCTACAAGCCAACCGTGGCGCGCAGGCGCTCTCGGGCGTCATTCCGATGAATTGGGGACGGCCGGTCCCGCCATCGCCCGTCCCCTGGGCCGATTCGTCCTTGTGAAGCTCGACAGCGCACTCACGCGCCCATCGCCTCCGCGCGGTAGTCCTCCAAGCGCTGCGCCAGCTCCTGCGGGCGGGCGAGCATCGGCAGGTGGCCGGCGTCCATCTCCTCGGGCACGATCCCCAGGCGCTCGCGCACGACGCGGCGCATGAAGGGAGCGGGAAACAAGCGGTCCTCCCGGCACAGCAGGAAGCGCGTCGGGACGTCGGGCCACTCCGTGAGCGGCCACGGCTCGCCCATCGGCGTCGCCGACTGGGTGCGCGTGCGCTCGAGCGCCTGCGCCGCCAACGGCGGCGGAACGTCGTGGAAGTAGGTGTCGGTCATGCTGCCGTCACCGCCCTGCTCCCGCACGGCTTCGGCGTGGCCGGTGCTCGTCCACCATTCGCCGGGAGCCTCGCCGGGCGCCGGGACCATGGCCTGCAGCATCACCAGCAGCTCGACGTCCATCTCCGCGCACACGAGCGGCGCGGTGAAGCCGCCGAGCGAGTGACCCACGACGACGGGGCGCGTGCGGTCGCCGATCGCCGTCAGCGTAGCGTCGACGTACTCGGCCAAGCCGGCGTCGTCGTCGTCGCAGGGCAAGTCGACGGCGACGACGTCCTGCCCCCGCTCGCGCAGCTCGGCGGCGACGAGATCCCAGTACCACGGGCCGGTCGCGGCACCGGGGATCAGCACGTACGTGGCGGCGCCGGCGTTCGCGTGCGTCACGAGGAACCTCGGTCAGCGAACTCCTCGGCGCTCGTGCCGCCGGGGAAGCGCGTCTGGAAGTCGAGCACGCCGACCCAGGTGGGCCGCACCGCGATCCGCGCCATCCGCGTACCGGGACGGTCGAGCTCGGCGAGCAGCGCGGCGGCGTGCTCCTCGCCGCCGTAGCGACGCTGGGCGAGCGCGTACTCGGGCACGATCCCGTCGACGTCGGTGACCTCCGCGCGACCGCGCACGAGCAGCACCTCCGGCGGCTGCGAGGCCGCGTCGATCGTGATCGCGACGGCGGGCTTGGCCCGCAGCGCACGGATCTTGCCGGCACCGGCGAACGTCGAGAGCACGAGCTCCTCGCCGGTCCAGTGGAACAGCATCGGGAACACGCGCGGCGTGCCGTCGGAGGCCACGTACGCGAGGCGGGCCAGCTCGGTCGAGGCGAGCAGCCGCTGTGCGACGTCGCTGCCGAGCAGGCCGACGTCGCCCTGTCGCAACGCCATGGGATCTACTGAGGTGTCGGTCGTCAAGAGGACGCTCCCGGGGAAAGTTGCTCCTAGATTAGGAGTAGATGCTACTAGCTTCGCAGCATGCGGTGGTGACGCAGGAGGTGCCGGTATCCTTGATTGGAGAAATGGCCAGCCCCCGCACCTACAACGACCTCTGCGGCGTGGCCCGCGGACTCGACGTGATCGGCGAGCGCTGGGCGCTGCTGGTGGTGCGTGAGCTGCTGCTCGGTCCGAAGCGCTTCAGCGACCTTTCGCGCGGGCTGGCGAGCGCCAGCCAGAACGTCCTGACGCAGCGCCTGCGCGAGCTCGAGCAGAGCGGCGTCGTCCAGCGCCGCAAGCTCGATCCGCCCGCCAGCATCTGGGTGTACGAGCTGACCGACTGGGGGGCCGAGCTCGAGCCCGTGCTCGACCACCTCGGCCGCTGGGGCAGCCGCGCCCCAGCGCCCCCGTCCGCCGACATCGGCGTCGACGCCCTGATCCTCGCCCTCAAGACGGCGTTCGACCCGCACACCGCCGCCGACCTGCACGCGCGCTACGAGCTGCGCTTCGACGACGACCGCATCTGCGTGGACGTCGCCGAGGGCGAGATCGAGCTCGCGCGCGGCAGCGCCGAAGATCCCGACGCGGTCCTCACGACGAACGTCGCGACGCTCCTGATCCTGGCCTTTGCCGGCCATTCGCTCGACGACGCGCTGCGCACGGGCGAGCTGACGATCGAGGGCGATCGCGCGGCGGTCGCGCGCCTGGTCGGAGCCTTCTCGCACGCCGTGACTGCGTAGCGCAGCATCTTGCATACAAACTGACCCCTCCTGAATAGGTTTGATCAGGATCAGCGTTAGATCGTATTCAATTTCTTGACAAGCGCCCTCGGGCTGATCGATACTCACCGTCGAGGAGAGCGCGCAAGCGCCAACCGGTCGCCGAGCGGCGCCCGGCGGCTTCGCGCTGTCTTGACGCTGGTAATCGGCACGCTCGAGGAGATGAATTCATGGCTGCACGTCAGGCCACGGCAGGCTCACGCGGGTGCGAACGCACACGCCGCAGGCGCGCCCACGCGATCCGCTGGCTGCCCGCACTCGTGTGCGCGGCACTCGTCTGCTGCGCGGCGCTCGCGTCGTCGGCGACGGCACACGCTCGCGCACACGCCCGCCCGATTCACCTCGACCCGGCCAACGGCCATTACCTCGTCTTCCACGATCGCCCGACGGTGCTCGTCACCTCGGCGGAGCACTACGGCGCGGTGATGAACCTGGAGTGGGACGAGAACGACTACCGCTCCTACCTGGACGAGCTGCAGCGCAACGACCTCAACCTCACGCGCATCCTGTCGGGCGCGTACCGCGAGAACCGCGGCTACTTCGCGGTCCGCCGGCTCTGGCCGCCCTTCCTCACCTGGGACGCCAACACGCTCGGGCCGGAACCAGGCAAGTTCCTGGCACCGTGGGCTCAGACCGACACGCCCAGCACCGCCGAGATCGACCTCACCTGGGGCATCTACGACAAGTACGACCTCTCGCGCTGGAACCCGGCGTACTTCAAGCGCCTCAAGGACTTCGTCGCGCAGGCCGACCGCCGCGGGATCGCCGTCGAGTACACGTTCTTCCACAACTTCTTCGGCGACGGGCCCCACGGCCAGTGGACGGCCAGCCCGCTCAACCCGGCGAACAACGTCAACGGCGTCGGCGACGTTCCCTACAACCAGGTTCACACGCTGAACAACGACGGGCTGCTGCCATTCCAAGAGGCGCTCGTCCGCAAGGTCGTCACGGAGCTGAACGCCTTCGACAACGTCTACTACGAGACGATCGGCGAGCCGTACGTCGACGGCCCGGGCTACGCGTTCCCCGATTCGAGATACGGGCTCGGCGGCGACTACACCGCGTGGGAGCAGCGCATGATCCGCACGATCGAGCAGACGGAGCGAGGTCTCCCGCAGCGGCACCTCGTCGCCCAGAACGTCTGCCCGAAGTGCAACCGGACGGCCGGGCCCTCGCCGATCGAGGACGCGAACCCCGCCGTCTCGATCTTCAACTTCCACGGACCGCCGACCAAGGTCGTGGCGGAGAACTACCACCTCGGACGCGTCATCTCCTACGACGAGGCGCTCGGGACCGGCAGCGAGGCCTCCTTCCGCACGGGCGGATGGGACTTCCTCTTCGCCGGCGGCGGTGTCTTCGACTTCACCGACTACTCGTTCGGGGGCGACGACCCCGTCGGGTCGCAGCCGCCCAACCAGAGCTGGATCGGCGTCAGCGGACCCGCGCTGCGCGCCCAGATCGGCGTCCTGAGCCGCTTCGTCTCGGATCTGCCGGTTGCCCGCATGCGGCCGGCTGACGACGCGATCGCGGCCGGGCCCACCGTGGGCACCGCCCGCGTCCTCGCCAAGCCGGGCGAGCTCTACGCGGCGTACCTCAACGCGCTGGGGAGCGCCGCCCACACCGAGTCGATCACGCTGCGGGTGCCGGGAGGCCGCTACCTCGTGCGCTGGGTCGACCCGATCACCGGGCACGTGACGCAACGGTCCGACGCGCTCGGGCGCGACGGCACGTTGCGACTCACGAGCCCGAGCTTCACCGACGACGCGGTCGTGCTCGTGACGCGGGGCCACGGCGCACCTGCCCACGCGCACGCCAGCTCCAAGCCCGGGCGCGCGCATGTCGCCCGGCTCCCCTCGATCCGGCTGCTGCGCACCACCTCAACCTCGCATCCGTTCAACACGCCCGGCCTCGATGTGGAGCCGGTGCAGCTCGAGCAGCACGGGTACGCCGAGCAGGAGTACCTCGTCAGCGGGCGCGCCAACGTGTACGAGTGGTCCGGGCAGGCCGCCGGAGTCGACGTCAAGACGCCGCTCGCGCCGTACACGACGCGCATCGTCGTGCGCGCTCCCTCCGACCCCGCCCGCTTCAGCGGGACGGTGATCGTCGAGCCGCTGAACTCCACCAGCGGCTGGGACTTCGACGTCATGTGGGCGGCGATGCGGCAGCAGCTGATGTCGAGCGGCGACGCCTGGGTCGGCATCTCGATGGGGCCGGCCGTGTTCCCGGCGATGCAGAAGTTCGACGCCTCGCGCTATGGCGCTCTGTCGATGGCGAACCCGAACCGCAGCGAGACGTGCACCTCCACGACGGAGGCCGGACTCGCCTGGGACGCGCTCGCCCAGGTCGGCCGCCTGCTGCGCAGCGGCAAGCGGCCGAGCCCGCTCGCCGGACTCGACGTCCGCGACGTGTTCGCCGCCGGGCACTCGCAGTCGGGATCGATGCTGATCACGTACATGAACGCGGTCGCGCCGATCTCGCACCTGCCCGGCGGCGGCCAGCTGTTCGACGGCTATCTGCTCAACGCCGGAGCCGGGCTCGCCACGCTCGGCGTCAACCCGATCAACGGCTGCGCACCGCCGCTCCCGCTGGGCGAGCCGCGCACGCTCGTACGCCCTCCCGGCGTGCCGGTGATCAGCACCCAGACGCAATCCGACTACTACTGGGCCGGCGGCCACGAGAGCCTCCTCGACGACAGCGACCGCTTCCGGCTCTACCACGTCCCCGGCTCCTCCCATGTGTGGCGGCCGCTGCTGGACGCCGTCCCGAACGGCGACGAGCTTGCACGCGCGGGCTTCCCGCCGTTCGAGTGGGAGTGCACCGTCCCGGCCGGTGGCCAGCCCAACCCCTATCCGCTGAGCTACGTCCTCGACGGCGCGTTCGCCAACCTCGTCCGCTGGTCCCGCGAGGGCGTCGCACCGCCGACGGCCTCGCGCATCTCGGTGACGGGCGCCGGGCAACCCGACGCGGCCACCGTGCTCGACGCGCACGGCAACGCGGTCGGCGGCGTGCGCACGCCGTACGTCGACGTCCCGACCGGCACCTATCACCCGACGAGCGAGGGCCCCGGCTACTGCGGCGCGCTGTTCGGGTCGTTCGTGCCGTTCGCCGAGGCCGAGCTGCGCTCGCTCTACCCCACCCACCGCGACTACGTCGACAAGGTCACGGCGCAGGTCCGCGCGCTCGTCCACGCCCGCTGGTACACCGCACAGGACGGCGCCCGCGCGATCCACGAGGCCGAGCACGCCGACGTGCCATAGCCGCACTCGGGTTGGAGCTTTCTCCCAAGCCGCGCCCCAAGCCGTCCAATGGCTTGGGGCGCACGACCCTACGATCCGCACAGGGACGCGAGAACAGCCCCCAAGCGTCCGCCTCTCGCCCACCGAAGGAGCCGCTGCATGTTCTCTCAGATCGGACCGATGGAGATCGGCCTCGTCCTCGTCATCGCCCTGCTGGTGCTCGGGCCCAAGCGCCTGCCCGAGGCCGGACGCTCGCTCGGCAAGGGCCTGCGCGAGTTCAAGGACTCGGTCACGCACGCCACGAAGGACGACGCTCCCGAGCTGACGCCGGCAGCTTCCGAGGTGCCTGTCGCTCGCACGACCGACCGCACCTGAGCCATCCGCCGCTCACACCGTGACATCGCGGCGGGCGAACACGATCCCGGCGGCACCCGCGGCCACGCAGACGTAGACGGCCACGAGGACCAGAGCTCGCGTGACGGAGGCGCCGTTGCCGCCACCGGAGATGAGCGTCTCCAGCAGCAGTCCGGGAAACCACTCGCCGGCGCCGATCCAGGCGTCGTGGAGCAGGTGCTCGAACGGGCCCGACCACACGATTCCGATCGCCAATGCGATGGGGATGGAGCGCACGAAGATCGCGAGCGCCATGCCCAGCAATGCCCATGCCGTCAGCCCCGCCAGCGCGCTCCCGTAGTCGGCCGCGGCCGCACCGAGGCCGTCGACGCCGAACCACGATGCCGTCGAGACGTCCTGCGTGGGAGCGATCGCCGTCGAGGCGGCGACGGTCAGGATCTCGGCGAATGCGAGCACGCCCGCTACGAACGCGAGCAGCGCCGCCATCTTGCCCGCCAGCAGCGCGATGCGCCGGGGCTCGCGCATCAGCAGCGTGCGGAACGTCCCCTGCGAGATCTCACCCGCGACGTTCGCGATGAACAGGACCAGCACGAGAATCCCCGCAAACGACGCGCCGATCGCAAACGCCTCGGTGGCGCCGCCCGCCTGCGCAAGCGACTCGACGCTCGTCCCGCGTGGCGCGCTGGGCTCGCCGGGTCCCGTCGCCGACAGGAACACGGCGGTCGCGGCGAGCACGGCGAATGCCAACGTGCCTGCAACCGTCGCGAGCGTCACCCGCCGCCTGCTCAACTTGAGCAGCTCCGCCTCGAACATGCAGATCATCGGTCCCCTCCGTTCACCATCGACAGGTAGCGGTCCTCGAGGCTCGTGTGGGCGACTCGCAGCTCGGCGAGGATGATTCCCTCGCTGCCCGCGGCGCGGTTCACCACCGCCGCAAGCGTGCGTGGATCGTCGCCGTTCACGGCGATCTGCAAGCGGCCGTCGTCGAGTTGCCCCTCGTGTCCGGCGGCCGCGAGCAGCCCCTGCAGGCGGTCGAGGTCGCGGACATGCTCGGGAGCGACGACGAGGGTCGCGTCGGCGCGGTCCAGCAGCTCGGCGGCAGGACCTTGGAAGACGAGCCGGCCGTGATCGACGACGATCAGCCAGTCGCAGACCTGCTCGAGCTCGGCCAGGACGTGGGAGGAGACGAGCACGGTCCGCTCGCCACCCGCGAGCTGGCCGATCAGCCCGCGCATCTCGTGCACCCCGGCGGGGTCCAGCCCGTTGATCGGCTCGTCGAGGATCAGCAGACGCGGATCGCCGAGCAGCGCGCCGGCGATCCCCAGACGTTGCTTCATTCCGAGCGAGTAAGTGCGGAAGCGATCGTCCCCCCGCGCCCCCAGCCCGACGAGATCGAGCAGCACGGGGATCTCGGCAAGGTCATGACCGGCCACCGTGGCCAGCACGGCGAGGTTCTCCGCTCCCGTGAGCCCTCGGTAGAAGGCTGGGCCCTCGATCAGGGCCCCGACCTGCCCGAGGTAGGAGGCGGGGTCCTCGAGCGGCTTGCCGAGCACCGTCCCAGTCCCGGCGCTGGGCCTCACGAGCCCGAGCAGCATCGCCATCGTGGTCGTCTTGCCGGCGCCGTTGGGACCGACGAAGCCGGCGACGACGCCGGCCGGCACGTCGATCGTCAGGCCCTCGACGGCAGCTCGGCTGCCGTAGCGCTTGGCCAGGCCGCGCAACTGCACGGCGGGCGGGTCGGACATGGCGTGTCTCCTTCGTCGTTGCAGGGATCGGCGCCGATCTCCAGCGCACCGCCACGATCGCGACCGGCGACGCACGCGTCGTCGCCAGAGCGGCCGGTCGCAGGTAGCCCGCGGGTCGATCTTCGTGCCGCCGGCGTCATCCCCGAGGAGGAGGCGGGGTCGTCTCGCGGACGAGGACGCGGGGGCCGGCGTGCCAGTACCGTCGGTCGCATGAGACACCTCGACGGTCGCCGACGCCCGGACGCGCGCATGCTCGACGTGCTGCTCGCGGTGGCATTGGCGACCGCGCTGGAGCTGCAGCTGCTGCTCGGCGATCACGAGGGCGCGCCGCTGGTCAACGTCGTCGGCGCCCTGTTGCTGACGCTTCCGCTCGCCGCGCGCCGACGGGCGCCGCTGGTGGTCGCCGGCATCTTCACCGCTACCGCCGCAGTCACCACGCTGCTCGGCGGCGGCCTCTTCGCCGGCGAGCCGCCGCCCTTCGCGTCGCTCGTCACAGGAGCCGTCGTCTTCTACTCGCTCGGCGCGCACGCCGGGGAGCGGCCGGCGCTGGCGGGCGCAGCGCTTGGCGCGGCCGGCCTGTGGGGCACCGTGCTCGCCGATGGCCATCTCGACGTCCAGAGCTTTGCGTTCTCAGCAGGCCTGATCGTCGCCACGCCCTGGCTCGCAGGCCGCGCCAGCCGCTCGCGCTCGCTGCGAATCGCGCTGCTGGAGCGCGAGCAGCAGCAGCGCGAGCGCGTCGCCGTGGGCGAGGAGCGGGCACGCATCGCGCGCGAGCTGCACGACGTCGTCGCGCACAGCGTCGGGGTGATGGTCGTGCAGGCGCAGGGCGCGCGCCGCATGCTGGATCGCGATCACGCGCGCACGCGCGAGGCGCTGGAGACGATCGAGCAGACGGGACGCGCGGCGCTCGACGAGATGCGCCGCTCGCTGGGGGTGTTGCGCAGCGAGGACGCCGAGGCGCCATTGGCACCCCAGCCAGGCATGGACGCGCTCGGCGCGCTGGTCGAGCGCGCCCAGCGGAGCGGGCTCGCGGTCGAGCTCGTCACCGAGGGCGAGCCGATGCCGCTGCCGGCCGGCGTCGACCTGTCCGCCTACCGCATCGTGCAGGAGGCGCTCACGAACACGCTCAAGCACGCGGGATCCGTGCGCACGCGGGTCACGGTCCGCTACGAGGAGCGCGTGCTCGGGTTGGAGATCGCAGACGACGGCGCGCCCGGCCGCGCGGGCGGTGGCGGCGCCGCTCGGATCACAGGAGGGCACGGCCTCACCGGGATGCGCGAGCGCGTCGCACTCTACGGCGGAGAGCTGCACGCGGACCATCGCCGGGAGGGCGGCTTCGTCGTGCGCGCGTCGTTGCCGCTGGCGCCATGAGCATCGGCGTCCTGATCGCCGACGACCAGGCGCTCGTGCGCGCCGGCTTCCGCATGGTGCTCGAGGTCGAGGACGACATCGTCGTCGTCGGCGAGGCGGCCAACGGAGAGCAGGCGGTCCACAGCGTCGCACGACTGAAGCCGGACGTCGTCCTGATGGACATCCGCATGCCCGAGCTCGACGGGATCGCCGCGACCCGCCGGATCGCGGACGCAGGGTCCGGGCTCGCGCCACGCGTGCTGATCCTGACGACGTTCGACCTCGACGAGTACGTCTACGACGCGCTCGGCGCCGGCGCCAGCGGCTTCCTGCTCAAGGACAGCTCTCCGGAGCAGCTCGTGCACGCGATCCGCGTGATCGCCGGTGGCGAGGCGCTGTTGGCCCCCTCCGTCACACGACGGTTGATCGAGCACGTCGCGCGCACGCGCACGCTCGGCCAACTGCCGTCACCCGGCCTCGACGAGCTGACGGCGCGAGAGCTCGAGGTCTTCGAGCTCATCGCACGCGGGCTGTCAAACGCCGAGATCGCGTCCACCTTGCTCGTGGGCGACAGCACAGTCAAGACCCATGTCGCCCGCCTGCTCGGCAAGCTCGGCCTGCGCGACCGGGTGCAGGCCGTGGTGCTCGCATACGAGTCCGGGCTCGTGAGGCCCGGCGCCAGCGACAGCGACGACCGGACAAGATTCACCGATCTCGACCCTTGGCGATCGGGCTAACGCCCAATAGAAGAGAGCTCCCGTCCGCGCGGCGTGCGACATGCTCGAACTCTGAGCCTCGCGCCGGAGTGGTACTCCCCGCTGCCTCAGGCTGCACTCTCGTGCCCGTCTGCCAGCCACGTCTTGGCGGCGGGAAGGTCGTGGACCGCGAAGGCCCGCGCCTTGCCGGGCATGACGATCGACCATGCCTTGATCGCCGGCTTGACCCACGACTCGTCGGCCACGATCGCCACGCGCTCGAACGCTCCGGCATGACTGGCCCGGAAGCCGGCGTCGGCCCTCATGGCGTCGCTCTCGACGTCGGTCGCCTCGGGTCCCAGGAGATAGAGCAGCCGAACCTTGTCGCCTGCGGCGATCCGCTGGCGCAACAGCGGCTCGACCACGTCCTCCCAGTCATCGTCCTCGACCTCGCCGACCGCCTCGAAGCCGATCGTGCCAGCGGGCATGTCGTCCATCCGTCGCAGCATGCACTCCTCCATCACTCCGAGTTTGCGTCTGAGCATCTCACGGGCCGCAACCGAGCCGCCTGTCAGGTTCAGCCGAGCACCATGTCGTTGGGCGACGCCGATGGCTGAGGATCGGGCAGGCGCATCATCCGGAAGGCGTTGGCCAGGCCAGCAAGAGAGGCGAGGAGCGTGATGAGCAGCGCGACCTGGAGCGCCAGATGGCGCGCATCGGTGTTGATGCTGAGGATCTCGTCCTGAACCGCCTCGGGCTGACCGGCGAGCAGCTCTGAGAGCTGTGCGTCGCTCATCACCTGCGCGTCGTCCTCGAGTACCTGGGCGACGTGCTGCTGGTCGGCCGGTGGCAGGACGCTGCTGGACTGCGCCATGTCGGTGAAGGCGATCGACAGCGTGGCGAGCATGATCGCGCCGGCGAACGCGAGGCCGAACGAGAGGCCGAAGGAGCCGGTCGCCGAGTTGACGCCGGCCGCCTCGCCGACGCGCTCCTCGGAGACCGGGGAGAGCGTGTAGTTGTTGAGCTGGGAGACGAGCAGGCCGAGCCCCGCGCCCGCGAGCACCAGCGGGACCACCAGATACCAGCCGGTGTCGGCGCTGGGGACGAGCGGGATCAGGATCGAGATCGCGACGACGAGCAGCGCGAATCCGGCGCGGATGAGGCTGGCTGGGCGACGCTTCCCGGCGCGCCGCCCGGCGAGCAGCGCGACGCCGAACATGGTGAGCGACAGCGGGGCGAGCGACAGCCCGGCCTCCAGCGCGTTGTATCCGAGGACGAGCTGGAGGTAGATCGGCAGCGCGATCAGCATCCCGCCCAGGGCGACCTGCTGAAGGATCCCTTGGGCGATACCGAAGCTGAACAGCTTGGACGAGAACAGCGACGGGTCGAGCAACGTGGCCTTGCCGTCGCGCTTGCGGCGGATCAGCCAGTACACGAGCGCAGCCAGCGCCGCGGCGCCGACCACGATCAGCGCCGCCACCGACTCGCCGCCCTCCTGCCATACGAGCACGCCGAGCACGACGCCGCCCATGCCGACGACGGAGAGGACCGCGCCCACCCAGTCGACCGATCGATCGCCGGCGTAGGGCACGTCGCGGATCAGCCCGCTCCCCGACAGGACGCCCGCGATGATCACGATCTCGATCACGAAACCGACCCGCCACGACAGGAGGGTCGTCAGGAAACCGCCCAGCAGCGGCCCGATCGCAGCGGCGATCGCGGCCGAGGCCCCGACCAGGGCATAGACCTTCGCCTGCATCTTGCCCGCGAAGTTGCCGTGGATCAGCGACTGCATCGCCGGCAGGTAGAGCGAGGCACCGAGCCCGCCGACGACCGCCCAGAAGACGATGATCGCCGCCAAGCCCTGGCCGACCACCATCGCGAACGCCCCGAGCGCGTAGAGGACGAGGCCGGCCACGTAGGCGCGCTTGCGACCGAACAGGTCGCCCATCTTGCTGCCGATCAAGATGAACGCAGCCGACACGAGCGCCTCGATCGCCACCGCCGCCTGCACGCCGCTCACCGTCGTGTCGAGGTCGCGCACCACGGCCGAGATCGACACGTTCATCAACGACGTGTCGATCACGAACACGAACATCGCGGCGGCCAGCAGGATCGCCAACCGCGGCGTCCCCGCCACCTCCTCAGCCGCGTCAGCCTCCTGAGTCATGTCCGGCACCGCTCCCTCGGATCGCCATCCAGTCCCGAGGGATCCTCACGCATGACCGGCCGGCGCGCCACTCACAACGCAGGCGGACTCATCTAGATGACAGCGATTGCTCGATGTGTCGCGACGCGAAGTGACAGCGAGCGGTACGCCCGCCGCCGAGGTCGACCACGGGCGGCGCCTGCTCGGCGCAGACGTCCTGGGCGAGCGGACAGCGGGTGCGGAAGCGACAGCCGGTCGGGATGTTCAGCGGCGAGGGAATCTCACCGCGCAGCACCGGTCTGTCGGCGGTGCGACGGCGGTGACGACCGGGCTGGGCGTCCAGCAGCGCCGCCGTGTACGGGTGCCCGGGCGCCGCGAAGACCTCCTTGGTGGGGCCGGTCTCCACGATCGCGCCGAGGTACATCACGTTGACCCGGTCCGCGATGTGCGCGACGACCGACAAGTTGTGTGCGATGAAGACGATCGCGACGCCGTGCTCATCGCGCAGGCTCGCGAACAGGTTGAGGATCTGCGCCTGGATCGAGACGTCCAGGGCGCTCACCGCCTCGTCGGCCAGCAGCAGCTCGGGTCTGACCGCCATCGCCCGCGCGATCGCGACGCGCTGGCGCTGCCCGCCGGACAGCTCACGCGGACGCCGCGCCGCGAGCGCGGCGTTGAGCCCGACGACGTCGAGCGCTTCGCGCACGTGCTCACCTTCGGCGCCGCGCCGCACCAGCCCGTGCACGCGCGCCGGCTCCGCGATCGCCGCACCCACGCTCATCAGCGGGTTCAACGACGAGTACGGGTCCTGGTAGACCATCTGCATCTGGCGACGCGCCCGCGCCAGCTCGCGTCCGCGCAGGCTCAGCACGTCGCGCGCGTGGAACTCGACCGTGCCGGCGTCGGGCTCGACGAGCCGCACGAGGCACTTGGCGAGCGTGCTCTTGCCGCTGCCCGACTCGCCGACCACGCCCACGATCTCGTGCGTGCGCACGTCGAGCGAGACGTCGTCCAGCGCGACAAGCCGCCTGCTCACGCGGCCGCGCAGCTGGAACGCCTTCGACAGGCCGCGCACGCTCAGCAGCCGCTCCTCAGTCGCCATCGTCCCTCCCCTGCTCGTGGTCCGCGTCGACGACCGGGCATGCCGATGCGTGCTCGCCGGGGCCGCGGTCGAGTCGCATCGGGACCTCCGTGCAGCTGTCGGTCGCGTAGCGGCAGCGGGGCGCGAACGCGCAGCCCGGCGGC
The DNA here is from genome assembly GCA_035264605.1 of Conexibacter sp. Taxonomy (GTDB): domain Bacteria; phylum Actinomycetota; class Thermoleophilia; order Solirubrobacterales; family Solirubrobacteraceae; genus Conexibacter. The sequence continues at coordinate 25,512 of DATFPW010000090.1, read as the reverse complement.
AGCTCGGAGATCGCGGGCGGACTGCCGCCGATCGACTGCAAGCGGCTGCCCGCCAGCGCCGCCGTGCCCCCTGGCGCGGAGGCGATCAGGCCGGCCGTGTACGGATGGCGCGGCGTCAGGAGGACCTCGTCGACCGTGCCCGTCTCGACGACGCGCCCCGCGTACATGACCGCGATCCGGTCCGCCATCTGCGCGATCACGCCGAGGTCGTGCGAGACGAGCAGCACCGTCAGGCCGGTCTCCTGCTGCAGCTCCACCAGCAGGCCGAGGATCTGGTCCTGGATCGTCACGTCGAGCGCGGTGGTCGGCTCGTCGGCGATCAGCAGCTCGGGCCCGCAGGCGATCGCGATCGCGATCATCACGCGCTGGCGCATCCCGCCGCTCAGCTCGTGCGGGTAGCTGCGCAGCCGCGTCGCCGCAGACGGGATCCCCACCCGCTCCAGCAGCTCGACCGCGCGCAGGCGGGCGGTCGAGCGCGCGAGGCCGGCCCGCAGCCGCAGCACCTCCGTCAACTGGTCGCCGATCGAGAAGACCGGGTTCAAGCTCTCGAGCGGGTCCTGGAAGATCATCGAGATCTCGCGACCCCGCATCGAGCGCAGCCGCCGCTCGTCGCGCAGCAGGTCGACCTCGCCGTCCCACGCGATCTCGCCGCCCAGCACCTCGCCCGGCTGCGGAACGATCCCCAGCAGCGCGCGCAGCGACAGGCTCTTGCCGCAGCCCGACTCGCCGACGATCCCGAGGGTCTCGCCGCGCAGTGCCTCGAACGCCACGTCCCGCACGGCGAGCGCCGTTCCGTTCGCCGCAGGGAAGCCGATCGTGAGGCCATTCACGCGCACCAGCGGGACCTGCTCGACGGCTGCGTTCGGCGGCGCCGGGATCACGGTCGCACCGGTCATCGAACGACGGCGCGCCGCGCCCGCAGTCGATCCGCCAGGCCGTCGCCGACGAGGCTGAAGCCGATCCCGACGATCACGACGACGAGACCGGGGAGGGTCGAGATCCACCATGCGTTGAGCAGGTAGGACTGGCCGTCGGCGATGATCGAGCCCCACTCCGGCGTCGGCGGCTGCACGCCGAGGCCGAGGTAGGAGAGCGATGCGACCCACGTGATGTTCAGGACGATGTCCGACATCGAGTAGACGAGCGAGGGCCGGATCAGGTTCGGGATCGCGTGGCGCCACATCACGCGCCAGTGCGAGTAGCCGAGCGTCTGCGCCGCGTGCACGAAGGACTTCTCGTTGAGCACGAGCATCTCGGCGCGAGCGAGCCGCGCGTAGAAGCCCCAGCCGCCGATCGTGAGGCCGACGAAGACGCCCGTGATGCCGGGCCCCATGATCGCCACGATCGCGATCACGAGCACCATGAAGGGCAGCGCCAGCACGACCTCCACGAAGCGCATGATGATCCGCTCCGGCCAGCCGCGGAAGTAGCCCGCGACCGTGCCGCAGACGACGCCGAGCACGAGCGCGAGATACGTCGCGCCGAGCGCGACGCCGAGGTCGATCCACGTGCCGGCGAGCGTGCGCGCGAGCACGTCGCGACCGAGATTGTCGGTCCCGAACGGATGCGCCAGCGACGGCGGCAGCAGCGCCTGTGCGAGATCCTGCGCGTTCGGGTTCGGATAGACGAACTCGCCGACGATGCTCGCCACGATCACGAGTGCGATCAACGCGATCCCCGCCTCCAGCGTGAAGCGCCGCCAGCGCGCGGAGCGGCGGCCGACACGCGCGAGGCGACGGTCGAGCGCCGCGTCGAGCTGGTCCTGATCGGAGGCGACGACGCTCACAGCCGCACCCGCGGGTCGATGACCGCGTACAGCAGGTCGGTCGCGAGGCTCACGAACACGACCGTGAACCCGAACAGCAGCGTCAAGGTCTGCACGACCGGGAAGTCGCGCGCGGTCACCGCTCTCACCAGCAGCGAACCGAGGCCGGGGAGCGAGAAGACGCTCTCGACCACGACCGTGCCGCTCAGCAGCACGCCGATCAGCAGGCTCATCAACGTCACCGTCGAGATCAACGAGTTGCGCAGGACGTGCTTGAACAGCACGCGCAGCTCGCCGAGGCCACGCGCACGGGCGGCCTCCGTGAACTCGGCGTCGAAGGTGTCGATCAGGTTCGTACGCAGCGAGCGCAGCAGCGGCGCGGCAATCCACAGCCCGACCGTGATCGCCGGCAGCGTGAGGCTGCGGAAGTGCTCCAGCGGTGTGTCGCCGTAGCCCGAGGTCGGCAGCCAGCCCAACTGCAGGCCGAAGACGAGCGTAAGCAGCAGCCCGAGCCAGAACGACGGCATCGCGAACGTCGTCGTCGTGAACAGCCGCACGAGCTGGTCGGGCCAGCCGTCGCGGCGCCGCGCCGACAGAATCGCCAGCGGCACCGCGATCGTGAGCGCCACGACCAGCGAGTAGACGATCAGGAACGCGCTCGGCAGGATCCGCGGCCCGATCACGTCCGCGACCGGCTGGCGGAACTGGAACGACTGCCCGAACGAGAACGTCACCGCGCCGCTGACGAACGCCCAGTACTGCGCCGGGAGCGAGCGGTCGAGCCCCAGCTGTGCCTGGAGGTCCGCGACCGCCGCCGGCCGCGCCCGCGGCCCGAGCAGGATCTGCGCCGGATCCCCGGGCACCAGATGGACGATCGCGAAGGCCACCAAGGTGATCCCGATCAAGACCGGGATCACCTCCAGCAGCCGCTTGCGCAGGAAAGCGCTCATCGCATCGTCACCGCCGGACCGCGCTCAGCGCTCCAGCGACACCTGCTCCAGACGCCACCAGCCCGTCTGGACGTACTGGAAGCCCTTCACGTCCGAGCGCGCCGCCGCGCGGAAGGGCGGGAAGACCAGCGGCACCGACGGGGGGTCGTCGAGCGTCACCTGCTGGAGCTCGCCGTACAGGCGCGTCTGCTCGGCCTCGTCGGAGGCGTGGACCGCCTGCTCGGTGAGCCGCGCCGCCTCCTCGTTGTCGTACCACGTCCACGCGTTGTGCAGGACGTCGGGGTCGTTGAACAGGAACTGCGCGAACTGGTCGAGGATCGGCAGGTCGCTCGTGTAGACGTCCGGCGGCAGCATGAACGCCTCGTAGTCGAAGCGGCCGACGCGCGTGTAGAGCGTGCCGAAGTCGTACTGGCGCAGCTTGACGTTCACGCCGATCTTGCTCCACTCGTCCTGCAGGATCTGCGCGACCTGCTTCGAGGTCTCGTCGCCGCTGGCGAAGTCGATCGTCAGGTCGAACCCGTCAGGCATCGACGATCTCGCCATCAGCGCTCTGGCCTTGTCGAGGTCGTACGTGTACGGCTCGACGCCCTCGCTCCAGTCCTTCAGCTTCGGCAGGCTCGAGTTCGCGACGTCGGCGCGGTCGCCGAAGACGACGCGTCTGATCTGCTCGAGCGGCGTCGCGTAGTTGAGCGCCTGGCGCACGCCGGTCTCGGCGAGCGACGCGTATCTCTCGTTGAACCACACGTTGTACATGCCCGACGAGAGCTGGAAAAGCACTCTTGCGTCGCCGCTGTGGTCGACCTGGTCGACCTGCGAGAAGGCCACCGCGTCGACCGCGTCGACGTTGCCGGACAGCAGGTCGAGCGTGCGCGTGTTGTCGTTCGGGGTGTAGAGCATCTCGACGCTGTCGAGGTACGGCTGCCCCTTGCGCCAGTAGTGCGGGTTTCTCGCCAGCTCGACGACCTGGCCCTTCACCCACCGCTTGAGCGTGAACGCGCCCGACCCGATCGGTCTGCGACCGAACGCCTCGTCGCCCATTCGTTCGATGGCGGCCTTCGGGACGATCGAGGCGGCCGGATGGCCGACGTACCAGAGGAAGCCGATCGTCGGCTCTCTCAGCCTCACCACGACCGTTCTGGCGTCGGGCGTCGTGACGCTCTTCATCATCCCGTACAGCACGTAGTACGGGTGCTTCGGATTGTTGACGCGATCGAGCGCGTACTTCACGTCCGCCGCGGTGACCGGCGAGCCGTCCGAGAAGCTCGCGTCGCGCAGGTGGAAGGTGAACGTCTTCTTGTCACTGCTCACCTTCCAGCTCTCCGCCAGGCCCGGCACAGGATCAGAGGTCCCGGGCATGAACTCGACGAGCGTGTCGAACAGCTGCACCATCGTCTGCCACGAACCGTTCTCGCAGGCGCAGGTGAACGGATTGAGCGTCACCGGCTCGAGCGAGCGCGCGAGCCGCAGTGTGCCGCCTGTCGAGGCTGGCGCCGTGTCGACGGCCTTTCCCGAGGCGGCGGTGGTGTCGCCGCCTGCGGACGTGCCTCCGCCGCAGGCCGCGAGCACGGCCGCGGCAGCCGCGGCAGCCATGAGACCAAGCAACGGCTTGACCGCGTGCCGCGCTGCGGCACGCTGGTGATTCCGACGTCTCACTCTCTCTCCCTCCGGAGTCGCCCCGTGGGGCGTAGAACTAGGAGACCATTAAACGTTGGACAGTCACCAACGTCAACGTATCAATTCAGTCACTCATAGACCGAGTGCGTCTGACCTCTTGCTCGGCCGCGCGCAGCGCGTCGAGGTTCTGCTCGACTTTGGCGAAGACGTCGACCATGCCCTGGATCAGCTCGGGCTCGTAGTCGATGTAGTTCCAGACGAGGTTGAAGTGCTCGCGGATCTGGCGCTCGGCGTGCGGGACCTCGACCTTCGTCGCGTCGTAGTTGGCGCGCCGCAGGTTCTCGGTCCACATCACGCGCGACCCGCTCCAGTCCGGCGACAGCCGTGCCGCGCGGTTCACCGGTCGCGGCAGATATTCGTAGCAGTAGAGCCCCTCGGCGTTGACCGCCTCCATGTAGGTCTGCTTGCTCACACCGGCCGCCTCGGCGTCGAAGCGCACGAGCACCTGGTGGACCGCGGACTCGTCGCCCTCGTGCAGCAGCGACGGCAGCGAGACGCTCGAGAGGCCGGCGATCCCCTCGGCCAGCAGCGCGAGATGCCTGCGCCGCACGTCGTTCTCGGCGTCGAGGCGCTCGAGGCAGCCGAGCATCAACGCGGCGCTCACCGGCGTCAGCCGGTAGCTGTAGACCAGCCCGTCGATCGCCTCGCGCAGCTCGTCGGGGAAGCCCGGCTCGGCGCCACGGCCCGGCAGCTCGCCCATGCCGGCGTGCTGGGTGCTGACGATCGCCTTCCAGTACACGTCCTCGTGCTGGGTGACCATGAAGCCGGCCTCGCCCGCCGCGATCGGCTTGACGCCGTTGCAGGAGAAGCCGGCCGCGTCGCCGAAGCCGCCGATGCGTCTGCCGCGATGCTTGGCGCCATGCGCCTGGCTGCCGTCCTCGATGACCTTGAGGTCGTGGTCGGCCGCGATCTGCATCAGCGCGGTCATGTCGGCCGGGTTGCCGAAGATGTGCGGCACCAGCAGTGCACGCGTGCGCGGCGTGATCCGCTCGCGCACCGACTGCGGGTCCATCAGCCCCGTCCCCTCGATCACGTCGCAGAACGTCGGGATGCAGTTGTTCTGCAGGATGCAGGAGATCGAGACCCCGTAGGTGTACGGCGAGGTCATCACCTCGTCCCCTGCCGTGAGCTCCAGTCCGATCAGCGCCGCGTGCAACGCCCCGTTGCCCGTCGACGTCCCGAGCCCGCACTTCGCGCCGAAGAACTCGGCGACTGCGTGCTCGAGCGCCGCGATCTCGGGCTGATGCTTGCTCAGACCGAGTGCCACGCCGTCCGCGAGCAGCCGCGCGACATGGGCGCGCGACTCCTCGCTCCAGACCGGGTACTGCCGCCGCTGCGGCGTGCGCACCGGCTCTCCTCCGAGCAGCGCCAGGCGATCAGCTACGTCCGTGCGAGATGCAGGTGTCATCGAGCCTCCAGAAGTGACATACGAAGGTCAGAGTGACATTGGACGCAGCTGACTGTCAACGTATCAATTCAGGCCCTCGTGGGACGTGCTGCGACCGTCACGACGTTCATCCGATCAGGTCCCAGCTCGACACCGCCGGACGGTCGATCACGACGCGCTGGAGCAGATCGACAGCCTTCTCGAGCCCCTCGAACGGATCCATGTACTCGTCCTCGTGCTCGATCGAGACGACGTCGTCGTAGCCGATCGCGCGCAGCAGGCTCACGAAGTCGCGCCAGAACTCCTCGCCGTGGCCGTAGCCCACGGTGCGGAAGTCCCATGCACGTCCGTCCAGCTCCGAGAACGGCGTCGCGTCGAGCACGCCGTTGACGCGCACCACGTGCGGCTGCACCTTCGTGTCCTTCGCGTGCACGTGGTACATCAGCGGCGCGACGGCGCGGATCGCGTCGAGCGGATCGATCCCCTGCCACCACAGGTGCGACGGGTCGAAGTTGCAGCCGATCGTCGGGCCGATCTCGGCGTTCAGCCGCAGCAGCGCCGCCGGGTTGTGCAGCACGTCCATCGGGTGCATCTCGAAGCAGAGTCTGCAGCCGTGCGCGTCGGCGACGCTGGCCTGCTCGCGCCAGTAGGGGATCACGCGCTCCTCCCACTGCCACTTGAGGATCTCCTGCTCCTGCGGCGGCCACGCGTTGCAGGCCCAGTGCGGGGCTCTGTCGCCCGGCGCGCCCTCGGGCAGGCCGCCGAGCAGCGTCAGCCGCTCGACGCCGATCGCCGCCGCCAGCTCAAACGAGCGCCGCAGCTCCTGCTTGTAGCCCTCGAACGTGTCGGGGTCGGGCGAGAGCGCCGGCCCGTGCACCGCGAGCGCGGTGATCTCGAGGCCGCGACCGGCGATCGCCTCCTGCCAACGCGCGCGCTCGGAGGCGTCCGCGAGCACGGCGGGATCGCCGTACTTGAGATTCGTGTGGTAGCCCGCACAGGCGATCTCGATGCGCTCGAGCCCGAGCGCCTGGAGCTTGTCGAGCCCCTCCTCGAAGTCGAACTGCAGCAGCGCGTTGGAAACGACGCCGATCTTCATCGGTCGACTCCTTGCTCGTCGGTCGGGGGATAGACGCGGATCGGCTTCGCCAGCTCCTTCGCATGACCGTTGCCGGTCTCGAGGATCGCCTTCAGCAGCGGCTGGCTGTCGAAGTAATAGAACTCGTGGTCCTCGCCGAGGCGGCCGCTGGAGAGCGTCTCGACGCCGAGCTCGTCCATCCGCGCGCGCAGCGCCTCGAGCTCCTCCTTGGAGTGCGCCATGCATGCGACGTGGTGCAGGCCCTCGCCGTGCTCGTCGAGCCACTCGCGGTAGGCGCTCGGCCCCTCCAGCGGCTGCAGCAGCTCGAACGCGATCGGTCCGACCTGTACCTCCGCGCCGAGCATGCTGAACTCGACTTCCTCGCCGTGCAGGCGCAGGTGATGCAGCGCCGGGGGCTTGTGCTCGTACACGTACCACGGGCCCCATCCGAGGGCCTTGTGGTACGCCTCCATCGTCGCCTGGAGGTCTTCCACCACCAGCCCGATCTGCGTGATCTGCGGTACGTCGTTCATCCTGCTCTCCTCTCTTGCTCCATCCGTGCCCTCGTCTGCGCCAAGCCGGCCTCGCGCAGAAACGCGAGGCTCTCGCGCGCTGCACCGAGGCCGCTGAACTCGCTCAGGTCGACGCGCGGGTCGGGGTCCTGCTCGACCGTTGCCAGGCCGTCGAAGCCGATGCGCTCCAGGCGCGCTCGCAGCGCCGACCAGTCGACGATGCCCCGCCCGAGCGGACAGAACAGGCCCACCCCCAGCGCGGCGTCGAACTCCAGCTCCTCCTCGTGCATGCGCCGCAGGGCTTCACCGTCGACGTCCTTGAGGTGGAGGTACTCGACGCGATCGGCATAGCGGTCGACGAGGTCCGCCGCCTGCAATCCCGCGACCGCGCTGTGCGCCGTGTCGACGCACAAGCCGATCGTCTCGTGCGGGAGCTGTGCGAGCGCGCGCTCGATCTCGTCGGCGAACTCGACGTGCGTCCCCGCATGCGGATGCAGGACGGGCCGCAGGCCGAACTCGTCGGCGGCGATCCGCGCGACCGTCGCGATCGTCGCGATCATCCCGTCCCACGCCGCAGGCGAGAGGCGCTCGGCCGTGGCGCTGCGCCCGGCGGTGCGCTGGCGCTCGTCCGTCATGCGGTCGATCACGACGAGGTTGCTCGCGCCGAGCGCCTGAAGGATCGTCCCGACGCGCCGTGTGTTGGCGAGCACGAGATCGCGCTGCGACGGGTCGTGCATGTGCTCGTAGACGAACCCGGCGGTGAGTGACAGGCCGCGCTGCGTGAGCGCCTCCCGCAGCACGCCGAGGTCCTCCGGCAGGAAGCCGATCGGACCCAGCTCGGTGCGGCGGTAGCCGGCCTCCACGATCTCGTCGAGCACCGTCTGCCACGACGGGTTCGTCGCCGCGTCGCCCTCGAACACACCCCACGACAGTGGGGCGTTGCCCACGTCCAGCATCCCGACTCCCTCCGTTGTCTCGATCATCTGCGCGCCTCCGTCAGGAACCGCTCGACGCCGGGCGTCACGAACGACTCGACGGTCACGATCACGTAGCGCGCGCCGCGGTCGAGCCAGCGCCGCACGCCGGCCGCGTTGCCCGGCGCGGCGCCGAGCACCTTGCCTGCGCCCGCCGCCGCCGCGGCGACGCGCTCCGCGCACGCGACCAGCTCAGGGTGCTCGACCTCGCCCGGCCGGCCGAGATCGTGCGAGAGGTCGAGCGCGCCGAACAGCAGCACGTCGACGCCGTCGACGGCGGCGATCTCCGACGCCGCCTCGACGCCGGCCGCGCTCTCCACGTGGACCACGACCTGGGTGTCCCGATTCGCGTTCGCTATGTAGGCGGGATACCCCTCTCTGGCCCCGAAGCGGCTTGCGCGCGAGGGCGACAGGCCGCGGTCGCCGCGCGGGCGGAACTTGACGGCGCGCACCGCGTCCTCCGCGTCGGCGGCCGATTCGACGCCGGGCACGTGCACGACCAGCGCGCCCGCGTCGAGGTAGCGCAGGATCGTCGCGGCGCGGTTCTCATCTACGCGCACGCCCGGCGTCACGCCGTGCAGCTCGACCGCGCGCACGAGGTGCTCGCAGGCACGCGGCGCGAGCGTGCCGTGCTCGCCGTCGAAGACGACGAAGTCGAGTCCCTGGAGCGCGAGCAGCTCCGCGAGCCCCGCGTCGGGGTAGCGCAGGAAGCAGCCGAACACGGGCTCGCCCGCGGCGAGCCGCTCGCGCGTGCTGTTGTGCATGGTGGCCGTCATCCGTCACCGTCCTGCCGGCCGCCGGCGACGCGCGAGATGATCAGCGAGATCAGGATGATCGCCCCGAAGCAGGCGTCGATCCAGAACGACTGCACCTGCGAGAGCGTGAGGATGTTCTGGATGATCCCGAGCAGCAGCACGCCGCTCAGCGCACCGACCATGCGGCCGCGGCCGCCCTCGAGGCTGATGCCGCCGATCACCGCCGCCGCGAAGACGGTGAAGATCAGGTTCTGGCCCTGCCCGGCCGTGACGGCGGAGATGCGCGCCGTCAGCAGCAACCCGGCGAACGCGGCGAGCAGGCCGCCGACGACGTAGACGCCGATGATGATGCGGTCGACGCGGATGCCGGCGGCGCGCGCTGCGGCTGCGTTGCCGCCGATCGCGTAGATGCTGCGCCCGATGCGGTGGTAGCGCAGGAACGCCGTCGCGAGCGCGAACAGGCCCGCGACGATCCACACCGAGGCGGGGAGGCCGATCCATGTCGCCGTGCCGAGGTAGAGGAACTCCGGCGGCAGGTTGAAGAACGTCTGCCCGTGCGAGATGCCGAGCACGACGCCGCGCAGCAGGATCAGCATCGCGAGCGTGACGACGAACGCGTTCAGCTGGAGCTTCACGACGAGCGTTCCGTTGATCGCCCCGATCGCCGCGCCGATCGCGAGCGCGAGCGCCATCGCGAGCAGCGGGTCGAGGCCGATGCCGAGGCCGCCGGCCCCGGTCGCCGCGATCATCCACGCGACGACCATCGGCGCGAGGCCCACGATCGACTCGAGCGACAGGTCGAAGCGCCCGACGAGCAGGATCAGCGTCTCCGCGATCACCACCACACCCAGCACGGCGGACTGCGCCAGCAGGTTGGTCATGTTGTCGCTCGTGAGGAAGCCGTCACTCACCAGCGCGCCGATCAGAATCGCAAGGCCGATCGCCGGGACGAGCGCCAGCTCGTGCACCAGCTGCCCGGAGCCTTGCCGCACGCGCGCGAACGCGCTGCGGCGCGCCGTCACGCTCACGGCCCGCTCGGCCTCGACCGCGCCAGAACCATCAACCCTCATCACTCCTCGACTCCTTCGATCGCCGCGACGAGCTCGCGCTCGTGCCAAGTACCGAACTCGCCCACCACGCGCCCGTCGAACATCACGAGCACGCGATCGCAGTGGCTGAGCTCGTCGAGCTCGTCCGAGACGACGAGCACCGCGAGCTCCGGCACCGACGTGAGCGTCCTGAAGAGGGCCTCCTTGGAGGCGACGTCGACGCCGGCCGTCGGGCTGGCGACGACGAGCACGCGCGGCTCGGTGAGCAGCGCGCGACCGACGACGACCTTCTGCTGGTTGCCGCCGCTCAGCTTGGCGACGAGCTGCTCGGGCCCGGACGCCACGACCTCGAGCGAGCCCATCATCCGCTCGGCGAGCCGGCGCCGCGCGCGCGGCGAGACGAAGCCGAAGCGCCCGAGCCGGTCGAGCAGCGTCAGCGTCATGTTCTCCTCGATCGAGAGGTTGGGCGCGAAGCCCTCGGCGTGCCGGTCCTGCGGCACGAAGCCGATGCCGTGCTTGATCGCGGTCTGCACGTCGCCGGCCGGGACGGGACGACCGTCGACCTGCACGCTGCCCGCAGTCTGCTTGCGGAGGCCGGCGATCGCCTCGGCGACCTGGGCCTTGCCGGAGCCGGCGAGGCCCGCGAGCCCGACCAGCTCGCCGCGCCGCACGCCGAACGAGACGTCCGCGCACCAGTCGTCTACGGCGAGGCCGTCGACGCGCAGCAGCTCGTCGCCGGCCGCGCCCGCGCCATGCGCAGGCCGCCGCGAATGCTCCTCGCCGGTGGTGGGGTCAGCCTCGCCGCGGTGGCCGACCATGTGCGTCACCAGCTCGGCGCGCGGCAGCTGCTCGACGGTGCCTGCGTGCACGACGCGCCCGTCGCGCAGCACCGTCACCGTGTCGCAGATCTCGTAGATCTCCTCGAGGTGATGCGAGATGTAGAGGATCGCGACGCCGGCTTCGCGCAAGCGCGCGATCTGCTCGAACAGCCGGCGGATCGCCGGGCCCTCGAGCCGCGCGGTCGGCTCGTCGAGGATCAGGAAGCGCGAGCCGGTCGCGAGCGAGCGCGCGATCTCCACGCGCTGGCGATCTTCGACGCGCAGCTTGCCGGCCTCCGCGCGCGGGTCGACGTCGATCCCCCACTCGGCCAACACCGCCTCGGCACGGTCGTACAGCGCACGCCAACTGACGAGCGGGCCGGCGCCGCCCGGGTAGTCGTTGATGAAGAGGTTCTCCGCGACGGAGAGACCGGGCAGCAGTGTCGACTTCTGGTAGACGCAGGCGACCTCGCCCTTCCACGCCTTGCGGTCGCCAAGGCGTGGCGCGGGCCGACCGGCGAAGCGAACCTCGCCCTCGTCGGCCCGCGCCAGCCCGGTGAGCACGCCTACGAGCGTCGACTTGCCGGCGCCGTTGCGACCCACGAGCGCATGCGACTCGCGCTCGTGGATCGCGATCGACGCCTGCGTCAGGGCCTGTGTCGCCCCGAAGCGCTTCGACACGTCCCGTGCCTCGACCAGCGCCGGCGCTGATGTGGAGTGCTCGCCCATCGTCGCTCTGCTCGCCTACTTGGCGTTGCCCCAGAGGGACGCGTCCGCAGCGTTGTCCGCCGTCACGAGCGGTGCCGGCAGGAGGTCGGTCAGATTGCCGCTGACGGTGACGATGCGGCTGTCGTGCTCGGTCGGACCCTCCGCGAACGTCTCTCCATCATGCGCCCGCCGCAGGTAGTCGACGCCGTACTTGGCGTAGAGGTCGAGCGGTTGCGAGAGCAGCGCGTCGAGCTTGCCGGCGCGGATCTGCTCCAGCCCGAACGGCGAGCCGTCGATGCTGATGAGGTAGACGTGACCCGACTCGCCGACGTTCGCGTCCCGGCCGGCGCTCTTGAGTGCCGACAGGACGGGCGCGAGCATCACCGTGTCGCTCGCCATGTAGACGCCGTCGATCGACTTGTCCGTCTTCAGCGTCGTGTTGGCGACGTCGGCGGCCTTCGCGGCGTCCCAGTACGTCGGCCGCTCGATCACCTCGATGTCCGGGAAGTCGGCGTCCATGCAGTCCTTGAAGCCGACGCCGCGGTCACGGCCGGTGCTCGTGCGGTAGTCCCCCTGCATCGAGAGGACGGTCCCTCTGCCCTTCAGCCACTCGCCCATCTGCGTGCAGGCATCCGCGCCCATCTTCACGTTGTCCGCCATCACGGCCATGGCGACCTTCGCGCCGACCGGCGCGGTGTCGAGCGTGACGGTGGGGATGTCCTTCGAGGCGAGGAAGTCGAGCGCGGGCTTGATCGCGCTCGAGTCCTGCGGCACGACGATCATCGCGTTGGCCCCCGCCGAGACGAGGCTCTGGACGTCGGAGATCTGCTTGCCGGGGTCCGTGCTCGCCGACACCGGCTGAAGCGCCTTCATGCCGGCCTGCTCGACCTGGTCGACGGCCAGGTTCTGCATCGTCAGCACGAACTGGTCCGATGCTTTGTTCGAGAAGCCGACGGTGAGGTCGACTGCTGGTCTCGCTTCCGACGCGGCGTCGCTGCCGTCGCCGTCGCCGCAGGCGCTCACCCCGAGCGCCAGCAGAGCCGTGACGACCACGGCCCGCATGAGCTTCGAAACGATCACTGCTCTCCTCCTCCTGTCGTGAAGCGGATCCCGGGAGGGATCCACCACGGCACTCCGTGCGGCGCTCCTCGCGCCGCCTGACCTACCTGCCGGCGAGCACCGCCGGGTTGACGACGCCGTCGGGCACGCGTCCGTCGAGCACGTCGATCACCTGCTGCACGCACCGGCTCGCCATCGCGTCGATCGCCTCGCGTGACAGCCCGCCGATGTGCGGGGACAGCACGACGTTCGGCAGACGGGTGAGCGCGGTGTCCGTCGGCGGCTCGTCGGCGAACACGTCGAGCGCGGCGGCGCGCAGCCGCCCGCTCGTGAGCGCCTCGACCAGCGCCGCCTCGTCGACGAGCCCGCCACGCGAGGCGTTGACGAGGATCGCGCCGGGCTTCATCAGCGCCAGCGACGCCGGTCCGATCAGGCCCTGCGTCGCGGGCGTCAGCGGTGCGTGCAGCGTCACGACGTCGGCCCAGCCCAGCAGCTCCGCGAGCGTCGCCGCGGCCAGCTGCGGCTCGATCTCGGCGACCGGGTCGAAGACCCTGATCTCGGTGCCGAAGCCCTGCAGGCGCCGCACGACTCCGCGGCCGATGCGGCCGTAGCCGACCACGCCGACGCGCTTGCGGTGCAGGTCCCACGGCGTCAGCGCGCCGCCGCGATCCCACTCGCCGCGGCGCACGCTCGCGTCGTGCTCGACGACGCGCCGCATGACGGCGAGCGTCAGCGCCAGCGCATGGTCGGCGCAGGTCTCGTCGTTGAGACCGGGCGTCGTCGTGACGACGACACCGGCGCGTGTGGCGGCGTCGAGGTCGACGCTGTCGAAGCCGACGCCGAGGCGGGCGATCACGCGCAGCTGCGGCGCCGCCTCGAACACCTCCGCGGTGAAGGGGTCGGCGCTGGCGATCGCGGCGAGCGCCGGCGCGGCGAGCCGCGCGACGTCGTCGGGCGAGCGGCTGCCGCTCGGGCCGGCGTGGTCGACCTGCAGCCCGCGGCGCTGGAGCCGCAATCCCGTCTGCTCTCCGTCGAGGTCGAAGCCCGGAGCCGTGACGAGCACGCGCCCGTGCCCGTGCCCGTGCCCGTGCCCGTGCGGCTGACCATCCAGCCCGGCGTTGTCGCGTTTGGCCCCGTTGAGTTCCACGGGGCCATCGAACATCAGACAGTATTCGTCGTCAAGGTATCAATCTGGTCGTTGATTACGTCGCTGCGCCGATCTCCCGTGAACAGAGGCGCGCCGCGTCCCGCACGACCACGCCCGCGTCGTCGAGCGTCGCGCCGGACGCGGGCACGACGCCGAGCGCCGCAACCACGCGGCCGACGTGGTCGACGATCGGACTGGCGACCGCCCGCAGGCCTGCGTGGTGCTCGCCGTCCTCGACTGCGTAGCCGCGCTCGCGCACGGTCGCGAGCTCCAGCAGCAGGTCGGCGCGCGTAACGTGCGTGCGGGCGGTGTAGGCGAGCAGCTGCTGGTTGAGCACATCGCCGACCAGCGTCGTGTCGGCGCTGAGGAAGACCTTCCCGGCCGCCGTCGCGTGCAGCGGGCCCCGGCGCGGCACGACCGCGGCCGCGGCGCGCGCGTCGACGCCGTCGGGCTCCTCGATGTGCGCGAGCACGACGTTGCCGTCGTCGAGCAGCGCGACGAAGCGTGTGCCGGCCTGCGCGGGCGGCACCGCCGTTGCGTGGCGTCGCGCGATCGTCAGCAGGTCGAGTCCGGCGGCGACCTGGCGCCCGAGCACCGCGAGCCGCGAGGTCGCACGAAACGCGACGTGGCGACCGCCGGGCGTGGCCTCCGCATACCCCTCATCGACGAGCCGCCCGAGCAGGCGCCGCGCAGTGCGGCGATGGACCGCCAGCTCGCGCGCCACGTCGGCCTGCGTCTGGGGCCCCTCCGCCAGCAGCTCGAGCGTGCGCAGCGTGCGGCGCACGTGCTGAGCGGTTGCGTCCTCGGCCATCGCGGTACTCATGTGACTAAAAAGGTACCTTGACTGTCAAGCCTGTGCAACGCTTCAATGAGTTCGGGCGCGGGGTGATTCGTGTCGTCCACCCCCGACAGAGGAGACCAGTTGGACGCGCAGATGTTGATCGCAGGCGAGCTCTCGACCGGGAACGGCGGTCGGATCGAAATCCGGGACCCGTTCCGCGACGAGCTCGTCGCGACGGTCCCCGACGCGACGACGGCCGAGGTCGAGCGCGCGCTCGCGGCCGCCGAGGACGGCGCCCGCCACCAGGCGCGCACGTCGGGCGGCGAGCGCGCCGCGATCCTCGAGCGCGTCGCCGACCTCGTCGCCGCGGAGGCGGAGGCGCTGGCCGTCACGATCGTGCGCGAGCAGGGCAAGACGCTCGTCGAGGCGCGCCGCGAGGCCGGCCGCACCGCCGACCTGCTGCGCCTGTGCGCCGGCGAGGCGCGCCGCCTCGGCGGCGAGACCGTGCCGCTCGACCAAGGCGCCGACGGCGTCGGCCGGCTCGGCCTGACGCTGCGCGTGCCGGTAGGCGTGGTCGTTGCGATCACCCCGTTCAACTACCCCCTGCTGCTCGTCGCGCACAAGCTCGGCCCCGCCTTCGCGGCCGGCAACGCGGTCATCCTGAAGCCGGCGACCACGACGCCGCTGAGCGGCCTCCGGCTCGCGCAGCTGTTCGCCGCGGCGGGCGCGCACCCCGGTGCGATGCAGTGCCTGACCGGCTCCGGCTCCGGCGTCGGCATGCCGCTGTGCGTCGACGAGCGCGTGCGCGCGATCACCTTCACCGGCAGCGAGCCGGTCGGCCAGGCGATCGTGAGAGCGGCCGGCGTCAAGCATCACCTGATGGAGCTGGGCGCGAACTGCCCGCTGATCGTCGCCGCCGACGCCGACCTCGCGCAGGCGGCCGAGGCGACCGCGGTCGGCGGCTACGCCAACGCCGGCCAGGCCTGCATCTCGGCGCAGCGCGTGCTCGTCGAGCGCGCCGCCTACGACGACTTCCTCGACGCGCTGAGCGCGCGCGTCGGCCGGATCAGCGCCGGCGACCCGATGAGCGAGGCGGCGACGATGGGTCCGCTCATCGACGCGGGCGAGGCCGAGCGCGTCGCGGCGATCGTCGCCCAAGCCGCGGAGTCCGGAGCGCGCGTCGTGCAGGGTGGCGAGCGCGACGGCGCGTTGCACGCGCCGACCGTCGTCGCCGACGTGAGCCCCGACAGCCGCCTGTTCGGCGAGGAGCTGTTCGGCCCCGCCGTCGGCGTCACGCCGGTCGACTCGCTCGACGAGGCGCTCGCGCTCGCCAACCGCAGCGAGTACGGACTCGGCGCCGGGATCTTCACACGCGACGTCCACGCCGCCTTGCGCTTCGTGCGCGAGATCGAGGCAGGCGTGATCCAGGTCAACTGGTCGCCCCTCTGGCGCGCCGACAGCATGCCCTACGGCGGCTTGAAGCGCAGCGGGATCGGCCGGGAAGGCCCCAGGTGGGCCGTCGAGGAGCTGACCGAGCTGAAGACCGTGGTCTTCCACCCGCCACCTACGAACTGAGAGCCGTCATGACCGTCACCCACCTGTCCGACACCGGCACCTCTCCTGCGCCGGCCGCCGCCCGCACGCGCCGCCTCACGACCGCACAGGCGCTCGTCGCCTACCTGTCGGTCCAGTTCAGCGAGCGCGACGGCGTGCGCCGCCGTCTGATCCCGGGCGTGTTCGGGATCTTCGGCCACGGCAACGTCGTCGGTCTCGGGCAGGCGCTGGAGGAGCTTGGCGACGAGCTGCCGTTCTTCCAGGGCAAGAACGAGCAGGCGATGGTGCACACGGCGCTCGGCTACGCGAAGGCCACCAACCGCACGCAGACGCTCGCATGCGCGGGCTCGGTCGGCCCGGGCGCGATGAACATGCTCACCGGCGCCGGCACCGCGACCGCGAACCACCTGCCGGTGCTGCTGCTGGCGGCCGACGTCTTCATGCACCGCCGCATGGACCCGGTGCTGCAGCAGATCGAGCACCCGAGCGAGCGCGACCTGTCGGTCAACGACTGCTTCCGCCCGGTGAGCCGCTTCTTCGACCGCATCACGCGTCCCGAGCAGTTGCTCAAGTCGCTGCCGGAGGCGATGCGCGTGCTGACCGACCCGGCCGAGACCGGGGCGGTGACGATCTCGCTGCCGCAGGACGTGCAAGGCGAGGCGTTCGACTTCCCCGAGGCCTTCTTCACCCCTCGCACGTGGTCGATCGTGCGCCGCCCGCCCGCCGCGCAGGAGCTGGCGGCCGCGGTCGAGGCGATCCGCACGGCGGACCGCCCGCTGATCGTCGCCGGCGGCGGGGTCCGCTACGCGGGCGCGCAGGAGGAGCTGGCGCGCTTCAGCGAGGAGCTGGGGATCCCTGTCGGCGAGACGTACGCCGGCAAGGGCTGCGGGCCTGCCGGCGAGCTCGGACTCGGCGGAGTCGGCTCGACCGGCACGCTCGCAGCCAACCGCCTTGCCGCGCAGGCCGACTGCGTCATCGGCGTCGGCACGCGCATGCAGGACTTCACGACCGGCTCGCAGGCGCTGTTCCAGGATCCGGACGTGCGCTTCGTGAGCGTCAACGTCGCCTCGCACGATGCGCACAAGCTGGGCTCGGCGCCGGTCGTCGGCGACGCACGCCTGACGCTGGCGGCACTGCGGGAGGAGTTGACCGCGGCGCGCTACGCGACCGGCGACGCGTACCGCGAGCGCATCCGCGAACAGCAGGCGGCGTGGGACGAGGCGCTCGCCGCCGATCTCGCACCGCGCGAGGGCGAGGCGATGAGCCAGGCGCAGGCGCTGCGCGCGCTCAACGAGCGCACGGGCCCCGGTGACGTCGTCGTCGTCGCGGCCGGCACGCCGCCCGCCGACGTCCACCGCATGTGGGACGTTACCGACGGCTCCGAGTGCCACATCGAGTTCGGCTTCTCGTGCATGGGTCACGAGATTCCGGCAGGATTGGGCTATCGCCTGGCGCGCGGGGATGCTGCGGGTGACATCTTTGTCGTGATCGGCGACGGCACCTATCTGATGGGCAACACCGAGCTCGTCACAGCGGTCCAGGAGCATCTCAACGTCAATGTCATCGTCATCGAGAACGGCGGGTACCAAGCCATCCGCTCGCTCCAGGTGGGCAAGACCGGCGTCGCCTTCGGCAACGAGCTGCGGGCGCGCGCCGAGGACGGCGACGGGCGCCTCAGCGGCCCGTGGGTCGAGGTCGACTTCGAGGCCAACGCGCGCTCGATGGGCTGCAGCGTCCACCGCGCGCAGACGCTCGAGCAGCTCGGCACGGCGATCGACGCCGTGCGTCATGAGGACGGTCCGTCCGTGATCGTCGTGCCGGTCGAGCGCTACCGCCTGATGGCGGGCACCGAATGCTTCTGGGACGTCGGCATCTTCCAGGCGTCAGACGACGAGCGCATGCGCGAGCTGTCGGCCGAGCACCGGGCCGGCCAGGCGACGCAGCGCTTCTACGGCCACCGAGCGGAGGGCTAGGCGTTGGACGAGCAGCCGCGCACAGCCCGCCTCCACCAGCAGATGATGCGCACACTGCTGGAGGACATCGCGCGCGGCCGCTACGAGCCGGGCGAGCGGCTGCCGCCAGAGATGGAGCTGGCGGGGCAGCTCGGCGTCAGCCGTGGCGTGGTCCGCGAGCTGCTGCGCAGCCTCGAGGACCGCGGCGTGATCTCGATCCGCCACGGCCGCGGAGCGTGGATCAACCCGACGTCGGAGTGGAACGTGCTCGACGCCGACGTGCTGGCGGCGCTGATGCCGACGGCCGCGAGCGTGAGCGTCCTCTCGCACTACCTCGAGTGCCGCCGCATGCTGGAGACCGAAGCGGCGGCGCTGGCCGCGCAACGGGCGTCCGGAAGAGACCTCTCCGACATGGCCGACGCGCTGGCGGCGATGAGCGCGCTGGCGGTCGAATCGCAGACCGACGAGGAGGCGAACCGGCGCTTCCACGAGGCTGACATCGCGTTCCACGGGGCGATGTTCCGCGCTTCCGGCAACCAGGTGCTGCCGCGCGTGGTGGAGCCGATGCAGCGCGCGATGGTGACATTGCGGCCGCACCTCGCTCTGCACCCGGAGCATCGTCTGCGCAAGACGCTCCCCGAGCACAAGTCGATCCTCGCGGCGATCGCCGATCACGAGCCCGAGCAGGCGCGCGCGGCGATGCGCGACCACCTCGCAACGGTCGAGCAGTACCTGCGCGAGTACCAGATCGAGCGCACCGCAGCCGCCGCCGGCGACGCGGCGCCCGCCGGCCCGCGGGCTTGAGCGCCGCGACGTCGGTCGCGACACGCCCGCGCGTCGGGCTGCTGCTCGGGCTCGGGCTCGTGCTGGCGGCGCTGAACCTGCGCACGACGGTGACGTCGCTGCCGCCGTTCGCGCTGGAGATCCGACATGACCTCGGCCTGTCGGCGGCGGCCGTGGGGCTGCTCACGTCGCTGCCGGTGTTGTGCATGGCCTGGCTCGGCGTCGTCGCGCACCGGCTCTCGGGACGCTTCGGCCGCTCCGCGACGACGCTCGCGGCGATCGTCTGCGTGACGGCCGGCAACGGGCTGCGCGCGGCCGGCGACGAGACGGCCCTGCTGTTCGCGGCGACGCTGCTCGCGGGCGTCGGCATCGCCGCCTGCGGCGTGATGCTGCCGGGGCTCGTGAAGGCGACCTTCCCCGCACACACCGGCATCGCGACGGCCGCCTCGTCGGCCGCGATGCTGCTCGGCGCCGTCGTTGCGGGCGCGCTCTCGGTGCCGCTCTCCCGCCGGCTTGGCTCGTGGGAGGCCGCGCTGGGCTTCTGGGCCCTTCCGGCCCTCCCGGCGGTCCTGGTGTGGGCGCGGATCGCGCGTCGCCGGCAACCGCGCGAATCCGTACCCCGCGAGGAGGCCCTCGCTCACGCATCGCCGTCGCGCGCCGCGTCCGCGCTGCCGTGGCGGGCGCGCGCGGCATGGCTGCTGTGCGGGTTCTTCGCGCTGCAGTCGGCGCTTGGGTACGCGTACCTGGCGTGGCTGCCGGCGGCGTACGAGGACCGCGGCTGGTCGCAGGCGACGGCCGGCGGGCTCAACGGCGTGCTGCACCTCGGGCAGCTCGTGACGGCGCTGCTGCTGCCGTGGCTGATCGACCGCGGGGCCGACGGACGTCGGCGCGACCGGCGGCCGGCGCTCGTCGGCGCCGTCTCGCTCACCGCCTGCGCCGCGCTGTGGCTGTGGGCGCTTCCGGACGTGACTCCGTGGGCGGCGGCGATGCTCGCCGGGCTCGGCCTCGGCGGCGGCTTCTCGCTGACGCTGCTGCTGATCGTCGATTACGCCGGGGACGCCGCGGCGTCGACCGGCCTCGCGGCGATGACGTTCCTCGTCGGCTACTCGATCGCCGCGCTCGCCCCGCTCGCGGTCGGCGCGCTGCGCGACAGCTCCGGCGGCTACGGGGTGCCGTTCGCCATGCTCACCTGCGTCGCGTTCGCGCAGCTGGGGATGGCGACGCGGCTGGGGCCGCGCTACCGGGACACCGTCGGTCAGCCGGCGAGCGCGACCGCGAAGTCGGCGGCCGTCTGAGCGCGAACCTGCTCGACGGTCACGCCGGGCTGCGTCTCGACGAGCGTCATCGTCCCGCCGGCGAAGTCGAACACGGCGATGTCGGTGATCAGGCGGTCGACGACTCGGCGGCCGGTCAGCGGCAGCTCGCAGGCGGCCTTCACCTTCGGCTCGCCGGCCTTGTTGACGTGCTCCATGATCACGACCGTGCGCTTGGCGCCGGCGACGAGGTCCATCGCGCCGCCCATCCCCTTGACCATCTTGCCGGGGATCATCCAGTTCGCGAGGTCGCCGTCCCGAGAGACCTCCATGCCGCCGAGGATCGCGAGGTCGACATGGCCGCCGCGGATCATCGCGAAGCTCTCCGCGCTGTCGAAGAAGGACGCACCGGGCACCGCCGTGACCGTCTCCTTGCCGGCGTTGATCAGGTCGGGGTCGACCTCGCCGTCGAGCGGATAGGGGCCGATCCCCAGCAGTCCGTTCTCGGACTGCAGCAGCACATCCGCGCGTTCCCCGATCAGGTTCGCGATCAGCGTCGGCATGCCGATTCCGAGATTGACGACCATCCCGTCCGCGATCTCCTGGGCGGCGCGCGCGACGATGCGCTCGCGGGGCGTGGTGGCCGTCGCGCTCACGCCGCTGCCTCGCGCACCGTGCGCCGCTCGATCCGCTTCTCGGGCTCGGCTTCGAAGACCCGCTGGACGAACACGCCGGGCGTGTGGATCTCGTCGGGGTCGAGCGCGCCGACCTCGACCAGCTCCTCCACCTCGGCGACCGTCACGCGCCCGGCCGTCGCCGCGAGCGGGTTGAAGTTGCGCGCGGTGCGGCGGTAGACGAGGTTGCCGAGCGCGTCGCCCTTCCACGCGCGCACGAGCGCGAAGTCGCCGACGATCCCGCGCTCCAGCAGGTGCGGCACGCCGTCGAACTCCCGCTCCTCCTTGCCCTCGGCGACCGGTGTGCCGACGCCGGCCGGCACGAAGAAGGCGGGGATGCCGGCGCCGCCCGCGCGCATCCGCTCCGCCAGCGTCCCCTGCGGCACCAGCTCGACCTCCAGCTCCCCGGACAGGAACTGTGCCTCGAAGATCTTGTTCTCCCCGACGTAGGAGGACACCATCGTGCGGATCTGGCGGTTGGCGAGCAGCAGCCCGAGGCCGAAGTCGTCCACCCCGCAGTTGTTGGAAACGACGGTCAGGTCGCGCACGCCGCGTTCGCGCAGCGCCGCGATCGCCGCCTCGGGGATCCCGCACAGGCCGAAGCCGCCGACGACAAGCGTCATGCCGTCCGCGACGTCGCAGACGGCCTCCTCCGCCGTTGGGACCACCTTGCCGGTCATCGAGGGCAGCATGCCGGGAGACGATTCAGAAGTCCAAGACCATCTAGCTCACAGTCTCATAAGATCTGCTTATGGAACTGCGGCAGCTGCGCTACCTCGTCGCGCTCGCCGACGAGCGCCACTTCACGCGTGCGGCCGCGCACGTCAACGTGGCCCAGCCGGCGCTCTCGCAACAGCTGCGCAAGCTGGAGGCCGAGCTCGGCGTGCCACTCGTCGACCGCACGACGCGCAGTG
Organism: Conexibacter sp.; assembly: GCA_035264605.1. Taxonomy (GTDB): domain Bacteria; phylum Actinomycetota; class Thermoleophilia; order Solirubrobacterales; family Solirubrobacteraceae; genus Conexibacter. Next base: position 3,728 of record DATFPW010000090.1, on the reverse strand, counting down.
TCCGCATGACGGAGGCAGGTGATCTGCTCGTCGCCCACGCGCGCCGCGCGCTCGCCGAGCTGGACGACGGACGGGCCGAGCTCGCGCGGCTGACCGGGCTCGTCGGCGGGCGCGTGACGATCGGGCTCACGCACACGCCCGGCCCGCTCGACCTCGTGCGGCTGCTGGCCGAATTCCACGCGCGGTGCCCGCAGGTCGAGCTTGCCGTGCGCGAGGACCTCTCCACCACGCTCGCCGACGCGCTGCGGGCAGACGCGCTCGACCTGGCGTTCCTGTCGATCGTCGAGGACGCCGACCGGCGCGGCCTGGAGCTGTGGCGTCTCGCGGAGGAGCCGCTCGTCGCGACGCTGCCGGAGCGGCACCGGCTCGCGGCGCGCACGCGCGTGACGCTCGGCGACCTGCGCGAGGAGGACTTCGTCGCCTTCCCCGCGGGCGCCACGATCCGCCGAGCCGTCGCGCGCGTGGCGGAACAGGCCGGCTTCGCGCCGCGGATCGCGTTCGAGACGCGCGAGCCGGCGCGGGCACGCGCGCTCGTAGCGGCCGGCCTCGGTGTCGCCGTGCTGCCGCGCTCGGACGCGGCCGCCGCCGGCGTGCGCATGGTCGAGCTGCGCGCGCCGACATTGCGCCACCGCATCTCGCTCTGCTGGCGCAAAGGCAAGCCCCACGCGCCGGCCGCGCGGGCGCTGCTGGAGCTGGCGCAGGCGAGCTAGCCGGCGCTCAGCGGAAGCTCGATCTGGTGAGCGCCTTCGTGAGGAAGTGCAGGCCGTCTCTGTCGTTGCCCTGCACGATCAGCTGGTGAAGGAACACGAAGCGCTCGTCGTACCTCGTCCTGCCGTCTCTCAGCAGGAACGGCGCCGGCGGTCTCCAGGCGGTCGCGGGCGTGACGATCCCTTCGAGCATGTGCGTGAACAGCGGGCTTGAGACGGCGAGGTCGGCCGGCGTCGCTTTCGGCGATGGCGGCGGGTCGGGCAGTCGCCGCACCCGGCCGGCGAGTCTCGCGTTTCTCGACGCGCCGTCGAACGCCTCGAGGACGGTCGACTGCTGGTAGCCGGCGTACAGCAGGCGTGCCGAGGTGAGCGCCAGCATGTCGGTCTGCGCCGCGGCGGTCTTCGCCTCGAACATCCAGATCTCCGCGAAGGCGGAGGCGGCCGCGGCTCTGACCGCCGCGAACATGGCGGGGCCGCCGTTGCTGTGCGCCGCCACGCCGAGCAGCGGCGGGTCCGGGGTTCCCCCCGACGGCGCGGCGATGTCGCCGAGCGCGACGAGCGCGGCGTGCAGCTGGCGCAAGATCACCGGCAACTCTCTCGTGTTGGCACCCGGGTGGCCGCCGTTGGAGGGCATCGGCAGCACAAGCGCGACGTGTCTCCCGGATGCCATCAGCGCGTCCTCCCAGCGCCGGTCGAGCACCTCGTTGGCGATCCTCGCGCCGCTCGCGCGCGAGAAGTGGTCGCGGTCGCGGCGCGGCAGCGCGTCGTCGTGGCGCGGCGTGCCGAGGAAGTCCTTCGCGTAGTCGCCCAGCCGCTGGATGCGGGTCGCGTCCATCAGGCTCGCGTCGTCGTCCACGTCCTCCGGCTTGTTCTGCGGGGCGGTCAGGAAGCACAGCACGTCGGTCGCCTGCGCCGAGGTGCACGACGGCGGCGTGGCGCAGATGACGTGCAGCGGCCGGCCGCCGTCGGTGCGAGCCAGCACGCGCACGTTGGCCTGCGCCCCAGTCGTGCGCATCTTTCTGAGCGGTCTCAGCAGCACCACCGGCTGCGCGCCGGTCGCGTCGACGTAGGTGGGGCGCACCGTCACGAGAAAGCCGCTGCCGAGCGCGGTCGGCATGAAGCCGAGCATCGGATGGGCCCCCGCCTGCGCGACGTCCGCACTCGCGCCCGGTGGACGCACGAAGTAGCGCAGTGGCACGGGCGGCAGCGGCGCCGGCTGCAGTTGGTACTCCTGGCGGATCCGCAGCACGCTCATGCTTCTGCCGATGAAGTCGGGCAGGAACTCGACGGTCAGCTCGACCGTCGGCGTGCCCGTGAACGCCGGCAGCGTGAATTCCTGTCTGCCGGTCGCGACCGACGTCGGCGGCACCGGCGCGCCCGCGAGCGTCACGCTCACCTGTGCCTTGGCGAGCAGGAAGTGCGACCCGTTCTGCCAGCTGACGGTCAGTTGCATCTAGATGGTCGATTCCACGAAATTGGTGGATGCGACAACCATCTAGCCCTCCGCCGTCTCGAGTTCGGTGTCGACGGGCTCCTGCTCGCCGACGCCCGCCTGCGGGCCGAGCGACAGGAACGCGAGCAGCGCGTCGGCGCGCGCCGCGAGCACGTCGAGCGGGTCCTCGTCGGCCGGCGGCGGGGCCTGCAGCGCGCGCTCCAGCTCGTGCAGCGGCTGAGGGTCGGCGCCTTCGTAGAGCACTGCCAGCAGCTCGTCGGGCACGACCGTCAGCCACGTCTGCGGCGCGGGCGGGTCGGGCAGCGGCGCGACCGCGGAGGCGACCCAACCGGGCACCGCCTCCGGCGGCAGCGTCAGCGTCTCGCCAAGGACGGGCGGGTGGTCGCTGAGCGCGGAGAAGCCGTCGGGATCGCCGAGGAAGCGCTCCCCGAGGCCGGCCTCCGTGTCGCCTTCCTGCACCACGTAGCCGTCGGGCGGGACCCATGCGGACAGCGTCGGCAGCTCGGCCGGGGCCTCGACGCTTGGCGGCGGCGGGTCGAGCACGACGCTCGCCATCGCGCCGTCGCCCGCCTGCAGCGCGAGCCGCGCCGTGCGCCCTTCGATCGTCACGCGCGCGCCCGCGCCCTCCGTGCGCGGCGCGCCCTCCAGCGGCGCCAGCAGCTCGGCCTCGACGTCCATGCGCGCGACGACGATCACGTCGAGCCGCTCGGACGCGCCGAGCGGGAAGCTCGTGCTTGCGAGCGCGGCCGGCGTCACGACGATCGCCGTGCCCTGCTCGACGCCGTCCGCCGGACGGTCGAGCAGGTCGCCGAGCGCCGCCAGCGCACTCCCCGGATCGAGCGTGAGCAGCGACGGACCGGCGAGCGCCAGCTGCGCGACGCCCTGCTCGTCGGTTGCGGCGACGCTGCCGTCGTCGGCGCTCACGAGCACGCCGGACAGCGACTCGCCGTACTGGTTGACGACGGCGACCGTCGCGGCGGCGATCGGCGGCGCCTCGGCGGCGGCGCGGATCGCGTCGAGCCGCTGCACCGTCAGCGGGCCGACGTCGTCTATCACCGCTGCGGGCGCCACGCCCAGCTCCTCGATCTTGAACGTGCGCACGAGGCCGGCCGTCTCGTCGCCGTAGTCGCCGTCGGGACCGTGCAGCGGCAGCGAGCCGGGGCGCCAGTCGAGCAGCGCGAGCTGGACCTTCCCGACCGCCGGATCTCTGCGGTTCTGCGTGCGCGAGATGCGCGTCAGGCCGCCGCCCGGCGCCGGCGCGTCGTCCGCGATCGCCTCCAGCAGCCCATCCCCCTGAAACAGCACCGACTGGAACTCGAACATGTGTCGCCTCCTGGCGCACGAGTCTAACCACCGGGTTGCGGTGCGGCGCAGGATCCCGCTAGGGTCGGCGCAGGCGGGAGAACGGAGCGGCGGGAGATGACTCCGAACGGATTGTTGACGCGCCTCACGGATCATCTGTGGGCGCTGGCGGACGACGCGGCGAGGGTCCTCGGCGCGCAGGCGAGCGCATTCGACACGGACGCCACGGCCCCCGCGCCGCTGCAGGGGCGGCTGCTGGTCGCGTT
>DATFPW010000089.1:0-22862 GCA_035264605.1 Conexibacter sp. | reverse complement strand
TCCTGGCGGTCGTGGCGGCGGTCCGGGTGGTCGCGGTGGCGGCCCCGGCGGCCCTGGCGGTCGTGGTGGCGGTCCGGGTGGTCGCGGTGGCGGCCCCGGCGGCGGGCGTGGTCCCGGCGGACCCGGTCGCAGTGGGCCTCGTGCCCCCGAGGTGACGCGCTGATGCTGTCTCCCAAGCGTGTGAAGTTCCGCAAGCAGCACCGCGGCCGGCGCCGCGGGCTCTCGCGCGGACAGGTCAAGGTCCAGTTCGGCGAGTACGGCCTCAAGGCGCTCGACGAGGGCTGGCTGACGAACCGTCAGATCGAGGCTGCTCGTATCGCGATGACGCGCAAGATCAAGCGTGGCGGCAAGGTCTGGATAAACGTCTATCCCGACAAGCCGTATACGAAGAAGCCGGCCGAGACCCGCATGGGCTCCGGCAAGGGGTCCCCCGAAGGGTGGGTCGCCGTCGTGAAGCCGGGTCGCGTGATGTTCGAGCTGGCCGGCGTGCCGGAGCCGCTCGCCCGCGAGGCGATGCGCCTCGCCGGGCACAAGCTCCCGGTCAAGACCAGATTTGTGATGCGGGAGGACGGGTGATGGCTGGTACGAAGGCAATTGAGCTTCGCGACATGGACGACACCGTCCTCGTCGAGCATCTGCGCACCGCGCGGCGTGAGCTGTTCGGGCTGCGCTTCCAGCACGCCACGGGCGAGCTGGAGAACACCTCCCGCCTGCATGACGCGAAGCGCGACGTGGCGCGCGCGCTGACGGTGCTGCGTGAGCGCGAGATCGATGTCAACAAGGAACTGAGCCGGTAACCGATGGCCGACGAAGAGCAGAACGAGAACGTCGAGGAGACGACCGCGCCGGCCGAGGCCGAGGCGCCTGAGGCTGTCGAGGCTCCGGAGGCCGCTGCCCCCGAGGCGAGCGGCGACGACGCCACGCAGGCGAAGCCGGCTGCCGGCGCGAGCCCGAAGGAGCAGCGCCGCCAGGCGCGCGCCGAGAAGGTCGCCAAGGAGGCAGGCTCGCGTCCGACGCGCACCCCCGAGGAGCGCCAGGCCGAGCGCGACGCCGCCCGCAAGACGCGTGCGACCGCACGGCGCGCCGCACGGGCGAAGTCGCGCGAGAAGGCTGCTGCCGTGCGTGCGGCTGCGCCTGCCGAGCCGACGCCGCCGCGTGAGCACGGCGAAGGCCGTCAGAAGGAGCGTCAGGGCGTCGTCGTTTCCGACAAGGCCGACAAGACCATCACCGTTCGCGTCGACACCGCTCGCCAGCACCGTCGCTACCACAAGATCGTGCGTAGCTCGACGACGCTGCACGCGCACGACGAGAGCAACGACGCGCATACGGGTGACACCGTCATCGTGCGCGAGTCGCGGCCGCTGTCGCGCCTCAAGCGCTGGCGCCTGGTCGAGGTCGTGGAGCGCGCCCGATGATCCAGAACGAGACGCGCCTGAAGGTCGCCGACAACACCGGTGCCCGCGAGATCCTCTGCATCCGCGTACGCGGCGGCTCACGTCGGCGCTACGCCGGCGTCGGCGACGTGATCGTCGCGACCGTCAAGCAGGCCGCGCCGCAGGGCTCGGTCAAGAAGGGCGAGGTCGTCACGGCCGTCGTCGTGCGCACGAAGAAGTCCTACGGCCGTGAGGACGGCACGTACATCGGCTTCGACGAGAACGCCGCCGTGATCATCGACGCGCAGAACAACCCGCGCGGGACGCGCATCTTCGGTCCCGTCGCGCGCGAGCTGCGCGAGCGCAACTTCATGAAGATCGTCTCGCTCGCCCCGGAGGTCCTCTGATGCCCGCGCGCATTCGCAGAGACGACGAGGTGATCGTGATCTCCGGCAAGGACCGCGGCAAGACCGGTCGTGTGCTGCGCGTCGATGCCCCGAAGGAGAAGGTCTTCGTCGAGGGCCTCAACATCGTCAAGCGCCACCAGCGCCCGACCCCCGGCCGGCCCGATGCGGTCGCCGGCGTGATCGAGCGCGAGGGGCCGATCCATATGTCCAACGTGATGCTGCTCGACCCCAAGGACGGAAAGCCGACGCGTGTCGGCATCGAGGTCCGCGAGGGAAGACGCTTCCGCATCGCCCGCCGCTCCGGCACGAGCATCGACTGAGCTTCCACATGTCCGCACGACTCAAGACCAAATACGCCGACGAGATCCGTCCGTCGCTGATCGAGCAGTTCGGCTACTCGACCCCCATGCAGGCACCGAAGATCGAGAAGATCACGGTGAACATGGGCGTCGGCGAGGCGAAGACCGACTCGAGACTGCTGCAGGAGGCGACGACGCAGCTGGCCCGCATCACGGGCCAGCAGCCGAGCATCCGCAGATCGCGCAAGTCGATCGCCAACTTCAAGCTGCGCGAAGGGATGGCCGTCGGCGTCAGCGTCACGCTGCGTGGCGAGCGCGCCTACGAGTTCCTTGACCGCCTGCTGTCGATCGCGATCCCGCGGATCCGCGACTTCCGCGGCCTGAGCCCGCGCTCGTTCGACGGCCGCGGCAACTACAACATGGGCGTCAAGGAGCAGATCATCTTCCCGGAGATCGACTACGACAAGGTCGATCAGGTCCGGGGGCTCGACATCGCGATCACCACGAGCGCCAGATCGGACGAGGAGTCCTTCGCGCTGCTCCAGGCGTTTGGGATGCCCTTCTCGAGAGACCGCCGCGGCGCGCCCGGCGAGACAAACGGAAACTAAGGAACCGCTATGGCCAAGACCTCATTGCGTGTCCGCCAGCAGCGGACCCCCAGATACAGAACCCGCAGATACACGCGCTGCCGTCGCTGCGGCCGGCCGCGCTCCGTGTTCAGAAAGTTCGGGCTGTGCCGTATTTGCCTGCGCGAGCTCGCGCACAACGGCTACATCCCCGGCATGACGAAGAGCTCTTGGTGATCGCATGTCGATGACCGACCCAATCGCCGACTTCCTCACGCGGGTGCGCAACGGTGCGCACGCGTCGAAGGACATCGTGCCGATCCCCTCCTCGAAGCTGAAGAAGGAGCTGGCTCGCATCCTTAAGGAGCAGGGCTACATCGACAGCTGGGAGGTCGAGGCGCCCAACGCTGAGCACCCCGGCGAGCTCATCAACGTGAGACTCAAGTACTCGGGCAACCGCAAGCCGGTGATCCAGGGCATCCAGCGGGTGTCCCGCCCCGGGCAGCGGACCTACGTCGACCACGCCCACATCCCGAAGATCCAGGGTGGGCTCGGCACGGCAATCATCTCGACGTCCCATGGCGTCATGACCGGTCACGAGGCGCGTAGAGCGGGCCTCGGTGGCGAGGTCGTGGCGAAGGTGTGGTGAGCAGGACATGAGTCGTATTGGTCGTAAGCCCATTCCTGTCCCCGCCGGCGTCAGCGTCGCGATCGAGCCCGAGCGCGTCACAGTCAACGGCCCGCGCGGCGAGCTGTCCGAGCGCATCCACCGCGACATCACGGTTGCGCAGGAGGGCGAGGATCTCGTCGTAACGCGCCCGACCGACCGCGGCGAGCACCGTGCGCTGCACGGCCTCACGCGCTCACTCGTGGCAAACATGGTCGAGGGCGTCACGTCCGGCTTCGAGAAGCGCCTGGAGATCCAGGGCGTTGGTTACCGCGCCCAGCTCAAGGGCCGCGACCTCGAGCTGGCACTTGGCTACTCGCACCCGGTGCCGATCAGAGCGCCGGACGGCATCGAGTTCGAGGTGCCCCAGCCGACGCGCATCGTCGTCAGAGGTATTTCCAAGCAGCTTGTCGGCGAGACCGCTGCAAACATCCGCAAGCAGCGCAAGCCGGAGCCCTACAAGGGCAAAGGCATTCGCTACGAGGGCGAGTACGTCGCCCGAAAGGTCGGGAAGCGCGCATGACCGTTCTCACTGCACCTGCGCGGCGCCTCAAGCGCCGCCGCCGCGTCCGCGCGAAGATCCACGGCACGGCCGAGCGGCCGCGCATCTCGGTGTTCCGCTCGAACCGCGGGATCAGCGCTCAGCTGATCGACGACGACGCCGGTCGCACGCTCACCGCGGTCAACTGGACCGAGGCGGAGCTGCGCGGCCTCTCGCGCGCAGATCAGCCCAAGCGTGTCGGCGAGCTGATCGCCGAGCGCGCCAAGGCGGCCGGCATTTCCGAGGTCGTCTTCGACCGCGGCGGCTACCAATACCACGGTCGCGTGCGCGCGCTCGCGGAGGGCGCCCGCGAGGGCGGCCTCACCTTCTAACCACCGACCGACCCGCTTCAAACCGCTACCCTCAGGAACTTCATGGCACTCGGACTCGACCGATCTGTATCTGGCGCTGGCCTCGACCTGCAAGAGCGCGTCGTGGAGATCAACCGCGTGGCGAAGGTCGTCAAGGGCGGCCGTCGCTTCTCGTTCACCGCCCTCGTGGTGGTCGGCGACGAGCGGGAGATCGTCGGCGTCGGCTATGGCAAGGCGAACGAGGTCCCCGTTGCGATCCAGAAGGGCGTGGAGCGCGCGAAGAAGAACCTCATCCGCGTGCCGAAGCACGGCTCCACGATCACGCACCAGACGCTTGGCATCTTCGGCGCTGGCCGCGTGCTGCTGAAGCCGGCCTCGCCCGGTACGGGTGTGATCGCCGGCGGCGGCGTGCGCGCGGTGCTCGAGCTCGCGGGGATCCACGACATCCTTTCCAAGAGCCTCGGCACGCAGAACCCGATCAACCTCGTGAAGGCGACGATGGCCGGCCTCGAGGGCCTGCGCCGCCCCGAGGAGGTCGCGGACCTGCGCGGCGTCTCGATCGACATGGTGCTCGGGCTGGACCCGAACCGCAACGCGCCTACGGCCGAGCTCACCGCTGACGACGCCGAGGCACCGACCGAAGGCGAGACCGCTGAGCCGGTCGCCGTCGGGGCGACCGATGCCGAGGACGCGTCGTGAGCACGCTGAAGATCACGCAGGTCAAGTCGCGCAACGGCTCCGACAAGAGACAGCTGGACACGCTGCGCTCGATCGGCCTGCGCAAGATCGGCCACACGGTCGAGCAGAGAGACACGCCCGCCCTGCGCGGCATGGTCCATTCGGTCCGTCATCTCGTGAAGGTCGAGGAGGCCGCATGAGCCCTGCAGCGAGAGCAAAGGCCGAGGAGACCGCCGAGGAGCGGATCGGCCTGCACAACTTGAGACCGGCCCCCGGCAGCCGCCGGCCGCGCAAGCGCGTCGGTCGTGGCGAGGGCTCCGGCACCGGCAAGACGGCTGGCCGCGGTCAGAAGGGCGCCGGCTCACGCTCAGGCGCGAAGGACCGCGCCCGTTTCGAGGGTGGCCAGATGCCGATCCACATGCGGATGCGCAAGCTGCGCGGCCCGCACATGAAGAAGTCGATGCCGTTCGAGCCGTTCCGGACGCACACGCAGCCGGTCAACCTGCTCGACCTCGAGGCGCGCTTCGACTCTGGCGCTGAGGTCACGCTCGAGGCACTCAACGGAAAGAACTTGGCAACGCGCAGAGGCATCCCGGTGAAGGTGCTCGCGAAGGGCGAGATCACCAAGCCGATGACCGTCCACGCCCACGCCTTCAGTGCGGCCGCGCGCGAGCGCATCGAGGCCGCCGGGGGAACCTGCCAGATACTCGAGTAGGGGGACTCGAGCATGCTCGCGACGATTCTGAGCGCCTTCACAGTCGCGGACATCCGCAAGAAGCTCGCGTTCACGGCTGCGCTGCTGGGCCTGTACCGGCTCGGCGCCCACATACCCGCACCGGGCATCAACACCGAGGCGGTTCAGCAGCTGCAGGAGAACTTCTCCAACGGCGGGATCCTCAACCTGCTCAACACCTTCTCCGGTGGGAGCCTGGCGCGGATCGCGCTGTTCGCGCTCGGGATCATGCCGTACATCACGGCCTCGATCATCATGCAGCTGCTGACGGTCGTCGTGCCGTCGCTCGAACAGCTGCAGAGAGAGGGCGAGATCGGTACGCAGAGGATCACGCAGTACACGCGCTACCTGACCGTCGGGCTCGCCGGCGCGCAGGCCATAGCGTACGTCTTCCTCTTCCGTTCGCTGCAGGCGCAGGCAGGGCTGCCGGTCGTCACGAACTTCGGGCTGCCGAAGCTCGTGCTGATCGCCGTCTCGCTGACGGCGGGCTGCATGCTCGTCATGTGGATGGGCGAGCTGATCACCCAGCGGGGCATCGGTAACGGCATCTCGCTGATGATCTTCGCCTCGATCGTCTCGAGCCTGCCGCACGGCGTCCAGGCGTGGTGGACGAGCCCGGACCCCGTCTTCAAGGTGATGATGCCGTTCCTCGCGCTCGGCGTGATCGCCGCGGTCGTGTTCGTGCAGGAGGGCCAGCGCCGCATCCCCGTCCAGTACGCCCGCCGCGTGATCGGGCAGCGCATGACGCAGGGCGGCCAGACCTACCTGCCGCTGCGCGTGAACATGGCCGGCGTGATCCCAGTGATCTTCGCGGCGAGCCTGATGGCGTTTCCGCCGACGGTCGGCACGCTGATCAACACGCCGTGGGCGAACGACGTCGCGAACTTCTTCAATCCGGGCGGCGCCGCGTACCTGATCGGCGAGACGATCCTGATCATCGCCTTCACCTACTTCTACACGGCGGTCACGTTCAACCCGATCGAGCAGGCCGACAACCTCAAGCGCTACGGCGGCTTCATCCCGGGTGTGCGCCCAGGCCGCCCGACGGCCGAGTTCCTTGACCGCATCCTCGCTCGCCTGACGTTCCCAGGCGCGCTGTTTCTGGCCGCGGTCGCCGCGCTGCCGACGCTGCTGATCAACTCGACCGGCGCGAACTTCTTCTTCGGCGGCACCTCGCTGCTGATCGTCGTGGCGGTCGCGCTCGACACGATGAAGCAGCTCGAGGCGCAGCTGATGATGCGCAACTACGAGGGCTTCCTGAAGTAGCTGCACCGGGCGCCGCTTCGGGGCGGATGGCGCGTACGCACGCGTGGATGACCGCAAACCCCCTGGTCTAGTACGTTTCGCCCTTCGTGAGCGAGCTGAACCTCATCCTCTTCGGGCCACCGGGCGCCGGCAAGGGCACGCAAGCCGCGCGCCTGCAGGAAGACTTCCGGCTCCCGTACGTGGCGACCGGCGACATCCTGCGCGCGGCGGTGAAAGACGGCACCGAGCTGGGCATGAAGGCGAAGGGCTTCATGGACGCCGGCGAGCTGGTGCCGGACGAACTCGTGATCGACCTGATCGTGGATCGCATCGGAGCAGACGACGCCCGCGACGGCTTCATCCTCGACGGCTTCCCGCGCACGCGCGCGCAGGCCGACGCGCTCGGCGAGGCGTTCGACAAGCTCGGCCGTCGCATCACGGCGGTTCTGCTGTTCGACGTCCCGGACGAGGACCTCGTGTCGCGCATCTCCGGCCGGCGCGTGAGCGTCAAGACCGGGCGCGTGTACCACGTCGAGTCCGACCCGCCGAAGCACGAAGGCCGCTGCGACGTCGACGGCTCGCGCCTCGTCCAGCGCGACGACGACAAGCCGGAAGTCGTCGAGAAGCGGCTCGAGGTCTACCACGAAGAGACCGAGCCGCTCGTGGCCTACTACGACGAGCGCGGCCTGCTGCGCCGCATCGACGGCACGCGACCCCCGACCGAGGTTCACGACCACGTCCGCGCGGTGCTCGCGACGCTGCGCCTCGAAGATACGCTGTGATCGTCAAGAAGACGCCAGATCAGATCGACAAGATGGCCGCGGCGGGGGACGTCCTCGTCCGCACGCTCGAGCTGGTTGAGGGGAAGATCCGGCCGGGCATCACGACGCACGAGCTGGACGACGCGGCCGAGCGTTTCATCCGCTCGCAGGGCGCGACGCCGGCCTTCAAGGGCTATCGCGGCTTCCCCGGCTCGATCTGCGCCTCGCCGAACGCGATGGTCGTGCACGGGATCCCAGGGAAGTACAAGCTGGAGCGCGGCGACGTCCTGTCGGTCGACGTCGGCGTCGTGCTCGACGGCTGGGTCGCGGACGCCGCACGCACCTTCCCGGTCGGGCCGATCACGCCGGTCGCGCAGAAGCTGCTCGACACGACCGAAGGGTCGCTGTTCGCGGCAGTGCCGCAGTGCGTCGCCGGCAACCGCCTCGGCGACATCTCGCACGCGATCCAGCAACACGTCGAGGCGGAGGGCTTCTCGATCATCCGCTCGCTCGTCGGGCATGGCATTGGCCGCGAGATGCACGAGGATCCGCAGATTCCCAACTACGGTCCGCCCGGGCGCGGCCCACGGCTGGAGGAGGGGATGGTGCTCGCGATCGAGCCGATGGTCACGGCCGGGCGCCATCAGGTGCGGATGGCCGACGACCACTGGTCGATCTTCACGCAAGACGGCTCGCTCGCCGCCCATTTCGAGTTCACGATCGCGATCACGGCCGACGGGCCGCGCGTGCTGACGCCGTGGCACGAGCACGGCCGTCGGGCCGTCGCGTAGTACGCGGCCCTTTGCGTTCCTGCTTTGCTACTCTTCATCGTCGCGCTCGGAGCCGCTTGGCTCCGGCTGCGCGTGAAGTCCTCGACGTGGTAGCGGCAGCCGCCCCGGCAGCCAGAGCCGAGTCGACTGGAACCAGCCGAAAGGGATCATGAAGGTACGACCGTCGGTCAAGCCGATGTGCGAGAAGTGCAAGATCATCCGCCGCCACGGGCGCGTGCTGGTCATCTGCTCGAATCCCCGCCACAAGCAGCGGCAGGGGTAGGGCGCGCGTATGGCTCGCATAGCAGGCATCAACATCCCGCTGAACAAGCGCGTCGAGATCGGTCTGACGTACATCTACGGGATCGGTCGGTCGCAGTCGAACAAGCTTCTGTCCGAGCTGAGCATCTCGCCGGACACCTACGTGCGTGACCTCACCGAGGACGAGGTCAGCAAGCTCCGCGACCAGATCGACAGAGATCTCATCGTCGAGGGCGACCTGCGCCGCGAGCGCTCGCAGAACGTCAAGCGCCTGATGGAGATCGGCTGCTATCGCGGCCTCCGCCATCGCCGCGGCCTGACCGTGCGCGGTCAGAGAACGAAGACCAACGCCCGCACGCGCAAGGGTCCCAAGCGCATGCAGGTCGCCGGCAAGAAGAAGGCGGGGAAGAAGTAAGTGAGCCCAGCACCGAAGCGCCCGCAGCGCGGCCGCCGCAGAGTCCGCAAGAACATCCCGGTCGGCCAGGCGCACATCAAGACCAGCTTCAACAACACGATCGTCTCGCTGACCGACCGCGAGGGGAACGTGATCGCGTGGGAGTCCGCCGGCGGCGCCGGCTTCAGAGGCTCGCGCAAGTCGACCCCGTTCGCCGCGCAGGTGACCGCCGACGCGGCTGCCCGCAAGGGCATCGAGCACGGCCTGCAGAAGGTCGAGGTCTTCGTCAAGGGTCCCGGCTCCGGCCGCGAGACCGCGATCCGCTCGCTCCAGGCCGCAGGCCTCGAGGTGACGGCGGTTCGTGACGTGACTCCGCAGGCCCACAACGGGTGCCGGCCGCGCAAGCGGCGGCGCGTCTAGGGGAGTTCGCCGCCATGGCACGAGACACCAGCCCACAGTGCAAGCAGTGCCGGCGGGAGGGCCAGAAGCTCTTCCTCAAGGGCGAGCGCTGCCTCACCGACAAGTGCGGCGTCGAGCGTCGCGCCTACCCGCCGGGCGATCACGGCCGCGGGCGTCAGAGACAGAGCGAGTACCGCGTCCAGCTGCGCGAGAAGCAGAAGGCGCGTCGCTACTACGGCGTGCTCGAGCGTCAGTTCCGCGCCTACTACGAGAAGGCCAGCCGTCAGCCGGGCATCACCGGCGAGAACCTGCTGCGCATGCTCGAGTGCCGCTTTGACAACGTGCTCGTCCGCCTTGGCTTCGCCGCGTCGCGCCGCCAGGCGCGCCAGCTGATCCGGCACGGACACTGGACGATCAACGGCCGCCGCGTCGACATCCCGAGCTACTCGCTGCGCGACGGCGACGTGATTGCCGTCAAGGCCTCCAGTGGCGCGTCGCAGGTGATCCGCGAGGCGACGGAGCTGACCGGTCAGGTGCCGGCGTGGCTGCAGGCGGACCACGACGCGCTGACGGCGAAGGTGCTGCGCAAGCCCGAGCGGCGCGAGATCGCCGCACCGGTGCTGGAGCAGCTCATCGTCGAGCTCTACTCGAAGTAATCCCCCGCCCGCGCGACGCCGGCCGCACCGCCGCGGCCGCACGACGCGCCCATGACCGCCCCCGGGCGGCGCTCATGACACGACGACGTTAGGACCGACCCCGATGCTCGATTTCCAAGTCCCCCGAATCACCACAGAGACCGTCGAGGAGAACCGCGGTTCCTTCACGATCGAGCCGCTCGACCGCGGCTTCGGCTACACGTTCGGCAACTCGTTGCGCCGCGTGCTGCTGAGCTCGCTCGCCGGGGCGGCCGTCACGAGCGTCCGCATCGAGGGCGTTGCGCACGAGTTCTCGACGATCCCCGGGGTCAAGGAGGACGTGACCGACATCGTCCTCAACCTCAAGGGCATCGTCTGCCGGATGCACTCCGACGCGACCGAGATCGAGGCGCCGCTCGTCGTCACGGGCCCGGGCGAGATCACCGCGAAGGACATCGATCTGCCCTCCGGCGTCGAGATCCTCAACCCGGACGCGCACGTCGCGACGCTCGAGAGAAGAACCAAGCTCGAGGTCTACCTGACGATCGGTCGCGGTCGCGGCTACCGCCCGGCGGAGGAGAACAAGTCCGCCGACCAGCCGATCGGCGTGATCCCGATCGACTCGATCTTCTCGCCGGTGCGCCGTGTGGCGTACGCCGTCGAGCAGGCGCGCGTCGGCCAGAAGACGGACTTCGACAAGCTGACGCTCGACATCGAGACCGATGGCTCGATCGACCCGCACGCCGCGCTGCGCGAGGCGGCTGAGATTCTCATCAGCCAGCTGGCGATCTTCACCGACGCCGACCGCGTCGTCGAGCTGCGCGACACGGGCGGCCTCGGTGCGCTCGAGCCGGGCCTCGTCGGCGGAGTGGGCGGCGTCGGCGGCAACGCCGGTGGGCCCGGCGGTCGTCCCGCGAACGCGATGGACGACATCCTGATCGAGGAGCTGGAGCTGGGCGTGCGTTCGTACAACTGCCTCAAGCGCGCGGGCATCCAGACCGTCGGCGACCTCATCTCGAAAACCGAGAACGAGCTCAACGCGATCCCGAACTTCGGCAAGAAGTCGATCGACGAGGTCATCGAGACGCTCGAGGGCCGCGGCCTCTCGCTGCGCAACGACTGACGCTCCGGTACCCTCGTCTACGCTCATGCGCCATCAACGCAACCGCTACCAGCTCTCCCGCAGCGCCTCACATCGCAAGGCGCTGCTGCAGAACCTCTGCAAGGAGGTCATCGAGCACGAGCGGATCAGAACCAGTGAGACCAAGGCAAAGGCCGTCAAGCCTGAGCTGGAGAAGCTGATCACGCTCGCCAAGCGCGGCGACCTGCATGCCCGCCGGCAGGCGCTGTCGGCGCTCGGGCAGGACAAGTTCAGCGTGTACAAGCTGTTCGAGGAGATCGCTCCGCGGTACGCGGAGCGACCGGGTGGCTACACCCGCATCCTCAAGCTCGGTCCGCGTCGCTCTGACGCGACCGAGATGGTCTTCCTCGAGCTGGTCTAGCGTCACGGCGCCGATCGGGTGCCGTGACCGCAGCGCTCACTACAAGACTGACGCTCGAGTACGAGGGCGGCGGCTTCGCGGGCTGGGCACGGCAACCTGGCCGTCGCACGGTCGAGGCGGAGCTGGAGCGCGCGCTTGCGGTCGTGCTGCGGCGGGAGCGGGTCCCGCTGATCGTTGCCGGCCGCACCGACGCCGGTGTCCACGCGTGGGCGCAGGTGGCGAGCTACGAAGGCCCGCCGGTGCCGCCGCATAAGCTCAACGCCCTGCTGCCTGACGACCTCGCCGTGTTGGCGAGCGAGGCGGCGGCGCCCGGCTTCAGTGCGCGGCACGACGCGACGAGCCGCGCCTACTGCTACCGCGTGCTGGCGCGGGGCACGCGCAGCGCGTTCGAGCGGGGACGTGCGCTGTGGTGGTCGTATCCGCTCGATCGCGAGGCGCTCGACATGTGTGCCGCCGCGCTGGTCGGCACGCATGACTTCACCGCCTTCACGCCGACGGAGACGGAGCACGTGCGCTTCGAGCGCGACGTGCGCTCGGCGGCGTGGCGGGCCGAGGGTGGTGACGTGCTCGCGTTCTGGATCGAGGCCGATTCGTTCATGCGCAACATGAACCGTGTGCTCGTCGGAACGATGCTCGAGGTCGCGGACGGACGCCGGTCGATGGAGGACTTCGTCGCGCTGCTCGACGGCGCGCCCCGTTCGCGTGCGGGCAAGACGGCGCTGCCACACGGGCTGCATCTCGTAGGCGTCGGCTACGACGGCCGCTCTGTGCTCGGCGAGGGCCCTTTCCGGGCGCCCGACTACCATCCCTGACCGATGCGGGTCCTCCTCACGAACGACGACGGGATCGAGGCCGAGGGCCTCCAGGCGCTGCGGCGTGCGCTGCTGGAGGTGCCGGGCGTCGAGCTCGCCGTCGTCGCGCCCGACGGCAACCGCTCCGCCACCGCGCGTTCGATCACGACGCGCCGGCCGCTGTGGGTCGAGCGGGTCGACTTCGACGACGGCACGCACGGCTTCGCGACCGACGGCACGCCGGTCGACTGCGTGCGGCTGACGAAGCTCGGGTTGATCGACGAGTTCCAGCCGGAGATCGTCGTCTCGGGCATCAACCACGGGCTCAACCTCGGCGACGACATCACCTACTCAGGCACAGTCGCGGCGGCGTTTGAGGCGCTGCTGCTCGAGCTGCCGGGGATCGCGGTCTCGCAGCAGTCCCAGGCGCGCGAGCTCGACTTCCGCCTCGGACGCACCTTCGACTTCGAGCTCGCGGCGGCGTTCACCGCGCGGATCGTCGGCGAGCTCGACGAGGTGCCGCTGGCGGCCGGGACGCTGCTGAACGTCAACGTCCCCGGCGTCGAGCCGAACGGCGTCGAGGTGACGCGACTCGGCAAGCGCATCTACGAGGATGTGCTCCAGCTGCAGGACGAGGAGCATCCGAACCGACGCCTGTTCCGCATCTACGGCGACGCGGTCCAGACGGGCGACGAGGAGGGAACCGACATCGCGGCGGTCGCGGCCGGGCGGATTGCAATCACGCCCGTACACTTCGATCTGACGCATCGCGACGGGATCGGCGCGCTCGAGCAGCACGACCTCGCGCGCCTGATCGCGCCAGCCGCGCGCGAGGTGGAGTGAGCTCGGCGAGAGGCACGGAGCCGGCGGACGGTGGTGCGGCGGCCGAGCAGGACCCGGCCGCGCGTGCGGCGGAGCTGCGCAGAGAGCTGGCCTTCCACGGCCATCGCTACTACGTCCTCGACGACCCGGTCATCGGCGACGACAGATATGACGCGCTGCTCGACGAGCTGCGTGCGATCGAGGCGGCGCACCCCGAGCTGCTGACGCCTGACTCGCCGACGCAGCGCGTCGGTGGCGAGCCGGTCTCGGCGCTGGAGAAGGTCCATCACCTGCAGCCGATGCTGTCGCTGGCGAACGCGCGCAGCGACGAGGAGCTGCAGGGCTGGATCGAGCGCATGCGCGGCCACCTGGCGCGCGAAGGGATCGAGAACCCGGTGTTCGAGTACGTCGTCGAGCCGAAGGTCGACGGGCTCGCGATCTCGCTGCTGTACGAGGACGGCGTTCTTGTGCGCGGCGCCACGCGCGGCAACGGCGAGATCGGCGAAGACGTCACGCACAACCTGCGGACCGTTGGGTCGATCCCGCTGTCGATCGAGGATGCGCCGAGACGCGTGGAGGTGCGCGGCGAGATCTACATCTCGCTCGCCGACTTCGAGCAGGTCAACCTCAGACGCGCCGAGGCGGGCCTTTCGACGTTCATGAACCCGCGCAACTCGGCCGCTGGCGCGATCCGGCAGCTCGATCCGAGACAGTCGGCCGAGCGGCCGCTGTCGATGTGGGCCTACGGCATCGGCGTCTCCGACGGGCTGGGGATCGCGAGCCACTGGGAGGCGCTTGAGTGGCTGAGAGACCACGGCTTCCGCGTCAACCCCGACGTCGCGAAGCTCGGGAGCGACGCGGAGGTGATTGCGCGCTGCCGCGCGTGGGAGGAGCAGCGCGGCGCGCTCGCGTTCGAGATCGACGGCGCCGTCGTGAAGGTCGACGACTACGAGCTGCAGCGGCGGCTCGGGGTCGTGGGACGCGACCCGCGCTGGGCGATCGCCTGGAAGTTCCCGCCGACGACGGCCGTCACGAGACTGATCGCGGTCCACTGGAACGTCGGCAAGTTCGGCTCGCTGCACCCGTTCGCCGAGCTGGAGCCGGTCCACGTCGGCGGTGTGACTGTCAAGCAGGCGACGCTGCACAACGAGGAGGACCTCGAGCGCAAGGACGTGCGCCCCGGCGACGACGTGATCGTGCTGCGCGCTGGGGACGTGATTCCGCAGGTCGTCTCGCCCGCGCCGCACGTCGTCGAGCGCGAGGACCGCGGGCCGGCGCCGGGGCCGCCGTCGGAGTGCCCGATCTGCGCGACGCCGACGGTCAAGCCGGAGGGCAGCGTCTTCACACACTGTCCGAACCTCGCGTGCCCCGGTCGCCGCTGGCAGCTGCTGGCGCACTTCGTCTCGCGGGGGGCGATGGACGTCGACGGGATCGGCGAGAAGCAAGTCTCGATGCTGATGGAGCGCGGGCTCGTGAGAACCGTCGCCGACTTCTACCGCCTGAGCGTCGAGCAGCTGATGGAGCTCGAGCGCTTCGGCGAGGTCTCGGCGCGCAACGCGGTGGCCGCGATCGAGGCGTCGAAGCAGCGGCCGTTCGGACGCGTGCTGTTCGGTATCGGAATCGAGGGCATCGGTGCGGTCACCGGCCGCAACCTCGCGCAGCGCTTCCGCTCGGTCGAGGCGCTGATGGCGGCGAGCGCGGAGCAGATCGCCGACACGCCTGGGATCGGGCCGATCGTGGGCCAGCTGATTCACGACCAGCTGCAGGACGACTCGATGCGCGCGCTGATCGCCGACCTGCGCGAGCTGGGCTTGCGGCTGGAGGAGGAGGGTCCGCCGCCGGGCGAGGGCCCGTTGGCCGACAAGACAGTCGTGCTGACGGGGACGCTGCCGACGCTCACGCGCGAGCAGGCGACGGAGCGGATCCTCGCCGCCGGCGGGCGCGTGACGACGTCGGTGTCGCGAAGAACCGACTACGTAGTGGCGGGAGAGGCGGCCGGTTCCAAGCTGGAGAAGGCGGAGCGGCTGAGAGTGCCAGTGCTCGACGAGGACGGGCTCGAGGCGCTGCTGCGGGGCGAGGCGGTCGCGGTCGACACGGACACCGCCGACCGCGACGGCGACGAGTCCTCGCAACCTCCGTCCTGATCGGTCGTCTGAACGGCATGGCGCAGACCACGACGACCGCGCGCCAGGGGCGGATCGCCGACGGTTGGCGTCGCATGCCCGACCGCTGGAGGGCGGCGCTGCTGCTCGCGCTGCCATTCGTCGCCGGTGTGATCGCGCTGCGCGGCCTGACGCGCACGATGCCGACGTTTCACGCCGGCGACGAGCTGGCTTACCACCTGCCGACGATCGGCAAGTTCGCGCAGGAGCTGTGGACGCCCGACCTCGTCCACTATCCGGCCGCGCAGACGCCGCTGTTCCACCTGCTGATCGCGGCGTGGAGCAGAGTCGTGACGCTGGAGCTGTGGCGCCTGCGGGTCGTCGAGGTGCTGATCTCCTACGGGGTCGCGCTCATGCTGTACCGGCTGCTGCGTCGCTACGCGGCCTTCGCGAGCGGTCCCGCGATCCTGCTCGCCGCGCTCTTCGCCTGCTCGCCGTACGTGTTCGGGCAGTCCTTCATCCTTGTGACCGACAACCTGGCGCTGCTGCTCTCGCTGGTCGCGATCGAGCGGCTGCTCGCGTTTGAGCGCGGGGCCGGGTTGCCGGCGTTCGCGGTTGCGTGCGCGGCGATCGGACTGGCGGTGCTGACGCGCCAGAGCAGCGCGTGGCTCGGGCTGCTCGCGCTCGTCGTGCTCGTCCTGCACCTGCCGCGCGAGCCGCGCACGCTCGCCGGCGGACTCGCGCTGCTCGGCCTCGCTGCACTGCCGACGCTGGCGCTCGTGCTGGCGTGGCACGGGTTCGTCTCGCCGATGGCCGACCCGGCGTCGTGCGGCCTCTGCGCGCCCGCCGAGGGACGGCTCGGCTGGGCGGGCGACTCGCGGCTGCGCGCGCCGCTATACGCACTCGCGATCGCCGGCGTGTACGGCACGCTGCTGCACGGGCCGGCGCTGTGGGACGAGCTGCGCCGCGGCGGAATGCGGCGCTGGCGGCTGCCCCTGGTGGCAGCGGCCGGCGGGGTTGTGGTGCTGCTGATCGTCCCGCTCGCCTACCACACGGGCGACGAGGGCTGGATCTGGCGGATTGCTCGCAGCGGCCCGCAGCCGCTGGGCACCGCCTGGCCGTTCTGGCTGCTCGTTCCACTGGGGTGCGCGGTGCTCGCGATGGTCGCGCGGCGCTGTGGTCCCCGCTCCTTGCCGGTCCTGCTGCTCGGCTGCTTCCTCATCGCGCAGTTCGCGACGCGGCTCGCCTACCAAAAGTACTTTGACCCGATCGTGCTGCTGGCGCTGCTGCTCGCATTGCGGCCTGAGCAACTGCGAGACCGTCGTGTGCTCGCCGGCGTGGGGGCGATCGCGCTGCTGTCAGCCGGCTTCGTGCTCGCGTTCGTGACCGGCGTGATCCAGTACGAGACTTGAGTCGGAAGTCGCGAGGGCGTCCGTCTACGGCGGATGGCGCAGGCCGGGACGACGGATCGACGGCGGCAGCTGGCCCAGGTCGGCTACACGTCCGAGCGGCGCGATCGGCTACCAGGACTTCGCGAAGTTCGAGGGCAAGACGTTCACGATCGACCGCATCCAGGACGTCGCGGTCTTCGTCAAGCGCACCAGATAGGCGCGCGCGGGCTCAGCGCGCGGCGGTGGGCGAAGCCCCGCCGCCGCCCGCCGGCGGGGCGGGTGCGGGCGTTGTAGACGGCGGTGCGGAGACCGGAGTGGGGATCGCCGTGCCGCCCGGGCGCGAGCGCGCGAGTGCGACGACCATGCGGTCCTCGGCGGCCTTCGCCGTCGGCGTGTAGACGCTGTTCTCGATGAACGAGAACGCGAGCACGTGGCCGTTGAGTGTGCGGCAGTAGCCGGCGAGAGCCGAGACGTTGGACAGCGTCCCGGTCTTCGCCTGGCAACGGTCCTGCGCGGTCGTATGGCGCATGCGGTCGGCGAGCGTGCCGGAGCGGCCGGCGACCGGCAGCGCGGCGCGCAGGAAGAGGTTCCCGCGCAGCGCGTTCAGCAGCGTGACGACCTGCCGCGGCGAGGTGTGGTCGACGCGTGAGAGGCCCGACCCGTCGGCGATCTGCGGGCGCACGCCGTAACGGGCGATCGTGCGCTTGACGACGGTCACGCCGGCGGTCGTAGAGCCGGCGCTGCCGAAGCGCGCGCCGACGTTCTTCAGCAGCATCTCGGCGAACAGGTTGTCGGAGGGGACGAGCGTGAGGCGCACGAGTGTCGCCATCGTCGGCGAGTCGACAGTCGCGATCTCCTCCGCGTCGGCCGGGGCGATGCCGATCGCCGGGGCCTGCGGCACGCGCACCCGCGCGCGGCGCAGCTCGAGCGTGAGCTGCTGGGCGGCGAACTTCGCCGGTTGCGCCTGCAGCGCGCTGCCGTCCTCGCGCGCGAGGCCGCGGTTGAACAGGAGACCGCCGAGCGGGCCGCCGATGTCGAAGTCGAGCGCGTAGCCGCTCGCCGGTCCGCCGCGCAGGCTGTCGAGCCACGATTCGTCTCCGCGAATCCGACCGGCCACGTGCACGATGCCGGCGGCGCGCACGCGCTCGGCGAGCGTCGAGACGGTGGTGCCGAGGCCGTAGGCGAGCCGGGTGAAGGTGGCGCTGCCGAACGTCGGATCGCCGCCGCCGCGCAGGTAGAGATCGCCGTGCCAGGTGCCGGCGTCGTCGAGTGTCCCGACTCCCAGCACACGTGTCTGCAGCGTCGCGTCCGGGCCGAAGCGCAGCAGCGCCGTCGAGGTGGTGTAGAGCTTCTCGACGGAGGCCGGGATGCGTGGCGTGTCGGCGCGCACCGCCGCGAGCGTGCGGCCCGTCGTGGTGTCGAGGACGTAGCCGCCCGAACCGCCGCCCGCGCGGGCGAGGCCGCTTGCGACGAGGCCGTCAAGGGGTGCGGCCGCGGCGGATCCCGCGCTCGCGAGCAGGATGAGCGCGATCAAGAGCAGTACGGAGCGGCGCACGCGGTTCACAACAGCACTCCGGAGCGGAAGTCGCGGTCGGATACGCCCGAACGGCGCCGTACAATCAGTGGTGATGGGCAAAGTTGTCAGCCTGAAGACATCCGCGAGAGGGCGCAGAGCGGCGACATCGTCGCATGGTCGCCGGGCGGCTCCGCGCCACAGCAAGCCGTCGAAGACCGCGCTCGTGCTCGGTGGTGGTGGCTTCACTGGCGCCGTCTACGAGATCGGCGCGCTGCGCGCGCTCGACCTGCTGTCCGTCAACCGCTCCGTGACGGACTTCGACATCTTCGTCGGCACCAGCGCCGGCTCCTTCGTTGCCGCGATGACGGCGAATGGGGTGTCTCCCGAGGAGATGATGCGCGTGCTCGACCGGCAGGCGCCCACGCCCTTCCCGGAGATCGCGCTCAGCACGCTGTTGTCGCTCAACCTGCGCGAGCTGGCCGGCAAGGCGGCGGTGTTCCCGTGGCAGCTGGCCAAGCTCGGATATACGCTCGCGCGCCACGTCGGCCAGGTCTCCGCGCTCGACGTCGTGCTCGGGATCGCCGAGGGCCTGCCGGCCGGCATGTACACCGGCCGCGGCATCGAGGACTACGTCCGGCGGGTGCTCGACGACGAGGACCGCACGAACGACTTCCGCGAGCTGGAGCGCCAGCTGTACATCACGGCGACGGACCTCGACACGTGCGAACGCGTCGTCTTCGGCACCGACGGCTTCGACGATGTGCCGATCTCGACCGCCGTGCGCGCCTCGACGGCGCTGCCGATGGTCTACGAGCCAGTCCGCATCGGCGACCGCGAGCTGATCGACGGCGGGATGATCTCGACGACGAATCTCGATCTCGCCGTCGAGGCGGGCGCGAGACTGGTGATCGTCGTCAACCCGCTCGTGCCCTACGTGAACGAGGCGCGCCGCGAGAATCCGCTGCATCCGCGCGTCTCCGACATGGGCTTCGCGCAGATCGGCTATCAGGCGTTCAAGCTGATGACGTACCGGCGCCTGCACGAGATCCGCACGATGTGGGAGGAGCGCTATCCGGGCGTGGACATCGTCTTGATCGAGCCCGACCCATCCGACGAGCTGATGTTCCGCACGAGCGTGATGGACTACGGCTCGCGCGTGCAAATCGCCAGCCACGGCTTCCGCTCGGTGACGGTGAAGCTGGCCGAGGACTACCCGCACCTCAAGCAGGTCGCCGCGCGCCATGGGATCGAGATCTCCGCCACGCGCGTGCGCAAGGTCGTCAAGCACTTCGCCACCGAGCCCGAGCAGACCACCCGCTGGCGCAAGATCCTCGAGCAGACGACCGGCACGCTGCTGCGGCAGTCGGCGTCGGAGTAGCAGTCGTCGCTCAGCTCGCGCCGAGTGCGGTGCGCAGCGCGTCGAGCAGACGGTCCGTGGCGGGGGCGCTCTGCAGCGTCACGCGCACGTGGTGCTCGTCGCCGACGCTCATGCCGCTCTGCACGAGCACGCCGCTGCGCTGCAGCCGCATCGCCAGCTCGCCGCCCGTCAGGCCGGTCGGGCGCAGCCACAGCACGTTCGCCTCGCTTGGAGACGCATCGATCGGCAGGTCGTGCAGCGCGTCGAGCAGGCGATCGCGCTCGGCCGCAACGGCGGCCCGCCGCTGCGCAAGCTGGCCGTCGCATCTTCTGAGCGCCTCGAGCGCGCCGATCTGCACCGGGAGGCCGATCCCCAACTCCGGCGCCATCCGCGCCAGCAGCTCCTCCGAGCCGGGGCCGCCGAGTGCGTAGCCGGCGCGCAGGCCGGCGAGACCGTAGGCCTTCGAGAAGGTGCGGAAGATCAGCAGGCGGGGGTGCTCGTCGAGCAGAGCGGTGGTCGCGGAGCCGCTGGCGGCGTCGCTGCGCTCGGCGGTGACGAAGTCCGCGAGCGCCTCGTCGAGCAGCAGCGAGGCGTGCTCGGGCAGTGCGTCGAGCAGCTCGCGCAAGGTGGCGCTCGTAAGGTGCTCCCCCGTCGGGTCGTTTGGGTTGCAGAGCGCGATCGCGCGCGTGGCCGGCGTGACGGCCGCAAGCAGCCGGTCGACATCGTGCCCGTTCGGGACCGGCACGGCGCGCGCGCCGGCGCGCTGCGCCATCACCGGATAGAGCCCATAGGACGGCCACGGGGTCAGCAGCTCGTCGCCGGGTCCGAGCAGCGCACGAGCGGCGGACGCGAGCAGCGGTCCGGCGCCGTGCCCGACGACGACCCGGTCGGGCTCGATCCCGTTGCGCTGGGCGAGCTCGCGGCGCAGCTCCTCGGCGGTCGGGTCGGGCTGCACGTTGAGCGCGCCGCGCGCCGCGTACGTCACGGCGTTGACGACGTCGGGATGCGGCAGCTCGTGCCATGTCGTGCGCGAGACGTCGAGCTGGTCGATCCGTGCGAGCGCGCGACGGCGCTGCTCGTCGGCCTGCTCGCGCAGCTGCGCGCTGATCTCTTCGTCGGTCATGCCGGCAAACTGCCGGTAGTAGTCGAGCAGGCCCATCGCGAAGAGCGGCGTCAGCCGCCCAGCATGCCCTGCACGTCGAAGCCGGACATCGAGGCGCCGCTGAAGAACAGGAACCAGACGCCGAAGACCGGCAGGGCGATCAAGGCGCAGATCATGAAGATGCGCCCGATCATGCCCTCGCGCTGGTCGTGCCCGGCGGCGCGGCGCACGAGGATCCACGCGTAGTCGAGCCGCTTGAGCGCCATCAGCCCGAGCAGCAGTCCGCCGATCATCGTCGCGAACGCAACCGTCAGGCCGCCGAAGATGCTGTCGGTCAGATACTGCATGCGCCCGCCGAGCCACAGGCAACCGAGCGGCAGCGGCCCCCAGAAGCAGAGGTTCACGACGACCATCGCCGCGAGCAGCCCGGCGGCGACGAGGCCGTCGAAGCGCTGCCGTCTGTCGTCGCCGCGTCTGGGCGGCGTACGGAACTGCACCGGGCGGGTCCCCGGTCGCCGGGTGACGAAGAGGCCGCCTGTGTCGCTGGGATCGGTGCGCATGCGCTCTCTTGGGAGGGTAAAGCCTGTGCTCCGCGATTTGCGGCGTTTCAGACCCTTAGATGCACCCTGAGGTTCAGCTCGCGTACAGCTCGTCGAACAGCGCTCTGTACTTCTCGTTGACGACGTTGCGCTTGACCTTCAGCGTCGGCGTCAGCTCTCCCGTCTCCTGCGAGAGGTCGTGGGGGAGGATCGTGATCTTCTTGACCTTCTCGACCTGCGCGTACTTCTCGTTGGCCCGGTCGAGATGCGTCTGCACGAGCGCGTGGACGTCGGGATGCCTCGCGAGCGCCTCGAGCTGCGTCGGCAGTCCCTGCTGCTGCGCCCACGGGACGATCTCCTCCTCGTCGAGGGTGATGAGCATCACCGGGTAGGGGCGGCGGTCGCCGTACATGACCGCCTGCGAGACCCAGCGGCACTGCTTCATGTCGTTCTCGACGTTGGCGGGGGTGAGGTTCTTTCCGCCCGCCGTGATGATGATGTCCTTCTTGCGGCCGGTGATCGAGAGGAAGCTGTCCTCGTCGATCGAGCCCAGATCACCGGTGTGCAGCCAGCCGTCGGTGACGGCGCCGAACGACGCGTCGGCGTTGTTGTGGTAGCCGGCGAAGATGTTCTCGCCCTTGATCAGGACCTCGCCGTCGTCGGCGATTCTCAGCTCGACGCCGGGAAACGGGCGCCCGACCGTGCCGAACTTGTAGGCGTCGAGCGACTGGAAGGTCGCTGCGGTCGCCGTCTCGGTCATCCCATAGCCCTCGAACACCGGCACGCCGCAGGCGAAGAAGAACTGGAGGATCTCCTTGGAGATCGGTGCGGCGCCGGAGATCGCCTGGCGCATTCTGCCGCCGAACGCCCCGCGGACCTTGGAGAACAGCTCCTCCTCGGCGCGCGCGAAGTGCTGCTGCAGCTCCTCGGGCACCGGCTGGCCGGCGAGCTCGAGCTCGCGCACGGCGATCCCGACTCTGACCGCCTTCGCGATCAGCTCCGGGTCGCCGTTTGAGGTGACGAGCGTGTAGATCTTCTCGAAGATGCGCGGGACGGACGGGAAGTTCGTCGGATGCACCTCGTTGAGCTCGACGACGAGCTGCTGCGGGTCGTTCGACCAGTACGCGAGCGTCGCGCCGACGTCGAAGCTCAGCAGCTGGATCAGCAGCGCGAACGAGTGGGCGAGCGGCAGGTAGAGGTACGTCAGCTCGTCGCTGTCGACGGCGCGCGTCGACTGCGCCATCGTGAGGATCGCGCGGTAGTTGCCGTGCGTGAGGACGCAGCCCTTCGGGGGGCCGGTCGTGCCCGAGGTGTAGATGATCGTGAAGGGGTCGTCGTGCTTGACCGCGGCGATGCGGCGGTCGAGCTCCGTGCGATCGCCATGGGCGCCGCGGGCGCGCAGGTCGGCGAGCGGGATCGCATCGCCGGTCGCGCCCTCGGCGTCGATCACGACCACGTGCTCGAGCTCCGGCAGTTTCGCGCGGATCTCGGCGATCTTCGCCACCTGCGTGGCGTCCTCGCAGATCACGACGCGCGCGCCGGAGTCGAACAGCACCCACTCGCACTCCTCGGGAGCGTTCGTCGGGTAGATCGGCACGACGCATGTGCCCGCCTCGGTTGCGCCGAAGTCGCAGTAGGTCCACTCGGGGCGAGTGCGGCAGAGAATCGAGACGCCATCGCCCGGTGCGATGCCGAGGTCG
>DATFPW010000088.1:0-55291 GCA_035264605.1 Conexibacter sp. | reverse complement strand
GCGGCAAGACCGATCTCGCCCAGCTCGCCGCGGTGCTCGCCGGCGCGGCGGTCGTCGTCGTCGGCAACACCGGTCCGGCGCACCTCGCGGCCGCGGTCGGCGCGCCGGTCGTCTCGCTCTACGCGCCGACTGTCCCGGCCGTGCGCTGGCGGCCGTGGCGCGTCCCCCACGCGATCCTCCACGAGCCGGTCCCGTGCGCCGGCTGCCGCGCGCGCAGCTGTCCGGTCCCGGGCCATCCGTGCATCGACGAGCTGCCGCTGGCCGCAGTGCTGGAGGCGGTCGAGCGGCTGGCGACGCCCGCGCCGGATGTCGAGGAGGCGACGGCCGCATGAACGTCCTGCTCTGGCACGTGCACGGCAGCTGGACGACCGCCTTCGTGCAAGGCCGGCATCGCGTCCTGCTGCCGACGCTGCCCGACCGCGGCCCAGACGGCCGCGGCCGCGCGCAGACGTGGGAGTGGCCGGCGAACGCCGTCGAGGTCGCGCCCGAGCAGGCAGCGGAGGCCGATGTCGACGTCGTGGTCCTCCAGCGGCCGGAGGAGCTGCAGAGAGGCGGGCTGGCCGAACGCTGGCTCGGCGGCCGCAGGCCTGGCCGCGACCTGCCGGCGATCTACCTCGAGCACAACGCGCCGCAGGGTCGGATCGCCGAGATGCGCCACCCGGCGGCCGACCGCACCGACCTCACGCTCGTCCACGTCACGCACTTCAACGACCTCTTCTGGGACGCCGGCTCCACGCCCACGCGCGTGATCGAGCACGGGATCGTCGATCCAGGCCACCGTTACACGGGCGAGCTGCCGCGCGCGGCCGTCGTGATCAACGAGGCGCGCCGCCGAGGGCGCGTCACCGGGACCGATCTGCTGCTGCGCTTCGCCTCGGTTGCGCCGCTGGACCTGTTCGGCATGGACGCGGAGTCGCTCGGCGGCCACGGCGACGTGCCGCAGGAGCGCATGCACGACGAGCTGGCGCGTCGTCGCGTGTACCTGCACCCGATCCGCTGGACCTCGCTCGGCCTGTCGCTGCTCGAGGCGATGCACCTCGGCATGCCGGTCGTCGCGCTCGCCACGACGGAGGCGATCGAGGCGATCCCGCCCGAGGCCGGTGCGATCTCCACCCGCGTCGACCGTCTCTCCGACGCGCTGCGCCACTTCGTCGACGAGCCCGAGCACGCGCGCTCGGCCGGCGAGATCGCGCGCGCGGTCGCGCTGCAGCGCTACGGGCTCCAGCGCTTCCTCGCCGACTGGGACGCACTGCTCGCGCAGGTCGTCGCCGAGCATCGCCGGCCTAGCGCCTCCAAGCCTCGCCGCCGAGACCCCGCGGCCGAATCCCCCACGACACAACGGAGAGCCGCATGAAGGTCGCCATGGTCTCGGAGCACGCAAGCCCGCTCGCCGTCCTCGGCGGCGTCGACGCCGGCGGACAGAACGTCCACGTCGCCGCACTCGCGGCGGAGATGGGCCGGCAGGGCGCGCACGTCGTCGTGCACACGCGCCGTGACGACCCGCACCTGCCGCAACGTGTCCCGCTCGCGCCGGGCGTGTTCGTCGACCACGTGCCGGCCGGGCCGCCGGCGTCGATCCCGAAGGACGAACTGCTGCCGCACATGGACGCGTTCGCCGCAGACCTCGCCGCGCAGTGGCGCGAGGATCGCCCCGACGTCGTCCATGCGCACTTCTGGATGTCCGGTCATGCGGCGCTGATGGCCGCGCGGCAGCTGGGCATCCCGGTCGTGCACACGTTCCACGCGCTCGGCGTCGTCAAGCGCCGCTACCAGGGCGAGATGGACACCAGCCCGCCGGAGCGGATCGCGATCGAGAGGGAGATCCTGCGGCGCGCGGACCACGTCGTCGCGACGTGCAGCGACGAGATCTTCGAGCTCGTGCGGATGGGCGGCGCGCGCGGTCGGCTCACGCCGATCCCGTGCGGGGTCGACCTCGGCCTCTTCACCCCGGATGGCCGTCGCGCCCGCCGGCGCCCGGGCCTGCGACGGATCGTCTGCGTCGGGCGACTCGTCGCGCGCAAGGGCGTCGGCAACGCGATCTCCGCGCTCGCCGCGCTGCCCGACGTGGAGCTGGTCGTGGCCGGCGGTCCGCCCCGCGCGCAGCTCGACCGCGATCCAGAGGCGCGCCGGCTGCGGGCGCTCGCCGAGGAGACGGGCGTCGCCGACCGCGTCGAGCTGCGCGGCCGGATGGGCCGCGCGGACGTCGCCGCGCTGCTGCGCTCGGCCGACGCGGCCGTGTGCGTGCCGTGGTACGAGCCGTTCGGGATCGTCCCGCTGGAGGCGATGGCGTGCGGCGCGCCCGTCGTCGCCTCCGCCGTCGGCGGCATGATCGACTCGGTCGTCGACGGCGTCACCGGCGTCCACGTCCCGCCGCGCGACCCGGACCGGCTCGCCGAGGCGCTCGCGTCGCTGCTGTCCGACTCCGAGCGTCTCGCCGCCTACGGCCGCGCGGGCGTCGAGCGCGCCCGCCGCCGCTACGGCTGGCCGCGGATCGCGGCGGCGACGCTCGACGTCTACGCGCGCGTCGCCGCGCGGCCGCGTCGGCGCGCCGCCGGCAGTGCCCCCGTGGACGGAGCAGCCGCTCCCGACGCGCGCCGCTTCGCGCTCGTCCCGAGCGGCGCCGACCACCTCGCGAGCCTGCGCGACGCGCTCGCCGAGCTCGAGCCGGACGTCGAGCGGCTCGAAGCCTGGGGCGAGCGCCTCGCCGACGTGCTCGCGGCCGGCGGACGGCTGCTCGCCGTCGGCAACGGCGGCTCGGCCGCGCAGGCGCAGCACCTCACGGCCGAGCTGGTCGGGCGCTACCGCACGGAGCGCCAGCCGCTGTCGGCGATCTGCTTGCACGGCGACACCTCCAGCCTCACGGCGATCGCGAACGACTACGGCGCCGAGGAGGCGTTCGCGCGGCAGGTGCGCGGGCACGGGCGTCCCGGCGACGTGCTGATCGCACTGAGCACGTCCGGTCGCAGCGCGAACGTCGTGCGTGCGGTCGAGGCGGCGAACGCGCTCGGAATGGCGACGTGGGCCCTCACCGGCAGCGAGCCGAGCCCGCTCGCGGATCTGTGCGACGACGCGCTGCGCGTGCGCAGCGCCGATCCGGCCACGACGCAGGAGCTCCACCTGATCGCGCTGCACGTCTTGTGCGGCGCGGTCGACCGGGAGCTGGCGCTGCGCGAGCCGGCGGCGCGCCTGCCCGGCGCCGCTTCGGCCTCGTCCGCGGCGCGTCCCGCGCCCGCGCGGGGCGCACTCGGCGGGATGGCTCGCGCCAGCGCGCGCGACCGCTCGTCCTCGTCCCGCCGGCGGGCCGCACGATGAGCGACGCGCCGCTCGTGGTGATCGGCGACGCGCTGCTCGACCGCGACGTCGAGGGCGTCGTCGAGCGCCTCAGCCCCGACGCGCCCGTGCCGGTGCTCGACGAGCAGCGCGCCCGCGCCCGTCCGGGCGGTGCCGCGCTGGCGGCCGCGCTCGCCGCCGCCGACGGACGTCCCGTCACGCTCGTGACGGCGCTCGCCGACGACGACGCCGGCCGCGAGCTGGCGGCGCTGATCGCGGCGGCCGGCGTCGAGCTGGTGGACCTCGGGCTCGACGGCGCGACGCCGGAGAAGATCCGCCTGCGCACGGCGGGCGGCCAGGCGCTGCTGCGGCTCGATCGCGGCGGCGACCGCGGCGCGCGGGTCGGCCACACCACCGCCGCCGCGCGCGCCGCGATCGGCTGGGCCTCGGCGCTGTTGGCCGCCGACTACGGCCGCGGCGTCGCGGCGGAGCCGGGGATCCGCGCCGCGCTCGCCGAGCGCGCCGCCGCTGAGGACCGCGCGCCGATCGCCTGGGATCCCCACCCGCGCGGCCCGGCGCCGACGCCGGGCGTGCTGCTCGCGATGCCGAACGAGCGCGAGGCGGCGACGTTCGCGCCTGAGATCGACGGCGAGGGGTTCCCCGCCGTCGCCGAGCGCGCCGCGAGCCTGCGCCGCCGCTGGGGCGTCGCGCACGTTTGCGTCACGCGCGGACGCCACGGCGCGCTGCTCGACGGCGGCGACGGACCGCCGCTCGCGATCGCCGCCGAGCCCGCCGGTCCCGCAGCCGACCCGTGTGGCGCGGGCGATCGCTTCGCCGCCGTGGCCGCCGCGCTGCTGGCCGACGGGGCGCGCTGCGATGAGGCCGTCACCGCCGCCGTAGAGGCCGCATCGCTCTTCGTGGCGGCCGGCGGCGCAGCCAGCTTCCGCCTGCTGGACGGCGCCGGCGAATCGCCGTCCGTGGAGGCGGCGGAGCACCACGGCGCCGGTGCCCAGGGCGCCGGCGCCGCGCGTGCCGCCGACCCGAGCCGCGGCGGTCTCGCCGCCGCCGAGGCGGTGGTCGCCACCACCCGCGCGCGCGGCGGCACGACCGTCGCGACGGGCGGCTGCTTCGACCTGCTCCACGCCGGCCACGTGCGCACGCTTGAAGCCGCGCGCGCGCTCGGCGACTGCCTTGTCGTGTGCCTCAACGACGACGCGTCCGTGCGTCGGCTGAAGGGGCCGGCGCGACCGCTCGTGCCCGCGCGCGACCGCGCCGCGGTGCTCGCGGCGCTGACCTGCGTGGACGCGGTCGTGACGTTCGGCGAGGACACGCCGAGCGCACTGCTCGAGCGCCTGCGCCCCGACGTGTGGGCGAAGGGCGGCGACTACGCCGGCGCCGCGCTGCCGGAGGCGGCGGCACTCGAGCGCTGGGGCGGCCGCGCCGTCGTGCTTCCGCACCACGCCGGCCATTCGACCACCCGACTGATCGAGGAGGCAGCCACTCGTGCCGCAAGCTGAGTTGAACCCCATCGCAGCAGCACCCGCAATCGCGCGTGCCGCGCTCGGTCGCGTGCTCGTCACCGGTGGCGCGTCCGGGTTGGGCGCGGCCGTCGTGCAGGCCGTCGCCGATCGCGGCGGCACGCCGATCGTGCTCGACCGTCAGGCGCCGAGCGGCTCCGGCGACGTCGACTTCGCGCAGGTCGACCTCGCCGACGCGCGCGCCGCCGAGCAGGCGGTTGCCGTCGCGATCGACCGCCACGACGGGCTCGACGCGGTCGTCACCGCGGCCGGCACCGACGCCTGCGGCAAGCTGGAGGATGTCGCCGGCGAGGACTGGGATCGCGTGATCGCGGTCAACCTGCTCGGCACGGCCGCGATCGTGCGCGCTGCGCTGCCGGCGCTCGAGCGCGCTCGCAACGGCCGCGTCGTGACGGTCGCCTCGACGCTCGGCCTGCGCGTGCTGAGCGACGCGACCGCCTACTGCGCGAGCAAGTTCGCGGTCGTCGGCTTCAGCCGCGCGCTCGCGCTGGAGACGGCCGGTCGCGTCGGCGTCACGATGCTCGTGCCCGGCGGCATGCGCACGCATTTCTTCGACGGCCGCGACCCCGCGTACCAGCCGCCGCCCGACGCGCCGCTCGCGCCGCCGGAGGAGGTCGCCGCCGCGGTCGCGTTCGCGCTCGAGCGCCCGCCGGGGATCGAGCTGCGCGAGCTCGTCGTCTGCCCGTCGCAGGAGACCTCCTGGCCTTGACGTTGACGGGGCGAGATGCGCCGGCTCCACTGCTCGTCCTGCGCGCGCTGGGCCTCGGCGACCTGCTGACCGCCGTGCCCGCGCTGCGCGCACTCGCGCGCGCGTTCCCCGAGCGGCGGCGCGTGCTCGCCATGCCGCAGGCGCTCGCGCCGCTCGTCGAGCTGATCGGCACCGATCCGCGCCGCGCGCCCTATGGGGGCGACCGGGCGATCGACGCGATCGTCCCCCTGCCCGCCGCGGTGGCCGGTCGCGCGCCCGCTCCGGACACCGCCGCGCAGCTCCCGCGCGGCGCGCTCGCGGTGAACCTCCACGGCCGCGGACCCGAGAGCCACCGCCTGCTGCTCGCCGCCGCGCCCGCGTACCTGATCGCGTTCCGGCATCGCGACGTCCTGCAGACCGTCGGCAGCCCGCCATGGGAGCCCGGCGAGCACGAGGTCGCGCGCTGGTGCCGCTTGCTGTGCGCCCATGGGATCGCCGCCGACCCCGCCGCGCTCGACCTGATGCTCTCGGGCTCCACACGCGATCGCAGCGGACCGACCCTGATCCACCCCGGCGCCGCGAGCGCCGCGCGCCGTTGGCCGCCCGCGCGCTGGGCGGCCGTCGCGCGCGGCGAGGTGGCGCGCGGGCGCGCGGTGCTCGTGACCGGCAGCGAGGCGGAGGCGCCGCTCGCCGTCCGCATCGCCGCAGCAGCCGACCTCCCGGCGGACGCGGTGCGCGCCGGCCGCACCGACCTGCGGGGACTCGTCGCGCTCGTCGCCGGCGCCGGCCGCGTCGCCTGCGCAGACACCGGCGTCGCGCACCTCGCGACGGCCCTGCGCGTCCCCTCCGTCATCCTCTTCGGTCCGACCTCGCCGGCCGCATGGGGGCCGCCGCCCGAGCGGCCCTGGCACCGCGCGCTGTGGTGCGGTCGCATCGGCGACCCGCATGCATCCAGCCCGGACCGGGGACTGTTGGAGCTGACGCCCGCCGACGTGCTCGCCGCGCTCGCCGACCTGCCGGAGCCGCCGGCACCGCACACGGCCACGTCGCCGCGGCCGCGCTATGCGCTGTCGACCTCGTAGTCGTGCGCGCTCGTCCATCGGGTCTCCGGCTCACGAGCCGCGGCTGGCCTTGCCACCCTTGCGACCGGCGGCGGCCTTCTGCGCCTTTGTGCCGCCTTGTCTGGTGGCGTTGCGGCGGGTGCCGCTGCCGGAGGCCTTGCCGCCTCTTCTCGACGCGCTCGGCGTGTTGGCGATCTTCGCCGCGCGCTCCTTGCTCATGCCCTTTCTGCGCAGGCCCTCGTACTGCTTGTCGTCCTTCACGCTGGGGCCGTGGTCTCTGGCCATGATCGCCTCCTCGTGATCGAGCGGTCGCCGCTGGAATCCGTACCCGGCTACGGCTGCAGCACAACCTTGATCGCGCCGTCCTGCTTCTTCTGGAAGACCTCGTACATGTGCGGTGCCTCGTCAAGCGGGACCTTGTGGGTGGCGAGCCCATCGACGTCGAGCGGGTCATCGTCGCCGGTCACGAGCGGCAGCAGGTCGTCCATCCAGCGCTTGACGTTCGCCTGGCCCATCCGCAGCTGGATCTGCTTGTCGAACAGGTCCATCATCGGCAGGGGGTCGAGCTGCCCGCCGTAGACGCCGCTGAGGCTGATCGTGCCGCCGCGGCGGACCGCGTCGATCGCGCTGTAGACGACGCTCAGCCGGTCGATGCCGCCCTTCTCGATCAGCTTCGCCGCGACCTGATCCGGCAGCAGGCCGGCGAGCGTGTGCGCGAGCTTGCCGAATGGGGCGCCGTGCGCCTCCATGCCGACCGCGTCGATCACGGCGTCCGGGCCGCGGCCGTCGGTGCGCTCGCGCAGCATGTCGGCGACGTTCCCGTTCGCGCTGCCGGTGTCGATCGTCTCGACGCCGTGCCGGGCCGCCATCTCCAGGCGCTCGGGCACGAGGTCGATCCCGAACACGGTGCCCGCGCCGCGGTGCAACGCGATCCGGCAGGTCATCTGCCCGATCGGTCCGAGACCGTAGACGGCGACCGTGCCGCCCTGGGGGACGGCCGCATACTCGACCGCCTGCCAGGCAGTGGGGAGCACGTCGGAGAGATAGAGGAAGCGCTCGTCGGGCGGGCCGTCCGGGACCTTGATGGGGCCGAAGTGCGCCTGCGGGACCCGCAGGTACTCAGCCTGGCCGCCCGGCACCTGCCCGTAGAGCTTGGTGTAGCCGAACAGCGCTGCGCCCTTGCCCTGCTCGCGGACCTGGGTGGTCTCGCATTGCGTCATCAGGCCCTGCTCACACATCCAGCATCTTCCGCAGCTGATGTTGAAGGGGATGACGACGCGGTCGCCGCGGCTGATGTGCTCGACCTCGGGACCGACCTCTTCGACGATGCCCATCGGCTCGTGGCCGAGGACGTCGCCCTCGTCGAGGAACGGCGCAAGCACCTCATAGAGGTGGAGGTCCGAGCCGCAGATTGCGGTCGAGGTGATTCTCACGATCGCGTCCGTGGGCTGCTCGATCGCCGGGTCGGGCACCGTGTCGACGCGCACGTCGCGTCTGCCGTGGAACGTGACGGCCTTCATCGCCATGAACTCCTCGGGTAGGGGGCCGGTCTCCGTGGAGTACCCAGCGGCTATCTCGGCAAGCGCCGTGGGTCAGTGCGCATCGGTGCGCCGGCAGAGGACGGCGCGCGACGCTTCGCCGGCGCGAACGCGGGGTAGGCGGCGAGCATGCCTGCCGAGCGCCTCGTCATCTTCGACGTCGACGGGACGCTCGTGGACAGCACCTACCACCATGCGCTTGCGTGGCAGCGGGCGTTCGCCGAGCACGGGATCGCGCTGCCGATGTGGCGCATCCACCGCGAGATCGGCAAAGGCGGCGATCGGCTCGTGCCCGACCTCGCCGGTGAGCAGGTCGAGCGCGAGCGGGGCGAGACCTTGCGCGACCTGCAGCACCAGCGCTACTCCGAGCTGGTCGACGAGGTGCAGCCGCTCGCCGGCGCGCACGACCTGCTCGTGCAGGCACAGCACGACGGGTGGCGGATCGCGCTTGCCAGCTCCGGCCACGCCGAGGAGCTCGATCGCTATCTGGACCTGCTCGACGTCGCGGGCGTGCCGGATGCGGTCGTCAGCTCCGCCGACGTGGAGACGACCAAGCCGGCGCCGGACGTGCTCGGACTCGCCCGCGATCGAGCCGCACCGGACGTTCCGGCGCACTCGGTGCTGATGGTCGGCGATGCGGTGTGGGACTGCGAGGCCGCGCATCGAGCCGGCTTCACCCCCGTGGCGGTGCTCAGCGGCGGGATCGGTCGCGACGAGCTCGAGCGAGCTGGCGCGACGGCCGTCTTCACCTCGCTGCAAGAGCTGCGCGATGCGCTCGATCGCCTGCTGACCGGCCCTGGGGTCGAGCGGGGCGTGAGCGGGTAGTGCCACTGCAGGGCTCGAACTTGGATGGAGGACGACATGGCTGACACGTTGAAAGGCAAGCGAATCGCGTTCCTGGCGGCCGACGGCGTCGAGCAGGTCGAGCTCGAGCGCCCCTGGGCGGCCGTGCGCGAGGCGGGCGCGGACGTAGACCTCGTCTCCGTCGAGGACGGCGAGGTCCAGGCGTTCAACCACTTGGACAAGGGCGACACGTTCCCCGTCGACCGGACCGTCGGCGACGCGCGCGCGGAGGACTACGACGGGCTCGTGCTGCCGGGCGGGGTCGCGAATCCCGACTTCTTGCGGACTGACGAGCACGCGGTCGGGTTCGCGCGTGCCTTCTTCGAGCAGGACAAGCCGGTCGCGGTGATCTGCCACGGCCCGTGGACGCTCGTTGAGGCCGGCGTCCTGAGAGGGCGGACGATCACGTCGTGGCCGAGCCTGAGAACGGACATTCGCAATGCCGGTGCGACGTGGGTCGACGAGCAGGTCCACGTCGACAACGGCCTCGTCTCCTCCCGCAAGCCGGATGACCTGCCGGCGTTCTGCGCCAAGGCGGTCGAGGAGTTCGCCGAGGGCCGCCACGAGCAGCACGTCGCCGCATAGGCGATGGCTCAGAGCACGAGTAATCCGATGCTTACGGTCCCGATACCCGTCGCCGAGGTGCCCGACCCCAGTCCGCCGGAGGCCCCGACCGGGCCTCCCGGCGGCCCAGAGATTGCGCCCGATCCGACGCCGCCTGAGCAGCCGGCCGAGACCCCGCCGGCGCCCGAGGTGCCGGATCCCCAGCCACCGGTCGAGCCCGAGCCCGGAGAGCCGGACGTGCCCTCCCCGGACCCGACCGGACCCGAGATCCCCGACGACCCACAGCCGCCCGAGCCCGCCGTCGAGCCGCCGGGCGTCAGCCGCGGTCCCAGCCCCTCGAAGGTCTTGCGTCCGAGCACCAGCCCGCTGGAGCTCGCCTGACGCTTTAGATTGTCGCCATAGATTGGCGCTATGCTCTGGCTATGGCTGTCGATACCGCGACGATTCGCGTGACGCGCGAGACGCGCGACCTGCTCGCGGAGCAGGCGCGTGAGCGAGGGGTGTCGTTGTCGTCGATGCTGACGGAGCTGGCGCGCGATGTCGCGCGGGAGGCTGTGTTCCGGTCCGAGCGTGAAGCGGCTCGTACTGACGCCTCGAGCCGTGAGGCGCTCCGCGAGGAGCGGGCGTGGGAGTCCGCGCTTGGCGATGGCGTCGGCTGAGCCGCGTCGGGGCGAGATCTGGCTCGTCTCACTCGGCGCGGCGCGGAGGGGGGAACCGGGGAAGAACCGGCCGGCGATCGTCGTCTCGGTCGATGAGATCGCCGCCGGCGTGGAGCACGAGCTGTTCGTGGTCGTTCCGGTGTCGAGTTCCCGGGCGCCTTCGTTGCTGCGGCCGAGGATCTCTCCTGCTGAAGGCATCGACGGTGAGAGCGCTGCGATCTGCCGCGGCGTCCGAGCGGTCGCCCGCTCGCGGCTCCTGCGACCGATCGGGCGCTTGGGGCCGGAGACGCTGCGCGAGGTCGAGCAGGCGCTGGCGATGATTCTCGGGATCGATGCTCGGGCGATGGCATGAACGTGGAAGAGCTCGCCAACCTCGCGCATCTGCGCCGCGCGCGCGATCTGATGGATCGCGAATACGCGCGCCCGCTCGACGTTGCCGCGCTCGCCCGCACCGCGTTGATGTCGCCCGCGCACTTCTCGCGGCAGTTCCGCGCGACGTACGGGGAGACGCCCTACGCGTACTTGATGACGCGGCGCATCGAGCGGGCGAAGGCGCTGCTGCGCCGCGGCGACCTGTCGGTCACCGAGGTCTGCCTGGCGATCGGGTGCACGTCGCTCGGCTCGTTCAGCGCCCGCTTCACCGAGCTGGTGGGCGAGACGCCGACGGCCTACCGGGCCCGCGACCACGGCGCGCTCGCGAGCGTGCCGGGCTGCATCGCCAAGGACCTCACCCGCCCGAACCGTCAGCCGAGCAGGAATGGAGAAGCGCTCACGGCGCTGACTGCCTAGCCTTGCCGGCATGAACCTCACGCTCTCCCAATGCTTCGTCCTGGTCCATGACCCGGACCTCGCCCTGACCTTCTACCGCGACACGCTCGGCCTCGAGTTGCGCAACGACGTCGCCCGCGAGGACTTCCGCTGGATCACCGTCGGCGCCGCTGCTCAGCCCGGCGTTGCGATCGTCGTCACGAACTACCTGAACGGCAGCCCGGCCGACAGAGACGCGCTTGCCGCGCTCGTCGCCAAGGGCGCGCTCAACGGTGTCCACTTCCACACCGACGACCTCGACGCCACCTTCGAGCGCCTGCGCGCCGCGGGCGCCGAGATCGTGCAGGAGCCGACCGACCAGCCGTGGGGCACGCGCGACTGCGCCGTGCGCGATCCGTCCGGCAACTTGGTGCGCATCGACCAGCCGCCCGCTGCCTAGGCCCTGTGCCGAACGGCGCCGACAGCCACGATCTGATCCGCGTGCATGGCGCGCGCGTGAACAACCTCAAGGACGTCAGCGTCGAGCTGCCGAAGCGTCGGCTGACGGTGTTCACCGGCGTCTCCGGCTCGGGCAAGAGCTCGCTCGTGTTCGGCACGATCGCCGCGGAGTCGCAGCGGTTGATCAACGAGACCTACAGCGCGTTCGTGCAGGGCTTCATGCCGACGCTGGCGCGGCCCGAGGTGGACGTGCTCGAGGGGCTGACGACCGCGATCACCGTCGACCAGGAGCGACTGGGCGCCGACCTGCGCTCGACGGTCGGCACCGCCACCGACGCCAATGCGATGCTGCGGATCCTCTTCAGCCGGCTGGGGAAACCGCACATCGGCTCGCCCAGCGCGTACGCGTTCAACGTCCCCTCGGTGCGGGCGAGCGGTGCCATCACCGTCGAGCGCGGGGCCGGCAAGACGCAGACCAAGAAGGCCACGTTCAACCGCCTCGGCGGTATGTGCCCGCGTTGCGAGGGCCGCGGCTCGGTCACCGACTTCGACCTCGCGGCGCTCTACGACGACAGCAAGTCGCTTGACGAGGGCGCGATCGCGATCCCCGGTTACAGCATGGACGGCTGGTATGGCCGCATCTTCCGCGGTTGCGGCTTCTTCGATCCGGACAAACCGATCGCGAAGTTCAACAAGCGACAGCTGCACGACCTGCTCTACAAGGAGCCGACCAGAATCAAGGTCGAGGGGATCAACCTCACTTACGAGGGCCTGATCCCGAAGATCCAGAAGTCGATGTTGTCCAAGGACGTCGACGCGCTGCAGCCGCACATCCGCGCGTTCGTGGAGCGCGCCGTCACCTTCACGGTCTGCCCCGAGTGCGAGGGCACCCGACTCAGCGCGGAGGCGCGCTCGTCGAAGATCGGCAGAGCGAGCATCGCCGACGCCTGCGCGATGCAGATCAGCGACCTCGCCGACTGGGTCCGCGGGCTCGACGAGCCGTCGGTGGCGCCGCTGCTGGAGGCGCTGGGGGAGACGCTCGACTCGTTCGTGGAGATCGGGCTCGGCTATCTCTCGCTGGAGCGGCCGTCGGGCACGCTGTCGGGCGGCGAGGCGCAGCGCGTCAAGATGATCCGCCAGCTCGGGTCCTCGCTCACCGACGTCACCTACGTCTTCGACGAGCCGACGATCGGTCTGCATCCGCACGACATCCAGCGGATGAACGAGCTGCTGCTGCGGCTGCGCGACAAGGGCAACACGGTGCTCGTCGTCGAGCACAAGCCGGAGGCGATCGCGATCGCCGATCGCGTCGTCGACCTCGGCCCCGGCGCGGGCACCGCCGGCGGCGAGGTCGTCTTCGAGGGCACCGTCGAGGAGCTGCGGGCCAGTGACACGGTTACCGGGCGGCATCTCGACGACCGCGCGCAGCTCAAGTCATCGGTGCGCGAGCCGTCGGGCGCGCTGGAGATCCGCGGCGCCGACACGCACAACTTGCGGGATGTCGACGTCGACCTCCCGCTCGGCGTGCTGGTCGTGGTGACCGGGGTAGCCGGCTCCGGCAAGAGCTCGCTGATCCAGGGCTCGATCGCCGGGCGCGACGGGGTCGTCTCGGTCGATCAGGCGGCGATCAAGGGCTCGCGGCGCAGCAACCCGGCGACGTACACCGGCCTGCTCGACCCGATCCGCAGGGCGTTCGCGAAAGCCAACGGCGTCAGACCTGCGCTGTTCAGCGCCAACTCCGAGGGCGCCTGCCCCACCTGCAACGGGGCGGGCGTGATCTACACCGACCTGGCGATGATGGCCGGTGTCGCGACCGTCTGCGAGGAGTGCGAGGGGAAGCGCTTCCAGGCCGAGGTGCTCGAGTACAGCTTCGGCGGGAAGGACATCAGCGAGGTGCTCGCGATGCCGGTCGCCGAGGCCGAGACGTTCTTCGGCGCCGGCGAGGCGAAGACGCCGGCCGCGCACGCGATCCTCGACCGGCTCGCCGACGTCGGGCTCGGCTACCTCACGCTCGGCCAGCCGCTCACGACGCTGTCCGGCGGCGAGCGGCAGCGACTCAAGCTCGCGACCCGCATGGCGGAGAGAGGCGACGTCTACGTGCTCGACGAGCCGACGGCCGGTCTCCACCTCGCCGACGTCGAGCAGCTGCTCGGCCTGCTCGACCGGCTCGTCGACGCCGGCAAGTCCGTCGTCGTCATCGAGCACCACCAGGCGGTGATGGCGCACGCCGACTGGATCGTCGACCTCGGGCCCGGCGCCGGCCACGACGGCGGCCGGATCGTCTTCGAGGGCACGCCCGCCGACCTCGTCGCCGGGCGCTCGACGCTCACCGGCGAGCACCTGGCGGCCTACGTCGGCGCCTGAGCGCCCACGCGGCGGCCGTCACCAGGTCAGCTCTATCTCCAGCTCGCGCTCGTCGGACTCGATCTCCAACTCGATCTTGAGGTTCACCTCGTCGGGCACGGTGACGGTGAAGCGCATGCCGCCGCGCTCGAACTCGATGTCGTTGTGGCGGGCGAGCATGTCGGCGAGTCTGTGCAGCCGTGCGGCGGCCTCCTCGCGCCGCAGGCGCTCCTTCTGCTCTACGGAGAAGATGTCCATCGTCGCTCCTTCGTCGTGGGTTCACTGGTACGGGTGAAGGCGATGCGCGCGAGCGCGCGGGCGGCCTGTGCGACCCCCTCTGGCAGCGCGGCCGAAGGGGAGGCGCCGGGATGCTGGCGTGCGATGCGCACGCGCAGGACGCCGGGCCGGATGCGGAACAGCAGCGGGGGGTCGAGCTTGACCGCCTCGCCGTCGATGCCGGCCGGCACGGGATGGTCGGCACCGACCTCGAAGTCGGGCGCGGTCCACTCCCGCCACGGCCGCTGCGGCAGGCGCCCGCCGCTGCCGCCGCCGATCGAGCTGCCCGCGATGGTGATCCCGAGCAGGCCGTCGTCGATGCGCGGCCGCGTCCCCGAGCCGACCGCACGGCCGAGTCGGTAGCGGTTGTTGGAGACGAGGATCGCGGCGCCCGCGCGGTGCTCGTGCCCGCCGGGGCCGCTCCAGCGCAGGTCGAGCCCGCCGCCGTCGGGGCCGAGCACGTCGGGCACCGTGTCGAGCAGGGTGCGCAGCTTCGCGTCCCGGTAGCCCGCTCTCTGCACCGCCTCGGCGTAGAGGCCGAGCGAGACGTTGTTGACGAACACCCGTCCGTTGACCTCGGCGAGGTCGACGCGGCGCTCGCCGCCGTCGACGAACGCGTCGAGCGCTCCGACGACGTCGTCGCGGTCGACGCCGAGGTCGAGCGCGAAGTGGTTGCGCGTCCCGGCCGGGACGCACGCGTATGGCAGGTCGTGCTCGGCTGCGACTGCGGCGACGATCGCCTGCGAGCCGTCGCCGCCGGCCATCGCGAGTCCGTCGGCGCCAGCGGCGACCGCTGCGCGCACGAGCTGCTCCAGATCGTCGCCGAGGCGCAGCTCGATCGGCTCGATCTCGCGCGCCCGCGCCTCGTCCGCGAGCTTGAACTGCTCCGCCTTGCCGCCGCCGGACTTGGGGTTGTAGAACAGGACCGGCCGCTGCGGCGCGGGCCGCGAGGGCAGCGCCGTGTGCACGTCGAACACCCTGCGTCCGAGGATGCCGCTCAGCACGAGCGCGCCGACGACCAGCAGCTCCTCCAGCAGACCGTCGCTCGCCATCAGCGCGACCGCCGCGCCGAGCCCCAGCACGCCGATCACAAGCCCGGCGACGCGGACCGCGCCGGTGCGCAGGACGCCGTGCCAGGCCGCGATGAGGGCGACGATCACGCACGCGAGCGCGAACAGACCGCGCGGGAATTCCTGCACGGCGACGACGACCGCGAGGACCAGGCCGGCAGCGCCGAGCGCGAGCGCCCCCGTCGCCGTCATGCGCCGCCGCCTCATACTCACCTCCGTGGACTCCGATCCGGATCCAGGCCCGCCGCTGTCACGGGCCGCCGGCTGGCGGCGCGACGCGACGCGCATCGACGTCGCACTCTACGCCGCCATCGCGCGCACGCCGACACCAGCGCTCGACCGCGCGATGGCGCGGCTGTCGCACGCGGCGAACTATTCGCGCCTGTCGCTCGCCGCCGCCGCCGTGCTCGCCGCGACGGGCGGCCCGACAGGTCGGCGCGCCGCCGGTCACGGACTCGCGGCGGTCGGCGTCACTGCGAGCGTCGTCAACCTCGTCGGGAAGCCGCTCGGCCGGCGCCACCGTCCCGATCGGGCGGGCGCGCGTGTGCCCGCCGCGCGCCACGTGCCGATGCCCGCGTCGACCTCGTTCCCGTCCGGGCACGCCGCCGCCGCGTTCGCGTTCGCGGTCGGTGTCGGCCACGTGCTCCCGCCGGCCGCCATCCCGCTGCACGGCCTCGCCGCGCTCGTCGCCTACTCGCGTGTGCACACCGGTGTCCACTTCCCCGCCGACGTCGCCGCAGGCGCGCTGATCGGCACCGCGCTCGCGCAGCTCACGACGCATGCGCTCGACAGTCGCAACTGCCGTTGAAGGCCAGCCGAGCGCCCGCCGCTACGCCACGATCTCGTCATCCGAGCGGATCCGACGCGCGCCGGGCACGCGCGGCGCCGCCGCGGCGACCGCCTCGGGCGTGCTGACGGCTGCGGTGTCGGCTTGCAGGAGCGGGCCGAAGTCGAGGCCGGTCCGTCTCGTCAGCTCGCCCAGCGGGATCTGGAACAGCTTGAACGGCTCGAGCCCGAGCGTCTCCAGCTGGTCCTCCAGGTCCTCCTGCGTCAGCAGGTAGGCCTTCGCAGCGAGCGTCCCGTTCTCCACGTAGGCGATCAGCTTCCAGAACGAGCGCGGCACGAGCACGCCACGGAACGGGAAGTCGGCGTCGCCGAAGATCGGCCCGCCGAACACGCTGACGCGCAGGCGGTCGACGCTGACCTCGTCGA
This sequence comes from Conexibacter sp., assembly GCA_035264605.1. GTDB lineage: Bacteria > Actinomycetota > Thermoleophilia > Solirubrobacterales > Solirubrobacteraceae > Conexibacter. The sequence continues at coordinate 39,023 of DATFPW010000088.1, read as the reverse complement.
AGATCCCGTCCTCGACTCGGCCCCAGAGGCCGTTCTCGCTCGCTCTGTTGAAGGTTTCGAGCTGCGGCGTGATGTTCGAGTAGTAGAAGGAGTCTCTGTTGGCGGCTTCGGCCTCGGGCAGCGTGCCCCACAGCAGGTCGGCGCGGCGCGCGATGTGCCCGCGGTCGAGCGGGTCGTTTTTGTAGAGCTCGTTGTCGACCTGGAATCTGCGGTCGTAGGCGGGATCGACGACGAAGTCGATGCCCTCGCGCGACAGTCTCTTGATCGCGCCGCCGTCGATGTTCCAGGCGACCCAGCGGCAGAAGCGGCGGCTGGCGCTCATCGCGAGCGAGAAGTGCGTGTAGTGCCGCACGTGCTCGCCCGCTCTCGTGGGCGCGTAGTCGGCCTCGATCGCCGGTTGGACCGCCACCGGCAGCGGCACCGGGTGGTCGACGAGGAAGCCGGGGTCGTAGCCGCCGCCGATCTGCGGCACGACCTCGATCGCGCCCTCCACTTGGGGCTCCAGCGGCCGGATCTCGAGCTTCTCGAAGACGGACGAGGCCTGACAGGCGAGCGCGTGCTCGGGCTCCCCGCCGGTCTCGCCCGCGAAGTGCAGGCCGACCATCACGTCGGTCGCGTCGCCGTCGGCGTCGACCGCCATCCACGCCGAGCCGGAGTCGCCGCCCATCGAGATCTCGCCGTTCTCCGCCGGACGCTCGTCGTCGGGGCCGATCTCGAAGCCGCCGATCTGGTGCTGCTCGGTCCCGTAGCGCAACTTCGAGACGGTGTGGATGCGGATCACGACGCCGTACGTGACCGCCGTCGTGCGGCCGGACTTGACGAGGCGGTCGCCGAGCGCGGGATCGGCGATCTGCCGCACCGCGACGCCGAGCTCGAGCGTCTCGTCGAGCGCCGGTCGGCCGGCGATGCTGGCGATCGCGCAGTCGCCGGCGAGGCCCAGGAAGCTGCGCTCGAGTTTGCCGCACACGTTGGCCTCGGCGCGGTTGTCGTCGAACAGCCCCGGCTGGGCGATCGCGTCGCCGAGCTGTCCATCCGGGCCGTGGAAGACGTGCCAGTTGGAGAGCATGCGGATGGCGCCCGAGGCGCGATCGGCGACGAGGCAGCCGAGCGTGCCGGCGTCCTGCGAGCGCGCATTGCCGACGCTCACGCCCGGCTGCATCGGGTCCAGGCGCCGCTTGCGGTCCGGCTTCACGCCCAGCTCGACGAGCACCGGGTGCGTCTCGAACGCGCGCGGGATCACGTCGGTCGGCAGCGTGATGCCGTTCGGCGTCGTGATCTGGTCCGGGATCGCCGTCGTCGCCGCGCTCTCCAGCGCCTCAGGCGCGAGCTTCTCGTCGACGGTGAACTGCAGCGCCAGCTCGTCCGTGCGCTTGCCGTCGACGACCTTGTAGCCGAGGCCAACAGAGTTGATGTTCGGATCCTTCAAGTACTCGTCGGCCACCTGTCGCACAGCGGCCTCGAGCGCCGCTCTGTCCGTGACATCTCCGTCGCTCATCGCATGCGCTCCCCTGCGCTGGGGCGGCCCCCGATCGGACCGCCGATCGATCGAATGACGCACCGCTTAGCGGAACGTCGTGGTCAATCTAACCGGGCGCCTGATCGTCGGCGCCGCTGTGCGAGCGCCAGCCCGCCAGCCTTCGCGCGCGCCTTTGCGGCCGACACCGCTTCTCGTTAGGTTGCTCTCGATTCGTGAGCATCGGGCCATGAGGGTCCGGGCGGGGACGGTCGGGAGGCCGAGACGATGAGCATCGAGACCGCGGTGCTGGTGCGCCGCAACGCGTGGACGTTGCCGGATGGCGACGAGACGCTCGCCGCCTACGCGGCAGCCGTGAGAGCGATGAGAGCGCGGGACGACGACGACCCGACGAGCTGGGTCTACCAAGCCGCGATGCACGGCACCGCCGCCGAACCGCCGGAGGCGCTGTGGAACGGCTGTCAGCACGGCGGCTGGTACTTCCTGCCGTGGCATCGCATGTACGTCTACTTCTTCGAGCGCATCGTGCGGGCGGCGGTGAGAGAGACCGGCGGGCCGGCCGACTGGGCGCTGCCCTTCTGGGACTACGGCGCCGGCGGCGTGCAGGCGACGCTGCCGCTCGCCTTCCGCGACTCGCCCGACGGCGACAACCCGCTGTTCGTGGCCGAGCGCGACCCGCGCGTCAACAGCGGCAGGGGCGCGATCCCGCTGCAGGCCGGCTCGCCGGCGCGAGCGCTGGAACGCCCGCTGTTCGTCGGGCGCACGCAGTTCGGCGGCGACGTGACGCGCGTCGGCCAGTTCTGGCGCTCGCCGGGCCAGCTGGAGCAGACGCCGCACAACATCGTGCACGGCCTCGTCGGCGGCGAAGGTGGCCTGATGAGCAGCCAGCTCACGGCGGCGCTCGACCCGATCTTCTGGCTGCACCACGCGAACATCGACCGCATCTGGTTCGACTGGATCGGCGATTCGGAACACGCCGATCCGAGCGACGCGCGCTGGACCGGCCAGACGTTCTCGTTCTTCGACGAGGACGGGCAGCAGGTGCAGCTGACGGGTGCTGAGATCGGTGACATCGCCGGTCAGCTCGGGTACACCTATGAGCCGGCGCCGACGAGCGGAGCCGCGACGTCGAGGCCGGAGGCCGTCACGATGAACACGCCGAACCCGCCGGGTCCGGAGCAGGCCGAGATGGTCGGCGCCAGCGAGCAGCCGACCGAGCTCTCGGGCGCTCCTGCCGGCGTGACGGTGCCGATCGATCGCGCGACGGTCGAGTCGCTTGCGGGCGGCCGCGATGCGCCCGAGGCCCTGAGCGAGCGTCACGTCTACCTCAACCTCGAGGACATCGAGGGCGAGCGCAACCCCGGCACGGCCTACGGCATCTACGTGAACCTGCCGGAGGGCGCCTCCGCCGCGCAGGCACAGCGTCACCACGTCGGCAACCTGTCGTTCTTCGGCATCGAGCAGCTGCGCGAGCCGCGCGGCGACGAGCACGCCCACGGGCTGCGCTACACGGTCGACATCAGCGACCTCGTACGCGAACTGGCCGCGCAGGGCGGCTGGAGCGAGGATGCGTTGCACGTCACGTTCCGACCGATCGAGCCCGTCGATCCCGAGGCGCCCGAGGAGGAGCAGCACGCGGTGCCCGAGTCGCTGAGCTCGCACGCGCCCGTGCAGGTCGGCCGGGTGAGCGTGTTCTACGGCTGATGGCGGCCGCGGCGACTGCAGGCGCGCGCCCCCTCGGCTGGGAGGCGCGCGCGCCGCGACTGCTGCGGCGGCGCGTCACGCTTGCCTACGAGCTGGCCGTCGTCGTTGCGTGGATCGCGCTGGCCGTGCATCTGCTCGCCGAGCCGGGCGAGCATGAGGCGTCGGGGCCGCACGCGATGACGGCGCCGCATCACGTCGGCATGTGGGCGGCGATGAGCGCCGCGATGATGCTGCCGGCGGCGCTGCCGGCGCTGGCGCACGTCGGCGTCAACAGCCTGCGCCGCCGCCGACGGCGCGCGATGGCGCTGTTCGCCGGCGTGTACCTCGGCATGTGGCTCGCGTTCGGCGGGCTCGTGCTCGCGCTGTCGCCGCTGTGGACGCGGCTCGACGAGCCGCTCGCGCTGGCGGCGGCGTTGGCGGTGGCGGCCGCGTGGCAGCTCACGCGCTGGAAGCTGGTTGCCTTGCGCGCCTGCCACCGCGCCGTCCCACTGCCGCCGTACGGCCGGCGCGCGGACGCGGCCGTCGTGCGCTTCGGCGTGCGCAACGGCAGCGCCTGCGTCGGCTCGTGCTGGGCGACGATGCTCGCGATGGCCGTCACGAGCGGCGGCGCGATGCTGCCCGCCATGGTCGCGCTGACCGCACTCGTCACGACTGAGAAGCTCGCCGACAGACCGCGCCGCACGACGCGCCTGATCGCGCTGGCGCTCGCAGTGGCGGCGAGCGTCGCGGTGGCGCTCGTGTGAGGAGGCGGCATCGAGCCAGGACGTCATCTGAAAGGCTCCTGAACTACGCAGATCCAGGATCAAGGGAGCCCTGAGCACACGATGGCCGACACCGCGACCACGCCGATCAAGCCGCACGACTTCCTCGAGCTCGACGCGCTGCTGTCCGACGAGGAGCGCGACATTCGCGACACGGTGCGGGCGTTCGTCGCGAAGGAGGTCGTGCCGCACGTCGGCGACTGGTTCGAGCAGGCGACGATCCCGCGCGAGCTGGCGCCGGCGCTGGGCAGACTCGGCCTGCTGGGGATGCACCTGACCGGCTACGGCTGCGCGGGTGCAAGCGCCACCGCCTACGGCCTCGCGTGCATGGAGCTGGAGGCGGCCGACTCGGGCGTGCGCTCGTTGGTGTCGGTGCAGGGCTCGCTGGCGATGTTCGCGATCTGGCGGTGGGGGTCGGAGGAGCAGAAGCAAGAATGGCTGCCGCGGATGGCGGCCGGGGAGGCGATCGGCTGCTTCGGGCTGACCGAGCCCGACGCGGGCTCCGATCCGGGCTCGATGCGCACGCGTGCGCGGCGCGCCCCCGACGGCTCGGACTGGATCCTCAACGGCGCGAAGATGTGGATCACGAACGGGTCGATCGCGGATGTGGCGGTCGTGTGGGCGGCCACCGACGACGGGATCAGCGGGTTCCTCGTACCGAAGGGGACGCCCGGCTTCAGCGCCCCGGAGATCCACAAGAAGCTCTCGCTGCGCGCTTCGGTGACGAGCGAGCTGGTGCTCGACGACGTGCGTCTGCCCGACAGCGCTCGGCTGCCGGAGGTCTCCAGCCTGCGCGGCCCGCTGTCGTGCCTGAACGAGGCGCGCTACGGGATCGTGTGGGGCGCGGCGGGCGCGGGGCGCGCATGCTTCGAGGCCGCGCTGGCCTACGCGAAGGAGCGGATCGTCTTCGACAAGCCGATCGCAGCGACGCAGATCCAGCAGCAGAAGCTCGCGTTCATGGCGCTGGAGGTCAACCGCGCCTCGCTCGTGGCGCTGCACCTCGGGCGCATGAAAGACGCCGGCACACTGCGCCCCGAGCACGTCAGCATGGGCAAGCTCGGCAACGTCAACGGAGCGCTCGATGTCGCTCGCGCCGCACGCCAGGTGCTCGGCGCCAACGGCGTCAGCCTCGAGTATCCGGTGATGCGCCACATGAACAACCTCGAGTCCGTCGTCACCTACGAGGGCACCGCCGACGTCCACGCGCTCGTGATCGGCGGCGCGCTCACCGGCATCCAGGCGTTCCGCTGAAGGGGACTCGCCCGGGGCTTGTGGTCAAGGTGCAGCGGCCGCGGCGAGACGACGTTGACGTCGAGTAGGGGCACGTCGGTCAGCGTCGCGCGTCGGGCTCGGCGCCCTCGTCGAGCGCCTCGAGCAGAGCCCGGTTCGAGCTGAGGTCCACGCCCGGCCGCGGCCCGGTGCCGCCTCGGAACACCGGCACAGGGCACGCCGCCTCAGGCGTGCGGTCGCCGCTGAGCTCGCGTTGCAGCGCGGTCGCGACGAAGGTGTCGAGCGTCTGTCCGCGCTCACGCGCCCGGCGCTTGGCGGCCGTCAGCAGCTCGTCGGAGATCGACAGGGTGGTGCGCATGATGCGCAGTTAGTGCATCACACACACCAACCCTCACGATCCGGGCTAGAGCCCGAGCCAGCGCAACCGCGGCAGGTCGTGCCGCGCGACGTCCTTGCCCACCTGCACGGCCGCCTCGTCCGAGAAGCGGAAGTGGACGCCCTCCCACACGCGGCCGTCCACGGTCTCCTGCGTCGGCGTCGACCAGCGGCCGTACGTGTGTGTGACGCCCGGGTCCGTCGTGCTCGTGACCGCGATCGGCTTGATCGGCCGCGGGCCGACGAGCGCGCGCAGCACCGCCTCCGCGGTGCCCGCGTAGCCGGCGTGGCCGCTCGGGTACTCGGGATGGCGCGGCGTCGCGAGCAGCGGCGTCCAGGTCGGGTCCGGATCGACGGCACCCGTGCGGATCGCCGTCACCGGGCGCCAGAACACGTACGTGTACTTCGCGTCGGCGATCGCGATCTGCTGGTCGATCTCGATCGCGTTGAAGGCCGCGACGAGTCGCGCCTGCCAGGCGAGCGGGCGGTGCGCGTCGGCGATCGAGGCACGCACGATTTGCGCGTAGGCCTCGATCGACGGCTGCGCGACGAAGTTCGCGATGTCCGTCTGGGCGGCCGTGCGCGTGCTGCTCGTCGCGCTGCCGAGCGCGCGAACCTCGGCGAGCGCGCTCAGGTAGCGCTGCGAGGTCAGGCTCGGCGGTGGGCCGGGGCGGAGCTCGTCGTTGGCATGCAGCAGGAAGCTGCGCGCGCTCGGGAGCCCGGCGCGCACGACGGGACCGAACGTCGGCGGCGTCGGCTGATAGACGCCGGGCGCGGCGGCCGGCGGCGTCCACGGCACGTTGACCGAGGCGGTGTCGAGCCCGTCCCCGGCGCGCTCGGCGAGCGCTTGCGCGGCCTCGCGTCTGCCGCTTGCGATCCCGAGTGTCTTGGCATTGCCGTCCGGCACCGTCGCGAGCGTCGAGGCGAGCGCGGCGTCGAGCTGCGGCGCCTGCGCGGGCACGATCGCGACGAGCGCATCATGGAGCGCGGTCGCGAAGGCGGCCGTCTGGAAGGCTGGCGCGTGGTGCTCGTCGACCGCGCGCGCGGCGGCGATCCAGCTGACCGCCCAGATGCGGTTCTGCGTCACCTGCTCCGGCTGCGCGGCCGCGGCGACGGCCGCTCGCGTGAGGTCGAACCACTGCAGACCGAGTGTGGTCTGGGCGGATGCCGTGGCCTGGTGGCCGCGCCAGTGGTCGTGGTGGTGTCGGTGGCGATGCTGGGGCGCGTGCGCCGTGGCGGGACTGCGGTGGGCGTGCGCGTCGGGTGCGAACAGGAGGGCGGCGGCCGTAGCGAGCACGAGCGCTGCGCGCACCGCGAGCACGATGCCCGGCCGGGAGGCGACGCGCCGCGCCGCGGTTGCGCGCGGGTGCGAATGACCGACGTACATGAGGTGAGGCTCCGTTCGTTGGGCCGGAATCGCCCGGCCGGAAGGTCGCTTGACGTGGGCGCGCCCGAGGCCCGGCCTCAGGCGCGCCGCTTACATCGACGCACCGCGCGTACGGGCTCGTCGGTGACGCTCATCCGGTCCTCCTGGAGTGGGTCGATCTAATCTCTATAAAGTCAGTAGAGATTGTATAGTATGTACCCCATGCAGCGCACCGACGTCCACCAGCATCTGCTCGGCGAGCCGCTGATCGCCGAGCTCGCGCGCCGCCGGCGGCCACCGGCGCTGATCCGCCGCCGCGGCGGCTGGACCTTCCGGCTGGCGGGCGAGCCGGACAGCGTGCTCGCCCGCGCAGCAATCGACCCGCAGGCGCGGCAGGCGGCATTGAACCGCGACGGCGTCGACCGCGCGCTCGTGGCGCTGTCCACCGCACTCGGGATCGAGACGCTCCCGGCCGAGGAGGCGATTCCGCTGATCGACGCCTACCAGCGGAGCGTCGACGCGCTTCCGGCGCGCTTCGGCGCGTGGGGCGCGGTGCAGCTCGACGAGCCCGATCCGCACGCTGTCGACGTGCTCATCGGCCGCGGCGCCGTCGGGCTCTCGCTGCCCGCCACCGCGCTCGCAACCCCCGCCGGACTCGAGCGCGTCGGGCCGCTGCTGGAGCGCCTCGAGCAGCACGACGCGCCGCTGTTCGTCCATCCCGGCCCGGTCGCGGCGGATGCGCGAGGCGCGGGGGAGGCGCTGCCGGCGTGGTGGCCGGCGCTGACCGACTACGTCGCCCAGATGCATGCCGCCTGGTTCGCCTTCCTGCACGTCGGACGTCGCGCACATCCGCGCCTGCGCGTGCTGTTCGCGATGCTGGCGGGCGGCGCCCCGCTGCAGCTCGAACGCCTCGCCGCACGCGGGGGCCCGGCCGATGCCGCGGTCGATCCGCTGATCTTCTATGACACCTCGTCGTACGGGCCGCGCGCGCTGCGGGCGGCGATCGCCGTGGTCGGCGCTGGGCAGCTCGTGCACGGCTCGGACCGGCCGGTCGTCGAGCCGCTCGTGCCGTCGGCCGACACGGCGCTCGGCCATGGGCTGCTGCGCGTGAACCCGCACCGGCTGCTGGCCGGCAAGCGCGAACGGGCCGCCGCATGAGCGCACAGCTCGCCCCGCTCGTGCGGCCGGCCGGTCGCGACCTGACGGGCGACGAGCTGCGCGCCGTCGCGTCGCAGCTCGCCGCGCAGCCGCAGCGCTGGGCCGCGCACGTGCACCACGACCCCACGCAGCGCACGTACGAACAGCTGCTGCGCGACCAGCATCTCGACGTGTGGCTGATCTGCTGGTCCGAGGACCACGACACCGGCTTCCACGACCACGACCTCTCGGCCGGGGCCGTCGCCGTGATCGCCGGCGCCGTGCGCGAGGAGCGGCTCGCGCTCGGTCGCCCGGCGAGCGCGCCAATCGCGCGGACGGTGTGCGCCGGCTCCTCGTTCGCGTTCGGCGCGAGCGACATCCATCGCGTGCTGCACGCCGGCGACGAGCCGGCCGTGACGATCCACGCCTACTCGCCGCCGCTCGTGCGGATGGGCGCCTACGTCATCGAGCCGGACGGCCAGCTGCGGCGTCACGCGGTCTCCTATGAGGACGAGCTGAAGCCGCTCGACACCGCGCGCGCCTGACGTCGCCGTCGTTGCGCTCGTAGCCCCTCGCCATTCCGGGTACGACGAGAAAAAGAACTCACCTGGAGGTTGCATGGGCATCATCGGTTGGATCATCCTTGGACTGTTGGCGGGGGCGATCGCGAAGGCGATCATGCCCGGCGACGATCCCGGCGGCATCATCGTCACCACGATCATCGGCATCCTCGGCGCGATCATCGGCGGACTCATCGCCAGCGCCCTCGACATCGGCGATCTCGACGAGTTCTTCGACATCGGCACCTGGGCCATCGCGATCCTCGGCTCGCTGCTGCTGCTCGCGATCTACCGCGTCGTCGTCGGTCGCCGCACCCTCACCTGACCGCCGCGGCCAGCCGTGCGGCACACCGCGCACGGCTGGCACCGCCGGCTCTTTAGACTTTCCCTACAAAGTCAGTGGAGAATGCGCTACAGTTCCGGCCATGGCAAATTCTGTAAAGCCGGTCAGGAAAAACAGGTTTAGTACGCGGGCCCGTGCAACGCGCACGCACACCCCCGCGAAGACCGACCGTGCGGCGGTGTCTCCCGGCCGCACGATCGCAGCGATCGATCATTCCCCCATCCGGGTCGATCGCGGCCCCATCCCTACGGCGACGGGCATCGCCCACCAGCTCGGCTGGCTCGAGCGCGAGGCGGCGCTTGACGGAACGCCGCTGTCCGTCGGAATGGGGTTTCGCCCTCCGGTCATCGCTGGCGATGACCTGCGGGCGACGTCACCGAAGGCGCCGCCGCGCTCATCTCTCCTCAGCGCGGCGGCGCACTCGGACCATCTGTGGGAGGGCGACAGCACGCGCGCGCTGTGGGAACGCAGCGAAGGACGGGCGACGCGGCTGATCGGCCTCACATGGGTCGAGACCTTTCAGGCTGTCGTCGCCATGCCGGACGCAGGCATCGCCGGTCCCGAGCACCTGGCCGGCCGCCGCCTCGCCCTCCCGTTCGATCGCACGGCGTCGATCGACGTGCATCGCGCCGCCGCCAGCCGCGGGCTGCATGCGGCGCTCGGGCTCGCCGGGATCTTCCCCGGCGAAGTCGCGCACGTGGACGTCGATGCCTCCGCCGAGCTTGGCAACCCGTATGCGGCTGAGCTCGCGGCGCTGACGAGCGGCGACGTCGACGCCGTCTTCATCGCGGGCGCCGCCGGCGCCGCGGCCGCGGCGCGCATCGGCGCCACGGCGGTCGCGAACATCGGCCGCCACCTCGACCCGGCGGTGCGCACGAGCGGCACGACCCCGGCGGCGATCGTCGTCGATGCCGAACTGATCGAACAGCAGCCGAATCTCGTCGTGCGGCTGCTCGCGGTGCTGATGCGGGCGGGCGCATGGGCGCAGCTCAACGGGCCGGACGCGACGCACCTGCTCGCACTCGAGACCGGCACCACGGTCAGGGATGTCAAGACCGCCTACGGCGCCAACTGGCCCGACCAGCTCCACGTCGACCTCTCGCACCGCAAGCTCGACGCGCTCAGAGCCCAAGCCGACTTCCTCGTCACCCACGGCTTCCTCCCACGCGCCGTCGACCTCGGCGCCTGGATCGACCCCCGCCCGCTCGGCGTCGCGCGCGAGCTACTGGCGGCGGAGCGCGTCGCCTGGGTCTAGTGGCGGAGCCGGCCGCTCAGGCGGCCGGCGCAAGCACGTCGAGCACGACGACGCGGTCGGGCACGGCGAGCGCGGAGCGTGCCGCGGCTTCGAGCGCGCCGCGGTCGAGGTCGTAGCGACCGGCGACGGCAGCGATCGGCTCCTCGACTCCGAGGTCGGGGTAGAGCAGCTGCAACTCGACCGGGTGGCCGTCGTGCAGCGCGACCACCGCGCGCTCATGGACCTGATTCGCACGCTCAGCGTGCTCCACCGGTGCGAGCGTGATCGAGATGGCGTTGGCCTTGCTGTCGCAGTCGGCGCGCATGTCAGTCGTCCGGGAAGGTCGTGATGACGAAATCGGGGCGTCGCGGAAGCATTGCGACCGGCGGTTGCGAGCACCACCCCAAAGAGCTGTGATCGCTTCCCTTTTCGATCACCCGTCGCTTGGCGGCGTGACGTACGCCTTGCCGAGCACGGTGGGGGCGAAGGAGCCGGCTTGCGCGGCGCGGGCGAGCGGTCTGAGCGCGAAGAGGTCCTCGAGCGAGCGCAGCAGGGCGTAGGGGTCGTACGCGGTGCCGGCGGTGCCGCCGGCCTGTGCGTACTTCGAGACGAGCAGGGCGCCGTTTCTCACCGGCGCGTCCGTGGGCGGCGGGGCGGCCGGGTCAGCGGGTGGGGTGACGTCGCCGGCGAAGGCGACGATCAGCAGGCCGTCGGCTCTGTACGCGGGGGAGGCGAGGATCTTCGGGACCCATGTCGCCAGGAACGCGTCGGCGGCGGCGAGCCCGCCGGGCGTGCCGTCGATGCACGGGGACTCGGTCCCGTCGTTGCAGAGGTTGGGCGCGATGTAGGCGAGACTCGGCGTGTCTTTCTCCGACCGCAGATCGTTTTCAAGCTCGGCGAGCGAGCCGTCGTTGGCGTCGCAGTCCCCGAGGTCGAGCAGCGAGTGGAAGTAGACGAACGGGTTGCGCCGGGTCGCGTAGCCGTCGCCGGGCCGTGCTGTCAGCGTGTCATCGGCAGCGTTCGACGCCGGATGGCGGCACGTCGCCTTTGGCGCTACGCCGGGGGTGGGCGCCGGCCCTCTGTCGAGGTCCTCGACGTACGCGCGCCACTCGCGTCTGCTCGCGCTCAGCTGGTCGGCAAGCGTCGTGACGGTGTTCGGGTAGACGCAGCCGTCCGCCGTGATCTCGCCCGTTCTCGACGGGGCGCTCGTCGGCGGGATCTCTCTGTAGGTAGGGCAGTCGGCGCGCGTGTCGGCGTTCGGCGGCTGGCCGCCGATCATCGCCAGCTCGTCCGCGAGGCCGGCGCGACCGAGTGAGCTGTAGCCGGTCAGCAGCGTGCCCTTCGGGCGCAGCGTCGTGTTGAGGTAGTTGGCCGGGGAGCCGCCGCCGAACGTCGCGTCGAAGCCGTGGCCGGCGAGCACGATCAGAAAGACGTGTCTGATCTTCGTCGGCTCTGGCTCGGCCGCTGCTCTCGGGTTGCTGCCACTGCTCCCGGTGCCGCCATCGCCATCCTCGTCGCCCGTGTCGGACGGCGTGGCATCGGTCGCGTCGCCGGCGGAGGCGTCGTCGAGCGTGCCGACCTCATCCGCCGGCGAGTCCGCGGCGCCTTCGTCGGAGAAGTCGTCGTCCGAGCTCGTGTCCGCCGTGTCCTGCGCGCCGAGCCCCGGCGCGTCGACCGTGACCGGCTTGCGCTGCGCGACGAGCGCGGGGGAGGCCTCGGCCCTGCCGCTCTCGCGCAGGCCGGCGCCGAGCACGACGAGCGTGCAGAACAGCGACAGCACGACGACGATGCGCAGCTGCAAGTGCGTCACGGCGCGGCTCCGCTCGATCCGTTCGTGCGGGCGATGACGGTCTGCGCTGTCGGGTCCGGGGCGCCGAGCGGCTGTCCGCAGCTGTGGCAGAAGCGCGACTGCGCAGCATGCGGCGTGCCGCACGCGGGACAGGCGCCGACGGGCGAGGCCAGAGGGAGGGGGTTCCCGCGCAGCTCGCGCTCGACTTGCGCGAGATCGGCGTCGACGCGCTGGAGCTCCGCTGCTTTACGCGTCAGCACGTCCATCCGCACGTGGTCGCGGATCGCCATCTCGTAGAAGACGCCGCCGAGGTCGGCCTGCAGCAGCGCGAAGCGCTCCGTCAGGCGCTCGCGCCGCGCGAGCAGCTCGCGGTCGCCCTGCTCGGCGGCCGTCGGCGTGCGCGCGGCATCGCGCCACGCCTGAGCGGCCAGCTTGTCCGCCGGCACCATGCCGGCGGGCGGGGCGTCGCGCTGACGGCGGACGCGGATGCGGTCGAACAGGCTCACGGGATGATGATCTGGTCGGGCAGGTCGCGCTGCTGCTCCACGTACGCTCTGCCCTTCGAGTTGACGATGTGGTCGAGCGCTCTTCTGCTCTCCTCGAGCTGCTGCGGGGTCACTCTCGAGTCGGTCAGGCTGCGCGCGCTGCCGTATCTCGTTCTGGCAATCACGTCGCCCTTGGCCGGGTCGCTCGTGTCGCCCTTCGAGCCGGAGCCCGAGCCGGCGTCGTCGCTCGACGTGTCGCTCGCGGTGCTCGCACCGCCGCCCATCACGTTCACGATCGGCGCCTTTTGTGCCTTCAGCGCGTCGACGAGCTGCTGGTCGTTCCCACTGCCGCGTCCGACGACGATCCCGAGCGCAGCGACGAGCGGCAGCAGCGCGAACACGAGCGCGAATCTCGTGCGCGACGCGGACCCGGCCGCCGCGGCCTGGGCGGCGCCGGGCGCGGGCGCTGCCTCCGCGGCTCGCGTGCGGCGGGCGGATTCGACGAAGTAGCGCGCGGCCGGGTCGTCGGCGTGCGCGCGTCGCGCCCCGCAGACGACGCAGTAGCGCTGGCGCTCGGCGAGCGGCGCCTGGCAGTGGTCGCACAGCTCCCACGACGTCGCGTGGGCTGCGGTCGGCGGTGGTGTGGGATCGGTGAACGTCATCGTGGTGCTCTCCTCACTCGAAGATCGTCGGCAGCGCGTGGACGCGCGCCGCGTGTCTGCCCGGTGCGCCGAACAGCGCGACGCGCGCGCTCGCGCGCCCGCGCGAGCCGAGGTGTCTGACGGTCGCCGTGCCGGCGGCCAGCACGCGCCCGTGCGCCCGCACCACCGCGTAGACCTGCAGCCCGAACTGCGGGACGTCCGAGCCGTTGGCGAGCGCGACGCGCACGGCCGCCGGCATCAGGTGCCGTCTGGCCGCGTCGGACTTTGCGCCTCTGGCGGCTGCGCGTCTCGCCGCACCAGACTTGCCGGCGACGCTCGCCGCCGGCGCGCGCACGGCCGTCGCCGCTATCCGCGGGAGCGCGCCGGCCTCGCTCGCCCGGCCCGTGAGCGCCCACGGCCGCCCGCTCGGCAGTGCGCGCCGCGTCGTGTAGATCCACGTCGTCGTCTCGCCGCCGCCGATCGCCGGCACGTGCGTCTGGAACCAGGCGAGCCCGTGCCCGCCGTTCAGCTCCATGCGACGCCCGTCGGCGCCGCGCACGCCGACGACGATCGGCACGTCGGTCAGCGCGCTCGCGCCGCGATTGCGCAGCGTCACGACGAGCGCACCGCCGTGGCGCCCGCGCACGCGGTCGACGTGCAGCACGCGCACGTCGCGGCTGCGCCCGCCGAGCCACAGCGGCTTGCGGCCCTCGACCGTCCGGTCGGCGACGAGCTTCGCGCGTGCGTTCTTGTCCTGCGTCGAGACGCAGCCGCTCAGACCGCCGCCCCCGATCGCGAGCACGAGCGCCGTGGCCACGACGCGTCCAGATGGGCGATGCCTCGGCCGTGCGTGCGCGGGGCGCACGGGACCGAGCTGGGCGGGGGAAGCAGGGCGCAGCCAATACCAGGCGGTATTGGCAAGCCCGATGACCCCGATCCAGCGACGGTATCCGTGCGTCATCCGCGTGCGTGCGGTCGGGGTATTGCCCATCAGCCGAACCCGCCACTGACGTACTCCTTCGTGCGCGCCTCGCGCGGCGATCCGAACACCTGCTCGGCCGGTCCGAACTCGACCAGCTCGCCGAGGTACATGAACCCGACGCGGTCGGCGATGCGGTAGGCCTGCTGCAGGTTGTGCGTGACGATCACGACCGCGACCTGCTCGCGCAGCGCCACGATCAGCTCCTCGATCCGCTGCGTCGAAGCCGGGTCGAGCGCGGAGCACGGCTCGTCGAGCAGCAGCACCTCGGGGTCGGCCGCGAGCGCGCGCGCGATGCACAGCCGCTGCTGCTGGCCGCCCGAGAGGCGCAGCGCCGGGTGCGCCAGGTCGCCTGCGACCTCGTCGTACAGGCCGGCCCGCTCCAGTGCGCTGCGCACCGCCCCCTGCAACGCCGCCTTGCGCGGCCGGCGCGAGGCCTGCTCGCGCAGCACGTAGGCGACGTTGTCGAACACGCTCATGGGGAACGGATTCGGCTGTTGGAAGACCATCGTCACGCGCCGCCGCAAAGCCGTCGGCTCCAGCGTCGCGATGTCCTCGCCGTCGAGCAGGATGCGGCCCTTCATCGAGGCCGTCTTCGTCAGCTCGGTGAGCCGGTTGAGCGAGCGCAGCAGCGTCGTCTTGCCGCAGCCGGACGGCCCGATCAGCGCGAGCACCTCGCCCTGGCGGATCGGCAGTGAGACCTCCTTGACGGCGAGCTTGGAGCCGTACGCGATCGACAGCTGCTCGACGTGCATGCGGTCGACCGCGAGCGGGGAGGAGCCGATCTTCCGGCGCGGTGCACTGACGAAGCTGGGCGCGCCCGGAACGGCGCCCCCGGCCGGCATCACGACCGTCGGCTGCTCGGCCGGTTCGATCACCTGCGCATCGGTCCCCGTCAGCGGCAGCCGCCGCACGGGCGGTGGGGTTGCAGTGCTCAACTCCAGCGCCTCCCGCGTCGTGCGGCGACGTCCACCGCGAAGTTCAGTGCAAGGACCATCGACAGCAGCACGAAGCCGGCGGCGAACGCCTTCTCCGGCTGGTTGATCTCGCCGGTCGGCGCGTTCGCGTAGACGAACGTCGTCAGCGTGGAGCCGGTCCCTTTGAGCGTTCCCAGCAGCGGCACGTCGCCGGCCTCGGTGAAGCGCAGCGTCGCGCCGAGCAGGATCACGATGATCGCGGTGTCGCCGATGATGCGCCCGACGCCGAGCATCGCGCCCGTCACGACCGACGGCCGCGCCGCCGGCAGCAGCACGCGCCGCGTCGTCGCGATGCGCGTCTTGCCGACGGCGTAGGACGCCTCGCGCACGTGGCCGGGGATCGCCTGCAGCCCCTCGCGCACGTTCGCGACGATCAGCGGCAGCGCGATCAGCGACAGCATCGCGGCGGCGGCGAAGAACGAGCGGCCGTAGACGACCCCGTCGTTCGTGCGCGACAGGAACGCCAGCGCGCCCTGCTCGAAGATCAGCGTGCCGAACAGCGCGAACACGATCGACGGCGAGCCGGCGAGCATCTCGATCGTCGACTCCGTTACGCGCGCGAGCCATGACGGGCGGCCGAACTCGCTCAGCCAGACGCCGATCGAGAGGCCGAGCGGGAAGGCGATCGCCATCGCCATCAGCGCGACGATGACCGTCCCCAGCAGCGGGTCGAGGAAGCCGCCGGACTCGCGCTCGGTCACGCCCGCGGCAGGGTGCGTGACGAACAGCTCAGGGCGCACGTAGCGGATTCCCTGGACCATCATGTAGATCACGATCGCGGCGGTGACGGCGAGGAACGTCAGGCCAAGAAACCAGGCGAACGCGAGCCCGAGACGGTCGGTCCAGCGCCACGAGGCGCTCGAATCCCGAGCGGACCGGCGAGCCGGGGCGGGCGCCGGAGGCGGCGCCGTCGGCGGCGGGGGCGCCACGGTGCTCACGCCCGCACCCCATACCGCTTCATCGGCTGCTTCGCCGCCCATCCTGCGAGCGACAGCATCGCGGCGCTGAACAGCAGCACCGCCGCCATCGCGAAGATCGTGTGGCGCATCGGCTCCGAGGTGAGCTCCTCCGCCGTCTGGAGAATCGTCGCCGCCAAAGGCCGGGTCGGCTCGACGAAGAAGATCAGCCCGTCGGCCGGGTTCGGCGCGAAGGACACCCCGCCGGTGACCATCGCGAGCATCACCGTCTCACCCAGAGCGCGCGCCGTCGCGAGCACCGTGCCGGCCACCAAAGCCGGCCGCGCGGTGCGCACGCCGATCTTCCAGAACGTGCGCCAGCGGTTGATGCCGAGGCCGAGCGAGCCCTCCAGCCAGCCGCGCGGCACCGCGCGCAGCCCGTCGGAGAAGACGGCGATCATCAGCGGCGCGATCATCAGGCTGAGGATCAGCACGCCGGCGAGCAGGCTGTAGCCGCTCAGCGAGACGATGTACGCGACCGAGCGGCGGTTGCCGTCGGTGATCACGTGGTTGCCGATGAACGGCACCAGGATCAGCACGCCGAGCAGTCCGAAGATCACCGACGGCACGCTCGCGAGCAGCCGCACGACGGGCTCGAGGATGCGCTTGATCGCCTCCGGCGCGAACTCGACGACGAACACCGAGACGAACAGCGCGCTGACGAAGCTGAGCGTCACGGCGCCGAGCGTCGTCAGCAGCGTCCCCCAGATGATCGGCCACGCGTGGAACGTGTAGACGGGTCTTCTGAGCAGGTTCGCGGAGGTGTAGATCTCCTGCACCTGCTGGTCCGGGTTGCCGCCGGGCCCGAACCAGCCGAAGCCGTTGTGATCGAACGACGGCCACGCCTCCTTGAACACGAAGACGACCAGCAGCAGCACGAACAGCAGCACCGCGCAGACCAGCGCGCCGAGCATCAGCTCGGCGCGCTGGTCGGGCAGCAGCCCGCGTGACGCTCGATGTGTGCGACTCGCTAGCGCCATCGGGCCACGGCTACTTCTTCTTCGCCTTCTTCTTCGGCGGGTGCTTCGCGTTGAACGCGGGCACCGCGCCGGCCTTGGCGATGATCTTCCCGGCCGCGTAGCTCGTGCGGATCCAGTCGCCGAATCTCGTCGCGGCCTTGTTCGGCTTGCTCGCCGGCAGGACGATCCAGCCGTAGCGCGAGAGCGGGTACTTCAGCGTCTTGATCGCGCTCGCCTGGCACGGCTGGCCCTCGAGCTTGAGGCGCTTGACGCCGCTGCCCGGGCCGGAGTTGGCGAGTCCGACGTAGCCGATCCCCGCAGGGTTTCTCGACAGCGCGACGGCGACCTCGCCGTCCTTGTCGAGCTGCGTGACGTTCGTCGCCTGAGTGAGGCCGCCGAGCACCGCGCTCTGGAAGAACGTGTAGAGGCCGGCGGTCGAGTTGCGCCCGAACGCCGAGATCGGTGAGCGCAGGTTCGAGCCGAGCGCCTGCCACTCGGTCACGTTGCCGAGGAAGACGTCTCTGACCTGCGAGATCTTCAGGTTGTTCAGGACGTTGCCCGGGTTGACCGCGACGCAGAGGCCGTCGAGGAACAGCTTCGAGTAGCTGAGGCCCGAGTCCGACGGAAGCGGCGGCCGCGTCTGGAACGCGAATGCGCTCTTGCCGTCCTGCACGTCCTTTGCGCCCGCGTTGCCGTTGTTCGCCGTGTAGACGAGCTTCGTGGAGGGGTCGACCTTCTTGTAGGCGGCCGCAAGCACCTCGAAGTACGGCTGCATCGCGCTCGAGCCCGAGCCGAAGACCGTCGCCGCCTGCGCGCTCGCGGGTCCCGCGATCAGGACGGCGAGCAGCATCAGCCCGCCGAGGATCGCCTTGGTTCGTCTTGCCATTGGTCCCTTTCCTAGTGAGAGCTCCCAGAACTCCCTTAACCCTACCAAGTTTGTGGAGAATATGTATGGTGAAGCGCGCAACCCACGAGAACAACTCTTACGAGAAGGGACCGACGTTGAAGCGAACGACCTGCATCCGCGCGGCCGGAGCGCTCGCCGCGCTCGCGCTCGCGCTGCCCGCGAGCGCCTCGGCCGTGCCGAGCGTCACGACCGTCGAGGGCAAGCTCGACACGCCGGGCGTGACGTTCTTGACGGACCCGTCCGGCGCGGGACTCACGACCCAGGCGCGCTACGTCGTCTCGGCCGACGGCTGGACGCTCGGTTACGCCGAGAGCAACGGCGTCACCGGCGGCGGCGTGATCGACTACTCGGTGCTGCCGACCGACTACCGCGCGCCGGCGATGCCCGCGGAGAAGCTCGCCTACCCAGCGGCGCAGACCGACGTGCAACCGCACGCGACCTGCTCCGGCGTGGCGGCGCTGAGCGACTCCGCGAACGTGCTGGCGTGGCAGGGCAGAGACCCGTCCTACGCCTACGTGCCGTGGCAGAAGGCGACGGCCGGGCTCGGCGACGATCCCACCAAGTGGATCCCCGTCGTGAGAACGGTGACCGGCGTCGATCTGGCGACGGCCGCCGACCTGAGAAGAGCGTGCGCCGACCTCGGCGGCACCTACCACGCCGCCGACACGGCGTCGTCGGTCGCCGATGCGCTGATCGCGAACGCGACCGCGCCGCTGCAGAGACAGATCACGACGCTGCAGGGCCAGGTCGCGACGCTGACGAGAGCGAGAGCCGCGTCCGACAGAGCCGCCGCGACGGCCAGAGACGCGCAGAGACTCGCCGAGGCCGCCTACCAGGCGCTCTTCACGAAGCCGATCGCGCTCACGCTGGCGACCAAGCGCTTCGTGCTGGGCAGCGGCGTGGTGATGGTCACCGGCTCGCCGACCGACCCGGTCGACGTCACGTTGGAGATCACGAAGAAGAAGGCCAGGAAGCTCGGCCTCTCCTCGCCGGTGATCGCCGAGGCGCTGGGCGAGCTCGACGCCGACGGCGCCGCGCTGCTGACGCTCAAGCCCGACCAGGACGTCCTGGATGCGCTCGCCGCCGACAGCGCCAGAAGCGCGAAGGCGAAGAAGAGCAAGGGCAAGAGCAAGAGCAGAGGCAAGGCCGCGCGCAGAGTCGCGATCCCCGCGACCGTGCTCGCCGTCTCAGGCGGCAACGAGGACTCCGCCAGAGCGCTCCTCGTCCGCTGATCGATTGTCCCGCGCCGTCCGCTGCTACAGCGGGCGGCGCCGGGGCCGTCAGCTCCCGCCGGGCAGGTCCGCGAGCGCGGACTGCGCCGAGGCGGCGAGACGGGAGACCTCCGCGCTTGCGGCTCTCGCCTCGATCGCCTGTCTCAGCAGCGCGACGCGCTCGGTGAGCGCATGCAGGCCCTTGGGATCGAGCGTTTGCAGATCCGGCCTCGCTGCGGTCAGCGCCTCGTCGATGCGACCGATGTCACCTGTGACTGCGGCCGACTCACCGCCGCCTGAGAGCGCCTGCGGGTACTCGGTCGGCAGCAGCTCGAGGCCGCCTGCGAGCGGCCGCAGCTCGTCGCGCACCTGCGCGACGACGTCCTGCGCCGACGGCTCCGGCGCGCTCCCGCGTCCGAGCGCGAATCCGATCGCGCCGCCTGCGAGCAGCGCGACGGCAGCAATCGCGGCGAGCAGGAGCGGGCGGGCGGCACCGGGCTGGCGATAGAGCGACATCGGCGGGGATTCTGACTCAGCGCCAGATCACGGCGACGGCCGGTCCGTCGTGGTCGGCCAGCGCCGCCTGCGCGGTCGTGAGGATGTCCTCAGCTCGACGCGCGTCGGATGCGTCGACGATGCGCGAGCCGCACACGAGCGCGACGCGCGGCAGCACGTTGCCGACGCCGAGCTGGAGCGTCGACTCGGCGACGGCGTCACCGAGCTGCGCGAGCACGTCCTGCTTGGGACCCGTCATCACGCGACGGGCGCGCTCGGCGAGCGGGACGGTCCCAAGCCCATCCACCACCGCGACCGGACCCGTGCCGTTCTCGCAGTAGACGCGGTAGTAGTCGGTCGCGGCGACGAGGCGCAGCTCCTCGACGGCAACGCCCAGCGCACGGGCGGCGGCGCGGTGCTGCGCGGGCTCGTCGACCGGCTCGCGGCCGGCGGCGCCGCGCTCCAGCGCGACGGCGCCCGTGGCGATGGCGCGGAGCTGGCTCTCCTGCGCCTCGTAGCGCGTCTCGACGCGAACCGTCTCAGGTGCCGCACCGGCCGCGACGCACTCGCGCTCGGCGGCCTGCGTGGCCTCCGCGGCGCCGGTGCCGTCGCCGGCCGCGCTGCGGACGACCTCGACGCGCACGAGCGACAACGCCGCCCCGACGGACGAGAGCACCTCCGGGTGCGCCGGCTCCTGCAGCGGGCGGCCCAGCACACGCGCGACCTCGCCGGCGAGGGCGGGGCCGGAGCCGCCGAGCGCCACGACGGGCACATCGGGGCCGAAGCCGTGGGCCTTCGCCGCCTCCTCGACCGCGCCCGCGATCTTCGCAACGGCGGCGTCGAGCAGCACCCGCGCGGCCTGCTCCGGGCGCTTGCGCAGGTGCGCGGCGAGCGGTGCGAAGGCGGCGAGCGCGGTGTTGCCGTCGGCGGAGGCGTGGCTGCCGTCCGGCACGAGTCCGAGCGCGTTCGCCGCGCAGGTGGCGGTCAGCGCGAGCAGCGCGCCGTCGCGCGTGCGGATCGCGGCGTAGGACTCGGGGTCCCCCACGCGCGGGGCGATCAGCTCCAGCGCGGCGCCCTCCAGCGCGGCGGCGTCGGCGAAGCACGCGTACGGGAGGCCGGCGACGTGCGCGCTGCGCGGGCCGACCTCGGCGATCGAGCGGCGGCGCAGGCGCGCCATGCTGCCGCCGGCCGCGCCGACGACCCACGAGTCGACCGAGCGGATCGCCGTCGGGCGGCCCATCACCTTCAGCGTGCGCAGGACGGTGCGGCCGCCGTCGACGACAGACACGTTCGAGGAGGTCCCGCCGCACTCGAGCACAATCCCGTTCGTCAGCTCCAGCTCGTGCAGCGCCGCCGCGACGCCGGCTGCCGGGCCGGCGCCGATCGACAGCGACGGGGTGCGTCCGAACGCCTCCAGGCTCATCGCGCCGCCGTCACCGCGCAGCACGAGCAGCGGGACGTCGACGTCCGCCCGCTCCAGCACCTGCTGGACGATCCGCGCGGTTCGCTCCATCAGCGGCAGGATCGACGCGTTGATCGCGGCGCTGACGGTCCGCAGCTCGAGCCCATACGCGCCGGACAGCTCGTGGCCGGCGCACGTCGGCAGACCGCGCTCGCGCGCGCGCTCGGCGACGCGCCGCTCGGCCTCTGGCGCGTCGACCGCGAATGCGCCCGAGGCGGCGATCGCGGTGCAGCCGGCGGCCGCGAGGCGGTCGAGCGCCGCGTCGATCTCCGCGTCCGCCAGTCCGCCGGTCGCGTCGAGGAAGACGTGCTGCGTGTGCAGCGCGCGCCCCGGCGCGAGCGCCACGTCGCCGACCGCGGTGCGTTTGCGCGCAGGGCGCAGGTCGGGCGCGCGGCCGATGCCGACGACGCCGACGTCGGCGACGTCGCCCTCCAGCAGCGCGTTCATCGCCTGCGTGGTGGAGAAGGCGACGAGCTCGACGGCGCGCGCGTCGGAGCCGAGCTCCGCGAACAGCTGGGCGAGTGCCGCCGCGACGCCGGCCGTGACGCCGTCGGCGTGCTGATGACTCGTCGGCACGACCGCATGGGCGCGCAGCGCGAACGGGTGCGGCTCGACCGCGACCGCCTTCGTGAAGGTGCCGCCGACGTCGACGCCGACGCGCAGCGCGGGGGTCATCGCGCGACTGTCTCCGGCGATGGGGCGGGGTCGCGCTCGACCGGCGCCGCGGCCGCGGCCGCATCTGTGGAGGCGTGCTGCTCGACTTGCTCGCGCCGGCGGCGACGCGCCGGCAGCCACGCGAACGTCCACAGCGCGCCGAGGATGAAGATCGCCAGCAGGACCCCCTGCGCGAGCAGGCTCTCCCGCGTGGGGTGGATGCCGGTCAGCTCGGCGACGAACACCGGCAGCCGCGCCCAGCCGGCGTGCACCGGCGTCGCGCTCACGATGTCCGCTCCCTGCAGCGAGCGCACCGCGTTGCCGACGAACGCGACCGACAGCAGCAGCAGGATCGAGGCGCCGGCGAGCAGCATCGGCTTGAGCGGCAGCGTGCGCCCGAGCCGCAGGATCGCGTAGGCGACCGCGCCGAGTGCTGCCGCCGCGACCACGGCACCCAGCGCGATCCACAGCTCGAGCCCTTGGGCGAACAGCAGCAGCGCCTGGTAGAAGAGGACCGTCTCGAAGCCCTCGCGGTAGACAGCGGTGAAGCCGAGCGCGGCGAACGCGCCGGCGCTGCCGGCCGCGATCGCGCTCGCGACGCGCGCACGCATGAACTCCATCCGCCGTCGCTGATCGATCCGCGCGACGAGCCAGAAGCTCACGAGCACGAGCACGAGGACCGCGAGCAGCGCGGTGATCGCCTCCATCAGCTCGCGGTTGACGGGGGCGAGGTCGATCACGAGCGTCGTCAGCAGCCACGTGAGGGCCGTCGCGCCGAACGCTGCGAGCACGCCGAGCGACAACGGTCTGCGGTAACCGCTCGCCTTCCCGGCGGCGAGCGAGCCAAGCAGGATCGCGATCAGCAGGACCGCCTCGATGCCCTCGCGGAAGAGGATCGAGAAGGAGAAGCCGAACGCGATCGCGGGCGCCGCCACGCCCTTCTCGGCGATCGCCCGGTCGGTCGCGAGGATGCCCGCGCGCACGTCGCGCACGTCCGCGCGGATCTCGTCGAGCGGGCGCTGCTGCTCGAGGTCGTTGCGCAGGTCGGCGAACTTGAACTCCGTGTCGAGCACGAGGTTCGGGTCGCGCAGCCGCAGCGGGATCTCGACGTACTCGTAGTGGTCGAGGTAGGCGGTGCGGGCGAGCGCGTGAGCGCGCGCGTAGTCGCCGTCCTTCGCCGCTTCGAGCGAGCGGTCGACGAGCGTCTTCGCGATCGCGTTCTCCTGACGGCCACGCTCGAGGTCGTTCAGCTTCGCCGAGGCGGCGCCGGGCAGGAGCACCAGCGCCACCAGGGCGAGCGATATGAGGCCGAGCGTCCGTCGCATCGTCAACACAGGTTAGGGCACCCGACTTAGGCCGACCTTACGACTGGAGCGCCTGCTCCGCCTCGTCGAGTCTCGCGTCGATCTCTCTCACGAGCGCCGCGACTCTCGCTGCGCTGGCGCCGGATCTGATCTGCTCGCGCAGCTCCTCGCGGATCGTGTCCTCGAGCTCCTCGTTCAGCTCGTGGTCGACCTCCTCGAGCGGTCCCTCGACGAGCTCGAAGTGCTTCAGGTACGTGTCGCCGACCTGCTCGTCGGCGGCTCTCGCGTCGCCCGCCTTGTAGGTCGCGAGCGCGGCGGCGAGCCCGCTGCGGACCTCTGCGATCTCAAGGATCGCCTGCTGGGGGGTCGCGCTGTGCTCGGCCTCCTCGGCCTTGTCGTCGCTGCTGCTGCTGCCGCAGCCGAGCGCGAACCCGGCGAGCGCAAGCGCCGCCACGGCGCTGATCCGTACCTTCACGTCTGCTCCTTCGTCGTTAGGGGAGCCTCATTAGGGCGACCGAAAACCTAGCATGAGCATCGGGATTAGCTGAGCGCGAGCGACGGCCGCCCTGAGGCAAAGCGACTACCATCGGTCCATCGCGTCGGCGCACGCTCCCAGCCGACGTATGCCGATCTCCCTCGCGGAGCGGGTTGAGGACGTGCAGTCATGGCAGCCATGAACAAGCCGCTCGGACCGAGCCGGCAGCAGGTCGCGGCCGAGCGGATCGCGAGCCTCGGGGCCGAGCAGCAGCGGCTGAAGGCCGCGGCGGCGGCGCGTCGCGAGGCCGCCGCTCGCGAAGAGGAACAGCCCGACACGGGCTTCTCCGTGAGACCGCGCTCGACGCCGGTCACGCGCCCCAGCCGCTATCTCAGATGATCGCCCGCCCCGGCAGGTAGCAGGCGGCGCGAAGCGCCGCGGCCGTCGCCGGTCCGGGGGTCAGGCGATCCCCGCGCGACGCGCCAGCTCCACCGCCGCCTCCGCGCCGCCGCGCCACGGCTCGCCGTGGCCGGGCAGCAGCACCGGCGCCTCCGTGCGCGCCAGCGGGTCGAGCGAGGCGAAGGCGCGCTCGCGGTCGGCGGTCGCGGCGCGCGCGACGAGCCGCGGGCCGATCGCGCCGGTGTAGGGGTCGAGCGTCACGAGCGCGTCGCCCGCGATCACGGCGCCGCGCTCCGGCAGCGCGAATGCGACGTGCCCGATCGTGTGGCCCGGCGTCGCGACCACGACGGGCGAGCCGGGGACCGGCAGCGCGCCCTCGTCGCGACGGAAGCGGCGCACCTGCTCGATCGGCGTCGGGAAGAACGCGCGGCTGCGCGCGAGCGCCGCCATGATCGGCCGTGCGCCGCGCCGCCAGGCGTATGCCAGCGGACTGCGCTCGCGGCTGTACTGCAGCGGATGCCGCGTCAGCGGCACGTCGTCCTCCGGGGCCCACACCTCCACGCCCAGCTCGCGCCGCGCACGCTCGGCGAAGCCGATGTGGTCGAAGTGCGCGTGCGTGAGCACGAGCGCGCCGACGTCGCCGGGGGCGCGACCGAGGCGCCGCAGCGCCTCGGTCAGCGAGTCCCACGAGGTCGGGACGCCCGCGTCGACGATCGTCAGCCGATCTCCGTCCTCGACGAGGTACCAGTTGGTGTAGGCGTCCTCGATGCGGTGGACGCCGTCCACGACGTCGAGGTCGAGCGTCTGCGCCACCTCGCTCACGTGCCCTTGCCGACGGCGTCCTTGACCTTGTCCATCATGCCGCCGTCGTTGCCGTCGGCATCGCCGCGGGTCGCCTCGGTGCCGCCGTGGACGCTCATCGGCGCCTTCGCGAGCTGCGGCTCCTGCCCGAGCGCGGGCGCCGGGTCGGCGAACGAGAACTCGCCGCGGCCGTCGAGCGAGGGGCCGGTGAGCCAGCGCGCCGCGGGATCCATCGGCGCGTCCGCGTGCCCGAAGAACTGGTAGGCGTAGGTCGCGTGATCGGGGTCGTCGATCACGTCGTCGGGAGCCGTCCCGTTCGTCTGGCCGAGCTCCTCGATCGCCGCCAGCCACTGCTGCTGGTGCATCGTGTCGCGCGCGATCAGGAACGACAGCAGGTCCTTCATGCCGGGATCGTCCGTCAGCTCCCGCAGCCGCGCGGCGAGCGAGCGCCCGATCGACTCCGCCGCGACGTTCGCGCGCAGGTTCGAGAGCAGGTTGCCGCCGACGTCGATGCACGCGGCGTTGAACGGCACCCCGTTCGCGTCGGACGGCATCGCCGACAGGCCCCCGGACAGGTAGTGACGCGGCTCGACGCCGCCCATCCGCGCCGCCACGAGCGGGTTCGTCACGACGTCGTCGACCTTCTCCGAGGGCTGCCCCTCCAGGTTCATCGCGACCGCGGTCGCCAGCACCTCGATGTGCCCGATCTCCTCCGTGCCGGTGTGGATCAGCATGTCGCGGTACTTCTTCGGGCCGCGCGCTCCCCAGGCCTGGAACAGGTACTGGTTCATCACGCGCATCTCACCCTCGGGACCGCCGATCGCCTGCTGCAGCATCCGTGCAAAGACTGGGTTGGGCTTGTCGACGCGCACCGTGTACGCGAGCTCTTTGTGGTGATGGAACATGGCGAGGGTCCTCTCTGCCGTCGGGGTTGGCCATTTGCGGCTACCCACCGATCGCGCGCGCTAACGAGCCGGCCGGACGGCGGTCAGCGCACCGCTCAGCGAGCCGGCGTGCGGCGCGCTCGCCTCGTGGGTATGTCGCCTTTAGATGTCTCCGAGACTGGCCGAGTACCACCGCAAGCGCCGCTTCGACGAGACGCCGGAGCCGAGCGGCGACGGGGCGGCTCCCGACGGAGCCGCGCCTCAGGGAGGCCGCTTCGTCATCCACGAGCATCACGCTCGCCGGCTGCACTGGGATCTGCGGCTCGAGCGCGACGGCGTGCTCGTCTCGTGGGCGATCCCGAACGGCATCCCGGAGGACCCGAGACACAACCGCAAGGCCGTCCACGTGGAGGACCACCCGCTCGACTACATCGACTTCCACGGGACGATCCCGGCGGGCTACGGCGCCGGCGAGGTGATGATCTGGGACAGCGGCACGTACACCTGCGAGAAGTGGCTGCCGAGAAGAGTGATCGTCGTCTTCGACGGCGAGAAGCTGAACGGCCGCTACGCGTTGTTCCACGCCGGCAGATCTGAGAAGGACTGGATGATCCATCGCATGGACCCGCCGCAGGACGCCACAGCGACCGAGATGCCGGACGTCGTCGAGCCGATGCTCGCGCGTCTCTCGACGATGCCGAGAGACGAGGAGCGCTGGGCCTTCGAGGTCAAGTGGGACGGCGTCCGCGCGATCGCGCACTCCGAGCCGGGGCGCCTGTCCTTCACGACGCGCAACGGCAACGACGTCTCCGCCGCCTATCCCGAGCTGCGGGCGCTCAACCGGGCGCTCGGCTCGCACTCCGCGATGCTCGACGGCGAGATCGTCGCGTTCGACGAGGAGGGCAAGCCGAGCTTCCAGGCGCTGCAGCCCCGCATCCACCTGCGCGGCGAGGCGGCCGTCAAGCGGCGCGCCGCCGAAAGACCGGTCGTCTACGTCGTCTTCGACCTGCTGTGGCTCGACGGCCATTCGCTGCTCGACCTGCCCTACACGGAGCGGCGCGAGCGTCTCGCCGCGCTCGAGCTCGACGGCGAGCACTGGCGCGTTCCCGCCCACCACGCGGGAGCCGGATCGGTACTGCTCGCCGCCACGCGCGAGCAGGGGCTGGAGGGCGTCGTCGCAAAGCGGCTCGACTCGCGCTACGCGCCCGGCCGCCGTGACGGCAGCTGGCTGAAGATCAAGAACTCCTACCGGCAGGAGCTCGTGATCGGCGGCTGGACGGAGGGCAGAAGAGCCCGCCAGAACCGCCTCGGCGCGCTCGAGCTGGGCGTTCACGACCCCGACACCGGCGAGCTGAAGTACGCGGGCAAGGTCGGCACGGGCTTCGACGAAGCCGAGCTGGACCGCCTCGGCGAGCTGCTGAGACCGCTCGCGCGGAGAAGATCCCCGTTCGTCGGACGCCAGCCCGCAAGAGGGGCGCACTTCGTCGAGCCGACGCTCGTGGCCGAGATCGAGTTCGGCGAATGGACCAGAGACGGCCGCCTGCGCCATCCGCGCTACGAGGGGTTGCGCGACGACAAGCCGGCGGACGCGGTCGTGCGCGAGCGCGTGCAGGCGCCGCCCAGGGCGACGCCGTCGCCGGCGCCCGCGGCCGACGACGACCCGCTGGACCTCGACGCGCTCGTCGCCGCCGGCCGCAGAATCCGCAACGGCGTCGAGGTCGAGCTGGAGGGCCGCACGCTCAGACTGACGAACCTCGACAAGGTCCTCTATCCGAGAGCCGGCTTCACGAAGGGCGATCTGATCCGCTTCTACATGGGGATTGCACCCGTGCTGCTGCCGCACCTGCGCGACCACCCGCTCACGCTCAAGCGCTATCCCGACGGCGTCGAGGGGGAGTACTTCTACGAGAAGCAGTCGCCGAGACACCGGCCCGACTGGGTGCAGACCGTCACCGTCTACAGCCGCCACAGCAGACGCGACATCCACTACACGCTCTGCCAGGACCTGCCGACGCTCGTGTGGCTCGCGAACCTCGCGGACATCGAGCTGCACCCGTCGCTCTCCAAGGCGGACGAGATCGAACGGCCGGCGACGCTCGCGTTCGACCTCGACCCTGGCCCGCCCGCCACGATCGTCGAGTGCTGCGAGGTCGCGCTGACGCTGCGCGACATGTTCGAGCAGCTCGGCCTGCAGGCGTTCCCGAAGACGTCGGGCTCGAAGGGGATGCAGATCTACGTGCCGCTCAACGTCGCGAAGGCACGGTACGAGCACACGAAGCCGTTCGCGCACGCGGTCGCGGCGCTGCTGGAACAGCAGCGTCCCGAGCTGATCGTCTCCGATATGAGAAAGAAGGGCGGCGAGCGCGACGGCAAGGTCCTGATCGACTGGTCGCAGAACGACGAGCACAAGACGACGGTCTCCGTCTACTCGATGCGCGCGAAGGAGCGCCCGACCGTCTCGACGCCGCTCGGCTGGGACGAGGTCGAGGCATGCCGTGCGGAGGGCGATCCGGACCTGTTGCGCTTCGAGCATGACGCGGTGCTCGCGCGCGTCGCCGAGCACGGCGACCGGTTCGCCGAGGTGCTCTCGCTCAGACAGTCGCTCCCCGCGCTGAGAGGGCTTGCTCCGTGACCAGACCGCGCTCGCTGTGGAACGGCACGATCGCCTTCGGCGAGGTCGCGATCCCGGTCAAGCTGTTCGCCGCGACCGAGGACCACCGCATCCACTTCCGCGAGGTGCGCCTGAGCGACGGCTGCCGGATCGAGCACCGCCTCGTCGGCGCCGACTCCGGCCGCGAGATTAGACGCGAGAAGACGCAGAAGGCGTACGAGACGAACGGCGGCAAGCAGGTGATCCTCACCGACGAGGAGATCGCCGCCGCTCGCGGCTCGCGACCGAAGATGATCGAGCTGGAGCACTTCGTCGCCGTCGAGCAGATCGATCCCGTCTACTACGACAAGCCGTACGTCGTCGGCGCGCAGTCCGGGGGCGAGCAGGCGTACCGCGTGCTGCTCGCGGCGCTGGAGCGCAGCGGGAAGGTCGGGATCGGCCGCTTCGTGCTGCGCACGCGCGAGCAACTCGTCGCGCTGCGCCCGCGCGGCAGAGCGCTCGTGCTGCACACGATGCGCTTCGCCGACGAGGTCGTCGACCGCAGCGACCTCAGAGTCCCGCCGCTGCGAAGAGAGCCGTCGTCGAAAGAGGTCGAGATGGCGCAGCGGCTCGTCGACACGCTCGCCGGCGACTGGAGAGCGGCGAAGCACGAGGACAGATACACCGC
Source organism: Conexibacter sp. (assembly GCA_035264605.1). GTDB lineage: Bacteria > Actinomycetota > Thermoleophilia > Solirubrobacterales > Solirubrobacteraceae > Conexibacter. Next base: position 10,183 of record DATFPW010000088.1, on the reverse strand, counting down.
CGACGTGCTCGCGCTCATCAGACGCAAGGCGAGCGGGCAGGAGATCGAGCTGCCCGAGCACGAGGAGCCGGAGGCGCCCGACGACCTCTCGGCTGCGCTTGAGGCGAGCCTCGGCGGCGGTCGCAGAAGACGAACGCGCGGGCCGCAGCAGAAAAGACGCAGCGGCGGCAGAACCCGCGCTCGCGGCAACCGGCACGGCGGCAGAAGGGCGGCGCGCTGATGGCCCGCGGCCTCTGGAGCGGGACGCTCGCGTTCGGCCTCGTCGCCGTCCCGGTCGAGCTCGTCAGCGCCGTGCGGGACCGCGACGTGCACTTCCACGAAGTCGACGACAGCGGCCAGCGCGTCGATGTCAAGCGCACGTGCGCGAACGACGGCAAGGAGGTCGCGTGGGAGGACGTCGGCCACGGCTACGAGCTCGACGGCAGACTCGTCGTCCTGTCCGACGAGGAGCTGTCCGCCGCCGCGCCCGAGCGTACGCGGACGATCGAGGTGGAGGAGTTCGTGCCGCTCGAGCAGATCGACCCGGCCCACTTCTACCATCCGTACTACCTGCTGCCGCAGGGAGGGGCGGAGGGAATCACGCGTGCGTATCGACTGCTGCGCGACACGATGGCGCAGACCGAGCAGGTCGCGATCGGGCGGATCGTGATGCGCTCGCGCGAGCAGCTCGTGGCCGTGCGCGAGCGCGACGGCCTGCTCGCGCTCTCGACGATGCTGTTCGCGAACGAGATCCGCGACCCGAGCGCGATCGACGCAGTGCCGTCGAAGCGTGGAGCGGCGCCGAGAAGAAGAGAGGTCGACGAGGCGCTGAGAGTGATCGAGGCGATGACGCGCGACTTCGATCCCGACCGCTACGAGGACTGCCATCGCAGCCGGCTGCTGAGACTGATCCAGCGCAAGCGACGGGGAGGGGAGATCGAGATCCCCGATGTCGAGCCCGAGCCCGATCCGGTCCCCGACCTGCTTGCCGCCCTGGAGGCCAGCCTCAGCCGCGCGAAGTCACGCGCCTGAGGTCACGCGTGGAGGCGGCCCCGGGTTCGGGGCCGCTCTCTGCCGCCTCTCTCGCGTGCAGCCCCCTCAGGTCAGACGGTTCGGCCGGAGCGGCCGAAGAAGAAGAAGGCGAGCGCGAGGAGCGCGAGCACGAACAGGATGGGGTGAACGATCACACCGCCGGCGATGGCGATGACCAGCAAGATGATTCCAAGCAGCAGCCAAAGCATCTTCGGTCTCCTCTCGACGCGCGGCGCCTATTCGCCGCGTCTTGTGAGCGGATCACTACCCGGTCCGCGAACGGACCACGCGCCCGTTCGCGGAGAGGTCCGGCTGCTGCCCGAGCAGCCCGATCCGACGTTTAGGAACCGGCGCTCGCGTACCGCAAAGAGCCCGGCGTCGTCAGCAGCTCGCCCGTCTCCAGCAGCGTCTTGAGGCCGGAGAGGATCATCGGCCAGCCGCCGAACAGCTCGTCGTTGGCGCCCTCGCGCAGCTGGTCGTGGATCACGGTGAGCCGACAGGAGTCTCCGACCGGCTCGATCTCCCACGTGACGCGCGACTCGCCCTCGGCCTTCACGTCCTCGCCCCACAGCGCGGTGAAGCTCTGCACAAGCCGGCGAGGCGCGTCGACCTCGACGTTGACGCCCTCGGCGATCGGCATGCCGGCCTCGGTGTGGACCGACGTGTAGCGAGAGCCGGGCGTCCAGTCCGACGTCACGCCGACGCCGAAGTTGTACTTCGCGCGCAGCTCGGGGTTCGTGATCGCCTCCCACAGCTGCTCCGGCGTCGTCTTGATGTAGATCTCGAAGACCTTCTCCATGGTCCTGCCCTCCAGGTCGTGCTTGAGCTCGCTCAGGCCTGCGGCCCACGGCTCCGCGTACTTGCTCACCCAGCGATCGTGGGCGAGCCGAATCGGGACGGGATTGAGGAAATGCAGCTTCTCGCGCCCCCGTCGGCGCGTGACGACGAGGCCTGCCTGCTCCAGCACTCTCAGGTGCTTCATCACGCCGAAGCGCGTCATCGGCAGGCGCTGTTCGAGCGCGCTCAGCGTCTGCCCGTCTTCACGGAACAGCTCGTCGAGCAGGCTACGGCGGGTCGGATCCGCCAGCGCTCTGAAGACCTCGTCCACGGCGGAGAGAATAGGTGACCATTTGGTCACCTGTCAAGCTGGGGGTGGCCGTGAGCGGAGCGCCGCTCACGGCCCCGTCCACCGCGGCGCCCGCTTCTCCGCAAACGCCACCGAGCCCTCGCGTGCATCGGCCGACGCTCTCACGGGGTCGGCGATTTCGGCCTGCAACGTCCACCGCTCCCCAGCCGGCCACCCAGGCGCCTCGACGAGGATCCGCTTCGAGGCAGCCAGTGCAAGCGGGCCGTTCGCCGCGATCGTCTCCGCCAGCGACATCGCGGCCTCTACGGCCGCGCCAGGCTCGACCACGCGGTTCACGAGCCCAACCTCGTATGCGCGCGAGGCATCGATGAAGTCGCCGGTCAGCGCCAGCTCCATCGCCAAGTGGTAGGGGATCCGCTGCGGCAGGCGCAGCAATGCGCCCCCAGCCGCGACCAATCCGCGCTTGACCTCCGGAATCCCGAATCGCGCACCGCGTGCCGCGACGATCAGGTCGCAGGCCAACGCGATCTCGAAGCCGCCGGCGACGGCGAAGCCCTCGACCGCCGCGATCAGCGGCTTCGCCGACGCGCGCTGCACGATTCCCGCAAACCCGCGTCCGTCGACGGCAACTCGCTCGCCCGCGACGAACGCCTTCAAATCCATCCCCGCGCAGAAGCCCTTGCCGGCACCGGTGAGCACGCCGACCCGCAGCTCCGGCTCCGCGTCCAGGCGATCCAAAGCGCCGGCGATTCCCTCAGCCACCGCCCGGTTTACGGCGTTGCGCTGCTCGGGACGGTTCAGCGTGACGAGCAGGACCCCGTCGCGCACCTCGCTCAGAACGGCTGGCTCGGTCATGTCGCCGAACCCTACTTCGAACGTTCTATCCGCTGAGCAGCGAGTTGAACGGTTGCGTTCGGACCCTCAAGTGGAATAGCGTCCCCTTTACCGTTTCTCAAAGCAACGGATGGGGATTGGGTGGCTGCTGCGGTGAGGATGAGGTCGGCCGTCAACTGGGCGGTGCTCGGACTGGTGATCGAGCGACCCAGCTACGGCTATGAGCTGTTCCAGCGCCTCGAACGTCGCTACGGCGGCGTGCTCGATCCGCCGATCTCGCAGATATACGCAGCGCTCAACGCGCTCGAGAGAGCATCGCTGATCGAGCCGCTGCTGGAGGAGGCGCCTGCGGCCGCCGACCCCGAGGAGCGTCTGCGCGCCCCCGCAAGGCGCCAGCCGAAGGTCCACTATCGCGCCACCGCGAGCGGTGCGCGCGCGTTCCGCGAGTGGGTCGCCGACCAGATGCGCGAGGACCCGCGCCACGTCGAGATGCTGCGGCGGATCGCCGGCACCGCCGCCGCCGGGGTAGATCGCGCCGGCACGATGCACGCGCTGGTCGATGCCTACGAGCGCGCCTGCGTCGAGGAGGCGAGCCAGCTGCCGCTCCCACCGGCGCGCGACGGTGCGACGCCGGCTGTCGCCGCCGGCGAGCTTGTCGAGCGGCTGGTGCTGGCGGCGCGCCGCGGCCTGCTCGACGCGCACTTCGCGTGGATCGCTTACGCGCGCAAGGAGATCGACGCGTTCGAGCAGACGCGCACGGGACGAGCCGATGAGCCTGCTGACGCTTGAGCGGGTCAGCAAGCGCTTCCGCCGCGGCCGTCGGGAGGTGACTGCTCTCGACGACGTCTCGCTCGCGATCGCGCCCGGCGAACTCGTCGCGATCTGGGGCATGCCGCGCTCGGGCCGGACCACGCTGTTGCGGATCGCTGCCGGGCTCGAGCAGCCGGATGGGGGAGCGGTGCACTTCTGCGGTGAGGCGGTCCGCGGCCATCATGAGGACGGGCTTCCGGTCGGGATCGGCTACGTGCAGGTCGGGCTCGGTGGCGTCGGCGGGGAGTCGATCGCCGACCACGTCGCGATGCCGCTGCTCGCGCGCGGGACGGCGCCCGAGATCGCACGCGCTCGCGCACTGCTGCACTTGGAGCGCGTTGGCGCCAGCGGCTGCGCCCACCTGCAGCCGCGCGAGCTGGAACCGACCGAGCGCGTGCGCGTCGCGATCGCCCAGGCGCTCGTGACCGGCCCGCAACTGCTGCTCGTCGACGATCCGACCTCGCACGTCGACCTGCTCGAGCGCGAGGCGGTCCTGTTGCTCGTGCGCTCGATCGCGGACGGCAACGTCGCCGTCCTGATGACCACTGGCGAAGCGATGGGTGTCTCCGGCGTCGACCGCGCGCTGACGATCAGCGGCGGGATCCTGCGCGCGGAGGCGAGCGCCGGGCCCGCCAACGTCGTGCCGCTGCGCGTGGCTCGCGGAAGCGGCGCCGAGCGCGGCTGAGCTGCACGGCGAGGCGCCGCAGGCGCGACGCCATCATCAGCGCCTCGATCGGCCCGCCGATCGCCTCGCGGATCGCATCGGCCACGTCGCGTACCTGCGCGTGGCGTGCCTCGTGCCTCGAGAGGTAGAGCCCGACAGCGCCGGCCAGCAGGATCGTGTGCAGCTCGCCGTTCGGGAGTCCTGCGGCCGCGGCGCCTGCCCGCCGCGTAACGGCGACGAGGCGGCAGGCCGCCTCCGACGGCGATGCGTACTGGCCGAAGTAGCTGAGGTTGTCGCCGGCCGCGTCCTCGAGGTGGTCCACCAGGCTCTCCAGCAGCCAGACGACGGCACCGATCCAGGGGAAGTACGCGGCGTCGATCGCGTCCGCGGTCTCCTGCGCGATCCCCGGGCGGCTGGCCGCGGCGAACAGCGCAAAGATCCCAAGCGGCGAACTGGCCGCCGCCGCGAGCTCCCACCAGGTCGCGTCACCGTCGTCGCAGGATGCCGCCCACCGGGCGAGCTGACGGTGCCCGTCGTGCGACCCCGCGTGGTTGAGTGTCTGGGCGTCCGCGGCCAGCGCCGCCAGCCGCTGCACCGTGGGAAGGATTGCGTCGCGCCCCGGGAGGCGCATGATCCCGGCCCGGCAGTCGTCGATCAGTTCGTGGAGATAGTCGGGATCGGGCCGGTCGAGCACGCGCAGGTGCGCCTCGTGTGGCGTCATCGGCTCGACGGCTGACACGAGTGCGCGGTTGAGTCGCTCGTTGTGGGCGAGTTGGCGCTCGACCGGTTGCTCGCCCAGGACGTCGGTGAACTCGTAGATGACCTCAAAGGTCACGCAGGCCCGGATCACGTCGAGCCGGTGCGGCGGGGCGGCAAGCAGTGCATACGCCGCTGCCCCCTCCAGCACCATGCGCTCGCTGGTCAGCTTGGCGAGCGCGTGCTCGCGCACGACGGGGTCGGCGATCGCCTCGGCGCGTTCTCTCCAGCGGCGCAGCTCCTGCTGCGTTCGCGGGAAGATCGCGCACCAGTAGAGCGAGAGCGCCCACAGCAGCTTGAGATTGGCTCGCCACCGCGGCGGCGCGACGCTCACTCGCCGAAGCTCGCTCCCGGGGGAACCCGCACGGCGAAGGCCCCGACGCCCGCGACGATCGCGGCGGCGCCGCCGAGGATCGTCAGCAGGGTCGTCAGGGTCGCGGCCGCCTGCAGCGAGTACGGCGCCGGGAAGCCGGTCGTCAGCTCGAGCCAGCGGTTGCCGAGCATGTGGCCACCGGCGCCTCCGACGGCTCCGACGAGGCAGCCCACCACAAGTACGAGCACCGCCTCGAGCAGCAGCGTGCGCCGGAGCTGTGAGTCCTTGAAGCCCTGCACCTTCTGCGCTGCCAGCCGCGGGCGGCGCTGCCACATCGCGGCGCTCAACGCGGCTGCGAGGGCGAGCGTGGCGGCGATCACGAGCAGCAGCGAGATCTGGCTCAAGCGCGTGAGGCCGTCCCGCAGGAGGCTGTGGAACTCGTGCTCGAACTGCTGAGCCGTCTCGACGTCGAAGCTCCGCCCGGGGCCGAGCGCATCCTCGACGACGCGTCGGCCCGCTTCCGGCGAGATGCCGGGCGTCAGTTCGACGCCGATGGCGACGAGCGCGTCGCTGTGCCAATAGCGCTGGTAGTCGCGCGTGTTGACGATGGCGGCGCCAGAGCCCCACCCGAGGTTCGTGACGACTGCGGCAAGCCGCAGGTGAGCAGTGCCGTTCGGGGTCGGCAGGTTGAAGCGGTCGCCGATCCGCGAGCCCTGCGTGTCGGCGATCGTCTGCGACGCCGCCACCCAGCCGCCCGCCCGCAGCCGGCGCTCGGCGAGCGCCGGGTCCCCGCTGACGATCTGGCTCGGCGGGATGATCATGGGGTCGCTCGACGGCCGCCCGAGCACCCAGATACGGCGATCCGGACCGGGGATGTCGAGCATCCCGCCCTGGTACAGCCGCAGGCCCCGCACCTCCGGCGCCGCACGGAGCCGGCGCAGCGCGCCTGCATCTCGCGGGAAGGCGTCCGTCGTCAAGCTTCTCCCCATCGTCGTGACCCACACATCGGCCGTGCGCGCCTGCTCCGCGAAGCCGGCTCCCAGGCCGTGCACCAGATCGCCGCGGGCGCCGTCGATAGCGACGCTCCCGAACACCGCCAGCGCGGCGATCGCCGCGACGGCCACCGAGCGCGTCATCGCCGAGCGGGCGCCCATCACGGCGACGAGCAGAAGGTTTTGCCGCAGGCGGCGGGCGAGCCGATCGACGAGCGGCATCGTCCGCGCGAACGCCGCCGGAATCGCCAGCAGGACGGCGACGCCGAGCGCCATCACGCCCACGATCGTCATCCCCGGGTCGATCCACACCGCGAGCGTCGTGGCGACCACGATCCCGAGCGATGCGAGCAGCATCTTGCGCCGCAGGGAAGCGTTGATCCCCTCCCCGACCTCGCCGCGCTGTTGGAAGACCTCGTCGAGCGAGCCGCGCGAGAAGATGTCCGTGAGTACCCGGCTCGCCGCGATCAGCGACGCGACCAGGCCCGAGCCGAACGCGAGCGCCAGGGTGTGGAAGGGCACCACTCGCTGCGTGCCGATCGGGAACGTGAACGCGAGATAGGTCGGCACCGCGTGGAACACGCTGCGCGAGAGCAGGTCGCCGAGCGCCAGCCCCGCGAGCGACGCGACGGTCCCGAGCAGGAGCGCCTCGAAGCCCAGCAGGCCGACGATTTGCCATGTTGTGAAGCCCTGGATCCGCAGCTCTGCAAGGAACGCGCGACGGTCGGGCATCGTCAGCAGCATTGCGTTGAACGCGAACAGCACGCCGATCATCGCGCTGATCCCGGAGAACAGCGCCGTCGACTGGTCGTTCGGCGCGGACGCGCTCTCCAGTCGGCGGACCGTGGAGTCGGCGGGACCGAGGTTGAGGCGCCCCGCCGCGATCCCGGTCACGGCGGCTCGAACGTTCGCCAGGCGATCCTCGCGGGCGTGGATCAGAATGCGGGTCAGGCGGCCCGGCATGTCGACGAGTTGCTGCGCGAACGGCAGCGGGACGATCGCGACCGAGCTGCCGGTGAGCGGGCCGATCTCGCTCGCGTTGAGCAGCGCCGCGACGCGGACGCGATGGGCGCGGCCGGCGAGGTTGAGCGTGACGAAGTCCCCTGGCTCGACGCCTGTGACCCGCGCGAGGCGATCGGGGATCAGCACTGAACGATCGGGGATGCCGAGGCGCCCGGCGCCGAACTCGCGCGTGGCGGTCCCCTCCAACGCGGCGAGGCTCGGGTCGACGCCGATCAGCTCAATCGCCTCGCTCCCGGCGGGTCCGGCGATCACGCCGCGATGCTCGATCGTCGGCGCCGCGGTCGCGACGCCGGGGATCACGCGAACGGCGTCGAGCAGCCGTGCGTCCAGCCCCTGATCGTCGCGCCCGGCCAACTCGATCTGCGCCTTGCCCGTGATCGCGTGCAGCAGTTGCTCAACCGATCCCGTCACGCTCGTGTTCGCCACCTGCACCGCGAACAGCAACGCGACGCCGATTGCGATGCCGGCGCCCGCCAGCAGCTCCTGAAACGGGTGCGCGCGCAGGCGCCAGCCGTACAGGTAGAGGAGCGTGCGGGGGCTCATGCCGGCGCTGCTTCGTCGCTCGCCGGCATGCCGCTCAGCGTCACCCCGGGATGGTCGGGGCGCTCGTCGAGGCGGCCGTCGCGCAGGTCGAACACGCGGTCGGCGAAGTGGGCCGCGTCGCCGTCATGCGTGACGAGCAGCATCCCGACCGAACGTTCGCGACACAGTCGCGACAGCATCCCGAGCGTCTCGCGGCTGCGCACGCTGTCGAGGTTCCCCGTCGGCTCGTCGGCGAGGATCAGCTGTGGGTCGTTGGCGAGCGCGCGGGCGATCGCGACGCGCTGGCGCTCGCCCATCGACAGCCGCTCCGGCGGGTGGTGGACGCGGTCGGCGAGCCCGAGGTGCGCGAGCCACGTCGTCGCCTGCTTGCGCGCGCGTGCCGGGCTCATCCCGTCCGCCAGCAGCTTCAGCGTCGCGTTGTCGATCGCCGCGACAGACGGCATCAGGTGAAAGGACTGGAAGACGAAGCCGAGTGAGCGGCGGAAGCGCGCACCCTCATCGCGTGACAGGTGGCCGATGCTGCGCCCCCCGAAGCGCACGTCGCCCGCGTCGGGCGTGAGCAGGCCGGCGGCGAGCAGCAGCAGCGTCGTCTTGCCGGAGCCGCTCGGGCCGTAGAGCGCGACGATCTCGCCTGGAGCGATCGACAGCGAGACGCCGTCGGCTGCGCGCACGACCTCGCCGCCGCTGGCGTAGTGCTTGACGACATCCTCCAGCTCGAGCGTGCTCATCGGATCGGTGTCGCCTCGACGGCGATGCCGCCGGGGAACGTGAGGACATCAGCGCTCGGCGGCGCGCTCGCGCCGCGGAGCACGCCGTCGTCGAGCGTCAGCACGCGTCCCGCACCCGACACGCCGGCGACGTCGCGGGCCGTCATGACGAGCGCAAGGCCCGGGTCCTCGGCGGCGAGGTTGCGCAACAGGCGCAGCAGCTCGTCGCGCTCGTCGGGGCCGGCCATCACGCCGGGCTCGTCGACCAGCAGCAGGCGCGGCTCGCGTACGAGCGCCTGCGCGAGCGCGACACGCGTCTCGTCTGCGGGCGCGAGCTCCTCTGCCATCGCACCTGCGCAGTGGGCGGCGCCGGCGCGTTCGAGCGCCTCGTGCGCCTTCGCCAACGCTGTCACAAGTGGACGGCCCTCGGCGAGCAACGGCAGCGCGACGTGGTCGAGCACCGGCTTGCCGCGTGCGACGCGCCACGTCTTCGGGGCGAACCCCACAGCGCGCAGTCGGCGGGTCCGTGTCGAAGCCGGGAGGGTGCCGAGCGCCTCGCCGTCGAGCCGGACGGTGCCGGCGTCGGCTGCCTCGATCCCGGCGACGATGCGCAGCAGCGTCGTCTTGCCGGCACGGCGCTGACCGAGGATCGCGACGATCTCGCCGGGCCAGACCTCCAAGCAGACGGCGTCCAGCACGGCGCTTCGCTCACGTCCGACGCGATGGCTCCGCGTGACGCGGTCCAACGCGAGTACGGGCATCTCGCTCATTGGGCGGGTCCCAGCGCTGGCACGGCTTCACCACTCCCCGTCATGCGACGTTCTCCTCCGCCTCACGGGGTACGGCACCCCCCGCACCCGACATAAATGCTGTTGTCTACCGAGAGTAATGAAGAAACGCTTCCGAAGGCAACCTGAAGGTGGTGCCTCGGGAACGTGTCACGTTCGATACTCGCGATTAGAACGTTCGGAATGCCGACTACCGGAATTCTGACCGCTCAGCCAGGATTCCCGGCCGATGGCCCAATGTCGGCTTCGCGTTCGGCCGATCTTGCGATCTCCCGCCGCGCGTGCCGTCTCGTCCGATTCCCCCATCTAGACGAGACATGACGGGTCATCTGCACACGTAGCGGACCCCGGCGACCCCGTTCCCCCACGCAGTCGCCGGGGCCGCTCGCGTGCGCTGCTCGTGCCTGCCTTCGGCTTCCCGGCGAGATACTGCCGGTGGCATGGCCTTCGTCCCGCCCGACCGCCATCTGCTCAGAGCGAAGGACCTCGCCGACGCGCGCTACGCCGATCCGATCGGCGTCGAAGACATGGCGCGTGCCGCGGGACTTTCGCGCGCGCACTTCAGCCGCGCGTTCAAGAGCGCGTTCGGCGAGTCGCCGCGGGCCTATCTGCTGACGCGCCGGCTGGAGCGCGCGGCCACGCTGCTGCGCATGAC
>DATFPW010000087.1:0-34733 GCA_035264605.1 Conexibacter sp. | reverse complement strand
TCGGGCTGGCGCAGGTCGCCGCCGCACAGGGAATGACCGACGATGCGATCGAGTTCGCGCGAGAGGCTCGCGCGCTGGACGCGGGGGACCGACGTGCGACACGACTGCTCGCGCGGCTCGAGCCGCTGGCGGCGTAGGGCCGCCCGGTGGGCCTTGCGCCCGCCGCTCAAGTTCCATCGTGACCGGCCGATAGAGCCGGGAGAAGCCATCGATCCCGGTGGGCAGAAGGACACCGCGGATCGACGTCCCGAGGAGCTCAGCATGGGCCTCGACGTCGCACGAATCGAATCGAACAGCTTCAGCACGGCGCCCGAGCGCGCGCCGCGCGCTGCCCGCGCGGCAAGCGCCGACGACACGCTTGCGGTCTCCACGGGCGACGTCCCGGCGAGCCCGCCGCCCGAGGTGCTGGAGGCGATGGACGCTGCTGGTCGCGTTGCGCGTGAGCTGCATGCGACGGGTCGCGAGCTGCGCTTCATCCCGCCCGCGGACAGCGCGGTTGGACACGTGCGTGTGGAGGTCCGCGACCTCGACGGCAATGTCCTGCGCGAGATCCCGCCGAGCGAGCTGCTCGACGTCGCCACCGGCACTTCCCTGGACTGATGAGCACGCCGCTGCTCAACATCGGCGGACTGGCGTCCGGCTTGGACACGAACGCGATCGTCGATCAGCTGATGCAGATCGAGCGCCTGCCGCGCACGAGACTCGACCAGAAGGCATCGCTCATCACCGCGCGGCAGTCGGTGCTGGCGGACTTCCAATCGCGCCTGCGCGCGGTCGAGTCGGCCGCGCAGGGGCTGCGCTCGATCGGACTGTGGTCACAGGCGCAGACGGCTTCCACCAGCGACGCGACCCGCCTGTCGGCGGCGATCGTCTCCGGCTCGGGCGCGGGCGTCGGCGGCTACCAGGTCGAGGTCTCCCAGCTGGCGAACGCCGCCCAGCGGACCTACTCGTTCGTCTCGCCCGCGAGCGCCGGCACGATCACGATCGACGGACACGACACGGCGGTCGCCGCCGGCGCCTCACTCAGCGACGTGGTCAGTGCGATCAACTCCGATGCGAGAGCGACCGTCTACGCGGCGGCGACCGACAGAGGCACGCTCGTGCTGTCCGCGCGCACGACCGGCGACACGGGCACCGGCTTCATCGCGCTGACCGACGGCACCGGCTCGCTTACTGAGCAGACCGGAAAGGCGAAGCAGGGCCGCGACGCACAGTTCACGGTCGACGGCGTCGCCGGCAGCTCCTCCTCGAACGAGGTGACGAACGCGATCGCCGGCGTGAGACTCTCGCTCAGAGGCGTCACGACCGTCAGCGGTCCGATCACCGTCACCGTCGGCGCCCCGACGGTCAACACCGACGCGGTCAAGGACAAGCTCAGAGCGTTCGTCGACGTCTACAACTCGACCGTCGACGCGATCCGCGCGAAGCTCGACGAGAGAAGCGTCAAGGACCCGAAGACGACCGAGCAGCAGCAGGCCGGCATGCTCAACGGCGACACCGCGCTGACGGCGGTCCTCAGCCAGATGCGCCAGATGATCTACAGCTCCGTCAGAGGGTTGCCGGACGGCATGAGCAGCCTCGCCGACCTCGGCGTCTCGACCGGCTCCGCCTCCGCCACGATCTCCAGAGACGCGCTCGCCGGCAAGCTGGAGATCAACTCCAGAACGCTCGACGCCGCGCTCGCGAGCAACGCCACCGGCGTGCGCGACCTGCTCGCCGGCTCGTCGAACGCCGGCGGCTGGGCGCGCGGGTTCGAGAGAATCGTCCACGGCTTCGACACGACCGGCGGCACGATCGACGTCCGCATCACCGGCGCCGACGCCGAGCTGAAGCGCCTGCAGCAGAACATGGCGGACATGGACCAGCGGCTCGCGCTGAAGGAGCAGGCCTTCCGCGCCCAGTTCGCCGCGATGGAGTCCGCGCTCGCGCAGAGTCAGGCGCAGGGCAGCTGGCTGTCGGGTCAGCTGGCTTCGCTGAACAACAACTGAGCCCGCGTCAGCGGAGCTCGACGCCACGCTGCTCAAGCCAGCTCATGAAGCTGCGCACGAAGCCGGGCAGGCTGCGGAGTAGGAGCTTGACGTGTCTGTGGACTTCTCCGGCTTGGATGTCTGTTGACGCGTGCTGAAGCACGTTGCGGGTGACGTAAAGGCTCGTGAACGTGTCCGCCTGCTCGGACGAGATCCCTCCGTCTCGGCGAATGGCGTCGATCAGCCCCGATGCGCCTCGTCTGCCGTCGGCCGGCGTCAGGTTCGCCAGCGTGGCGCCGATCTTTACGGCCTCGACTGTGTTGTTCACGAGGATCAGGTACCCGCCCGTGACCTGCAGAACGCGGTTGATGTCGATGACCTCGGACGACTCGAACGCCGCGGTCCATCGCCTAAGATCGAAGTCCTCACCAAACTCGCGGAGGGCGGCGTTCAGGGCTCGCCGCTGAGCGGGAAGCCGCTTCAGTTTCGTCGCCATGCGGTCGATCTCGGCTGCGCGTCACTCGTCAGTCATCGGCTTCGATCAGCTCGCGTATCGCCTCCCGCGCCTGGCGCAGGTTCTCGGCGTGAGTGTGGTGAGCGCGCCGCGCTATCTCATCGCGGCGACGCTGGATGTCGCCCCACTCGCCGTCGCGATCGACGATGACGCGACCCTCGTTTGCGACCTGCAGCAACAGCAGCGGCGCCGTCGCGTCGACGCGATCGAGCTGCGCGACGTCGACGTCGCGATCCAACGCGCGCATCAGCCGCACGGCAAGCCCCACGCGTGCGAGCGACCTGTCCTCTGCGAATGACACGAGCACGTCCGCATCCGAGTCCTCGCGGTCGTCGCCGCGCGCGGCCGAGCCGTAGAGCACGGCGAGCCGCACGTTCGGCTCGGTTCGCAGCGCTCTGCGCAGGTTCGACAGCAGCTCCCAGTGCGCGGACAGGTACGCGAGCTCGTCGTCGTCGAGCTGCCGGCGGCGCGGGCTGCGCTCGTGGCAGCGCACCGTGCCGGTGGCGACGGCGCGGCGCAGCGTGCGCTCGTCGGCGCCGAGCTTATGAGCAGCCTCGGAGAGGGCGACCATCGTCTTCCGCACTATAAGCCCTCGTGTGACCGATAAGGCGCATTCAACCTTCCGCCGTCCGGACCGATCACCTGGGTAGCGTCGCCCGCAGATTGCCGCTCGCGGTGATCGGAGGGCGAAACCCCACGTCCCCGATCCGGGAAGGGCCATGAGCAGCATGAACTTCGCGGCTTCGCCGCAGGCGTATCGAGAGAGCGCGGTGCTGACCGCTCCGCCGGAGCGGCTCGTCGTGATGCTGTACGACGGCGCGCGGCGGTTCCTCTTCCAAGCCGCGACCGCGATGCGCGACGGCGACGTGCCGACCTCGCACGAGCGGCTGCGCCGCGCAGAGCAGATCGTCGAGCACCTGCTCGCGACGCTCGACATGAGCCAGGGCGAGATCGCCGAGAAGCTCGAGGCGATCTACGTCTTCTGCTTGCAGCTGCTGGCCGAGGGCCGCATGAGACAGGACCCGGCTTCGCTCGACAAGGTCGACGAACTGCTCGGCGAGCTGCGCGAGGCGTGGGCCGAGCTGGCTGCGTCGCCGCAGGTCGCGGCGACTGCCTGAGGCGCGGCGCGAGGCGAGCCTGAGGACGTGACCGAGACGGCCCCGTACGAACGGCTCGCCGAGCTGGCCGAGTGCGAGCTTGCGCTGGTGACCGCCTGGGAGCCCTCGCGCATCGGCGAGCTCGTCGCGCTCCAGCAGACGCGCACGACGCTCATCGCCTCGCTGCCGGCCTCGCCGCCCGCGGGGGCGCGCTCCGCGCTGGTGCGCGCGCACGAAGCCCAGCAGCGCACCACCGCCGCCTTGACCGTCCTGTGCGACCAGCTCGGCCGTGACCTCAGCGGCCTCGATCGCGGCCGCCAGGCCGCGCGCGGCTACGGCACCGGTGCGCCGCCCGAACGCCCGGTGCTGGACGCGACTGGCTGACCGCGGGCGCGCCTGAAGGTGGCGCGCGTGGCGCTCCGCTCGTGGCGTGTGTTGGTGGTGCGTGACGTGGGCTGTTCGGCTGGGGAGGGGGGCGGTTGCGGCCGAGCTGTCAGCGCACCTGGCTGGCATGGCGGCAGTGGTGCCCGGCATTGCGAGCTGTCTGGGCGGATCTGCGCATGCGCTCGCCCGCTTCCGGATATCCCCGGGATGAACGTCATATTTCGTCCGCTATCCGGACTGAAATCGACGCTCATCCCCGACGCCACCGGCAACTGCGGAGAAACGCCCGTGCTCTGTGCACGAACCGCGCAAGACCGGCACCGCCGAAACCGCAATTGCTCCCGCCCCTCCCCAGCCGACCGCCGGCGTGGAGCGGGCCGGACCGCGCGAACGGAACGCCACCCCTGCGGCCACCCCAGGCGCACCGCCCGCTCAAGAAACGAACCGCCTGGCCGATCCACCTGCGTGATCCCCAAGGAGGGGGTCGCAGGTGCAGTTCGCCAAGGAGGCCCGCGCAGGAATCCCCTTTCTTCTGCATGAGCCTGTTCGACACCACCCAGCTCTCGCTCGAGGCCGCGATGCGCGGTTCATCGTTGCGTCAGACGCTGCTCACGGACAACCTGGCGAATGTCAACACGCCCGGCTACCAGCGCAAGGACGTCGACTTCCACGCGGAGCTCGCGAGTGCGATGGAGACGGGCTCCTCGATGGAGAGCGTCGCCTTCAGCCCGAGCACCGACGCGTCGCGCACCGTCCGCGCCGACGGCAGCGGGATCGACGCCGACCAGGAGTCGGCCGAGCTGGCGAAGAACGCTTTGGAGTACCAGGCGCTCGTGTCGGTCGCCGGCTCGCGCACCTCGATCATCCAAATCGCGATGGGCGTCCGCTGATGGGCCTGTTCGACGCGATCGACGTCGCCGGCAGCGGCCTCGCGGCCGAACGGCTGCGGATGGATGTCACCGCCGGCAACCTCGCCAACGCGCAGACGACGCAGGGGGCGAACGGGCAGCCGTATCGCCGCCGCGAGGTCGTCCTGCAGGAGGCGCAGGCCGGCGGGCAGAGCTTCGGCTCGATGCTCGCGAGCGCGTCCGCCTCGCCGGTCAACGGCGTGCAGGTCGCCGGCATCGTCGAGGACCCGGCCGCGCCGCGCCGCGTCTACGACCCGGGCCACCCCGACGCTGACGCGCAGGGCTACGTCTCGCTGCCGAACGTCAACCCGGTCACCGAGATGGTCGACCTGATCGGCGCGTCGCGCACCTACGAGGCGAACGTGACCGCCATGCAGGCGGCCAAGCAGCTGTTCTCGAAGACGCTGGAGCTGCTCAGATGACATTGCCGCCCGTCGCGGCGCTTGGCGCCGAGTGGCAGATCCCGGGCATCGGTGCGCCGACCGGACCGACCGCGCCCGACGCGGTTGGCGGCGGCGATGGCGTCGGGGTGGGCGGGGTCGGGTCCGGGACCGGCGCCGGCTTCGGCGACGTGCTCGCCAAGCAGATCGGGAACCTCACCGACTTGCAGGAGGGCGCCGCCAGCGCCTCACAGTCGCTCGCGAACGGCACCGCCACGGACATCTCATCCGTCGTGACGGCGGTCGAGAAGGCCCAGCTCGCGATGCAGCTCGCCGGCCAGATCCGCACCAAGGGATCTGAGGCGATCAACGACATCTTCCACACGCAGATCTAGCGATCTCGGATCGGCTCCCGCCCCCCGCCCCCAACGCCCACGGAGCACTCCCTCATGCCCCTTCGCGCCCTCATCGCCAACATCACGCCGCGCGGCCGCATCGTCCTCGGCGCCGTCGCGCTCGGCACGATCGTCGTGCTGATCCTGCTGATGAGAATGGCGTCCGCGCCGAGCTACTCGACGCTGATGACGGGCCTCGACCCGGCGCAGACCGGCAAGGTCACCGCCGCGCTCGACACGAAGGGGATCGGCTACGAGCTGCAGAACAACGGCACCGCGCTCGCCGTCGAGAAGGGCAGAACGGCCGAGGCGCGGATCGCGCTCGCCAGCGCGGGCGTGAGCGCCACGAGCTCACAACCGGGCTACGAGCTGCTCGACAGACAGAAGCTCGGCACCTCCAACTTCCAGCAGAGCATCAACTATCAGCGCGCGCTCGAGGGCGAGATCGGCAAGACGATCGAGCAGGTCGACGGCGTTGCCGGCGCGCAGGTGCAACTCGTGCTGCCCGACAGAGAGGCGCAGCTGTTCTCCGATCAGGCCTCCCCTGCGACGGCCGCTGTGCTGCTGTCGGGCTCCAGCTCGATCGACCCCGGCTCCGTTCGCGGGATCGCGCAGCTCGTCACCAGCAGCGTCCCCGGCTTGCAAACCGACAAGGTCACGATCACGGATGGCAGCGGTCAGCTGCTGTGGCCGACCGGCAGCGGCGACGGCGCTGCCACCGGCGACGGCGGACTGCTCGCCAAGCAGGCGGCCGAGGCGCGCTACGACTCGCAGATGGCCGCCGGCCTGACGGCGATGCTCACGCGCACGCTCGGTCCCGACAAGGCGCAGGTGCAGGTCCACGCCGACCTCGACGCGAACGAGGCGACGCAGGAGCAGCTGACCTACGGCAGAAGAGGCGTGCCGCTCGCCTCCAAGACCGAGAGAGAGTCCTTGAGAGGCGGCAGCGGAGGCGCCGGCGGCTCGGCCGGTACCGGCGCCAACACGCCCGCCTACGCGCAGACCGGCGCCAGCGGCAGATCGGACTACAGACGCGACAGCGCCGACGACACGTTCGGCGTCGACAAGACCGTCACGCACACGAGAATCGCCCCCGGCGCGGTCAACGGCCAGCAGGTTTCCGTGCTGCTCGACAGATCCGTGCCCGCCTCGGCGCTCCCGCAGATCAGAGCGGCCGTCGCGAGCGCGGCCGGCATCGACACGAGACGCGGCGACGTGCTGACGGTCGGCCAGGTCGCCTTCGCGAGACCGCCTGTGGCCGCGGCGCCATCGCCGGTCGCGACGTACGGCGGCTACCTCAAGTACGTGTTCGTCGGCATCGCGACGATCTTCTTCCTGTTCTTCGTCACCCGCCAGCTCAAGCGCCGCGAGCAGGAGACGCTCGCCGGCGAGCCGACGTGGCTGAGCGAGATCCAGGCGCCGCGCACGCTCGCCGAGCTCGAGCGCCTGGAGCACGACGACCACCCGACGCACGTGCGCCCGCTGCGCACGCCCGAGCAGCCCGCGCGGCTGCAGGTCGAGGACCTCGTCGAGCGCGACCCCGACCGGGTGGCTCAGCAGGTTCGCGCTTGGATGGCCGAGGACGACAAGTGAGCGCAATCGACCTTCCGTCCGCCGACGTCGAGGACGTCACGCCGGAGCCGGCGCGGCTGCCGCAGAGAGTCGTGCCGCGCATGGCCGGCCGCACGAAGGCGGCCGTACTGCTGATCGCGCTCGGTCCGGAGAAGGCCTCCGAGGTGTTCAAGCACCTGCGCGACGACGAGATCGAGTCGCTCTCGCTGGAGATGGCGAAGTCGGGGCAGATCAATCCCGACACCTCCGCCTTCGTGTTCGAGGAGCTCGCCGCCGTCGTGCAGGCGTACGACTCGCTCGCGACCGGCGGGGTCGACTACGCCCGCGACGTGCTGGAGCGCTCGCTCGGCTCCGACCGCGCGGCCGAGATCATCGGACGCTTGTCAACAGTGATCGAGCGCCGTCCGTTCGAGTTCCTGCGCCGCACGCCGCCGGACCACATCGTCACGTTCCTGCGCTCCGAGTCGCCGCAGACCGTCGCGCTCGTGGTCGCGAATCTGCATACGACGTTGGCGGCCCAAGTGCTGTCCTGCCTCCCTGAGGAGCAGCAGGCCGACATCGCGTTGCGGATCGCGCGCATGGGCGAGACGCCGCCCGACGTCGTGCGCGAGATCGAGAACGTGATGCGGCGCAAGCTGGAGACCGTGGTGCAGCAGGAGTACAGCGCTGCGGGAGGCGTCAAGTCGCTCGCCGAGATCCTCAACCACACCGACCGCCCGACCGAGCGCAACGTGCTCGACACAATCGCGGAGGTGGACGGGGAGCTGGGCGACGAGGTCCGCCGACTGCTGTTCGTCTTCGAGGACATCGCGAGACTCGACGACCGCTCGATCCAGATGGTCTTGCGCGAGGTCGACCAGAGAGACCTGGCGCTCGCCTTGCGCGGCGTCGAGGAGGAGGTCAAGGAGCGCTTGCTGTCCAACATGTCCGAGCGCGGCGCGCAAATGCTGCGCGAGGAGATGGAGTTCCAGCCGCCGCAGAAGAAGCGCGTCGTCGAGGAGGCGCAGGGCCGCATCGTCGGCGTCGTGCGCCGCCTGGAGGACGCCGGCACGTTGGTGATCGGGCGCGGTTCCGGGGACGCGGTCGTCTGATGGACGAGTTCTCGTTTGAGCCGCTGGAGGCGGGGCCGGCGGTCTCGCTGCGCGACCTCGAGTCGCCGCTCGCCGCCGCGCAGGCGGAGGCCGATGCGATCCGCGCGCAGGCGCGCGCCGAGGGTCACGCCGACGGGCTGGAGGCCGGACTCGCCGAGGGCCGCGCACAGCTCGCGGCCGCTTTGAGCGCCCTGGGGTCCGCCCACGCCGAGGTCGTCGCGCTGCGCGCGGCGACCGCCGACGCGGTCGAGCGCGACGCCGTCGAGTTGGCCGTGCTGTTGGCGGAGAAGATCGTGGCCGGAACCCTGGACGCCGACCCCGAACGCGTGCTCGACGTCGTGCGCGGCGCGCTGCGCCGGCTGACCGAGCGGCGGCGCGTGACGGTCCTCGTCCATCCCGATGACTTGGAGCTCGTGCGCTCTGCGTCCGCCGGCTTCGCCGCGGAGCTCGGCGGCATCGAGCACTGCGAGGTGCAGGCCGAGCGCCGGCTCGAGCGCGGTGGCGCTGTCGTGCGCACCGACGAGGGTCAAATCGACGCGTCGATCGAGACGCAGCTCGCGCGTGCGCGGGAGCTCGTGGCGGCGGAGCTCGGCGGATGACCGAGGACCGCGGATCTGGGTCGGCCCCGCCGACCACAAATCGCGCTCCTCATCTGACGCGGGCGTCGGCGCTCTTGCGCGGCTCCGACCTCGCGCGCCGCTCCGGCCGCGTCTCCGACCTCATCGGCCTGGTGATCGAGGCGACCGGACTGCAGGCCGAGGTTGGCGAGGTCTGCCTCGTCAACGGCGACCGCGGCCATGACCCCATCCCCGCCGAGGTCGTCGGCTTCCGCGGCCAGCGCACGCTCTTGATGCCGCTCGGGGAGATGGAGGGGATCGGCCCCGGTACCACGGCTCGCGCAACCGGCTCCTCCTTCCGCATCCGCGTCGGCGACGACCTGCTCGGGCGCGTGATCGACGGGCTCGGCAACCCGCTCGACGCGATGCCGCGCGCCGACGCCGGACGCCCGCGCTCGACCGCCGCCGCGCCGCCGGACGCGCTGTCACGACCTCGGATCGAGGAGCGTGTGGACCTGGGCGTGCGCGCGTTGGACGCGCTCGTGCCGTGCGGCCGCGGCCAACGGCTCGGCATCTTCGCCGGCTCCGGCGTCGGCAAGTCCTCGCTGCTCGGGATGATCGCGCGCTCGACGACCGCCGACGTGAACGTGATCGCCCTCGTCGGCGAGCGCGGTCGCGAAGTGCGCGAGTTCATCGAACGCGACCTCGGCGACGCCTTGTCGCGCTCGGTCGTGATCGTCGCGACGTCGGACCAGCCGGCGCTCGTGCGCATCAAGGCCGCCTTCACCGCGACCGCGATCGCCGAGCACTTCCGCGACCAGGGCAACGACGTGATGCTGATGATGGACTCCGTCACCCGCTTCGCGATGGCGCAGCGCGAAGTCGGCCTCGCAATCGGCGAGCCGCCGGCGACGCGCGGCTACACGCCGAGCGTGTTCGCGCAGCTGCCCCGCCTGCTGGAGCGCTCCGGCACGAGCGAGCGCGGCTCGATCACCGCCCTCTACACCGTGCTCGTCGACGGCGACGACATGAACGAGCCGATCGCCGACGCGGTCCGCTCGATCCTCGACGGCCACGTCGTGCTGACCCGCGAACTCGCGCATGCCTCGCACTACCCCGCGATCGATGTGCTGCAGAGCGTCTCCCGCCTCGTCGGCGAGGTCGTCTCGCCCGCGGTGCGCGCCGCCGGGCAGGCGGTCCGTCAGCTGATGGCCGCCTACCGCGAGAAGGAGGACCTGATCGCGATCGGCGCCTACCAGCGCGGGACGGACCCGCTGGTCGATGCGGCCATCGCCCTGCGTCCCGCGCTCGAACGCTTCCTGCGCCAGGCGGTCGACGACCGCACGACCGCCGCCGACGCCGACCGCACCCTGCTCGACATCGCCGCGGCAGTCGCCGAGCACGTCGGCGAGACGGTCGATGCCGAGCCGGTGATGCCGGGCTCCGACGGCGGCCCTGCTCCCGGCGCGCGCGCCTTCGTCCCACCCGGCGGCGCACCCGACGGCCTCGCCACCCCCGTCGCCTCCACCGCGATCCCGCCGCTGAACCTGCGGGTGTAGCGGGATCCCAGCTTCCGTGGGTTGTCGCTTGTCGTCCCGAGATGCCCCGGGCAGGCTCGGAACCGACTCCTGCCCGGGGCGGTCATGGCGTCTCGGCGCGCCTGCGGAAGCACACGCGCGCTTCGCAACGATTTACCTCGTGCCAAGATGAAGGGATGTCAACCTCCCAGCCCCCACGTAGCGTCAAGTTCTCCGACGACGAGCGGGGCGGGTGGTCCTCCGATCGCCCCCGGCGTGACGGAGCCGCTCAACGGCCCGCGGACGTCTCGACTCGCTGCCGCACCCTCACGCCCTCTGATCGGCTGCGCTACTCGCCTGGCAGCCTGCTGCTGATCGCCTCCCCGAGCGCGGCCGAGCGCGACCGCTTCGCCGCGCGCGTGCTCGAGGACAGAAACGCGTACCTGTCGCTCGACAAGGTACGGGCGCTGCTGAAGGGCCGCGTCCCCGACGAGCAGGTCGAGGAGCGCGCGCTGGAGCTGCTCGGTACCGCCGTCGGCAGACGCGTCGAGTCGGGCGAGTCCGTCGTGCTCGGCCTCGACGGACTCGGCGCCGACGAGCGCGAGCGCTGGGTGCGGATGGCGCACGCCGTGCGCCGCCCGCGCCACATCATCCTGCTCGAGGCCGGCCGCGACGCCGCCGACGAGGACGCTCGTACCGCGCTCGACGAGCTGCGCCGTGCGCTCGTCGCCGGCGAGCTCGGCAACGAGGGCATCCAGACGGCGCTGCGGCTCAGCGGTGGCACCGTCGCCGAAGTCAAGAGAATCGTCTTCCGCCCGCCGCCGCGGGACGAGTGAGCGCGGAGCCCACCTGGGGCCCCGCCTCCGCCGGCCACGTGGCCGACGGAAGCACCCCTACGACGGACGCGCTGCTCGCGTTCGACCGCGAGCACGTCTGGCACCCGTACGCCGGGCTGCCGGCGGCGAGCGCCCCGCTGATGGTCGAGTCAGCCGAGGGCGTGCGGCTGCGGCTCGCCGACGGGCGCGAGCTGATCGACGGGATGGCGTCGTGGTGGTGCGCGATCCATGGCTACCGCCACCCGCGCCTCGACGCGGCGGTGCAGGACCAGCTCGGCCGCATGGCGCACGTGATGTTCGGTGGGCTCACCCACGCGCCCGCGATCGAGCTGGCGCGGCGGCTGATCGAGCTGACGCCGGAGGGGCTCGAGCACGTCTTCTTCGCCGACTCCGGCTCGGTCAGCGTCGAGGTCGCGATCAAGATGGCGCTGCAGTACCAGCGCTCGCGCGGGCGCCCCGAGAAGCAGCGCCTGCTCGCGCTGCGCGGCGGCTACCACGGCGACACGTTCGGGGCGATGGCCGTCTGCGACCCGGTCGGCGGCATGCATCACCTGTTCGCCGGGACGCTCCCGCAGCAGCTGTTCGCGCCGCGACCGCCGGGCGGCTTCGAGGCGCGGCTCGATCCCGGCTGGTCGGCCTCGGTCGAGGCGCTGTTCGCGGCGCACGCAGGCGAGCTGGCAGCGGTCATCGCCGAGCCGGTCGTACAGGGCGCTGGCGGAATGCACGTCTACGCGCCTGTGTACCTGCGTCGGCTGCGCGAGCTGTGCGATGAGTACGACGTGCTGCTGATCCTCGACGAGATCGCGACCGGCTTCGGGCGCACCGGGGAGGAGCTGTTCGCTGCCGGGCACGCGGGGGTCGTGCCCGACGTGATGTGCGTCGGCAAGGCGCTCACCGGCGGCTACATGACGCTCGCGGCCACGCTCTGCGGCACGCGTGTCGCCCGTGGGATCGTGGACACGTCGCGCGGAGCGGGTGTGCTGATGCACGGCCCGACGTTCATGGCCAACCCGCTTGCGTGTGCGGCGGCGCTCGCGTCGATCGAGCTGTTGGAGGAGCGCGGCTGGCGCGCGGACGTCGCGCGAGTGGAGAACGCCCTGCGCGCCGGGCTCGCGCCCGCCGGGGCGCTCCCGGGCGTGCGCGACGTGCGCGTGCAGGGCGCGATCGGCGTCGTGCAGCTCGACGAGCGCGACGTCGATGTCGGGGCGGCCACGGCCGCCGCCGTCGAGCGCGGCGTGTGGCTGCGGCCCTTCCGCGACCTCGTCTACGTCATGCCGCCGTACGTGACGGACGACGACGACCTGGCAGTCATCACCGACGCGGTCTGCGCGGCTGCTGCCGCAGCCCTGCGCTGAACCGCCGCAAAGTCACAGATAGCTGCTGTTGAGCCGATCGCCGGGCCGCTTCACGATGTGGGCATGCCCGTTCCGTCATCGCTTGCCGGCCGCCTCGCGACCGTTGCGCTTGCTCTGGCAAGCGCGTTCGCCGCGCTGCGCCTCTACCCCGATGAGTTGCCGCAGGCGCGTCATCCCGACCTGCTCGCCGTCGTCTTCTACAGCCGCGCGATGGTCTTCGCTGGTCGCGTCACGCTGCTCTGCCTCGCCGCTTTCGCGATCCTCTCGATCGTCGCGCGGATTGTGCGGCGCGAGTGGCTGCTGCGGGCGGGACCGTTTGAGGTCGAGCGCGCGGCGGCGATCTCGGAGCGGGAGCGGGACGAGCTGAAGGAGGATCTCGCCGCGCAGCGTGCCGTGCACGCGCAGTTCGAAGCGAGGCTGCACACGGTTACTGAGCAGATGGCGATTCCCATGCCACCCGCGGACGAGGAGACCGATCATGCCGCTAACTGACCAAGAAGCTCAACGACTGCGGCAGCTCAAGGTGGCGCTGATGGAGATGGCCGACCAAGCGGGCGCCAACGTGAGAAGAATCGATCGTGCAATCCACGAGTCCGATCGGCGGGCCGAGGAGTATCTGCCGATCCTGCGTCGGGCTGGCATCGTGCCGCCGCGAGGCACGCCGCCTCGCCGGTGGCCACGGGGGTGGTGGTAGCCGGCGTGTCCGGCGGTGGAAGAACGCAGGCGCTCGAACGTCTGTCTAACCCCTCCAGTTCGCGGGGACCCGGCCGACTACCCGGTGCGTGACGTCGTTTCGTTTTCCGTTGGAGCGCCTGCGGGCGCTGCGTGAGCGCGGCGAGGATCTCGCCAAGCAGGAGCTTGCTGGCGCGATGCATCGTCAGGCGCACTGCGCCGATCGGCTGCGTGCGATGGGCGAGCAGGTCGCTGGTGCGTTCGCCGCGCAGCGCGCGGCTGCTGCCGGTTCTGCCGCGAATGCCGCGGACCTCGCGGCGCATCAGGCCTACCTCGAACGGATGGAGCAGGTGCGCGCGGCGGGTCAGCTCGACCTCGACCGCCACGACGCCGAAGTCGGCGCGCGTCGCGACGTGCTGCGCGAAGCCGCTCGTGAGCGCCAGGCGCTCGAGCGGCTGAAGGAGCGCCGTCGCGTCGACCACGAGCGCGCTGTCGCACGCGCCGAGGGCGCTGTGCTCGACGAGATCGCCTTGACCCAGCACCGCCGGAGCGCGTCGTGATCGTGACGTCGCCCATAGGCGATCCGCTTGCGGTCGCCGGAGGGCGAAACACCGCTGCCGCGACGGGCGGCATCGGGCCGCAGGCTGCGGTCGCGCGGATCGCCGAGCTGCAGCAGCTGATCTCGCAGGCGCGCTGCGGCGGTGCCGCCTCCAGCGGCGGCGCGAGCTTTGCCGACGCCCTTGCAGGTGCCGGGCAACCGACCGCGAGCGCAGCGGGCGCGTATGGACCTGCGGGCGCGTTCGGCGCAACGGGCGTCGGCGCGACCGGGTTCGGCTCGAACGTCGCGGCCGCAGGCGGCAGCCCGGACGCGACGCCGTACGACGGCCTCGTGGCCGCTGCCGCCCAGCGCAACGGGATCGACCCGGCGCTGCTGCACGGCTTGATCCAGCAGGAGTCCGGCTTCGATCCGGCCGCCTCGAGCGGCGCCGGCGCACAGGGCCTCTGCCAGCTGATGCCGGGCACGGCCGCGTCGCTCGGCGTCAGCAACCCACTTGACCCGGCGCAGTCGATCGAGGGCGGCGCGCGGTACCTCAAGCAGCAGCTCGACGCGTTCGGCGGCGACCCGCAGCTCGCGCTCGCGGCCTACAACGCCGGCCCGGGCGCGGTCCACCGCTATGGCGGCGTGCCGCCGTATGCCGAGACGCAGGCGTACGTCCAGAAGGTCATGGGCTACGCGAACGCCTACCGCAGCGCGCACCCGGCGATGGGCGCGGCTGCCCCTCCGACCCCGACCCAGGTCTACTCATGACTCAGACTCTCACGTCGCCCGGAGGCGGTTCGCTTGCGATCGCCGGAGGGCGAAATGCCGGTCTCCACCCGCCGGCGTCCGCGCCGCACGGCGAGCCCCCGGGCCATCCGCCCAACACACCGTTCGCCGCGGTGCTCGACGACCACCAGGCCCGGACCGCCGTTGCGGAAGGCCACCACCAGAAGCGACAGGACGCCGCGCGCGGCCGTGCCGCGGACGACGACGCCCGCGGGTCCGCGATCGAGCGCGATCGAACGGACGCCGACGCCGACGCCGCGTCGACCGACCCGTCGGTCGACGGCGATCGCACGCAGTCTGCCGATCCCACCTCGACCGAGGCCTCCGCGCTCGCTGCGCTGCTCGGCGGCGTGCCGCTTCCGGCCGGCGTCAAGCTGACCGCCGCCGCGCTCGCGACGGCTCCGCAGGGCGATGCGGCCGCGACCTCGGGATCGCCTTCGGGGATCCCGAGTGAGACGGCCGGTCTGCCGACCGACGGCTCCGTGCTGCCAATGCCGACGGGGCCGTCCGTGCCGGCGGCCGCGACCGCGCTGCCGCTGCGCCCGCCGCTGCCGGCGGCTGCAGATGCACCCGGCGCGGCCCCCGCCGTCATCTCGGACGCGACGCTCGGCCAGCCGGTCGCGGCGGCGGCTGCCGCCTCGACCGCGGCCGCGAGAGCGACACGCCTTGCGGACGTGTTGCAGTCGGCGACGGCACGGTCGGCCGGCACCGGCTCGGCCGGCGCCGCTCCCGCTGCCGCCGACGTGGCGACCCCGCCGGCCGCCACGGTCGCCGGCGCACGCTCGGGCGACCAGGCTCAAGGCTCTGCGGGTGGCCCGGCTTCACAGCCGTCCGCTCCCGCCGCCATACAGCCGGCCGCGGCCGCGCCTGTGCAGAGCGGCACGCCCGTCGCAGCCACTGCGCCCACGCGGGGTGTCGGCCTGGAGCACGCGGTCGAGACCGTCCGTCTCGCGCTGCGCGCCGCCGCCGACCGCGGCGTCACGCACGCACGCATCAGCCTCACGCCGCGCGAGCTCGGCTCGATCGAGGTGCATCTGCGCCAGACGGCCGACGGCCTCGTCGCGCGCGTCGTCGCCGAGCATGCGACTGCCGCGCAGCTGCTGCACAACGCCGGTGGCGAACTGCGCCGCCAGCTCGAGTCGCAGGGCCTCACGCTGCTGCGCCTCGACATCGGTGCCTCCGGTGAGCAGGGCGGGCGCGCGGCCGACCGGCAGGCGCTCGCGAACGGCAATGGCGCCTTCGGCGACAACGCTGGCCACGGCCGCAACCGCGGCGGCGACGCCCCGCTCGCCCCGCTCGACGGCACCGCCGAGACCTCCACGACCACCACGCTCGCGCTCCCCAACGGCGCGCTCGTCGACGTGCTCGCCTGAGCGCCGCCAGGAGGACTGACCACCATGCCCATCAACCCACTCGACTCGACCACGGCTCCCGGCTCGACCGGCGCCGCGCAGCCCAGACAGCCCGGGATCCTCGGCAAGGACGACTTCCTGAAGCTGTTGATCGGGCAGATGCAGAACCAGGATCCGCTCAGCCCGAGCGACCCGTCGGAGCAGATGGGTCAGATGACGCAGTTCTCGATCCTCGAGCAGATCTCCAACCTCGCGCAGTCGCAGCAGGCGGCGGCCGCGAACGACTACGACCAGCAGGCGCTCGCGCTGATCGGCAGAACGGTCAGCTATACGAGAGCCGACGGCACCGCTGCCAGCGGCGTCGTCTCGCAGGTCACCTTCACCACCAAGGGCCCGGCGCTCACGATCGGCGACGACAGAGGCATCCCGCCCGTCGCCGTCACCGAGGTCAGATGAGCCAGCCGCTCCCCAACGCTGCGCTGCTGCCGCCGGGGCTCGCTCCGGCGAGCGCGCCGGCACCCGCCGGCGGCGCGACCGACGCCGCCCACGCGCGCGCCCTCACCGGCCCCGCGTTCGGCGAGCTGCTGGCGCGCACGCACAGCGTCTCCTTCTCCCGCCACGCGCTCGAACGGCTCCAGCGTCGCGGCATCGAGCTCGGCGAGCAGCAGCTCGACCGGCTCGGCGACGGCGTCGACCGCGCCGCGGGCAAGGGCTCGCGCGCGTCGGTCGTGTTCGTCGACGGCACCGCGTTCGTGGTCGCCGTCCCGAAGCGCACCGTCGTCACGGCGGTGGATCCCGAGCACATGCGCGAGCAGGTGTTCACGAACATCGACAGCGCCGTCATCGCATGACGCCGGCGCGCACTCAGAACAACAGCGGCCGGCCCTCACCGAGGAAGCCGCTCCTCCTCACCCGAAAGGACTGATGCCCCGATGATGCGTGGCATGTTCTCCGCGATCAGCGGACTGAAGGTCAACCAGACGATGCTCGACGTGACCGCGAACGACCTCGCGAACGTCAACACGATCGGCTACAAGTCGGCCCGCACGACGTTCCAGGACTCGCTCGCGCAGCTGCAGCGCGGCGCGGCCGGCGCAAGCCAGTCGAGCGGCGGTTCCAACGCGCTGCAGGTCGGCCTCGGCGTGCAGCTCGGCTCGGTCGACAACCTGATGTCCGGCGGCGCGCCGATGACGTCCGGCAACCCGCTCGACGTCTACATCCAGGGCGCCGGCTGGCTGCGCGTCGGCCTCGGCGACGGCAGAACCGTCCCGACCGACTTCCAGTACACGCGCGCCGGCAACCTGACGATCAACGCGTCCGGCCAGCTGACGACGCAGGACGGCCACTTCCTCGTCGGGCTCGGCGCGACCGCCACGCCGGACGGCGCCGGCGGCTTCACCTACGCCCCCAACGCGACCGACTCCTACATCACGATCCCGCCCGGCTCGACCGACGTGACGATCGGCCAGGACGGCGGCGTCTCCTACATCGACCAGGACGCCAGATCGGCCACGTTCAGCCAGCGCGTGACGGCCGGCTACCTCGCGCTCGCGAAGTTCTCCAACGAGGGCGGCTTGCAGCGCACCGGCGGCTCGCTGTGGCTGCAGTCCGCGAGCACCGGACCGGCGACGATCGGCACGCCGAACACGAACGGCTTCGGCCAGACGAACGCCGGCATGCTGGAGATGTCGAACGTCGACCTCGCAACCCAGTTCACGACCATGATCACCGCGCAGCGCGGGTTCCAGGCGAACTCCCGGGTCATCTCGACTGCGGACGAGATGCTCCAGGACCTGGTGAACCTGAAGCGGTGATCTCCGCGGGGCGCGCCATAGCCGGCGCGCCCACATGAGCTGAGCGGAGGCGGGGCGACGGTTGAGGGACCTGTCGCTCCGCCCTGCTCACTCTCCCTTCCAAGCAAGGAGCACGACGTGATCGTCCTGCACCGCCTCGGCCACGACGCCGAGCCGTTCCATCTCAATCCAGACATGATCCTGACCGTCGAGGCGACGCCCGACACGGTCGTCACGCTCGCGAGCGGCGCGAAGATCGTCGTGCACGAGCCGCCCGCCCAGGTGGTCGAGGAGATCAGAGGCTGGCGCTCCGAGATCCTCTCGGACGCACTCAACGGCCGCAGGCCGACGCTGCGCTCGATTGAAGGTTCGCCGCCGCCCGCCGATCACCCGGGCTGATGAAGGCCGCAACTGCCATCGGAATCGCCGCGGGCGTGATCGCGCTGCTGTTCGCCTCCATGATGGAGGGGACGCAGCCGATGGCGTTCTTCAACATCCCGGCGCTGATCATCGTGCTCGTCGGCACCGGTGGCGCGACGCTGTCCTCCGTCGGGATGGACACGATGAAGAAGATCCCGGCGCTCTACAAGCTGGCGTTCGGCCCGCCCGAGCTCGACATGCGCGGGCGCGTGGAGCTGATCGTCTCGCTCGCCGAGCAGGCGCGCCGCGAGGGCCTGCTGGCGCTCGACGCGCAGCTGGCGGAGATCGACGACGACTTCACCCGCAAGGGCCTGCAGCTCGTCGTCGACGGCACCGACCCGGAGCTCGTGCGCGAGATCCTCGACGCCGAGATCGACGGCATGACGACCCGCCACGCGGCGGGCGCGACCGCGTTCGAGAAGGCCGGCGGCTTCGCGCCGACGATGGGGATCATCGGCACCGTCATGGGGCTCGTGCACGTGCTCCAGAACCTGTCGAACCCGTCGATGCTCGGCCCCGCGATCTCGACGGCGTTCATCGCGACGCTGCTCGGTGTCGGCGCCGCGAACGTGATCTTCCTGCCCGTCGGCGCCCGGCTGCGCGCGCTCTCCTCCGCCGAGGCCGAGTTGCGCATCCTGACCGTCGAGGGGATTCTGTCGGTGCAAGCGGGCGACAACCCGCGCGTCGTCGGCGACAAGCTGGGCTCTTTCCTGGAGCCCGGCCTGCGGCCCGGCGACGTGGAGAAGGCGGCCGCCGCGATGCGCGCCGCCGAGTCGAGACTCGCCGCCGAGCCCGTGGCGGAGGCCGCGTAGCCATGTCTGCGGCAGCCGGGCGCGGTCGTCGCCGCCGTCACTCCGACGGCGCGGGCCATGAGAACGAGGAGCGTTGGCTGCTCACGTACGCGGACATGATCACGCTGCTGCTGGCGCTGTTCGTCGTGCTGTTCGCGATCAGCTCGGTGAACGTCTCGAAGGTGAAGATGCTGCAGCAGTCGCTGCGCGACGCCTTCAACGGCAAGGTCATGGACGGCGGCCAGGCGATCATGCACACGGCCAACAGCGTCGCCGTCAGAACGCTCGACAGCGCGCCGAGAGTCGCACCGAGCACGCCGACGATCGGCCGCCCGGACAGCGCCGCCGCCCGGGCCGCGCTCGCCGCGCGCCGCGAGGAGGACGAGCTGCAGCAGCTCAAGCGCCAGCTCGCCGCGTTCGCCGCGGCGCACGGCTTCAAGGCACAGGTCGAGTCGGTCGTCACGCGGCGCGGCCTCGTCGTGCGGCTGCTGACCGACAACGTCCTGTTCGACTCCGGCCTCGCGGACCTGAAGCTCCAGGGGCTGCCGCTCTTGAGCGAGGTCGGCACGCTGCTCGGCGTGGACCGCGTCCACCCGATCGTCGTCGAGGGCCATACCGACGACGTGCCGATCTCGACGTCGAAGTTCGCCTCCAACTGGGAGCTGTCGACGGCCCGCTCGGCCGCGGTCGTGCGCTGGCTGATCGGCCGCAGCGTCCCGGCGAGACGCTTCTCCGCCGCCGGCTACGCCGACCTGCACCCGCTCGCCTCCAACGGCACGGACCCCGGCCGCGCGCGCAACCGCCGCGTCGAGATCGTGCTTCAGCGCATCCACAACCTGCCCGGAGACACCACCCCATGAAGAGAAAGAAGATCCTGATCCCGCTGCTTGTGGTGGTGGTCGCGGGCCTCGCCGCGAAGTTCGTGCTGGCGAAGCCGCCGCCCGAGGTCCATCACAAGATCGACGGCGTCGTGTACGTGCTGCCGAAGGAGTTCCTCGTGAATCTCTCCGACGGTCGCTACGCGAAGGTCAACGTCGCGCTCGTGCTCGACCATTCGCAGCCGACCGCGGCCGCCGCCGGCGGCCACGAGGCCGCGGCCGAGCCGCCGGAGGGCTTCGGCACGCTCGAGCAGGAGGCCGCCGTGCGCGACGTCGTGACCGACGTTCTGACCGGTCAGAACGGCGACGAGCTGATCGATCGCAGAGGCCGCGAAGCGGTCAAGGCGGAGATCTTGAGAGAGATTCGCGCGCGCACGGACGTGAGAACCGAAGAGATCCTGCTCCCCGACGTCGCCGTCCAGTAGGAGGCCGTGGGAATGACTGACGACAACATCCACCTGCCGGCCTTCGAGCGGCAGGGCGCCGATCCCGGCGCGCCCTTCGCCGGCCCGGCCGACCTCGGGCGGCTGTCCGACGTGCCGGTCGAGCTGGCGGTCGAGATCGGCCGCACGCGCATGACCGTCGGCGCGACGCTGGAGCTGCGCCCCGGCTCGATCGTCGTGCTCGACCGCGTCGCCGGCGAGCCGGTCGATCTGCTCGTGAACGGCACGCCGATCGCGCGCGGCGAGGTCGTCGTGATCGACGAGGAGTTCGCGCTGCGGGTGACCGAGGTGCTTGGCGAGCGCGCTGGTGCCGACACCACTGCCGACGCTGAGGATCCCGCCGCAGCCGCTTGAGGCATTCGCGATGACGACCGTCACCGACACCAGTCAGCTCGTCGTCTGCGCACTCGGCGACGAGGAGTACGGCCTGCCCGTCGGCCAGGTGCGCGAGATCGTGCGCTACACCGAGCCGCGCCCGGTCGCAAGCGACGTGCCGTGGATGCGCGGCGTCATCAGCTTGCGCGGGCGGCTGGTGCCCGTGCACGACCTCGCGGCCCGGCTCGGGCTGGCGACAGCCGATGCGACTGTCTCCCCGCCGCTCGACGCAAAGCTCGTAATCGTCGAGACGGCCGACGAACCCGTCGGCGTGCTCGTGGACGATGTCGTCGAGGTGCTGACGATCGACGCGTCGCAGCTCGAGGACGTGCCGTCCGGCAGCGGGCAGATCGCACGCGTGGGGGATCGACTCGTGCTGCTGCTCGACGGCGAAGAGCTCGGGTCGTGACGACGTGCCCTCCGCCGTCGCCGCGCGCCGTGTCGTCCTGATCGCCGCTTCGACCGGCGGTCCGCGCGCGCTCGGCGAGCTCGTCCCGCAGCTGCCCGCGCCGCTCGGCGCGGGCACCGTGATCGTCCAGCACCTGCCGAGCGGCTTCACCGAACCGCTCGCCCGCCGGCTCGACCAGGCCGCGCACCTGAACGTGCGCGAGGCGGGCGACGGCGACCTGCTCGATCCGCGCGTCGCGCTGCTCGCGCCCGGCGGCTCTCACCTGCGCCTCACGGCTGCCGGCATGACGACGCTCAGCGACGCGCCCGAGGTCGGCGGCCTGCGCCCGCGCGCCGACCTGACGATCGCCGACGCCGCGCGGGCGTTCGGCGAGCGCACCGTCCTCGTCGTGCTGACGGGCATGGGCAACGACGGCTTGGAGGGCGCCGAGCAGGTCCGCCGCCACGGCGGCCGCGTGCTGGTCGAGGCGGAGTCGAGCTGCACCGTCTACGGCATGCCGCGCGCCGTCGAGGAGGCGCACCTCGCGGACGTCGTGCTGCCGCTCGACGAGCTGTCCGCGGCGATCGTCGCGGAGGCGGGCGCATGATCGACCAACGCGAGTACCTGCCCGCCTTCCTCGCGGAGGCGCGCGAGCATCTGCAGGAGCTCGGCCTGGCGATCCTGCGGATCGAGGCGGCGCCCGACGATCGCCTCGCGTCCGAGGGGATCTTCCGCATCGCGCACTCGCTCAAGGGCATGAGCGCGACGATGGGTTATGAGCGGATCGTCGCGCTGACGCACGCGATGGAGGACGTCTTCGAGCTGCTGCGCCAGCGCGAGGGCGGGTTGCCGCCCGACGCGATCGACGTCCTGTCCGCCTGCCTCGACGCGCTCGAGACAGCCCTCGAGGGGATCGCCGCCGGCGGCGGGGAGGTGCTCGATCCCGAGCCGCTGGTGGAGCGTCTGCGTGAGCTCGCGCGCGAGCGCACGCCGGCGCAGGAGCTCGCGCGCGACGGCGACGTGCTGCTGCCCGACTTCACCCGCGCGACGGTCGAAGGCGAGCGCCTGCTGCACGTCGCCGCCGAGCTGGCCGAGGAGTGCCAGATGCCGGCGGTGCGCGCGTTCATGCTGTTCGAAGCGCTGCGCGTCCACGGCGAGCTGGTCGGCGGCGTGCCGGCGCCCGACGCGGTCGAGCGCTTCTCCGGCCGGCGCGTCGAGGCGTGGGTCGCGACCCGCTCTGACGAGCTGGCTTTGGCGGAGAGCGCCCGCGCGGTCGGCGAGTTGGCGGGCGTGCGCGTGGCTGAAGCGCCCGCGCCGGGCGACGTTGGCGACCCCGCCGACATCGTCCAGGAGTGTCCTGCCTCGGTGTCGTCCTGCGACACCGATCCAGGACGCTCTGTGAGCAGAACGCCGGCTACCGCGACCGTCCGCGTCGACGCCGAGCGGCTCGATGAGCTGCTGCACCTGATGGGCGAGCTGGTCCAGCACCGCACGAGCGTCGAGGCGCTCGCGGCCGAGGCCGCAGTCCCTGGGCTCCCGCAGGCGGTGCAGCGCCTGGCGCGCACGTCGCACGCGCTGCAGGAGACGGTCACGCGCGTGCGGATGGTCCCGGTCGAATCGGTCTTCCTGCGCTTTCCGCGCCTCGTGCGCGACCTCTCACAGCGGCTCGGCAAGCAGGTCGAGCTGCGCCTGGAAGGCGCCGACACGGAGCTCGACCGCACCGTCGTCGACGCGCTCGGCGACCCGCTCATGCACCTCGTGCGCAACGCGCTCGACCACGGGCTCGAGACGCCTGCCGAGCGCACCGCCGCCGACAAGCCGCCGACCGGCGTGCTCGAGCTGTCGGCTCGCCACGCCGGCGGCCACGTCGTGATCTCGGTGCGCGACGACGGCCGCGGGATCGACCCTGTCGCGATCGGCCACGAGGCTGTCGCCCGCGGCTTCCTCGACGTGGACGCTGCCGATGCGCTCGACCCGGTCGCCACCGCGGAGCTGCTGTTCGCGCCCGGCTTCTCGACCGCGCCCTCTACGACCGACCTGTCCGGCCGCGGCGTCGGGATGGACGCCGTGCGCGAGAGCGTACGCGCGCTCGGCGGGGAGATCACGCTCACGTCGGAGCCAGGTCGGGGGGCGTGCGCGCAGCTTCGCCTGCCGCTCACCCTCGCCTCGATCGCCGCCCTGCTCGTGACCGTCGACGATCTCCCCTACGCGATCCCGCTCGACCGCGTCGTGCGCACCGTGCGGCTCGAAGGCCTGCCGCTGCGAACCGTGCGCGGTGCCCCGCTGCTGCCGCTCGGCGGGGAGCTGCTACCGCTGCTCGACGGCGCCGAAGCGCTCGGCGCCAGCCCGGAGCGTCCGGTCCCAGCCTCGCATGACGAGGCCAGGTCAGGACGCTTCTCGGCGGCCGAGCGGAGCTACGCGGTGGTGGTGTCCGCCGCCGGCCGCCGCGTCGCGCTCGCCGTGTCGGCGCTCGCCGGCCAGCGCGAGCTCGTCACCCGCCGTCTCCCTCGCGCCGTCAGTCAGCGCGCTGCGGCCGCCGGCGGCGCCGTCCTGCCCGATGGCGGGATCGCGCTCGTCGTCGACTGCGACTGCCTCGCAGCACCTTCTCCCGGCCAACCAGAAGGAGTCCCAGCATGAACGTCCACTACGACGAGCAGCAGCTCGACGCGCTGCGAGAGCTCGCGTCGATCGGCTCCGGCACCGCGGCCACCGCGCTCGCACAGATGCTCGGGCGCCCGGTCGAGCTTGCGGTCCCCCGCGCGCTTGCGCTGCCGCTCGCCGACGCGCTCGACGCCGTCGGCGAACCCGACGCGATGGTCGCGAGCGTCGTGATGCAGGTCGGCGGGGACGCCGAGATCGTCGTGCTGCTGCTGTTCTCGTATCCCTGCGCGGCCAGTCTCTGCGAGCTGCTCGGCGTCGAGCCGCGCAGCGAGCTGGGCGACTCGGCGCTCGGCGAGATCGGCAACATCCTCGGCGCCTCCGCCGTCGGCGCGCTTGCGCAGATGACCGGCCTCGCGCTCGAGCCGCAGCCGCCGCACGTGCTCTACGACATGCTCGGCGCGGTCGTCGCCTCGGTCCTCAGCGCGACCGCCGGCGAGCTCGACCTGGCGCTCGTGCTCGACGCCGTGCTCGAGGTCGAGGGTGCCGTCTGCGGCCTCTCGTTCCTGCTGCTGCCGACCGCCGGCGGCGTCGCCGAGCTGCTCGGCCGGCTCGGCCTCGGGGCCGGGGAGTAGACCCGCGGTGAAGGTCGTGCGGATGGGAGAACTGGCCGTCTCGGCCGCCGCGGAGGACGAGCTCGTCTCGATGGGGCTCGGCTCCTGCGTGGGCGTCGCCCTGATCGACCGAGAGCGCGCGATCGCGGGGCTCGCCCATGTCATGCTGCCGACCGCCAACGCCGCCTACAGCGCGCCGGCGAAGTTCGCCGATCGCGCGGTCCCGGCCCTGCTTGCGTCCACCGAGCGCCTCGGCGCACGACGCGAGCGGATGGTCGCGGTGCTCGCCGGCGGCGCGCAGATGTTCGCCGGCAACAGATCGGATCCCACCCGCCCCGGCGTGGCCGGGCTCGACCTCGGCGCTCGCAACGAGGCCGCCGTCCGCACGGCGCTCGCAGAGGCGGGCGTCCCGGTGCGCGCCGCCGCGACCGGCGGCGACCGTGGCCGGACGATCCGCGTGCACGTCGGTGACGCCCATGTGACGGTGAAGGAGGCCGGCGGTGCGGAAGCGCAGCTGTGGCAACCGGGCGCTCCTGCCGATGACCTGGTGGAGATCTCATGAGCGAGCTCCTCACCAACGACCAGGTCGCCGCGCTCGTCGAGGCGGCCCAACAGGGCGAGCTGCCGGACGACCACTCCGCCAGCACCTCGCCCCTGCGCCGCAGCCGGCGGCTGCGCAGCGTCGACTTCGCGCGCCCGACGAAATTCACGAGCGAGCATGAGCGGCGCATCGTGCGCGCCCTGGACGCCTTCTGCACGACGGCTGCGACGCGCCTGTCGGCCGAGCTGCGCGTGCCG
The DNA here is from genome assembly GCA_035264605.1 of Conexibacter sp. Lineage (GTDB taxonomy): Bacteria > Actinomycetota > Thermoleophilia > Solirubrobacterales > Solirubrobacteraceae > Conexibacter. The sequence continues at coordinate 9,711 of DATFPW010000087.1, read as the reverse complement.
CTCGAGCTCGAGGTGATCGACACGACGCAGCTGCCGTGGTCGAGCGCGCAGTCGGCGCTCCCACAGGACTCCGTAGGTGCCACGTTGGCGGTCGCGCCGGTCGGCACGCGCATGCTGCTGACGGCCGAGCTGCCGCTCGTGCTGCTGACGATCGAGCACCTGCTCGGCGGCGCGCCCGAGCGCCCGCCGAAGGCGCGCAAGCTGAGCGAGATCGACTGGGCGCTCACGCGCCGGCTGTTCGACATGCTCACGCACCACCTGTCGCTCGTATGGCAGGACCTCGCCGGCCTGACGCTGGACACGCGGGACGTCGACACGCACATGGAGGGCCTGCAGGTCACGGCCGTCTCGGATCCGACGCTCACGCTCACCTTCGAGGCGCGCATCGACCGCCACTCCTCGACGCTCGCACTGCTCGTGCCGTGGAGCGCGATCGACGCGGTCGCCGACGAGCTGGCCGGCCGCGAGACGCGCAACGAGGCGGCCGACCCGCGCATCGCCGCCGCCGTGCGCCGCGCGGTCGCCGGCGCCGAGGTCGTGCTGCGCGCCGAAGTGGCGCACGTCGATATGGCGATCGACGAGGTCCTGGCGCTCCAGCCGGGCGACCTCGTGCGGTTGGGCGCGCCCGCCGAGGCGGGCGTCGGCATCTACGCCGAGGACGTGCCGATCCACCGCGCCCAGCCGGGCCGCAGCGGCACGCGCCGCGCGGTGCAGGTGACGGCGCCGGGAGGCGGTCTCGCATGAGCCCCGCCGACGTCGCGTCCACGACCGGCGCGCTGATGCGCCTCGGCGCCTCGACCGCGGAGGCGGTCGCCAAGTCGCTCGACGCGATCTGCCCGTCGCCCGTGGAGCGCGGCGACGTGACCGTCGTGCCCGGCGAGGAGAGCCCGTTCGAGGGCTTCCCGTTCGACGACGGCCCCGTCGTCGCCGTCAGCGTCCATTACGTGGATGGCGTGACGGGCGGCAACGTGCTGTTGATGACGGCGCCCGGCGCACGCGCGATCGCGGCCGCGATGGGCGGCGACGCGGTTGCTGCTCCGCCTTTGCCCGACGCGCCTGCCGACGCCCCGCTGGCCGACTCCTCACCGGCCGACGCTTCCGCCGACGCCGGACCGGCTTCCGCCCCATCCGCCGACCCCCCCACCGAGCTCGAGCTGTCCGCCGTCGCCGAGGCGGCCAACCAGATGTTCGCCGCTGCCGCCAGCGCGACCGGGGTCGTGTTGAGTCAGGGAGTCGAGATCGCCCCGCCGGACACGCGCCTGCTCGACTCCGCCGCCACCGCGCGCGAGGCGTTCGACGTGACGCCCCACGCGGTCAGCGCGACGTTCGTCGTCTGTGGCGAGCCGTGCCGGCTCGTGCAGCTGGTCCCCAACGCGTTCGTCCTGCGCATGACGCGCGCGCTCGACGAACAGGGCACCGAGCAGCTGAGCGGCGACGGCGGTCTGTCCGCGCTGGGCATCGCGCGACGCACGGAGCCCGGCGAGGAGCGCGCCTTGGACGACGCGCTGCGCGACATCCGCGTGCGCGTGTGGGCCGAGCTCGGTCGCACGCGCGTCTCGCTCGGCGCGGCGCCCGCGCTGCCGCCCGGCGCAGTGCTGGAGCTCGACCGCAAGGCCGACGATCCCGTCGACCTGTACGTGAACGGCCTGCGCTTCGCGAGCGGCCGGCTCGTCCTCACCGACGAGGGCGAGTGGGCGCTGCGCTTGGAGGAGGTCGCGGGGCGGACCGAGCCGGTTCTCGCCGCTGTTACTACCGAGGAGGAGATCTAGATATGGCACGCGTGCTCGTCGTCGACGATGCAGCGTTCATGCGCAAGGTCCTGACCGACGCACTCGTCGCCGGCGGCCACGAGGTGGTCGGCGAGGCGGGCGACGGTGACGCTGCGCTTGACGCGTACAAGGACCTGCAGCCGGACCTCGTGACGCTCGACATCACGATGCCCGAGAAGGACGGCCTCGCCACGCTGCGCGAGCTCGTCGACATCGACCCCGCCGCGCGCGTCGTGATCTGCTCCGCGCTCGGCCAAGAGACGAAGGTGCTCGACGCGATCAAGGCCGGCGCGAAGGACTTCGTCGTCAAGCCGTTCGAGCGCGAGCGGTTGCTCGGGGCCGTCGAGAAGGCGGTTGCCTGAGCAACAACCGCATCCTTCCAGGGATTTTCCGAGTTAGCGGGAGGCGTGTCGACTGCTCACGCAGTCATGCCCCGTCCGACTGCAGCCGCTCGAAGCCCGTCCACAGCACGTTCATCGCCGTCTCGACGATCCGCTCGCGCGGGACGTGCGGGTGCTCGTCCCACCAAATGGCGAGCCCGGCCAGGCCGGCGCGCATCGTCTCGGCGGCCATCTCGAGCCCGTCTGCGTCGCGCGCCATGCGCTGCGCGCCCGGCTGCTGACCGAGAATCGCGCTCAACGCCGCGCGACCCTGCGCCTGAATCTCGCGGTGCGCCGCGCGCGCCTGCGGCTCGCCCGTCGCCTCGAGGAAGTACATGCGCGAGGCGAAGCGGTTCTGCTCGACGTAGCGTGCCCAGGCGCCGAACGCGCGCTCCATCCGCAGCTGTGTCGGGTCCTCACCGGCGAGCTCGCTGACCCACATCGCCAGCAGCTCGTCGCGCGTGCGCTCGAGCAGGCGGGTGAAGAGCGCGAGCTTCGACGCGAAGTGGTCGTAGACGACCGGGGGCGTCACGCCAGAGCGCCGCGCGATCTCGTCGATCGATGCGCCGGCGTACCCGTGCTCGGCGAACACGCGCGTCGCCGCCTGCTCGATCAGCTCGCGCCGCTCGGCGGCGGGCAGCCGCCTCCGCGAGCCGCCGCCGCCGTTCGCTCCTCTGCGCCCGTGCGTTCTCGCGCGGACCTCGGACTTCGACAAACCTAACGCTCCCTAGGTACTGTGCCTACAGCTACTAGGTTACGCATCGGAAAGGCGGCCGGCATGAGCGTCAGCACAGACCCCAAGATCGTCCACGACCCGGTCTTCAGACACCGGCTCCGCTTCACCGACACGACCGACGAGCACGGCGACCCCGCGGTGCTGTGCGAGATGTGGGTCGACCCGGGCGGCGGCGTCCCGCCGCACGTGCACCCGCGCATGGAGGAGCGCTTCACGGTCGTGGAGGGGCGCATGGAGTTCCTGTCCGGGCGCAAATGGGTCGCCCGCGACGCCGGCGAGACGGCCCTCGTGCCCGCCGGCACGCGCCACGCCTACCGCAACCGCGGCAGCGTCGTCGCCTACTCGCGCTGCATCGCGACGCCGCCCGACCCCGGCCTCGAGGGCTTCCTCACCGACGCCGCCGCGCTCGGCCGCGCCGGCCGCATCTCCAAGCTCGGCATCCCGAAGGGGATCAAGGGCTGGCTGCAGGGCGCCGTGATGATCGAGGCGTACGGCGAGATGGTCGTGATGGGCTTCCCGCCGCTGCCGCCCAAGCCGATCCAGCGCTTCGTCCTGCCGCCGCTCGCGCGGCTTGGGGCGCGGCGTGGGTACAGAGCGGGGCAGTTGGGCTGAGGTCGTTCCCTACAGGTCCAGGTGGAGTCGCAGCGCGCGGTCGAGCGACGACATGAGTGGCGCTGGCAGGCTCCCGATCAACTGGCCGACCCGCTCCGCCGCGACTGTCCGGACCTGCTCGGCCTGCGCCTTCGAATCGCGTCGCAGCCCTCCGTCGCCGGCGGGAAGCAGGACATGAAACGGATAGACGTGCCCGACGTTCGAGGTGACCGGCACGACAGTCACGACGCCGTAACCGTTCCTCGTGGTCGTCGTGTTGATGCCGTCATTGCTGACGATGATTGCGGCTCGCCGCTTGTTCGCCTCGGCGCCACGGGTGGGGGCGAAGTCCACGACACGGATTTCACCTCGCAGCATCAGAGACCGTCACCGGCTGTCGCATCCCAGAGATCGGCGTCTTCCCCGGAGGACCATTCGTCCGCGGCGGCGGCGTATGCGTCCCCAAGGTCTCTGAGTCGAAGCGCCTTAATCGCCGCTTGGACCACAGCCGAGCGCGACGGAGACGCATGCGCACTCGCATAGGCGTCGAGGAACTCGACATCTTCGTTCGGCAGACTCACGCTGAGCTTCATACCCACGATGCTACCAGGGGTATGACCGTGCGTATCGTCGCCGCGACTGTGGCTTTGGAACTCGACCATCGCGCTACTCGTGGGCGCCATGTCTCTGCCCCCGAAGGACATCCACGCCGAACATCTCCATGTCTCGATAACGCGCGACGCGGTCGGTGGCTGGCGAGCCAACCTCGCGTCGAAGGATGCGATGAGGCACCCCACATCGCCCGGTGACGATGCTCCGCAGGCCGGCGCGAAAGCCCCGCGTGAACGCCCGATCCTCGAATGCGGTGATCATGTGGTGAAGGGTCCAAGACCCTCGGCAGATTGTCTACAGCAGGGAGCTGTGACTTCAGCGCCCGAGCGTGCGCAGCAGCTCGGCCGTTCTGGCCGGCACCTCGCCGAGGCGGGTGCGGACGTCGGCGAGCGCGGCGCGCAGCTCGGGGTCGCCGACCTCGACGGGCAGCATCGAATCCTGCAGCTCGGAGAGGATGTCGTCGGCGTGCTCGACCGCCTCGAGCGCCTGCTCGACGTAGCCGCTCGCGCCCGCGGAGGGCGCGCCGGCCTCGGGCGTCGGCGCGAACGCGCTCGCCGCGAGGCCGTGCCGTGTCGCGAACTCGCTGTGGCTGCGCTTCGCCCTCCCGTACGCCGCCTGCACCGGCGCAAACAGCTCCGACTCCAGCCGATCCGCCGTGTCGTCATCGACCAGCTCGTACGCAGCCCCGAGCGCCGCCAGCGCCACGCCGATCGTGTCGGCGGCCTCGGCCGTCGCCGCCAGCAGCTCTCTGCGCCCTTCGTCGCTCGAGTAGGTCATCGGGGCCGAGCATAGACGCGGAGGACTCGGGCCGGCTCCTCCTAACGCATCGTCATCGAGAAGCTGCCGCCGCAACCCGGCTAAAGCCCGCCACCGACCTGCCGACTACCCGGGACGACTCATCCCTCGGAGTCGTCCCTCGATGATCAAGGCTTCCCTGCTCACACGGGTGGCTGCGACGGTCGCTGCCGTCGTGCTGCTGCCCGCAACGCCCGCGCTCGCGCAAGCCGCGAGAGGCGAGTCGACGCCCGTCGACCTGACCGGCGCGAGCGATCAGGGCAGCCACATCGGAGGCGGCGGCTCCATCGTCCGCACGATCGTCGGCCTGGCGATCGTGATCGGCGTCATCTACGGCGTCGCGTGGGTCCTCAGACAGGTCAAGGCCAGCAAGCAGCCGCGTGCCACCGGCAGCGGCCTCGCGACGCTCGCGTCCGTCCCGCTCGGCCCCAACCGCTCCGTCCACCTCGTGCGCGCCGGCCGCGACCTCGTCCTGCTCGGCGTCGCCGAGCACGGCGTCGTCCCGATCCGCACGTACACGGAGGAGGAGGCGTACACCGCCGGCCTGATCGACGAGGACGGGATGCTGATCCTGCCGGAGGAGGAGACCGCCGGCCGGGACCGCCGCGCGCCGCGCAGACTCCCGCGGCTGACGATGCCGCAGCTCGCGCTGCCGTCGGGCGTGCGCGCCGCGCGCCCGGCCGCGAAGCCGGCCGCCGCGCGCCCCAAGTTCGCCCTGGCAGCCCCCAGAAACGCCATCGACCAGCTCCGCGCCTGGACGGTCCGCTCGTGAGAGGCGACGGCGCCAACGCGGTTCAGATCCTCCTGCTGATCGGCGGGCTCACGCTGATCCCCGCGCTGCTGTTCTGCGTCACCGGCTTCACGCGGATCCTGATCGTCCTCGGCTTCATCCGCACCGCAATCGGCACGCCCACCGCGCCGCCGAATCAGGTGCTCGTCGGCATCGCGCTGTTCCTGACGCTGTTCGTGATGGCGCCGACCTTCAACACGATCAAGGACACCGCCTGGGATCCGCTCCAGGCGCACAGAATCGACACGCAGCAGGCGATCAGACGCGCGGAGGAGCCGCTGCGCGCCTTCATGTTCAGACAGACGCGCGACGGCGACCTCGCCCTCTTCGTGCGCCTCTCCAGAACGAGAGAGCAGCCGAGAACGCACGCCGACATCCCGACGACCGTCCTGATCCCCGCGTTCATCGTGAGCGAGCTGAAGACGGCGTTCCAGATCGGCTTCCTGATCTTCCTGCCGTTCCTCGTGATCGACCTGATCGTCGCGAGCACCTTGATGTCGATGGGCATGATCATGCTGCCGCCCGTCTTCATCTCGCTGCCGTTCAAGATCCTGCTGTTCGTCCTGGTCGACGGGTGGGGACTCGTCACCGAGTCGCTGGTCCGGAGCTTTCACTAGCCCATGGACCAGGACACCGTCATCCACCTGTCGCAGCAGGCGATGGAGCTGGCGATGAAGGTCGGCGGCCCGCTGATGCTCGTCGGCCTCGCGATCGGCCTGATCGTGTCCGTCTTCCAGGCCGTCACGCAGATCCAGGAGCAGTCGCTGTCCTTCATCCCGAAGATCGTCGGCGTCGCCGTCGTGATCGTCGTCGCCGGCCCGTGGATGCTCGGCCAGCTGCTCGGCTACACGGAGGAGCTCTACCGCTCCATCCCGGCCCTGGTCGGTGGCGGATGACCGGCGGGACGCCCCTCGACCAGGTGCTCGCCCAGTTCGGCGGCATGCAGACGGCCGGCTTCATCCTCGTGCTGGCGCGCGTCACGCCGCTCTTCTTCGTCGCGCCGCTGTTCAGCTCCAAGCAGATCCCGCCGCGCGTGCGCACGATCGTCGCCGTTGCGCTCGCCGTCGGCCTGACGCCGATCGCGATGCGCCACCAGCAGATCCCCAACGACGTGCTCGCGCTGTTCGGGCTCGTCGTCAAGGAGCTGCTCGTCGGGCTCGCCTTCGCGCTCTCGATCGGGCTGCTGTTCGCAGCGGTATCGAGCGCGGGCGCGCTGCTCGACATGCTCGTCGGCTTCTCCTTCGGCTCGATCGTCGATCCGCTCACCGGCAACCAGTCGGCCGTGCTGACGCAGCTCTACGGGCTCGTCGCACTCGCCGTCTTCACCGTGATCGACGGGATCGGCTGGGTCGTCGGCGGGCTCTCGCGCACGTTCGACCTCATCCCGCTGACGGCCGCGCCCGACGTCACCGCGCTCGCAACGGGCGTCGTCTCCACCTTCACGACGATCTTCGCCTCCGCGCTCGAGGTCGCCGCGCCGGTGCTGATCGCCTGCGTCATCACCGACGTCGCGTTCGGCGTCGTGACGCGCGTCGTGCCGCAGCTCAACGTCTTCGCCGTCGGCTTCCCGGTGAAGGTCACCGTCGGCCTGCTCGTCGTCGGCGCCTCGCTGCCGTTCGTGTCCGGCTGGATCTCCGACGAGCTGCAGCTGAGCGTCGCTCAGGCGCTCCAGACGATCAAGTTGGCGTAACGATCATGGCCAACGACAAGACCGAGAGAGCAACACCCAAGCGCCGCGACGAGGCGCGCAAGAGAGGTCAGGTCGCCAAGTCGATGGACCTCAACGGCGCGGTCGTGCTGATCGCGTCGCTGTTCGCGATCTCGCTGCTGGCCCCGCACACGGTCGCCGCCGCCGAGGACGCGCTGCGCGCCGGGATGGCGAACGTCGCCCACCCGCAGCAGATGATGAGCGCCGCCGGGCTCGGCCAGCTGTTCGCCGAGACGCTCAAGAGCCTGGTCCTCGGCATTGCGCCGATCGCCGCCGTCTGCCTGCTCGCCGGCGTGCTCGCGAACGTCGTGCAGACGGGCGGCAAGCCCGCGCCGCAGGCGCTCAAGCCCGACCCGAAGAAGCTCAACCCGCTGACCGGGTTCAGAAACGTCTTCGGCAGCAGAATCTTCTTCGAGACCGGCAAGTCGCTCGCGAAGGTCGGCGTCGTCGGCGTGATCGTCGCGATGGCGCTGATCCCGCGACTGACCGAGTTGAGCGCGACCGTGGGATCGAGCCCGGCGGCGCTCGCGGCGATGCTCTCCAAGATGGTCTTCGCGATCGCCCAGCGTGCGGCGCTCGCCTACCTCGTGATCGCCGCGATCGACTACGGCTACCAGCGCTGGAGACACGAGAAGTCGCTGCGGATGAGCAAGGACGAGCTCAGAGACGAGTTCAAGCAGCACTCGCTCCCGGCCGAGGTGAAGGGCGCGTTGCGCCGTCGCCAGCTGCAGGCAGCCCGCGCCCGCATGATGGCCGCCGTCCCGCAGGCCGACGTCGTCGTCGTCAACCCGACCCACTTCGCGGTCGCATTGAAATACGACGGCACGCGCCCGGCGCCCGAGTGCGTCGCCAAGGGCCAGGACCTGATCGCCCTGCAGATCCGCAGACTCGCCGAGGAGAACGGCGTGCCCGTGATGGAGGACAGACCGCTCGCGCGCTCGCTGCACGCGGCGATGGAGATCGGCCAGATCGTTCCCGAAGAGCTCTACCAGGCGGTCGCGCAGGTGCTCGCCTACGTCTACCGCGTCGCCCGTAGGAGGACCGCCTGATGAGCGCCATCGCCGCAAGACCTGCCGGAACCGGTGCCAGCGGCCCGGGCGCCGCCCCCCTGCTGCGCAAGCTGATGGGCCACACCGACCTGCTGGCGGCTGTCGGCGTCGTACTGATCGTGACGATGCTCGTGATTCCGCTGCCGGCGGTGCTGCTCGACCTCTTCATCACGCTCAACATCTCGATCGGCCTCGCGATCGTCGTCGCGACGCTCTACCTCAACCGCGCGCTCGACTTCGCCTCGTTCCCGTCGCTGCTGCTGCTGACGACGATGTTCCGCCTGGCGATCAACGTCTCGGTCACGCGCCTGATCCTCACGAGAGGCGACGCGGGCGACGTCGTCGCCGCGTTCGGCAGATTCGTCGTCGGCGGCAACGTCGTCGTCGGCCTCGTGATCTTCCTGATCCTGATCGTGATCCAGTTCGTCGTCGTCACGAACGGCGCCGGGCGCGTCGCCGAGGTCGGCGCGCGCTTCACGCTCGACGCGATGCCGGGCAAGCAGATGGCGATCGACGCCGACCTCAACGCCGGCCTGATCACCGACGAGGAGGCGCGCAACCGCCGCACCGAGATCTCGCGCGAGGCGGACTTCTACGGCGCGATGGACGGGGCCTCGAAGTTCGTCAAGGGCGACGCGATGGCGGCCGTGCTGATCGTGCTGATCAACCTGATCGGCGGGATCGTCGTCGGCGTCATGCAGATGGGCCTGCCGTTCGGCGAGGCGATCCAGCACTTCAGCCTCCTCACCGTCGGTGACGGCCTCGCCGCGCAGATCCCCGCCCTGCTGATCTCGGTCGCGACCGGCATCATCGTCACGCGCTCGGCGTCCGAGAAGGACCTCGGCAACGACATCGCCGGCCAGGTGCTCGAGCAGCGCAAGGCGCCGCTCATCGCCGGCGTGGTGCTGTTCGCGCTGGCGCTCGTGCCGGGCCTCCCCAAGCTCCCGTTCCTCGTGATCGGCGGCATCTTCTTCGGCATCGGCTGGATGCTCCGCAACGAGCCGACGCGCGCCGAGCGCGAGGTCGCCGAGGCCGAGCAGCGCCGCGCCGCCGCGCCGGCCGAGCTCCCCGCCCCGCGCGACGCGGCGCTCGACGCCCTGGCGCTCGACCCGCTCGAGCTGGCGATCGGCTTCGGCCTCGTGCCGCTGGTGGACGAGTCCGCCGGCGGCTCGCTGCTCGCCCGCGTCAAGACGATCCGCCGGCAGATCGCCGCCGAGCTCGGGATGGTCATCCCGCCCGTCCGGATCCGCGACGACGTCAGCCTCGACTCGCACGAGTACG
>DATFPW010000086.1:0-2621 GCA_035264605.1 Conexibacter sp. | reverse complement strand
ATCGCGCGGTCGATGACTCGAGTCGACATGTTCGGCACGGCGATCTTGATCGCCGAGATCTGGTTGCGCGCCACCTTGTTGTCGTAGCGGTCCATCAACCACGCCGCGTGCAGCGTGAGCAGCCGCGCTTGGTCGATCTCGATGCGGGAGTCGGCGATCCACTCGCGGATCACGCCCTGCTCTGCGAGCGGCCGGCCGAACGCCGTGCGCTCGTGGGCGCGGCGGCACATGAGCTCGAACGCCCGCTCCGCCGCGCCGATCGCGCGCATGCAGTGGTGGATGCGCCCGGGGCCGAGACGGGCCTGAGCGATCGCGAACCCGCCGCCCTCCTCCCCCAGCACGTTGGACCGCGGCACGCGGACGTCGTCATAGACGATCTCGCAGTGGCCCTCGTGGTCGTTGAAGCCGAACACCAGCAGGTCGCGCACGACGTTGACGCCGGGGGTGTCCAGCGGCACCAGCACCATGCTCTGCCGGCGGTACGGCGGGGCGTCGAGATCGGTCTTGCCCATGAGGATCGAGATCTTGCAGCGCTCGCGCGCGGCGCCTGAGATCCACCACTTGCGGCCGTTGATCACGTAGTCGTCGCCGTCGGTGTCGATCCGGCACTCGATGTTGGTCGCATCCGAGCTCGCGACCGCCGGTTCGGTCATCGCGAAGCACGACCGGATCTCGCCCTCGAGCAGGGGGCGCAGCCACCGCTGCTTCTGCTCTTCGGTGCCGAACATCGTCAGGATTTCCATGTTGCCGGTGTCCGGCGCCGCGCAGTTGATCGCCTCGGGCGCGATGCCGCTGCGGCCGCTGATCTCCGCGAGGGGCGCGTAATCGAGGTTGCTCAGCCCGCCGCCCCACTCGGTCTCGTGCGGCAGGAAGAGGTTCCACAGCCCGCGACGGCGCGCCTCTGCCTTGAGCTCGTCCATGATCGGCGGGTCGAAGTGCGGATCGCCGGAGTCCGCGATCTGCTGGGCGTGGATCAGCTCGCCCGGATAGACGTGCTCCTCCATGAACTCGAGGAGCTGCTCGCGCAAGGCCTGGGCCTGAGGGCTGAATTCGAAGTCCACGACGAGTACCTCACTGGGATGGCATGTGAAGGCTCCAGCGTCGCAAGAGACGCGAACGCCTCGGCGAGCGCCACCGGGCGGTGCTGTGGGGAACTCCAGGGCTGCAGTTCGCCGAGGCGCGGGCGCGACGTGTCCGGATCGTACCGTTCGCCCATGGGAACGGAGACGGTCAGCGGGATCGCGCGCGAGCGGGTGGATCCATGGCTGGCCGAGCACGTCGCGGGCGCGCGACCGCCGTTCGAGTACGAGCTGATCGCCGGCGGGCGCTCGAACCTCACGTACCTCGTGCAGGACGGCGCCGGGCGGCGGCTCGTGCTGCGGCGGCCGCCGCTCGGCCAGGTGCTGCAGTCGGCGCACGACATGGGCCGTGAGCACCGGATCATCGCCGCGCTGGGGCCGACGGCCGTGCCCGTTCCCGAGGCACTCGCCTTCTGCGACGACGAGGCGGTCAACGACGCGCCGTTCTACGTGATGGCGTTCGTCTCCGGTGTCGTCCTCGACGACGAGCGTGACGCCGAGCGCGAGCTCGACGTGCCGGCCCGGGCGGCCGCGGGACGGTCGCTCGTGGACGTGCTCGCGGACCTGCACGCGGTCGACCCCGATGCCGTCGGGCTCGGCGACCTCGGGCGCAAGGAGGGGTATGTCGAGCGCCAGCTGCGCCGCTGGCAGTCGCAGTTCGAGAAGTCCCGCACCCGCGACATCCCCGCCATGCAGGAGGTCCACCAGCAGCTCGCGGCGCACATCCCGCAGCAGCGGCGCACGGGAATCGTCCACGGCGACTACCGGCTGGGCAACTGCCTCGTCGGCGATGACGGCGCCGTCCGTGCGGTCCTCGACTGGGAGCTGTGCACGTTGGGCGACCCGCTGGCCGACGTCGGCTGGCTCGTCGCGTGGTGGGTGGAGCCCGGCCAGAGCGCCGCGCACCTGCGCCGCAGCGTGCCGAGCATGGCGCCGGGATTCGAGTCGCACCGCGTGCTGGTCGAGCGCTACGTCGAGCGCAGCGGCGCCGACGCCGCGGACCTCGAGTACTACGTCGCGCTCGCCTACTGGAAGCTCGCCTGCATCACTGAGGGCGTCCACGCCCGCTACCGCGCCGGCGTGATGGGCGCGGCGACGTCCGCGGAGATCGAAGCCTTCGGCGAGCAGGTGCGGCTGCTCGCCGACGCCGCCCTCGAGCGGACGGAGCGGCTGGCGTGAGCCCGCTGGCGCTGCACGGCGTCGAGGAGCTGCGCTCGCGTCTCGGCCAGGAGCTCGGCGTGTCGGGGTGGCACGAGGTGACCCAGGAGGAGATCGACGCATTCGCGCAGGTCACCGGCGACGACTACTGGATCCACGTCGACCCGGATCGCGCCCGCTCGACGCCGTTCGGCTCGACGATCGCCCACGGCCTCCTGACGCTCAGCCTCGGACCGCGCTTCAGCTACGAGATCTACGAGGTGACCGGCGTCGCATTCGGCGTCAACTACGGCTTCGGCCGGGTCCGGTTCCCGGCGCCGCTGCCGGTGGGCTCGCGCGTCCGGATGCGGGCGACGCTCACCGCGGTCGACGACGTGCCGGGCG
>DATFPW010000085.1:0-34374 GCA_035264605.1 Conexibacter sp. | reverse complement strand
CGGGCGCGACGAGCAGCGTCTCGCGCGCACCGCCGCACTGCCGGCGCTCGCCGCCGGCGATCCGCTGACGCTGGCGGCCGACCTCACGCAGGAGGACGCCCCGCGACGGATCGTGGAGGCGGCCGTCGAGCGCTTCGGACGCGTCGACGTGCTCGTCCACAACGCCGGGATCTTCCATCGCGGCGAGTGCGTCGAGGCCGATCTCGCCGATCTCGACGCGCAGTACGCCGTGCACCTGCGCGCGCCGTTCGCGCTGACCGCCGCGGCTGCTCCGCACATGCCGGAGGGCGGCGCGGTCACGTTCATCGGCTCGAACCTGGCCGACGCCGGGATGGTCGCGGCCGCCGGCTACGCGGCGGTGAAGGGCGGCGCCCATTCGCTCGCGCGCACGCTCGCCGTCGAGCTGGCGCCGCACCGCATCCGCGTCAACACGGTCGCCCCGGGGACCGTGCAGACGCCGATGACGGCCGGCCTGGAGGAGGACGCTGCCGCGCGCGAGGTGCACCTGTCGAAGTCGCTCGTGGGACGGCTCGGGACGATCGAGGACGTCGCCGCGGCGACGCTCTTCCTCAGCTCCCCCGCGGCCGGTTACGTGAGCGGCGCGGTGCTCACGGTCGACGGCGGACAGACGGCGAGCTGGTAGCCGCCGGCTGCCGAACGTTAAGTGAGCCAGAACGGCTGGTGGGAACCTCCAGGTTCCCACGAAAGTGCCGGATATGCCGCATTAGCCCAGTTTTTTGATGGGTTTCAGGTGAGAAGCGGCACTTGACTTCCGGTGAGTGTGTAGCGATACTGTGTAGCAGTACTGTACGACTGATCGATGTTCCCGCCCCATTCGAGGTCACGAGATGAAGTCATCGGTTGCGGTCACGGCGTCCGAATCCGGCGCCCCCGAGCAGACGCACCAGGCGCCCGTGAGCGCCACGACCCGCTGGTCGTGGCGCAACCTCGTGGGCAACACCGAGTTCCAGCTGCTGGTCGCGCTGCTCGTGCTGATCGGCGTGTGGGCATTCCTCTATCCCGAGGTCTTCCCCACGAGTGACAACTTCCTCAACATGGGGCGCGTCGGCAGCATTCTGCTCGTCGTCGCGATCGGCCAGATGTTCGCGCTCGTCGTCGGTGGCTTCGACCTGTCGGTGGCGGCCAACATGGGCTTCGTCTCGACCGTCGTCGCGATGCACATCACCGGCGGCACGGCGTTCGTCGACGGAGTCCTGCTTGGGCTCGCCGTCGGCGCCGCGATCGGGCTCGTCAACGGGATCCTGATCGCCGGCCTCGGCATCACCCCCTTCGTCGCGACGCTCGGCACGCTCACGTTCCTGACCGGCTACGGGAACCAGCTCAGCCAGGGCCAGTCGATCGCCAGCCTGCCGTCCGGCTTCCAGGCGCTGGGCGGCGGCGACTGGGGGCCGCTGCCGGCGGCGATCGGGATCGCGGCGATCACACTGCTCGTCGCGTGGATCGTGCTCGCCCGCACGCGCATCGGCCTCTACGTGTTCGCCATCGGCGGCAGCCGCGAGACGGCGCGCGTGTCCGGCATCGCCGTCAAGCGCTACGAGATCTTCGCCTACACGGCGTGCGGATTCTTCGCCGGCCTGGCCGGCATCATGCTCGCCTCGCGGGTGTCGGTCGGCGTGACCTCGCTCGGCCAGGGCTACGACCTGCTGTCGATCGCCACCGCGGTGATCGGCGGCGTCGCGATCGGCGGCGGGATCGGCAAGCTCCGCGGCGTCGTGCTCGGGGTGGTCCTGCTGACCGTGCTGCGCAACGGCTTGGACATCGGCGGGCTCAACGAGTTCGCCCAGCAGATGATCACCGGCGTGGTGCTGATTGTCGCGGTCCTCGCGGCGCGCACACGCGGGATCGACATCGCCGGGATCTTCCGTCGCGGGCGGCGTGGCGCCGCCGGCGACGGCTCGCTCCCCGCCGGCTGAGGGAGCAGGAGGACGCTGGCGAATCCCACGCCGGCTGAGGGTGCCAACAGGCAGACAGGAGGAGGAAGATGCACCGCAAGAAAATCATCGCCGCGCTCGTCGCGGTGGTGGCGGCCATCGGCGTTGCTGCATGCGGGTCGAGCTCGGACACGAGCTCCGGAACGAACGGCGGCTCCGCGACGGACAGCACGACGACCCCCGAGGGCCTCACCGCGGGAAGCGGCGTCGGCTCACCGTCGGCGGTTCACACGGCGCTGGCGTGCGAGAGCACGCTGACCGACCAGCAGCTGCTCGACTACAGAGTCCCCACGGCCAACGAGCCCTATGACGTGACGCTGATGATGGTCAGCCTCGGCGGCTACTACTACCAGTCGCTCGTCTACGGCGCTCAGCAGGCCGCCGACGAGGCTGGTGTAAAGCTGCGCGTCGTCGCCGGTCAGGGCTTCGCCAGCGCTCCGCAGCAGGTGACGCAGGTGCAGAGCGTGCTGACGCGCGGGACCGACGCGATCGTGCTCGGCCCGGCGGACGTGAACGGCTCGGTGCCGGTCGTCGACCAGGCCGACGCGAAGGGCGTGCCGACGATCGTCGTCGGAACGCTGCTCGACAGCACGAAGCCGTGGCAGATCCAGCAGGACGACTACCTGCAGGGCAAGCAGGCGGCCGACACGCTGGCGAGACTGCTGCCCAAGGGCGGCACCGGCATCGTGATGGGCGGTCCCTCCAACGCGACCTGGTCGCTGCGCCGCGTGGCCGGCTTCCAGGACCAGCTGAAGGAGAAGTACCCGGACCTGAAGATCTCCTCGACCACGAACGAGATGGTCGATCCGGCCGAGGGCCTGACGAAGTTCCAGAACGCCGCGACGAAGAACCCGCAGGTCGACTGGGTCTACTCGGTCTACAACCTCGTGCTGCCGGCGGCCAGCGTGCCGGCGCAGTACAAGGACGCCATCTACATCGGCGGCGGCTTCGATCCGCAGATCAAGGAGGCGCTGGAGGACGGGTCCGCGGACGCCGCGATCCTCGACCAGGCGCACTCGATGGGCTACATGGGCGTCGGCGCCGCGGTCGACAAGCTCAACGGCAGAGACCCGCAGAGACTGGTCTGCCTGCCGAACACGCCGGTGTCGGCGCAGACGGTCGGCGATCCGCTGCCGGCGCTGCAGATCTACCCGGAGGACTTCGTCGCGAAGTAGCGTCGAAGCCCCGACCCACCGCGCGGGACGCCGAGGTCGGCGTCCCGCGCACGGGCGGTCGCGACGAGAGGAGCCGCGCACATGCAAACGGAAGCACCAGTGAGCGAGCAGGCCGCCGTGGCGGTCGAGCTGCGCGCGATCGGCAAGCGCTTCCCCGGCGTCGTCGCGCTGGACCGCGTGGACATGCAGCTGCGGCGCGGCGAGGTCCACGCGCTGCTGGGGGAGAACGGCGCCGGCAAGTCGACGCTCGTCAAGATCCTCACCGGCGTGCAGCCGGCCGACGAGGGCGAGCTCGAGCTCGATGGTCAGCCGACGCGCTTCGCCACCCCGCACGACGCGCAGTCGCGCGGCATCAGCTTCGTCCCGCAGGACGTTCTGACGGCCGGCGAGCTGTCGATCGGGCGCAACATCCTGCTCGGCCGCGAGCGCTTCGCGACGCGGCTCGGTGCGCTGAGCCGCGCTGAGCGCGAGGTCGTGCAGGCCGCGCTCGCGCGCATCGGCGCCGACTTCCCACCTGACGTTCCGGCCCGCCTGCTCAGCGTCCCCCAGCTGCGGCTCGCGCAGCTCGCGCGCGCGCTCATGAGCTCCGGCGACGTGCTCGTGCTCGACGAGCCGACGGCCGTCCTGTCCGAGCACGAGAGCACCCGGCTGCTCGAGCGTCTGCGCGCGCTGCGCGACGAGGGCAAGGCGATCGTCTACGTCACCCACCGCCTGTCCGAGGTGATGGAGCTGGCCGACCGCGTCACGATCCTGCGCGATGGCCGCCGCGTCGGCTGCTTCGAGCGCGTTGCCATCACGCGTGACGAGATCATCGCGTTGATGGCGAAGGACGAGGCGGCCGACGGCGCCCCCCGCGCCGTGCACCGCACGCGCCGTCGCAGCGAGCGACCGCCTGCGCTCGAGGTCTCCCAGCTGTCGGCCGGCACGACCGTGCGCGACGTGTCGTTCGTCGCGCGGCCCGGCGAGATCACCGGGATCGCGGGCGTGCAGGGCTCCGGCCACGGCCGCCTGCTGCAGGCGATCGCCGGGGTGCAGATGGTCGAGCGCGGGACGGCCGCCGTCGACGGCCGCACGCTGCGTCCCGGCTCGGTGCGCGACGCCTTCAAGCACGGGCTGATGCTCGTGCCCGCCGACCGCCGCGGCGCCGGCATCGTCGGCCCGATGTCGGTACGCGAGAACCTGATGCTGAGCGGGCGGATGGACCCGCGCGCGCGGGCGGCCGGCTTGCGCTGGCCGCGGCGCGAGCGCGCGCTGGCCAGCCGGCAGATCGAGCGCCTGTCGATCCGCACGCGCTCCCCCGAGACGGCCACGAGCACGCTGAGCGGCGGCAATCAGCAGAAGGTCGTGATCGCCCGCGCGCTCGAGAGCCGGCCCGAGGTGCTGCTCGTCGAGGAGCCCACTCAGGGGATCGACGTGCACGCCAAGCGCGAGATCTGGGGCCTGCTGAGCGACCTCGTCAGCGACGGGGCGTGCCTCGTCGTCG
Organism: Conexibacter sp.; assembly: GCA_035264605.1. Taxonomy (GTDB): domain Bacteria; phylum Actinomycetota; class Thermoleophilia; order Solirubrobacterales; family Solirubrobacteraceae; genus Conexibacter. Next base: position 29,764 of record DATFPW010000085.1, on the reverse strand, counting down.
CCAGCTCGGAGTTCGAGGAGCTGCTCGAGTTCGCCGACTCGATTCACGTGATGTGCCTCGGGCGCATGGTCGCGACGCTCGACGGCGCGACCGCCACGTACCGCGAGATTCTTTCCCACGCGCTCGACTGAGAGGACCCACGCCGTGCCCGTTGTAGACATCCACACTCACGTCATCCCCGCGCCGCTGCTGGCGCGCGCCGAGGCCGGGCGGCTGTTCGGCGTCAAGGGGGAGGACGGCGGGCTCGTGCACCCGGAGGGCTTCCGCTATCCGGTCACGGCCGATTTCCACGATCGCGACGCGTTGCTCGCGCGGATGGCCTCGACGGGGATCGACCGCTCGGTCGTCTCGCTCGCGCCGACGCTGTTCCTCTACGACAAGCCGGCTGCCGAGGGCGCCGAGCTGGCGCGGGAGGCGAACGACGCGGTGGCGGAGCTGGTGGGCGGCGCGGCGGCGCTCGACGGCTTCGCAACGCTGCCGCTGCAGGACCCGGCCGCGGCCGCGCTCGAGCTGCGCCGCGCGGTCGAGGAGCTGGGCCTGCGCGGCGCGCAGATCGGCACGAGCGCCGGTCCAGTCCCGCTCGACGCGCCCGCGCTCGCGCCTGTGCTGGAGGAGGCGCAGCGGCTCGGGGTCCCGCTCGTGCTGCACCCGTACTACACGGGCGACAAGCCGGGGCTCGGCGACTTCTACATGACGAACACCGTCGGGAACCCGCTCGACACGTGCGTCGCGGCGACGCGGCTGATCGTCTCCGGCACGCTCGACCGCTTCCCGCGGCTGAAGATCGCGCTCGTGCACGGCGGTGGCTTCTTCCCGTACCAGCTGGGACGGCTCGACCGCGCGTTCGCGGTGCGCGGCGAGCTGCAGGGCTCGATCGCGAGAGCGCCGAGCGAGTACCTCGAGCGCTTCTGGATCGACGGGCTGCTGCACGCCGACGGGCCGCTCGCGTTCCTCGCGCAGCTCGTCGGCCCCGATCGCCTCGTGCTCGGCACCGACTTGCCGTTCGACATGGGGGATCCGGCGCCCGTCGAGCGCGTGCGCCGCGCCGGGATCGACCTGGACGCGCTCGCGCGCGCCACCGACCTGCTGCTCGCGCGATGACGGCCGCTTCGCTTCATGACACGCTCGACGCGCTGCTCGCGGACGCCGTCGCGCACGACGTCGCGCCCGGCATCATGCTGGCCGTGACCGGCCGCGACGACGTCCTCTACGAGGGCGCGGCGGGGCTGCGGGGGGTCGGTGCCGAGCAGGCGGCGACGCCCACGACGCCGCTGCGGATCGCCTCGATGACGAAGGCGCTCGCGAGCGTCGCGGCGCTGCAGCTGATCGAGGAGGGGCGCCTCGGGCTCGACGACGAGGTCGCCTCGATCGTGCCGGCCTTCGGCGACCTGCAGGTGCTCGAGGGCTTCGACGGCGACGTGCCGCGGCTGCGCCCGCCAGCAAGCGCCGCGACCGTCGCGCAGCTCCTGACGCACACGTCCGGGCACGGCTACTGGTTCTCGAACGCCGACCTGCTGCGCTATCGCGCGCTGACCGGCCTGCCGGACATCGTGACGAGCGAGCGCGCCGCGCTGCACGCGCCGCTGATCGCCGATCCCGGCACGCGCTGGGAGTACGGCATCAGCACCGACTGGCTCGGTCAGGTGATCGAGGCAGTCGCCGGGCGCACGCTCGGCGAGCAGCTGGCCGAGCGCGTCTTCACCCCGCTGGGGATGGAGCAGACGACCTTCCGGCCGTCCGCCGAGCAGCGCGCGCAGCGACTGCGGCTCGCGGATCGCGCGCCCGGCGGAGGGCTCGTCGAGAGCGTCTACGACTGGCCCGCGGCGCCGGAGATCGACGCCGGCGGTCATGGCGCATGGTCGACCGCGCACGACTACGGCCGCTTCCTGCGCGCGCTGCTGCGCGACGGTGAGCTGGACGGCGCGCGCGTGCTGGCGCCCGAGACGGTCGAGCTCGCCTTCACCGACCGGCTCGGCGGGATCGTGCTGCCGGAGGTGGTGCCGACGTTCGCGCCCGAGCTGATGCACGAGGTGCCGTCGCTGCCGCTCGCACAGGGCTGGGGGCTCGGCTTCCAGCTGCTGCTCGAGGACCTGCCGGAGCTGCGCTGCGCCGGGACCGGCTTCTGGTCCGGCGTCTTCAACACGTACTTCTGGATCGACCGCGCGAGCGGGATCGCCGGGACTGTGATGACGCAGGTGCGGCCGTTCTTCGACCCGGCGATCCTCGGGACGGCCATCGAGCTCGAGCGCGCGGTCTACGCGGCGCTCGGCGAGCCGGCCGGCGCGACGACGGAGCGCGGTTAGATGGCCGCCGTCCCCGCTCACCGCACCCGTCCGTCCCCGCCGCCCGCGCAGGACTGCGAGATGGTCTCGACGACGCGAGTGGCGATCGACCTGCTCGCGCCCAAGTGGCGCGTCGAGATCGTCTACCTGCTCGCGCGCGGCACGCGCCGTTACGGCCAGCTGTACGCGGAGCTGGGCACGGTCTCCAAGAAGGTCCTCACACAGGCGCTGCGCGGGCTCGAGCACGACGGTCTCGTGGAGCGAATCGTCTTCGCCGAGGTGCCGGTGCGCGTGGAGTACGAGCTGACGCCGCTCGGCTGGTCGCTGACCGAGCCGCTGGAGGCGCTGTCGGACTGGGGACAGCGCCACCGCCGGGACGTCGAGCGGGCGCGCGACGACTCCGCGGTACAGGCGGCCTGAGACGTGCGCGCAGCCTGGTATGACGCGCGCGGCCCGGCGCGCGAGGTTCTGCGCGTCGGCGAGCTGCCGCTGCCGGTGCCCGGGCCGGGGGAGCTGCGCGTGCGGGTGGCCGCCTCCGGCGTCAACCGCGGCGACGTTGGCAAGCGCGGCGGCGCCTGGAGCTCCGAGATGCCGTTCCCGCGCGTGATCCCGCACGGCGACGGCGCGGGCGTGGTCGAGGCGGTCGGCGCGGGCGTCTCGCAGACGCGCGTCGGCGAGCACGCGTGGGTCTTCCTCGCGCAGTCCTATCGGCCCTTCGGCACGGCGGCAGAGCTCGTCGTCGTGCCGGCCGAGCACGCCGTTCCGCTGTCGGAGGAGGTGCCGTTCGAGCAGGGCGCGTGCCTCGGGATCCCCGGGATCACCGGACACCGGGCTATCTTCGCCGACGGGCCGGTGGACGGCCGGACGGTCGTCGTGACCGGCGCCGTCGGCGCCGTCGGGCGGGCCGCGGTCGCAGTCGCGCGGCGCGGCGGCGCGCGGGTGATCGCCAGCGTGCGCCGGCCCGAGCACGTCGACCTCGCGCTGGACGCCGGCGCGCACCACGCGATCGACGCGAGCGCCGGCGACGTCGCGGCCCGGATCGAGGCGATCGCGGGGCGGGACGGCGTCGACCGCGTCGCCGAGGTCGCGTTCGAGGCGAACGTCGACACCGACCTGCGGATCCTTGCGCTCGGCGGCACGATCGCGACGTACGCGACCGACGGCGGGCGCCGGCCGTCGCTCCCGTTCTGGGAGCTCGGCTTCAAGAACGTCACGATCCGCTGCCTTAGCAACGACGACTTCCCCGCGGACGCCAACCGCGCCGCGGCCCGGGCGCTCACCGAGGCGCTGGAGGCCGGCGACCTGCGCTATCCGATCGCGGCGCGCCACGCGCTCGCGGAGATCGCCGACGCCCACGAGGCGGTCGAGCGGGACGGCGGCGGCGCGGGACGCGTCGTCGTCGTGCCGTGACCCCGCGAGCCACACGACAGGAGCACGACACGATGGAGATAGGGATCTTCGCGATCGGCGACGTCACCGCCGATCCGGTCAGCGGGCGCATGCCCACCGAGCACGAGCGGCTGAAGGCGATCGCGCGGATCGCCGTGCACGCCGAGGAGGCGGGCTTCGACGTGTTCGCGATCGGCGAGCACCACAACCCGCCGTTCGTCTCCAGCTCGGACGTGGCGATCCTCGCCTACATCGCCGCGCGCACGGAGCGCATCGTGCTGTCGACCGCGACGACGCTGATCACCACGAACGACCCGGTGCGGATCGCGGAGGAGTTCGCGACGCTGCAGCTCCTGTCCGACGGGCGGGTTGACCTGATGCTCGGCCGCGGCAACACTACGGAGGTCTATCCGTGGTTCGGGCAGGACGTCCGCAACGGCATCGCCTTGGCGGTCGAGAACTACGACCTGCTGCGCCGCCTGTGGACGGAGGAAGTCGTCGACTGGGAGGGGCGCTTCCGCACGCCGCTGCGCGGCTTCACCGCGACGCCGCGACCGCTCGACGGCGTCCCGCCGTTCGTCTGGCACGGCTCCGTCCGCAGCCCCGAGATCGCCGAGCAGGCCGCGCTGCACGGCGACGGCTTCCTCGTCAACAACCTCTTCATGACGACGGACTACTTCCAGCGCTACGTCGAGTTCTATCGCGAGCGGTATGCGGCGCACGGGCACGGCACGCCCGAGCAGGCGATCGTCGGCGCCGCCGGCGCCGCGTTCGTCCGCCCCAACGCCCAGGACGCGCGTCGCGAGTACGCGCCCTACTTCGCCGCCTCGCCGTTCGGGCGCGCGAGCGCGTCCTTCGAGGAGGCGATCGCGAACACCGGCCTGATCGTCGGCAGCCCCGCGCAAGCCGTCGAGCGGATCCTCGCGTTCCGCGAGTTCTTCGGCGACCATCGCCGCCAACTGCTCGCGATCGACCTGGCCGGCGTCCCGGAGCAGGTCGTCCACGAGCAGCTCGACCTGCTCGGCAGCGAGGTCCTGCCGGCGCTGAAGCAGGCGATTCCAGAACTGGGGGGCCGGGACTCGAACCCCGGATAGCCGGCTCCAAAGGCGAGTTCCTGGATGTCTTCGCGTGCCCTGATGTCCCTTGGAATCAGCGTTCTCAGCGATTTGAGGGAACCTGAGGGCACAGGAGTTCACGATCTGCGGTACACGCTGGGTACACAAATTCCGGCTTGCGACCAGCCGGGATCGTGACTAAAATGTTGGTCATGTCAGAGACGCTTCCGCTGTCCTCCGTCAAGGCCCATCTGTCCGAGCTCGTCGACCGCGTCGAGGATCAGCACGACCGTGTGGTCGTGACGCGCAACGGCAAGCCGGCCGCGGTGCTGGTCAGCCCCGAGGACCTCGAAAGCCTCGAGGAGACGCTCGCGATCTTGTCGGACCCGATCACGATGGAGCAGATCCGCGAGAGCGAGAGGTCGCTTGCGGAAGGCGAGCCGACCACCTCGCTCGCCGAGATTCAGGCACAACTCGAAGCTCGCCGGCGCGACGCCTCAGCGTGAGCGAGCGGCCATGGGACGTGCAGCTGACGGCGCCCGCACGTCGCCAGCTCGACCGCCTGCCGATCTCGATTGCCGCTGCCGTCGTCGAGACGTTCGGCGCGATCGCATCGAATCCACGTCGCCTCGGCAAGCCGCTGCGATTTGAGCTGGAGGGCCATTGGTCCGCTCGTCGTGGCCCGTATCGGATCGTCTACCGCATCGATGACGAGACCAGGACCGTTGTGGTCATCACGGTCGCGCATCGGGCCGACGTCTACCGTCGGAGATGACAGGAGCACGTGCTCCTATACGGCCGTCTCGGGCAGAACCCAGCTCCACGGCTTGCTCGTGCTGCTGATCGGCGGGACGAAGAAGTACCCGCCACAGAGCACGTGTTCATATGCTCGCAGCGGATCGATCCCGGCGCCCGGGCGCGGGAAGTCAGGGTTGGTCGTCCACGCACGCGTGATGAACTCGAACTGCGTGCTGATCGTGCGGGCGAAGCAGATGAAGACGAGCCCGCGCCGCAGCTCATCAACGGCCGACTCGATGAGTGGATAGCCGCGACGGAAGATGCGATGGGCAAGGTCAGCTGAAGTTCGGGGGTTGGCCTTGCGGACGTGGGCGCCGATCGGAACGCGCTCATCAGCTGGGTTGGTGGCGAAGGCGGGGTCGGCGTGCAGCTGCGCGTCGTCGTCAGCAAGGTCGAGGCTGGCGCCGGAGAACTTGAAGCGACCGACGACATGCTCCTGGGTATCGAGCGTCTCTCTGTCCCAGCGGGGGGTATCGATTGTACTTGCCCGCACGACGCAATATGTGCCGTTCAAGGCCCACTCCGGCTCGTGAGTGGGCGCCGGACGAAGGTCTCCCGGGAACTGCGGCGGCTGGGGCCCCCCGTAGGGGTTGGGCTGCCCCGGCTGGGGGAGCAAAGGGTATTCCCCGACGCGCGCAGGGTCGACGAATATCAGGCCGGCGTCGTCCTCTGAACGACCGGGGTTGAGGTTTGAGGTCCCGTCGAGGAAGCCGATCAGCGCGCGGCCCTCGGTGCGGCTCACGCGGCCCTGGCGGCTGTTGTAACGCTGGTGTCCCTGCACGACCCACGCCACCGTGAACGTGTCAGCAAGCTCCTCCTGGACGCGCCGCAGCACGTGCTCGTTGATGTAGGCGTTGTCCGAGCAGACCTGCAGCAGAACGTCGCCGTTGTCGGACTTGTCCGGCGTGTCATGGAGCGCGTCCCACGGAATCGGCTGGAGGTCCTGGGGGCGCTGGTCGGCAGGCACGCCCAGCAGCTCGAACACCCGTGCCCCGAAGCCCGTGGTGATGGTGAGGAAGGACCGGTCGTAGCCGTCCTGGAAGCCGAGCTCGCCTGTCTCTGCGGACGGCTGGTTCTTGTCGGACCGGCGTTCGTATCGTCGAGGTCGGAGCGCAGCTCGCGATGCTCCAGCTCGCGCAGCCGCTCCAGTGCGGCGCGTGTCGAAGCTGGGTCGCCGGTCGTCATCACGAGAGAGGCGGCGAGCAGGTGAGCGGGCGGGCGATTGAGGATGCCGGACGGACGGTGGTTCATCGGGAGGCTCCAGGCTCGGGGGAATGGGACTAGTGCTTCGCAAAAGCAGTCGTCTAGTTCGTGATAACGAACATATCAGACGCGCCGTCGCGTGTGTCACAATCACGACGAAGTCTTCGCTTCCACGAACATGCCGACCGCTCAGCTCTCCCTCTTCGAGCAGTTCCGGGCCGACGACCCCTCGTTGGGTGATGACGGCGTTGTGGTCGCCATCTGCGAGGAGATTCTCCGCGAGGCCGGCGCCACGCCGCCGGTCGACGTGGAACTGCTCGTATCGCTCTGCGGCATCGTCGACGTTGAGTATGGGCGGCAGCTGTGGTCAGGGATGCTGTTTCAGCGTGACGGAAGGCTCGTCGCGCGCATCCGCGAGGACGATGGGCTCGAGCGACGCCGCTTCACCGTCCTCCACGAGGGCGGACACACTTTCTTGCCAGGGTTCCGCCGCGCCCGCCAGCACCGCTGCAAGGGGCCGAAGACCCTTGAGGAGCACCTGTGTGATCTCGCGGCCGCCGAGCTGCTGCTGCCGCGCAATGAGTTCGTGTTGGACGCAGCACGGTCGGACGCTGGCCTGGCCGGGGTCGAGCAGCTTGCGGAGCGCTACATCGCGAGCCACCAAGCAACCGCCGTGCGCCTTGTCACGCTGAGCACCGAGCCGGTGATGCTGCTCGTCTTGCGGTACGGCAACAAGCCGAGTGAGCGTGGCAAGGACGTGGCGTGCCTGCCGAAGCTGCGTCTCGCCTGGAGTGTGCGGCAAGGCACGTGGCCATATCCGCTTCCGCACAAATCGGTGAGTCGCGAGTCGCCGATCGCGCGTGCGTGGGAGCATGAAGTCGTGGACGAGATCGCGAACGTTGACGAGTTGCTCAGTCACCCGCAGGGCCCTGTCTTGGTGAGTGCCCGGCGTTATGGCGACAGCGTCCTCGCGATGGTCCGCCCGCTGCGCTTTCACTGACGATGGCACGCGACGACGCCAAGGCGATTGGAAGACGTATCCGCGAGTTCCGCGCTGAGAAGGGCATCACCGCAGCGCAGCTCGCGAAAGAGGCGGACGTCTCCCGTAGCTACCTCTCCGAGCTGGAGAACGGCGCCGGCAACCATCAGCGGCCCTCCGCACGCGTGCTGTATGCCCTCGGCAAGGCGCTCGGTGTCTCCATGTCCGAGTTGCTCGGCCGGCCGCTGATCCTTGAGCCCACGAGAAGACCATCGGCCAGCTTGCGAAGATTCGCCGAGCTAGACGGACTGTCTCCCAGCGATGTCGAGATGCTGGCCAGCATCCAGTTCCGCGGCGACGCACCGCAGACACCGGATCGCTGGCGATTTATCTATCAGGCTATTCGCAACAGCTCGAGCATGGACGGGCCGCGCCGACGCTGACGAAGGCTGCTCACGTGCTAGCCAGAACGACTGGGGGGCCGGGACTCGAACCCGGATAGCCGGCTCCAAAGGCCGGAGTCTTGCCATTAGACGACCCCCCAAAGGGTCCGGTCGATTCTAGGGGGTAGGGCGAGGTGCTTTGGCGGCTGCGTCCGGGCGGGCGGCGGCGGGGGCCATGCACGGCTACGATGCGCCGGTGACCGCGCCGGTCGTCGTCATCCTCGCCGCTGGGCAGGGAACGCGTATGCGCTCCGCGACGCCCAAGGTCCTCCACCCGCTCTGCGGGCGTCCCGTGATCGCTTGGCCGATCGTCGCTGCGCGCGCCGCCGGGGCGCAGAAGGTCGTCGTCGTCGGCGGTCCGGATCGGGCGCTGGAGCCGGCGGTTCCGGCGGATGACCCGACTGTCGTCCTCGCCGTGCAGCAGGAGCCGCGGGGCACCGCCGATGCCGTCGCCAGCGCTGCCGAGCACATCGACCGCGACGCACCCGTGATCGTCGTCTGCGGCGACGTGCCCCTGATGACCGGCGACGCCCTGCGCGAGCTGGCGCAGACGCACGCGCAGCACCACGCGAGCGCGACGATGCTCACGATGATCCTCGACGACCCGACCGGCTACGGCCGCGTCGTGCGCGGACCGGACGGCGCGGTCGAGCGCGTCGTGGAGACGAAGAAGGCTGGCGACGCCACGCCCGCCGAGCTCGATATCCGCGAGGTCAACGGCGGCGTCTACGCGTTCGCCGGCGGGGACCTGCTCGATGCGCTCCAGCAGGTCAGAGCCGACAACGCCCAGGGCGAGCTCTACCTCCCGGACGTGCTGCCGATCCTGCGCGCGCAGGACAAGGTCGTCGCCGCGCACACGGTCGACGACCCGGCGCTCGCGCTCGGCATCAACGACCGCGGCGACCTCGCCGCCGTCCGCGCGATCGCCCAGCAGCGCATCCACGCCCGCCACATGGCCCAGGGCGTCACGATCGTCGACCCCGGCTCGACCGTCATCGACGCCGACGTGGAGATCGCCAACGACACGACGATCGCGCCCTTCACCAGCCTGCTCGGCGCCACCACGATCGGCTCCGGCTGCATTGTCGGTCCGCTCACCACCCTCACGGACGTCACGCTCGGCGCCGACGTCCACATCCCGCACTCCTACGCGATCCAGTGCGAGGTGCGCGACGGCGCCAGCGTCGGCCCGTTCGCCTACCTGCGCCCGAACGCGCTCCTGCGCGAGCGCAGCAAGGTCGGCACGTTCGTCGAGGTGAAGAACTCCGACATCGGCGAGGGCGCGAAGGTCCCGCACCTCTCGTACGTCGGCGACGCGGACGTCGGCGCCGGCACGAACCTCGGCGCGAGCACGATCACCGCCAACTACGACGGCCGCAGAAAGCACCGCACGACGATCGGCGAGCAGGTCCACGGTGGCATTCACACGTCGCTCGTCGCGCCCGTGACGGTCGGTGACCACGCCTGGATCGCCGCCGGCTCGGTCATCACGGACGAGGTGCCGCCCGGCGCCCTGGGGGTCGCGCGCGCACGCCAAGCGAACGTCGAGGGCTACGACGAGCGGACGAAGGAGCGCAGCGAGTCATGAGCCCCGTCTCGTCCCCCACCGGGCGTACACTCGCTCCCGAGATGAGTGCCGCCGAGCCGCAGGAGCAGCCGAGCACCCAGCTCGACATCGGCTACGACAAGCGGCTGATGCTGTTCAGCGGCCGCGCGCACGAGCAGCTGGCTGCGGACATCGCCGGAAAGCTCGACATCGGCCTCGGCGGGGTGACGCTCAAGACCTTCTCCAACGGCGAGGTCTACTGCCGCTTCGAGGAGTCGATCCGCGGCGCCGACGTCTTCATCGTCCAGCCGATCTGCGGCAACCCGCGCACCGGCCTCACCGCCAACGACGCGCTGATGGAGCTGCTGGAGATGGTCGACGCGGCCGTCGGCGGCTCCGCACACCGCGTGATCGCCGTCTGCCCCTGGTACGGCTACTCGCGTCAGGACAAGAAGTCCGCCCCGCGCGAGCCGATCTCCGCCCGCCTCGTCGCGCGCATGCTGGAGACAGCGGGGATCGACCGGATCCTCACGATGGACCTCCACTCCGGCCAGATCCAGGGCTTCTTCCAGAAGCCGTGCGACCACATGACCGCGATGTGGATGCTCACCAAGTACTTCGCCGACCAGGGCCTCGAGGACCTCGTCGTCGTCTCGCCGGACGCCGGCCGCGTGAAGCTGAACAAGAAGTTCGCCGCCACGATCGGCGCCGAGCTGGCGATCCTCAACAAGGAGCGCCCGGCCCAGCAGGTCGCCGAGATCGGCTACGTGATCGGCGACGTCAAGGGCAAGACGGCCGTGCTCGTAGACGACATCATCGACACGGCCGGCACCCTCAAGGCGGCCGCGCAGACGGTCCGCGACGCGGGCGCCACGCGCGTGCTGGCCGCCGCCACGCACGCCGTCTTCTCTGGCAACGCGTGGGAGAACCTCGCCGCCGCCGCCTTCGACGAGATCGTCGTCACCGACACGATTCCGCTGCGCGACGGCGCGCCCGACAACATCACCGTGCTGCCGTGCGCGGAGCTGCTGACCAGCTCGATCCGCCAGATCTTCACCGACGGCTCGGTGTCCGAGGTCTTCCGCGGCGAGAACCAGCTCTTCTGAGCTGACGCCGCGCCCGGCACCCGCCTGCGGATGACGTCCTCCGCCGATCGCGCCGCCCGCCTGATGGACCTGCTCGGCCTCACCGAGGAGGAGCTGTGCATGGTGCTCGCCGCCGATCCGCTCGAGCTGCTGTCCGGCCAGCTCGACCACCGGCCCGAGCTTGGCATCCTGCTCGACCTGCTCGCCGAGGCCGAGGAGCGTGCCGGCGCGCCGGTGCTGCGCCGCTGGGTCCGGGCGACCGGACCGTCCGGCGGGCGGCCGCTCGATGCGCTCTTGCAGCGGGACTTCCCGGCCTTCGAGGATCGTCTCGCGGAGCTGGCGGAGCGCGGCTTCGTGCTGCGCGGCGGGGGTGGCCCCGCGTAAGGCGCTACGACTTGTCGGGGTCCCGCTCGCCTGGCCAGACGCCGAACAGGTGCTCGAACGTTCTCGCGCCCGCGCGGTCGACGGCGGCACGCGTCGCGGAGAACGTTGCGCCCTGGATCGCGGCGGCTGCGAGGACTTTCGGCCAGCTGGCGCGCTCGGTCTTCGCCTCCGGCGGCTCCTGGTCGTCGATTGCGCCCCACACGACGGTGAAGAGCCGCCGTGCGAGCAGGCCGCCGAGGATGCCGGCGACGATTCCGAACGGCTTGTAGACGAGCTTCATCGCGGCAAGCCTACCCGCAGGAGCGGTTCCGCTCGCATTGCGACCACCGGGTCGGGCACACTGTCTCCAAGGACAGGTTCGATCGAACAGGTGGCGGGATGACCGACGCAGCCCATTCCCCCGACGACGGCGCAGCCGAGGAGCTGCTGCGCCGAGCCCTGCTCGACGCATCCGACGCGGCCGCCGTCTCGCTCGCCGTCAGCGGCCTGCCGGTCAGTGAGGCCGTTACGGTCGTGTTCCACGGCCGCCGCGACCTCGGCACGATCCAGACCTACGTCGCCCGTGGGCATCGCGGCGCCGGCGAGACGATCGCCGCGCGCGAGCTGCTGCGCGTTCCCTGCGACCTCGACCTCGGCGAGGCGGAGGACCGCGAGGAGGCCGCGCGTCTCTACCTCGAGCAGGCAACCGCCCTGCGCGACGCGCTCGTGGGCGCCGACACCGTGCTCGACGTCTGGCGCGAGCCGCTCGAACAGCTGGCCGACGGCGACGTGACGGTCGAGCGCTCGCTCGAGCTGCGCACGACGCTGCCGGCGCACCGCCTGCTGCCCGTCGCGCTCGTCGCGCCGGAGCGCCAGCTGGTGGTGGCCCCAGTGTGCGGTGCGCGCACGCTGGCGGAGGGCAGGCCCCCGTTGGGGATCGCGTGCGCCCAGCAGGACCTCGCGCGCATCTATCCGCTGCCTGATGATCCCGAGCGTTGCTTGGCCGAGTTCGCAGAGCTGGCTGCCGAGCATGCGCGCGAGTTGGCGCAGCGACTCGAGCGCCAGGAGTTGTCGGTCGAACGCTTCCTGGAGCTGAGTGGCGAGGATCCGCCGCCTCCGGCATCTGGGCCGCCGCTGCTGTGAGCGTTGCTGGCGGTGCCGAGGCCGCGAGCCTTGCGCCGATCGGCCCTGAAACAGAGACCGCTCGGCGCAAGCTCGCGCCTCGGCCCGATCGGCGATGATGCCGGCGCAATGCGGCGCCCGGTGCGGATTCCCCTGCTTGTGCTGGGCCTGCTGGCCTTTCTGGCGATCAGTCTCGCGCTTGCGCGTGTGCTGAGTGCGAATGGCGCGGAGCAGGATGCGATTCTCTCGCTGCTGCGGGCTCAGGCACGCGGTGACGCCGGTGAGATGGTGCGCCAGATCGACGGCTGTGTGCAACGGCCGTCGTGCGTCGCCGACGCGCGTGCGACCGCGTCCCGCCTGCAAGCGCCCGGCAAGGTCGTGCTCGTGCGCCTCGACGCCTCGACCAGCTTCTCGCTCGGCGGCCACGACGGGGTTGCGCGCGTCGTCTGGAAGACCCCGTCGCGCACGACGATCGTGCAGTGCGTCGATGTCCATCGCGGGGGCGACGTGCTCAGCGGGTTGACGGTCGATCTGCGGGCGCTGAGCCGCCCGATCGGCCACCAGGCTGCCTGCCCGTCAGCCTCCTGACCGCACGGCCATCCCGCCGCTGCCGTACCCTGCCGGGCGGATGCGTCGTCGCCGCTTGCCGTTCCTCCCCCCGGCCGCACTCGCCTGCGTGCTCGCGCTCGCGGTCCCCGCGCTCGCCCCTGCGGCGAAGCCCGCCGCCGGCGGGACCGCCGCGCCCTACACGGTCGACACGCCGAGCGCGAGACCGCACGCGATCGAGGGCCAGGACGGGCGCTATCTGCTCGACGGCTCCTGGCTGAAGCGGCTGGACCCGACCGACGTGGGCCTCGCGCAGCGGCTCTACGCGCAGTCGAGCACCGATGGCTGGACCACGACGACCGTCCCCAATGCCTGGAACGCCGGTGACGACAGCCCGGCGAGCTTCCTCGGCTCCGTCGCCTGGTATCGCAAGGACTTCCGGCTGCCGTCGCGTGAGAGAGCGCTCGCCTGGATCGCCCGCTTCGAGTCGGCCAACTACCGCGCGAGCGTGTGGCTCAACGGCCGCAAGCTCGGCGACCACGTGAGCGGGTACGTGCCGTTCGAGCTCGACCTGCCGAACGTGGCACGCAGGGGCGTCAACCGCCTGGTCGTGCGCGTCGACAACCGGCGGCCGTCGACCGACCCGGTCGGCGCGCCCGGGGAGACGCCGTGGCCGCCCGGCGGCTGGTGGAACTACGGCGGACTGCTGCGCGAGGTCTCGCTGCGCGCCGTCGACCGCGTCGACATCGAGAACGTGCAAGTGCAGGCGCAGCTGCCCTGCCCGCGTTGCGCCGCGACGATCACCGCGAGCGCGAGCGTGCGCAACCTCTCGCACGCGACCCAGCTCGTGCAGCTGCGCGGCCGTTTCGGCAGAGCGTCGATCGACTTCGGCGCGCTGGCGATCTCCGCCCGCGCCAGTGCCACCTTCACCCGTCAGCTGGTCGTGAGACGTCCGCAGCTGTGGTCGCCGGCGAAGCCGAGCCTGTACGGCGTGCGACTCGCCGCGGCAGCGGCACAGGGGAGAGGGAGAGCGACGCCGGCGGCCGGTTACTCGCTGCGCACCGGCATTCGCACACTGGCGGTGAGGAACGGCCAGCTCGTGCTCAACGGCAACACCGTCGTCCACTTCCGCGGCGTCGCGCTGCACGAGGACACGTTGACGAACGGTCCTGTGATGGACCACGCGACGCGCCAGCGGATCGTCGCGCTGCTGAAGGAGTCGCACTCGACGCTGCTGCGCGCGCACTACCCGCTCGATCCCGACTTCCAGGACCTCGCCGACCAGAACGGGATCTTGTTGTGGTCGGAGATCCCGGCGACTTACCAGCTGCCGGAGGCCAACCTCGGCCGCGCGCAGTTCCGCAGGGTCGCATTCGATCAACTCAGAGCGAACATCGTCGCGAACCGCAACCACCCGTCGGTCGCGGCCTGGTCGGTCGGCAACGAGATGGCGAGCGTCGCCGGGCGCAACCAGGCGTCCTACATCGCCGCAGCCGCTGCGCTCGCAAAGCAGCTCGATCCGACGCGCCCGGTCGCACTCGCGTTCGCGGGCCATCCGGAGACTCCGTGTCAGGCGGCCTACGGCCCGATCGAGCTGCTGGGGATGAACGACTACTTCGGCTGGTACACGGGCTTTGGCGGCAACATCGCCGACCGCGACCAGCTGTCGAGCTTCCTCGACGATCTGCGCCGCTGCTATCCGAAGAAGGCGATGGCCGTGACCGAGTACGGCGCGGAGGCGAACCGCGACGGGCCGCTGGAGGAGAAGGGCACCTACGCGTTCCAGGACGACTTCGTGCGCTTCCACCTCGGCGTGTTCGCGTCGAAACCGTGGCTCACGGGCAGCGTCTACTGGGCGCTGCAGGAGTTCCGCGTGCGGCCGTTCTGGGGCGGCGGAAACCCGTGGGGCACGCCCCCATTGCACCAGAAGGGTCTCGTGCGGCTCGACTGGACGAAGAAGCCGGCCTTCGGCGCGCTCACCGACGGGCAGGCGACGGTGCGGCAGTACGTGCCGTCGCGCGGCGGCTCGTAGCGCTACCGGCCGCGGACCGGCGTGCGGGTCGGCGTCGGCGCATGCTCGCGGCGCCCCCGTGCGGGAATCAGGTCCGCGAGCCGTGCAGGCTCGCGCAGGCGCACGCGCGCGGGGACGGCATCTGGCAGCGGGAGAGAGGGATCCCACCCACCCCGCGGACCGCGCGGCGGGTTCCAGTCGACGCGGTCGTTGCCGCCGCCACCGTCGTCTTCCTCCTCGCCCCGATGGGCGAGCGGGGGGATCCGTTCGTCCCGCAGCAAGGGCAGCAGCAGCACGGCGGCGAAGCCGAAGCCGAGCAGATGCAGACCGCCCAGAAGTGCGACGAGAAGCGTCTCGTCTCCCATGGGATCAGCGTAGCGCCGGGAGCGCCGGCTGCGCACGAATAAGCGTCGATTGCGTCGGGCGACGCACGCTGTGGCTGCAGCGAGACGCGTGCCTACGCTAAGCTCCCTCGCCGCTCATGGCCGACGACACCACCACACTCACCGTCGCTCCTCGCTCCGTCGAGGGCTCCCGCTCGACCCGCCGCCTGCGCCGCACCGGCTTCGTGCCCGGCGTCGTCTACGGCGGCGAAGGGGAGCCGGTCGCCTTCCAGGTCGAGGCGCGCACGCTGCGCCAGGCGCTCGCCCACGGCGGCGCCGTCATCACGCTCACCGTCGAGGGCGGAGGCGAGACGCCGGTCGTGCTGAAGGATCAGCAGCGTCACCCGGTCACGGGCGACACGATGCACATCGACCTGCTGCGCGTCGACCTCAGACAGAGAATCGGCGCCGTCGTTGTGCTCGAGCTGACCGGCACCGAGGACGCGCCCGGCGTGAAGTCCGGCGGCGTGCTCGAGCAGGTCACGCGCGAGCTCAACATCGAGGCGCTGCCGACGGCGATCCCCGACACGATTGAGCTGGACGTCTCGAATGCCGAAATCGGCGACACGATCACGCTCGACGCGGTCACCGCCCCTGAGGGCGTGGAGCTGCTCGACGACGCCGAGACGGTCATCGCGACCCTCACCCCGCCGCGCCTCTCGACCGAGGAGGACGAGGGGATCGAGACCGAGACCGAGGTCGTCGGCGAGGCCGGCGCCGAGGGCGAAGCTGCCGAGGGCGACTCCTCGGACGGCGGCGAGTAGCCGCATCGCGGCTGTGCGCCTGCCTGGAGCGGGGCGCGCCGACTGGTTGATCGTCGGGCTCGGCAACCCGGGTTCCGAATACGCCGGCACGCGCCACAACATCGGCTTCGAGGTCGCGAACCTGCTGGCGGAGCGCTGGGGCCTGCCGCGCGCAAAGCAGAAGTACGCGGGGCTTTTGACGGAAGGCCGCGCCGGCTCACCTGGCGTCGGCGTCGACCCGCCCCGCGTCGCCGTCCTGCTGCCGCAGACGTACATGAACGAGGCCGGCCGCTCCGTCGGTCCCGCGCGGGGCGCGCTGAGAGTGCCCTTGGAGCGGGTGCTCGTGCTGCACGACGAGATCGACCTGCCGTTCGGCGACATCCGCGCGCGTATCGGAGGCGGGCTCGCCGGCCACAACGGCCTGAAGTCCCTGAAGCGCGAGCTCGGCTCGGCGGACTTCGCGCGCGTGCGGATCGGGGTCGATCGGCCGCCGACGACGGATCCTGACCGGGTTGCCGCCTACGTGCTCGGTCGCTTTCGGGAGCCCGTCGAGGACGTACGCGCCCTGGTCGACGACGCCGCCGACGCGGCAGAGGCGATCGTGCTCGGCTCCCGTTCGCTCGCCGCGTAGCGCTCCGCTCGGGCGTCCGCGGCGGGCATCGAGGGGAGGGGAGCGGTTGCGGCGCCGTCCCTGCGCCCGCCACGCCCCCGCCCTACACTGAAACCAGCACCGGCCGCGCAGCCCTGCGCGGCCGTTCTGCGTGCCCTCAGATGCTCAGCGCTCTCCTCGCATACGCCGCCGACGACCCGGCCACGACCGCCCTCGCAAGCCAAGGCGGCCACGCGTTCGTCTCCCAATCGCTGAAGCCCTACGTCGTCGCCGCGCTCGCGCAGGAGGACCCCGGCAAGCCGCTGCTCGTCGTCGCCGGCGACGATCGCCATGCTCGCGATCTCGCCGCGGACCTCAGGACCTGGCTCGCCCCGCGACCGGTCCGCTTCTACCCCAGCCGCGGCGTCACATACGAGTCGCACCTCGCGCCGCCGCCGCACCTCGTCGGCCTGCGCGTCGCGGGGCTCGATGCGCTGCTCGACGAGGGAGCAGCCAAAGACCACGGCGCCCCCGTCGTGGTCGTCTCCGCCGTCGCGCTGTCGGAGAAGGTGCCAGACCCGAGACTGCGCCCACACGGCTTTGTCCTCAAGAAGGGCGACCTGCTCGACTTGGACGAGTGCGCGAACGACCTCGTAGCGGCCGGCTACGAGCGCGTCGAACAGGTCGAGGACCGCGGCCAGTTCGCGATCCGTGGGGGGCTGCTCGACGTCTTCCCAGCGACCGAGGACCATGCGATCCGCGTCGACCTGTTCGATATCGAGATCGAGTCGCTCCGCTGGTTTTCCACCTTCACCCAGCGCTCGCTCGGCGACGTCGAGCAGGTCGAGATCGCGCCGGCCGCCGAGCTGGCGGCCGAGCATCGCGAGCTGGCCGAGGCGGCGGCGATCGCGGACGACGCCGCCGAGCGGCGTGACGTCGCCGAGTTGCTGCCCGTAGGCGACTTCCACGCGATGCTCGACCTCGTCCCCGACGCCGCTGTGCTGGTCGCCGCCGAGGAGGAGATCGCGCCCGCGCTCGTCGACCACTGGCAAGACGTCACGGCCGCCTTCCACGACGACGACGCGCACCACCTCTACATCGCGCCCGGCGCGATCGAGACCGCGCTCGCAGCGCGCGCGAAGATCCGCCTCTCCGCGATCGATCAGGATCAGCCACACCAGTTCCGCGGCCAGGCAGCCGACGTCGCCGCGCGCAGCGTCAAGGACGCCGAGCCGGAGCTGGAGAAGCTCGTGCGCTCCGGCTATCGCACCGTGATCGCGTTCGGTGCCAGAGGCGAGGGCGACCGCGCCGCCTACAACCTCGGCCGCCTGAAGGTCCGCTGGGTCGACGGGAGCGCACCCCAGGGCGCCGACCTCGCGTTCGCCGAGGCGCGCTTGCGCGACGGCTTCATCGCCCCCGGGTTCAGACTCGCCGTGATCCCGGAGCACCGGCTGTTCCGCCGGCGCGCCGCGCGCACGGGCGGAGCGGCGGCCGGCGGCCGCCGGCGCGGCGCGCTGCGCTCCTTCACCGATCTGCGCACCGGCGACATCGTCGTCCACGAGGACCACGGCCTCGCGCGCTTCGCCGGCTTCGACACGAAGACCGTCGCCGGCGTCACGCGCGACTACCTGAACCTCGAGTACGCCGGCACCGACAAGGTCTTCCTGCCGGTCGACCAGTTCGCGAAGATCAGCCGCTACGTCGGGGCCGGCGGCGAGCATCCGCCGCTCTCGAAGCTCGGCGGCACGCGCTGGGAGACGATCAAATCGCGCGCCCGCAGAGCCGCGCAGGAGCTCGCCGGCGAGCTGATCAACCTCTACGCCGAGCGTCGCCGCCGCGAGGGCCACGCGTTCCCGCCCGACAGCGATTGGCAGCGTGAGTTCGAGGACGCCTGGCCCTATCGCGAGACGCCCGACCAGCGCGAGGCGATCGAGCAAGTGAAGGTCGACATGGAGACGGCTCGTCCGATGGACCGCCTTGTCTGCGGCGACGTCGGCTACGGCAAGACGGAGGTCGCGCTGCGCGCCGCCTTCAAGGCCGCCAACGACGGCAAGCAGGTCATGGTGCTTGTACCGACCACGATTCTCGCCCAGCAGCACTTCGGCACCTTCTCAGAGCGGTTGAAGGACTATCCGTTCACGATCGAGCACGTCTCGCGCTTCCGCCCGGCGGCCGACCAGAGAGCGGCGATCAGAGCGTTCGGCGAGGGGAAGGTCGACATCCTGATCGGCACCCACCGCCTGCTCTCGCGCGACGTGCGCGCGAGAGACCTCGGGCTGCTGATCGTCGACGAGGAGCAGCGCTTCGGCGTCAAGCAAAAGGAGCTGCTGCGCCAGGTCAAGCTGAGAGTCGACGTGCTGGCGATGAGCGCGACGCCGATCCCGCGCACGCTGCAGATGTCGATCGCGGGGATCCGCGACCTGTCGGTGATCGAGACGCCGCCGGAGGGCCGCCGCCCCGTCAAGACGTACGTCGGCGAGTACGACGAGCAGCTCGTGAAGGCGGCGATCGAGCGCGAGCGCGCTCGCAGAGGCCAGGCCTTCTTCCTGCACAACCGCGTCGAGACGATCGACGAGACGGCCGAGCGGCTGCGCGGGCTTGTGCCCGACGCGCGCTTCGTCGTCGCGCACGGCCAGCTCGACGAGCACGAGCTGGAGCAGCGGATGCTCACCTTCCTGCGCGGTGACGCCGACGTGCTCGTCGCCACGAGCATCATCGAGTCCGGCATCGACATCCCCCAGGCGAACACGCTGATCATCGAGCGCGCCGACCACTTCGGCCTCGCGCAGCTCTACCAGATCCGCGGTCGCGTGGGACGGAGTCGCGAGCGCGCGTACGCGTACCTGCTGTATCCGTCCGCGGCGGCGCTCACGCCCGACGCCGCGCAGCGCCTCTCCGCGCTGTCGGACTACACCGAGCTCGGGGCCGGCTTCAAGGTCGCGATGCGCGACCTCGAGCTGCGCGGCGCCGGCAACCTGCTCGGAGACGAGCAGTCGGGCCACGTCGCCGCGCTCGGCTTCGAGCTGTACATGCAGATGCTCGACGACGCGGTCGCGGAGCTTGGCGGCGAGGAGGGTCGCGTCGAGGACGAGCGCGAGCCGGTGCGGCTCGACGTCAACGTCGACGCCTACGTGCCCGCCGACTACGTCCCCTACGAGCAGGCGAAGATCGACGTCCATCGCCGCATCGCGGGGGCACGCGAGGTCGCCGACCTGCACGAGCTGCGCCACGAGCTCGAGGACCGCTTCGGACCGGTGCCGGCGCCGCTCGAGAACCTGCTGCTGCTGCAGCAGGCGCGCATCAAGCTCGGCGAGGCGGGCGCGCGCGCCGTCAGCTTCCGCAGCGGGCGCCTCGCGGTGACGCCGATCGAGCTCGACTCGCGCCGCGCGAAGCGCATCCGCGAGGAGATCCCGGAGGCGCTCTACGAGTCCGGCAAGTCGCAGCTGTCGATGCGGGTGCCGGAGGACCCGGCCGCGCGCTTCCCGGCCGTCGTGCGGGCCGCCGACGTGCTGCTCGCGGTGACGCGCGAGGCCGCATAAGCCCTGCTATTCGGCAGGTTTTTGGTTATGTCTCCACCGCAGTTCGCTAAAAATCGGATAACGATTGGCGCAACTGACGCACACGGCTTCGCGGGTTCGCTAGAGTGCCCCTGCTCGTGAGGAAAACACTTCGCATCCTTCTGGCGCTCAGCGCCTTTTTTGTGGTCGCAGCCGTGCTCGCCGCGTGCGGTAGCAGCGACGCCAACAGCGTTCCCAGCAACGCGGTCGCGAACGTCGACGGCACGCCGATCACGAAGGCGGATTACGAGAAGTGGGCCGAGATCACCCTCAAGGGCTCCGCCCAGGGCGCGGCGGTCGCGGTTCCCGATCCGCCGACGTACACGAAGTGCATCGCGACGCTGCGCAGACAGTCGAGACCGGCCAGAGGACAGCCGGCACCGACGGATGTGACGCTGCGCGCCCAGTGCAGACAGCAGAACGAGCAGATCGTTCAGCAGACGATGGGCACGCTGATCCAGAACGCGTGGATCGAGAAGGAAGCGAAGGAGCAGGGCGTGACGGTCTCCGACGCCGACGTGCAGAGACAGCTCGCGGCGACGAAGAGACAGTCCTTCCCGACCGACAAGGCCTACCAGAGATTCCTCAAGCAGTCGGGCATGACCGAAGCCGACGTGCTCGAGCGCGTGCGCATACAGGCACTTGCCACGGCGCTCACGAGAAAGATCCAGAACAGCTCGGCGCCTGTCACGGATGCGCAGATCCAGAGCTACTACAACAGAAACAGAGCGCAGTTCGCGGTGCCGGAGCGGCGCGACGTCGAGCTCATCCTGACGAGAAACCAGGCGCAGGCGAACGCCGCCAAGAGCGCCGTCTCAGGCGGGACGAGCTGGGCCGCAGCCGCGAGACAGTACTCCACCGACGCCGCCTCGAAGGCGACCGGCGGCGTCCTGCGCGGTGTCAGCCAGGGCCAGCAGGACAGAGCGTTCGACGAAGCCGCCTTCAGCGCGAAGAAGGGTGTGATCGTCGGGCCGGTCAGAGGCCAGTTCGGCTACTACGTCCTGCGCGTGAAATCCATCGCGCCTGCGAGACAGACGCCGCTCACCGAGGCGAGACCGCAGATTAGAGCGCTGCTCCAACAGCAGGGCTCCCAGCAGAAGATGAGCACGTTCGTCAGAGACTTCCAGACCCGCTGGAGAAGCAAGACGAACTGCCGCGAGGGCTACGTGGTTCAGCTGTGCAAGAACGCACCGGTGATCAGAACCACCTCGACGGCCGCGACGCCGCCCGCATCCGGCGGCAGCACGACCGCTAGATAGACGTAGGGCTCGGCGGGTCCCCGCGGCGCCACCGATCCCTACTAATCTCCCGCGCGTGAGCGCAAGCCGGCCGGAGATTCAGGAGGCGCTGCTGCGTCTCGACGACCTCACGCGCCGTCTGCGGGCGGAGTGCCCGTGGGACCGCGAGCAGGACGAGCGCACGATCGTCCCGCACACGCTGGAGGAGGCCTATGAGCTCGCCGACGCCGCTCACCGTCGCGATGACGGCAAGCTGCTCGACGAGCTGGGGGACGTGCTCTTCCAGGTCCATTTCCTCTCGCTGCTGCTGGAGGAGCGCGGCGCGGGCGACCTCGCGGCGGTGGCCGAGCACTGCCGCCAGAAGCTGATCCGTCGTCACCCGCATGTCTTCTCGGATGTGGAGGTCGAGGGGGCGGCCGACGTGCTGCGCAACTGGGACGAGATCAAGAAGGGCGAGGTGGGGCGCGAGCAGGGCGTCTTCGCCGAGGTGCCCGAGAACCTCCCGTCGCTGCTGCACGCGCGCAAGGTGCAGCGCCGCGCCGCCTCCTCCGGCTTCGACTTCCCGGGCGTCGAAGGGCCGCTGCAGTCGGTACGCGACGAGCTCGACGAGCTGGAGGCGGTCGCCGCGGCAGAGGGCGACGCCGGCCGCGACGAGCGCTTCCACGAGCTCGGCGACGTGCTGTTCGCCGCCGTCAACGTCGCGCGCAAGCTGAAGGTCGACCCGGAGCTGGCGCTGCGTGCGGCGAGCGAGCGCTTCCGTGGACGCGTCGAGGCAGGGGTCGGTCTTGCCGCACGCGAGGGCCGCTCCTGGGACGATCTCACGCCTGACGAGCAGCTGACCTTCTACGCGCGCGGCCGCATGCTCCACGACGCCGCATCCCCCCGACCAGGAGAGCCCACCGAATGAGCCAGATCGAGCATGTGCACGCCCGCCAGATCCTCGACAGCCGGGGCAATCCGACGGTCGAGGTCGAGCTGTCCCTGCGCTCAGGCGCATGGGGTCGCGCGGCCGTGCCGTCTGGCGCGTCAACGGGCGAGTACGAGGCAACCGAGCTGCGTGACGGCGGCGACGCCTACCTCGGCAAGGGCGTCACGAAGGCCGTGCAGAACGTCAACGGCGAGATCGCCACAGCGGTGCGCGGCCGCGACGCGACGAACCAGGCCGGCGTCGACCGTCTGCTGATCGAGCTCGACGGCACGCCGAGCAAGTCGCGCCTCGGCGCCAACGCGATCCTCGCCGTCTCGCTGGCCGCGGCGCACGCGGCCGCGGCGGAGGAGCGCCAGCCGCTGTGGCGCTACCTCGGCGGCGACGCGGCGCACATCCTGCCCGTGCCGATGATGAACGTGCTCAACGGCGGCGCGCACGCCGACAACAAGGTCGACTTCCAGGAGTTCATGGTCGTGCCGTGGGGCGCGAGATCGTTCTCGGAGTGCCTGCGGATGGGCGCCGAGGTCTTCCACCACCTGAAGAAGACGCTGCACGACCGGGGCCTCGGAACCGCCGTCGGCGACGAGGGCGGCTTCGCGCCGGACCTCTCGTCCAACGAGGCGGCGCTTGAGGTGCTGATGGCCGGCATCAGAGCGGCCGGCTACACGCCCGGCGAGGACGTCGCGATCGCGCTCGATCCGGCAACCAGCGAGATTTACGACAACGGCCGCTACGTGCTCGAGCATGAGGGCCGCTCGCTGTCGGCCGCCGAGCTGGCCGACTACTGGGCCGACCTTGCCGCGCGTTACCCGATCGTCTCGATCGAGGACGGCATGGACGAGGGCGACTGGGACGGCTGGGCGACGCTCACGCAGCGCCTCGGCGAGAAGGTTCAGCTCGTTGGCGACGACCTGTTCGTGACGAACTCGCAGCGCCTCAGACGCGGGATCGACCAGAGAACCGCCAACTCGATCCTCATCAAGGTCAACCAGATCGGCACGCTCACGGAGACGCTCGACGCGATCAAGATGGCGCGCGAGTCCGGCTACAGCGCCGTCATGTCGCACCGCTCCGGCGAGACCGAGGACGTCACGATCGCCGACCTCGCGGTCGCGACCGGCTGCGGGCAGATCAAGACCGGCGCGCCGTCGCGCTCGGATCGCGTGGCGAAGTACAACCAGCTGCTGCGGATCGAGGAGGCCTTGGGCGCGGACGCCGCCTTCCCGGGCCGCAGCGCCTTCAGACGCGCTTCGTAAGTCACGGAAGGAGATCGCGGGCGGTGGGCGAAGGAAGCCCTCATGCCGCCCGCCAGCTCTGCCGCTCGTCGTCAGCCTGCACGTCCGCCGGCCGCGACGGCGCTCGGCGCCGCCGCGCTGCGCGTGCGCTGGGATCGGGTCGGGCGGGTTGCGCTGCTCGTGCTGCTCGTGGGGGTCGCACTGGCGTATGTCGGGCCCGCGCGCTCGCTGCTGTCGACCTGGCGCGACTCGAACGCGAAGCAGGCGCAGCTGCAGACGCTCGAGCACGAGCACGAGGCGCTGCTGAGACGTGCGACAGAGCTGGGGGATCCCCGCACCGTCCAAGCCGAGGCGCGACGTCTCGGGATGGTCAAGCCAGGCGAGCGCTCGTACGTCGTGCGCGGGCTGCCCGAGGACTAGCTTCTGCGCCGCGGCGGGTACCCTGCGCGGCGATGCACGTCGACACCGCCCTGCAGCTGTGGAGTGACGGCCAGCGCCGGCTGAGCCGCGCTGAGCCGGACGAACGGCGTCTGCTTGAGCGCGTCAGCGAGCGGATCGTCGATGAGCTGCGCCGCAGGCTCGGCGGACCGTTCACCACGCGCGAGCTGGCGGATCTCTACAGCGCGGGCACCGACTGGTGCCTCGACGTGGCGATCGCGACGGTGCCGAACGATCCACGCGCTTGGGACGCGCAGACGGCCGGCGACGCGGCCTTCGCGCGCTACGTGCGCGAGGCGTCCGATTGGTCCGGAGGCCGCCGGCGGGATCCCGATGAGCTGGAGCGGCAAGAGCAGCCGCTCGACCAGCCCTGAGTCACCCGTACAGCGATGCTGAGCCGGCGCCGGCTCAGTCGTCGCTGTCGACCCGCTTGATCACGATCTGGTCCTCTTCGATCGTGATCTCGACGGGGCGGTGCCCGGCCCAGTGCTCGGCGTAGACGGGGTTGTCCTGCACGGCCGGGTCGAGCCACAGTCCGTAGCCCTCGTCGCCGTGGTCGAACGTGCCTTCGAGCGGGCCGGTGCTCGCCTTGCGGCGGCGGCCGCCGCGGCGTCCGCGGCGACGTGACGGCTTGTCGCCGTCCTCGTCTTCCGCTTCGTCCTCGTCGGTAGCGGCCGCTCTGCGGGCTCTGGCTCTGGCGGCCGCCTTCTTGGCGGCCTCGGCCTCTTCCTTCTCGCGGGCCTTCTGCGCGGCCTCGAGTTCGGCGGCGATCAGCGCGTCATCTTCGGCGCGCAGGTCGATCTCGTCGTCGAAGTCGACGGCGCCGTTCGGCTCCGCCTCGTCGGGCACGAGCTCGTTCTCGCGCTTGAACGCGGCGATCTGCTGCGTCGTGACCTCGAGTTGGTGGGCGATCCAGGCGTCGGTGCGGCCCTGTCGGACCCACGTGCGAATCTGGTTCAGCTGGGGGCGAAGCGATCTGCGTGGCATCGGCCGGGCAGACTAGCGAATGTGGGCCGTCGGCGATCCGCCGGTAAATGGGGAGGACGGCGGGGGGTACGGCTATTCTTCGTTTTGAGGGATCGGTGTCGTTATTCGCCTTCGCCGTCCGATCGCTCATCCGGCCACCATGGACAGCAGGGAGGCATCGGCGCAATGTTGGTCCTGACGCGCAAGTCCAACCAGAGCATCATGATCGGGGACGACATCGAGGTCTCGGTCCTCGCGATCATGGGGGAGAAGGTGCGGATCGGCATCCAGGCGCCGCGCGACGTACCTGTCTTCCGCAGAGAGGTGTACCTGGAGATCCAGCAGGAGGCCGCGGGGGAGGGTGCGCGCGAGGAGGTCGACGCCGCGCTCCGCGACATCAGTACGGAGAGCTGAAACGGCCTACGCGACGTGGCGGGCTGCGCCGCCGGTTCGCGTGGGCCTCAGCCCATCACGTAGTAGAGCGTCTCGAACATCGCGATCGTCACCACGACCGCCGTCACGACGATCGAGAGCACGAGGAACGCGAAGCGCCAGTTGCCGTGCTTGTGCACCCGCTGGATCTGGCGCTGCCGGGAGCGTTGGGTGGCCGTCTCCCGCAACCGCTCGCGACGGACGCGATCCTGTGCGGTCTCCTCGAAGAAGGCCTGCTCGAGCTGAGCGAGGCTCTGTCGCATCTTCATAGGGGAGGAAACCCTAGCAGCGCGTCGAACGGCCGCGCCCCGGGCGCTGCTGCGCTCAGCAGGCGCTCCAGAGGCCGCGGCCGGCGGCACGGGCAGTGTGCTGGAGGTCGCTCAACTGCGCAGCATGGGCAGTGTTCGGTGCGATCTCGAGCGTGCGCGCGACGCCCGCATCGATCAGGCGCGCGTTGACGAACAGACCGTCCTGCGCGCGGTACACGTAGGCGAGCAGGCGGCCGTAGCGGTCTCGCAGCTCGCGGTCGAAACGCAGCGTGAGCGCCGCGCCGGCGGTCCCGAGCAGGCGCGCATTGAGGTCGTGCGCCTGTGGTCCGAAGCACTGGACCGGCGTGTTCGGCTTGACCGTCTCAGGCGTGTCGATCCCAATCAGGCGGATCCGCTCCTCGCGCCCGCCGATCTCCGCGACGATCGTGTCGCCGTCGATCACGCGCTCCAGCTGGGCGCTCGCCGATCCGTTGGCGACGAGCGCAGAGTCACTGCCGCCCAGCCACCGCGGCACGTGCACATCGCCGAGCACGAGGCCGGCGAGCAGCAGCAGGACGATCCAGGGAAGCGCGCGGGGCCAGGTCATGCGCCGAGGCTACGGCGCCTGCCTGTGAAGGCGCAGCCACGGTTCGCAACGACTTTGCACGGCGCTCCGCAGCGCCGTGCGCGCTACGCGACTTCCTGCTGCTCGTAGACGCCGATGAAGCGCAGGTAGTTGTCCGCCACCTGGGAGGCGGCGTCCTCGCGCGAGATCGAGCCGTCGAGGAAGCCTCTCAGCGCGTCCCACCAGATCGAGCGGCCGATCGCGAAGCCGACGAAGCCGTCGACCGGCGCCGCCTCGCGCAGCCAGTGGTCGACCTTCGCGTCGCTCGCGCCGCGGCCGAGCAGCACGCAGACGACGTTCTCGCGGCCCTCGCCCGAGCGCGCCTGCTCGGCGAGCATCTGCGCGTCGGCTTGGGCGTCGACGCCCTCGATCTTCCAGATGTCGACCTCGATGGCGGCGTTCTGGATGTCCTCGATCGCGCGGCGCATCAGCTCGGGGCGCAGCTCCGCGTCGTAGCGGTCGACGTCGCCGCCGACGGCGGCGAGCTGGTCGTCCTCGGCCGGCACGAGCAGCTCGAACAGGAACAGGCGATCGTTCGCGTGGAGCCAGTCGGACAGGCGCTTGAGGCGGCCGAGCTGGCGCTCGTTCATCTCGGCGTCGCCGTCCGGGTTGTAGCGCACGAGGACCTTGTTGAAGGCGGGGTCGAACTGCTCGATGTGGGCGCCGAAGTCGTCGCCGTACTGGAAGTCGAACTCGTTCTGGCCGCTCTTCTCGATCGGCATCGCGAGCTTGAGGCCCTTCGCCTTCGCCTGCTGCGGCACGTCGCTGCCGAACTGCTCGTCGACGAGCACGCCGGTTGCGCCGGCCTCGGCGCCGCGCTCCACCGCCAGCTCCATGCCCTCGTAGATCAGCCGCTTCGCGTCGGCGATCGTCTCCGTCTCCTCGGGGCTCGGGTCGCCGGCGATCCCGAACATCTTCTTCTGGAACGAGCCGCGGTGGTCGAACGCGAGGATGTAGAGCTTGCCGTCGTAGCCGAGAGCCATGTGGAGTCGTCCTTCGTCGGGGGCGTGCTTGGCGGAGCTGCCGCCGCGCGAGTTTACCCGTGCGCGGCTGTTTGCACCGCCTCTGGGCCGGCTACGCTGGCCGCTCGTGAACGCCAACTTCACCGGCCCCAACTACACGATCGGCATCGAGGAGGAGCTCATGATCCTCGACGCCGAGTCGCTCGAGCTCGTCAACGCGATCGAGACGCTGCTGGAGGGCCAGCACCCCGAGCGCGTCAAGCCGGAGCTGATGGAGTCCGTCCTGGAGATCGCGACCTCGCCGCAGCCGAACGCGGCGGAGGCCGGCGCCGAGCTGCGCGCGCTGCGCGCCCGCGTCGCGCAGGCCGCCGCGACGAAGGGCCTGACGATCGGCGCTGCCGGGACACATCCGTTCGCGATGTGGGAGGACCAGCGCATCGTCGGGCGCGACCGCTATCGCGACCTCGTCAGCGACCTGCGCTTCGTCGCGCGCCAGGAGCTGCTGTTCGGCCAGCACGTCCACGTCGGCCTCGACGATCGCGAGAAGGCGATCCACGTCGCCAACGGGATGCGCGTCCACTTGCCGGTGCTGCTCGCGCTGTCGGCCAACTCACCCTTCTGGCGGGCCGCTGCGACCGGACTGGCCTCGACGCGCACGCCGATTTTCCGCGCCTTTCCACGCGTCGGCATCCCACCGACCTACGACGACTGGGCCGACTACGAGCAGAAGATCGAGTTCATGGTCGACGCGCGCGTGATCGAGGACTACACGTACCTCTGGTACGACGTGCGCCCGCATCCCAACCTCGGGACGGTCGAGATTCGCGTCATGGACGCGCAGACGCGCGTCGAGCACACGCTCGGGCTGGCGGCGCTGATCCAGGCGATGGTCAAGGAGCTGGCCGAGCACTTCGAGGCCGGCACGGCGTTGACGCGCTACCCGCACCAGATGGTCGACGAGAACAAGTGGCTGGCTGCACGACACGGGCTCGATGGCGAGCTGGTCGACTTGCCCTCGCGCGAGCGCGTCGCGACGCGCGAGCTCGCACGGCGGCTGCTCGACCGCCTGCGACCGCACGCCGAGGAGCTGGGATCGGGGGCCGAGCTGGCCGGCATCGAGGACCTGCTGGAGCGCGGAAACGGAGCCGCGCGCCAGCTCGTCGTGCACGAGGCGAACCACGACCTGCGCGAGGTCGTCGGGGAGATCGCGGCGGCGACGGTCGACGTAGCGTGATGTCGCGTCCAGCGGCCGTCCCGGCGGCTTCCCCCAGCGGTCTAGAATCGATCGGGTGACCAGCGGCGGCCCTGACCTGTTCGTGATCTGCAAGCACTGTGGATCCGAGGTCAGCCCCTACATCACCGAGTGCCCGTACTGCGGCAGCCGGCTGCGCAAGCGCGCGCCAAAGCTCGATCGCGAGGGCCGGCCGGCCGAGAAGGATCGCCGGCGCGCCAAGCGTCGCTCCCCCGCACCGTCGCTCGGGCCGCTCAGGCGCGGCGAGATAGCGGGGATCCGTCCCGATGGGCGGCCGTACGCGACGGCTGCGCTTGTCGGCGCGAGCCTCGTGCTGTTCGTCCTGCTGCGCGCCGACGTGGTCAAGCTGATCGACGTGGCGATCGTCGGCACGCCGAACGGCGACTGGTGGCACGTGCTGACAGCGCCGTTCGCGTACGAGAACAGCGGCTACGCGTTCATCGCGCTGTTCGCGATCGCGCTGTTCGGCTGGCTCGTCGAGCGGCGCCACGGACCGATCGTCGTCGCGCTGCTGTTCCTCGTCGGCGGCGCCGGCGGCATGGCCGTCGCGGCTGCGACCGAGACGTTCCCGACGGCGCTCGGCGGCAATGGCGCCGCGCTGGCGCTGCTCGTCGCGTGGGCGATCCCCGACGTGCGCGATGTGCGGCGTGGGCGGGAAGTCGACGGCGACCTGCTCGGGGCCGTCGTGTTCGCCGTCGTGCTGCTGCTGCTTCCGCTCGCGGTCGAGTGGGCCGATCCGCTGGCGGGGATCACCGGGCTCGTGGCCGGCGCGGCGCTCGGCTATCCGCTCGCGCGGCTCGCCGGCGGCCGCTGACGCCCTCGACCGCGTGTGGCCCCCGTGCCGCCGTATGATCCGGCGCAGTGGAGCGCGCCTACACCGACGGGGAGCTTGATGCGGCGCTGGCCGCGCTGAGCGAAGAGGGCCGGCTGCGCGAGGCGCAGCGGCTCGTCGCCCGTGCCGCGCCGCAGCTGCACCGGGTGCTCGACGAAGCGCTTGCGGCGGGCGGCTGGTTCGGCGAGACGCACGAGCAGGCGGTCGGCGCGGCTGCCGACGTCGAGGATGCGGACGGGCGCCGGCAGGCGATCGGGACGCTCGTCGAGGAGGAGACGCGCCTGGGAATGCTCGTGGGTGTGGCCGTCGGCTTCGAGCTGGCGCGCACGCTGCAGATCAGAACTTCGACGGAAGGGGACTGACATGGAGCTGCGCTACCTGGGCCATTCGGCCTTCGCGTTGAGCGACGGCGGGACGACCGTGCTGGTCGATCCGTTCCTGACGGGCAACCCGAGAGCGGCGGCGAGCGCCGACGAGCTCGACGCCATGACGATTCTGCTGACGCACGGCCACG
>DATFPW010000084.1:0-22986 GCA_035264605.1 Conexibacter sp. | reverse complement strand
CGCGCACCTGCTCGTCGCCGATGGCGACCACGTCGCCGCTGCGCAGCTGCCGACCCCGCCGCTCCTCCGGCTCGCCGTTCACGCTGACGGCGCCTTCGGAGAGCAGCTCCTTCGCCTCCCCGCCGGAATCGGCGAGCCCAGCCAGCTTCAGCAGCTGACCGAGGCGAATGGTCTCGTCGCGGATGGGGACTTCGCGCATGCGGTGGCGGACGATAGCCGTCCGACGCGCCCCGATCCGGCACGCGGCTGACGACGGGCAAATCGCGCGCCTGCGCGGCACCTCACGCGTGTTCGGGTGCCGCTGCCTGTAGAACTCGTGCCATGGCGTCCGACGCCACGATCATCGAGGCCGGCGGCCGCGACTTGCGCGTGTCGAGCCCCGACCGCGTGATCTTCCCCGCGACGGAGCGCTCGGCGCCGATCTCCAAGCTCGACGTCGTGCGGTACTACCTCGCCGTCGAGGACGGGGTCATGCGCGCGCTCGCACGGCGGCCGACGACGCTCGAGCGGTGGACCAAGGGCGTGCACCCCGGCGTCGTCGTCTCGACGCGTGAGAGAGGCGGCGGCGACGCGTTCTTCCAGAAGCGCGTGCCGAGAGGCGCGCCAGACTACGTGGAGACCTCGAGAATCGCCTTCCCGTCAGGGCGTTTCGCGGACGAGGTCTGCCCGACCGAGATCGCGGTCGTCGGCTGGGCGGCCCAGATGGGCACCATCACGTTCCACCCCTGGCCGGTGCGCGACGGCGACGTCGACCATCCGGACGAGCTGCGGATCGACCTCGACCCGCAGCCGGGCACGGACTTCGACGACGCCGTGCGGGTCGCCGCCGAGGCGCGCGCGCTGCTGGACGAGCTCGGCTACGCCGGCTTCCCGAAGACCTCGGGGGGACGGGGCGTGCACATCTACGTCCGTATCGAGCCTCGCTGGACGTTCACCGACGTGCGGCATGCGGCGATCGCCTTCGGGCGCGAGCTGGAGCGCCGCATGCCCGGACAGGTGACGACCAAGTGGTGGAAGGAGGAGCGCGGCGAGCGCATCTTCGTCGACTACAACCAGAACGCGCGCGATCGCACGATCGCCTCCGCCTACAGCATCCGACCGAAGCCGGGCGCGCCCGTCTCCGCGCCGGTCACGTGGGACGAGCTGGCGGAGGTCCAGCCGGAGGACTTCACGGTCGCGACGACGCCGGCGCGCTTCGCCGAGCTGGGCGACCGCCATGCCGCGATCGACGACGTCGCGCACTCGCTGCAGCCGCTGCTGGACCTCTACGAGGCGGACGAGCAGGGCGACATGCCGTATCCGCCCGACTACCCGAAGATGCCGGGCGAGCCGAAGCGCGTGCAGCCGTCGAGAGATCGGGACCGGAAGCGGTAGCCCGGGGCGCTACGGCGCCTGCGGCAGCCGCTTCGCCCCACGTCGCGTCACCGGCGCGGAGGGCGGCGGCACGACCGGCCCGATGTCGCCGTCCGGCGCCTCGTCGAGGTCGACGATCACCGGCGCGTGGTCGCTCGGCCCTCTCCCCTTGCGCGCCTTGCGGTCGACCCACGCCGCCTCGACGCGATCGGCGACGCTGGGACTTGCGAGCACCAAGTCGATCCGCATCCCCAGGTCCTGGTGGAACATGCCGGCGCGGTAGTCCCAGTAGGTGAAGATGCGCTGTCCGGGCCAGCGGTCGCGCACGACGTCGCGCAGGCCGAGCTCCTGCAGCGCGGCGAGCGCCTCGCGCTCGGGCGGCGTGACGTGCGTCTGCCCGACGTAAGCGTCGGGGTCGAACACGTCCTCGTCGGCGGGAGCCACGTTCATGTCGCCGCACACGACCGTCGCCTCGGGGCCGGCCTCGACCATCGCGCGCAGCGCGGCGAGCCACTCCAGCTTGTAGCGGTAGTGGTCGGAGTCCGGCGTGCGGCCGTTGGGAACGTAGACGGACACGACGCGGATCCCGCCGCACGTCGCCGACACCGCACGCGCCTCCGGATGCGGGAAGCCTGGCGCGCCGGAGCAGCCCGCCACCACGTCGTCGAGGCCGGCGCGAGAGAGGATCGCGACGCCGTTCCACTGCGTCTCGCCGTGCAGCGCGACCTCGTAGCCGCGGCGCTCGAGCTCGCCGCCGAGCAGACCGCGAAACGCCTCGTCGGTGAGCTTCGTCTCCTGCAGGCAGACGACGTCGGGGCGCCGCTCGTCCAGCCAGGGCAGCAGCCGCGGGACGCGCTGCTTGACCGAGTTGACGTTCCAGGTGGCGATGCGCAAGGGGCTCTTTACGCTAGCGCGGGAGGCAGCGGCGCCCGCGAGTTGGCTCAGCTCGGCTGGGATGCGGCGTTCACGATCCAGGTCGTGCCGAAGCGGTCGACGCACATGCCGAACGTGTCGCCCCAGGGCGCTTTCTCGAAGGGCACGGTGACAGTGCCGTTCTCGCTCAGGCGCTCCCACCAGCCGCGCAGCTTGGCCGCGTCGTCGCCGCTGAGCGACACCGAGACGCCGGCTTGCGGCTGATACTCCATGCGGTTGGGCGTGTCGGCGCCCATGAGCACCAGACCCTCGGGCGTCTCCAGCTGGGAATGCATGACCTTGTCCTGCTCCGCCGGATCCTCACTGGCGTGGAAGTCGGCGAACGTCGAGATAGTCAGCTCGCCGCCGAAGACGGACTTGTAGAACGTCATCGCCTCGCGCGCGTCGTCGCGGAAGCCGAGGTAGGGGTTGAGCCGCACGGTCATGTCAGGTCCTCTCATCGCAGTGGAACGAGAACATCGTAGGCAGAGGGCCATCTGCAACATCAGCACCTCTACGCCCTTAGATTGCTCTGCGTGAGCGATGAAGACTGGAAGCTGGTCCTCGCCGCCATCGCCGGTATAGGCGCGCTCTTGTCCGCATTGAGCAGCTGGCGCTCCAGCCGCGTCGCACGCACAGCTCTGCGAAGCAATATCCGCCCGGTGCTGGTGAGCGACGGCGTAGAGGAGATCTCCACCGACCTCTTGGATCGCACAGACACCGGTCTCCCTGTTAACGGCCACCTCCTGCAGGTTCGTAACGACGGACTTGGCCCGGCTTTGAACGTCGTCGCCAGAACACGTCTCTACTACATGGGATTTGCGGACAGAACCGGCGAGAGCTACCCAAGATCCGTGCCCTCCGGCTCTGAGCGCACCTTGGAGATCTATCAAGAGACGCATTACCTGCGAGCAGCGGGCACTGCGTGGTCTGTTCGCGTGACATACGAGGACGCCAATGACGCCACTTACTGGCTGGCGCTCGACTTCGGGCGGCGCACGGTCATCAGTATCGAGAACGGATCTGGATCGATCCCGCGCCGTCTCCGATGGTACGAAGGAGTCGCGAGCTGGGACAACGGCCCGACGATCACATACGGCTTCATCCGCCGTCAGGCCTTGCGAACTCAACTCGCGAGCCAGCGGATCGCGATCTGGTACTGGATGCCACGAGGGCAGCCGATCGGCGGTCGCATCTGGACGCGTATGCGAACACTGCCGTGGACGCTGCGCTTCTTGCTGCGCGGGCCGGTGGAATACGCGGACGGAGAGAGCGTGCGACGGGGGTGGCGGCGCTGGCGCTCGACGTCCTAGCGCAGCAGCGCGAGCAGGAAGCCACCGATGCCAGCCCACGCTGACGCCCGGAACAGCTTCCGATCCGTGACGGTGGACGGCCGGAAGCGTCGCCACCACGAGGGCGCGTCCGTCGCCTCGCCGGCCGGCAGGATCGACACATGGCGGTCCGGCGGCGACACAACGGCGGCAAGCACGAGCAACCCAGCCTCAGCCTCGGCTACCGGCACGAACTCAGGCCGTCGACGGCGAAGACGCGCGCGCTTCGCACATCCGGCGCAGCAACGTGGGCCAGACGTGCACCGCCCACGCGATCACGCGGCCCGTCACGGCCCGCGAAACGCGCTCCACGGGCGCGACGCTCGCGCCACTTGCGCCGATTCGCCTCTCGCCGACGCTGCTCCTCCCATGCCGGGCGCATCGCTTCGATGTCCGCCATGGGCTTGGCCTCCTGCTGATCCACGAAGGCGTGCAGCTCGGCAAGATCGAACGCGGGAGGGCGACCGCGCAGGCGGCCGGTTGCGGTTCTCGCTGCCGCCAGCACACCCGTAGGCGGGCTGAGCTCAAAGCCGGCGTCAGCAAGACGAGACGACTACGACGCAACTCCGCGGCCGCCGTAGCCGCGACCTGCCTCCGGAAGTACGTCCTCCTCCCGCGCGCGTCGCAGCGTTACGGCTCCACCCGCGACGAGCAGACAGCAGGCCAGCAGTCCGATCCACGCCCAGGCAGTTGGGTGGACCCCGAGGGCCTGAGCGACCGCGACCGGCGGCGGGGCGAACACGAGGCGTACGGCCACGAGCACCGCCGAGATCGCTGCCAGCACGGTCACTGCGCGTGCGAGCGCACGTGCCCAGACGCCGCCAGCCTCGATCGCTCCGCGTGCGACGAGAACTGCAAGAGTCAGTGCCCCCACGATAGTCAAAGCGAGTACGACATCGATCGAAGTGAACGCCTGCCAGGCGCTCCGCTGT
The DNA here is from genome assembly GCA_035264605.1 of Conexibacter sp. Taxonomy (GTDB): domain Bacteria; phylum Actinomycetota; class Thermoleophilia; order Solirubrobacterales; family Solirubrobacteraceae; genus Conexibacter. The sequence goes on along the minus strand of DATFPW010000084.1, from coordinate 18,458 downwards.
CCCGAACGGGTCGTGAACTTCCAGCCCTCAGGCCCATTGCTGAACACGCCCACGTCACCGGAGGCTGTGAACCAGTCGAGGAACATCACGACGAAGAGAAGCGCACCACTCACCGTGAGCAGCCATTCATGCCAGCGAAGATGACCAGCAACGCGCGTGGTCATCCGATGTTCGCTGCCGCATACGTCGGGCGCAGAACCCAGTAGTCCCAGTCGGTGCCCACCGCACCCTCATTCGCAGTCACGTCGTGCATGACCTCGCTGAGGAGACGTACGTAGTTTTTCGAATGTTGGGCGACGGTCACGCCGCGAAGGACGTTGCCTGAGTAGTCGTTGTCGCCCCACTCCAGGCTTCGCAACAGCCGGTGGTGTCCACGGATCACATCGTCGCTGTCCGTCACCAACGCGAGTTCACGCCAGTCGCCCTTGCTGAACGTGGCCTCGATGGCTCTCTTAACCGCGAGGACTACCTGCGTTGCTTGAGCGTCTGAGCGCATCGTCCCATTGTTGCGCGGGCTGCGCATGCGCCGCTAGGACCTCCGCCCCGCTGGAGTTGGTCGCGTTGCAAGCAGCAAGCGCCGCTGCCCGCGAGTCGCACTCAGCCCGCCTATGCCGCCTTCGGGAGCAGCGCAGAGCCCTTGACTGCAGGCCCGCACGCCTTCCCGTCATTGTCGAACGGGATCGCGGCAACCTCGTCGGCCGCCTCCGGCTCGTCGCGCGCAAGCTCGGCCAGCGCGGCGAGAGCGTCTTGCTCGCTTTCGAACCACGCGACGAGATTGCCGGTGCTGGTGAAGATTCCGTGCGTCATGGGTCGTAGTGAGGGTAACGAGCGACTCCGGCGCGGTCTACGCCGGGGCGACATCCACCACGCACGCCGCGAGCTGAACCGGGGCGCCCCACAGCGAGCGGTGTGCGCCCTTCGGCGGCGCGTCAACGCAGAAGCCCGCGCCGCCGGGGAGCCGCAGCCGTACCACGTGCGTGCCGATGCCGGGGAAGCGTTCGACCAGCTGACACGCCGCCTCGCGCGTGGTGAAGGTCGAGACGGCCATATGCAGGATCGAGTAGAAGCGCTCGACCCGTCGCGGGCGCGCCTGCCGCTCGTAGTTCGATGTTAGATCGAGCACCAGCCCAGGATGGTGCGGGCGCTCCACGTTCACGACGCGGAACAGCTCGACCTCTTTGAGCACCGGAACGATGACGATCCGGTTCGGCCCCTGGAAGCTCGCGACAGCAGCAGACATACCGCCATCGAGGCTATGAGGCGTGTCTACAGCAGAGGAATGTCATCGACCCGTGCAGCGCGCAGGTCGAGCATCCCGCGCAACGCATCGATCACATTCGCGCGTGCCTCCTCACAAGTTCTCCCCTGGCTATGCACCCCCGGCACGCGAGGGACCGACGCGACGACCCAGCCGCTCTGGTCAACCTCGTAGATGACCACTGTCCGGGCGCTCACCCAACCAGAGTGCGGCACGAGCGACGCTTCCTCAACCGCACAGATGTGGCACCCGGTGGCGACTTCCGTGCAGCTCATTGCAGCGCCAGTTGCAGCGCGGGGCTCCCTGGAACGCAAAAACCCTCCGATTTGGAGGGCTTTCGCGAGTACCGCCACGGGGATTCGAACCCCGGTTTCCGCCGTGAGAGGGCGATGTCCTAGTCCCCTAGACGATGGCGGCGCGTCAGCGGCGAGGATAGCAAAGGGATTTACGGGAGGCCGGGGCATGCGACGACGCCGCGGGTGGGCGGTGGGACCGTGTATCTTCGATTCCGGTTCCCTGCGGCTGTGGCGGAATCGGTAGACGCGCACGGTTCAGGTCCGTGTGGGGTATACAAATCCCCGTGGAGGTTCAAGTCCTCTCAGCCGCATGAAAGCCCCGCTTTTGCGGGGCTTTTCTATTGTCTGACTTCCTCGATCGTGCGGTCGCTCAGCACCGATCTCGGCTGCTCGGTGACGATGTCCGATCCTGGGCGCGCGTGGTCGTCGCGACGCTTGATCAGCAGCCATTGGGACTTCCCGCCTCGGCCCGTGCGCTGCAGCGCGAACCCTCCCCGCAGCTTCTCGCCGTGCAGCACGAACACGGCGTGCCCGCGCGACAGCGCCTCCGGCCACGGCACGCGGCCGCCCTGCTCGTACGTCCCGCGATCCCACACGATCACGTGCCCCTCGCCGAGCGCTCCCTCGAACGCGTTGTGCTCGGTGTCGTGGTCGGCGACTTCGACGGCGAGGCGCTTGGCGGCCGGGTCCAGCGACGGTCCTCTCGGCAGCGCCCACGAGCGCATCACCCCGTCGACCTCCAGCCGCAGGTCGAAGTGGTGCGTGCTCGCCTGGTGCTCCTGCACGACGAACACCCCGGCGCTGACGCCGCGGACGGCAAACTGCTCGTGGCTCTCGACTCTGACGCGCTCGACGTCGACCTGGGCGACGTGGGCGGATCGGGGACCGTCGTGCAGGAACGCCAGCAGCTCCTCGACCGCTTCCGACGACCCCTCGGCGTGCACCTGCACCGTGCCGTCCTCGCCGTTGCGGACCCATCCCAGCACGCCGAGCGAATGTGCCCGCCGCACCGTCGTGTCGCGGAAGCCGACGCCCTGCACGTCGCCGCGCACGAGCGCGCGGATCGCGACGGCGGCGCTCATGCGCCCGCCGGCATCGAGAACGTGAACATTCGCTCGGCCTCGATCCGCGCGTACGCGACGCCGGAGTCGAGGAACGACTCCCACTCGGTCCCGTAGCGCGGCACGTAGATGTCGAGCAGTGCTCGGCGGAAGCCCGCCTGCGCGGGGTCGTGCACGTCGATCTCCACCGCGCGGCCGTGGACCGTGACCGCGAGATCCTCGCCCGGGAGATGCGTCGCGCTCACCTGCGGCCGGGCGCGGATGTGGCGGAAGCGGATCGAGTCGGGTGCCGAGCCGAAGTGGAAGGCGCCGCGGTAGAAGATGCCGTCGACCGGTCCGACGATCGGCCGACCGTCAGCCGTGACCGTCGCCAAGGCGAGCAGGCACATGCCGGTCAGGCGTTCGGCGACCTGCGCGGCGCTCAGCCGCCGCTCCGGGGTGTGGATGCTCAGCAGGTGGCGCCCAGCAGTCGCGTAACTGCGGTTGAGCAGCTCTTGCAGCGCCGCGAGGTCAGCCGGCGACTCGTGCATGCCCGCAGTACATCACGTGGCCGCTCTCGGATTCGGGATGCAGAGGAGCTGCGCGGCGCCGGTGGCGAGCAAGCATCCGTCGGTGTCCCAGACCTTGCCGTCGACCGCCATCAGACCGTCGTCGGCGACGGTGCACGCGTGGTCGACGAGCAGCCACTCGCACGCGGGGTTGAAGTGGTGGAACCAAGCGCCCGTGTCGAGGTTCGGCGCGAGGTACTCCATGCTGCGGAAGCGCCGGTACGAGGCCGGGAAGCCGTACGTGTCGAGCAGGATCAGCGCGCGCGAGGCGTCGACGAACGGATCGTCGAAGCACGGCGTCGGGCGGTAGCGGGCCCACTCGCGCAGGACCGGCTCGGCCGGCTCCGGCGGGCGGACTTGGTCGATCGGCCGACGCTCGATGTTGTCCCAGAACTTGAACGGCGGCCGGCGCTCGGGGCTCAACAGCTGCTCGTAGCTCTGGAGCTCCTCCGGCGACGCGACGTCCGGCATCTGGAGATGGTGGTCGCTGTGCCCCGGTCCCCCGGCGACCGTCTTCACCATCGCCTGCATGATCGGCCGCCCCTCCTGCGTCATCGCGACCTGCAGCGACTCGGCGCGGCGCCCCTGCTTCAACATCGTCACCTCGAGCTGCACGGCCGCGAACGCAGGCGAGCTGAGGAAGTGGCAGTAGAAGCTCGACGGGCGCGCGATCTGCGCGACCTCGCCCGCGGCACGCAGCGCGATCGCCGCGAGGTAACCGCCGTTCGGGCCCCAGATCTCCCACGCGTCGGACAGTTGCGCGGCGTAGCGGCCGTCCTGACCCTCGACGCGCGTCGCCTGCTCGAGATCTGCTCCGGTCATGCCGGCAACGTATCGGCACGTGCACGCCGTCGGCGCCGGGTAGCGTAGGGCCATGCCTTCCCCCTGGCCGACGCTTCCGCCCTACGACGCGTGGGCCGCCACGTGCGACACGCTGCACGCTCACACGCAGGTGCTTGGCAAGCTCGCCGTCGCACTGGCGCCGCCGGAGCCGCAGCTGCAGCACGCCGCGCTGCGACTGACCGCGCGCGGGTGGGAGACCCTCCCGCTGCCTGCGCCGGATGGCTCGGGCGCATTCGTCGCGGCGCTTGACCTGCGCGCGCACGAGGTGGTGGTCGAGCACAGCGGCGGCGGGACGCGAAGGATCGCGCTCGGCCCAGACCGGGCCGTGGGACACGTGACGCGCGAACTGCTCGCCGCGGCGCGCGAGCTCGCGGGAGCCGCGCTGGAGATCGACCCGACGCCGCAGGAGGTCACCTGGAGCGTCCCGCTGGACGAGGACGAGCAGCACGCGACGTACGACGTGCAGGCGGTCGAGACGTACTTCGCTGTCGCCACCCGCGTTGCGGGTGTGCTGGCCGCCTTCCGCGCTCCGTACCGCGGCCGCTCGACGCCGGTCAACGCCTGGTGGGGCTCGTTCGACCTCGCCGTCAGCCTCTTCTCCGGCGCGCCCGCCACGCCGCCGGTCGACGACTTCATCATGCGCAACTCGATGGACGCGCAGGAGGTCGCCGTCGGCTGGTGGCCCGGCGACGCGCGCTATCCGAGAGCGGCCTTCTATGCCTACGCCCACCCCGCGCCGGACGGCTTCGCCGGCGCCGCGCTGGAGCCCGCGCAAGCCCGCTGGGCCGATGAGCTCGGCGAGTACGTGCTCGACTGGGACGACGTCGTCGCCAGCGCCGACCCGCACGCCGCGGCGCTCGCCTTCGCGCGCTCCGCCTTTCAGCACGCCTGCGCGGTGTGCGAGTGGGACCCGGCGTTGCCGGCCAGTGCCGCCGGCACGCCGCCCCCGATCGCCTGAGGAAGCGCGAGCGGACCGCTCGCTTCGTTAGGCTCGCCCCGCTCACGAGGGAGCGCGCGCCCGTGCCTGCTCCCACCCGTCATCGTGTCCAACAAGGGAGCAGCACCCATGAAGCTCGTGATCGGCATCGTCCGGCCTGAGAAGGCCAACGACGTGCTGGAGGCCCTCTATCGCGCCGAGGTACGCGGCGTCTCGCTCAGCCGCGTCCAAGGGCACGGCGGGGAGCTCGACCGCGTCGAGACGTACCGCGGCACCACCGTGAAGGTCGGCCTGTCGGACAAGGTCCGCTTCGAGATTGCCGTCTCCGACGATTTCGTCGACCCCGCCATCGAGGCGCTCTGCGAAGGCGCGCGCACCGGCGAGGTCGGCGACGGCAAGATCTTCGTCGTCCCGCTCGAGCGGGCGGTCCGTATCCGCACCGGCGAGTCCGACAAGGCCGCCGTCACTCCGGTGGAGAAGTAGCCGATGCCGACACCATTGCTCGCCGCCGCCGCGCAGGTCGACACGGGCGACACCGCCTGGATGCTCGTCGCAACCGCGCTCGTGCTGATGATGACTCCGGCGCTCGGCCTCTTCTACGCCGGCCTCGTGCGCGAGAAGAGCACACTCAACACGTTTATGATGTCGATCGCGGCGATCGCGGTCGCGACCGTCACCTGGTCAGCCGTCGGCTACTCGCTCGCGTTCGACGGCACCGGCGACCTGATCGGCGGGCTCGGCAACGCGTTCCTGCAGGGCGTCGACTTCGTGCCGCGTCCCGGCACGACGATCCCGCACCTCGTCTTCTTCGCCTTCCAGACGACCTTCTGCATCATCACCGTCGCGCTGATCTCCGGTGCGGTCGTGGAGCGGATGCGCTTCGGCGCGTTCATGATCTTCGCCGCGCTGTGGTCGGTGCTCGTCTACGCCGTGCTCGCGCACTGGGGCTTTGGCGGCGGCTGGCTGATGGAGGGCGGCACGCTCGACTTCGCCGGCGGCATCGCCGTCGAGATGGCGTCGGGCTTCTCCGCGCTCGCGGCCGCGATCGTCGTGGGCGCGCGCAAGGACTACGGGCGCCAGGCGCTGCTCCCGCACAACGCCGTCTTCGTGCTGCTCGGCGCGGGCCTGCTGTGGTTCGGCTGGTTCGGCTTCAACGGCGGCAGCGGCTTCAACACCGGCCAGAACAGCGTGCTCGCGTTCACGAACACGCTGCTGACGCCGGCGTGCACGCTCGTCGTGTGGTTCGCGCTCGACCTGATCCGCGGGCGCAAGGTGACGGCGATCGGCGCCGCCACCGCGATCATCGTCGGCTGTGTGGCGATCACGCCGGCGGGCGGCTTCATCGCCCCCGGCTGGGCGATGGCGCTCGGCGCGCTCGCCGCGCTGCCGAGCTACGCGATCATCGTGTGGCGACCGCGCACGCGGGTGGACGAGACGCTCGACGTACTCGCCGCGCACGGCACCGCCGGGCTCGTGGGGATCGTGTTCATCGGCCTCGTCGCGCAGGTCGGCTGGAACGGCGTCTCCGACGGGCTCCTCTACGGCAACGCCGAGCAGCTGCTGTGGCAGGGGCTCGCCGCGGTCGCGACGCCGGCGTACGCGTTCGGGATGACGTTCGCGCTGCTGAAGCTGATGGGCGCGCTGATGCCGCTGCGCACGAGCGAGCATGAAGAGGCGATCGGGATGGACGTCACGCAGCACGGCGAGGAGGCGTACGCCTCCGGCGAGGGCGCCATTCTCGTGACCACAGAGGCGGGGATCGACGGTCCGCGCCCGGTCGCACAGCCGGATCCGGTCTGACAAGTCGACGGACGAACGGGCGGCGCGGGCGCAATGTGCACCCGCGCCGCTGTTGGTCCCGGCCCGTCTCAGCGCCGCGCGTGGCGGCGAGCTCTTCTGTGCTTCGGCTTTGGCGACGCGACCGTCACCATCATCGGCCGCGAGCCGGCGCCGGCGGACTTGAAGTCGCCCGTCCACTGCGCGACGAACGTCGCCGTGCCGCGCGAGACGCGCCACGCCGTGACGAACGTGCCGTTGGAGGCGACGGGGACCGTCTGGTGCGCCCAGCCCCGGCCCGTCGGCCCGACCATCGAGACGGTCACCTGCGCGCCGCCGGCCGCTGGCCGCAGCTGACCGGTGACGGTGATCCGTCCCGCTCTCGTCAGCCGGCGATGCTTGGTCCTCAACGTCAGCTCGGACGCATCGCCCGCGACACCGCCGCTGGTGCTGAACAGCAGCCCGGCGTTCCCAGCGAGCAGGTAGTCGACGCCGTCGCCGGCGGCGAGGCCGCGTGCGCCGATCTGCTCGTTGACGACAAACTGCGGCTGCCACGTCGCGCCGGCGTCGTCGCTGCGCAGCAGGTAGCCGCCGGCGACGTTGCCGAGGCCGCCGATCACGAGCGTCGCCGTCCGCGCCGAGCTGACCGCGACGCCACGCACCTCGTCGGTTCCGACCGAGGTCAGGCGCGTCCAGCTGCCGCCGGCGTTCGTCGTGCGCCAGACGCGCCCGACCATGTCGAGCAGCAGCCCCGTCCGGCTCGACGCGAACGCCGCCTCGGCGATGCGGACGCCGCGCTCCGGCAGCGGGAGGGAGGTCCAGGTGCCGCCCTCATCCGTGCTGCGGACGAGCGTGGCGGGGCCCCAAGCGACGATCGCGCCGCCCGTCCGCGCGATCTCCACGTCGATCAGCTGCGCGCGCAGCACGGCTCTCGCCCGTACGAGGTCGAACGTCTCGCCGTCGTCGACCGAGCGCCGCACGCCGCGCGGACCCACGACGAGCACGGTGCTCGCGTCGGGCGCCAGCACGGCGTGCGGGCGGCGCGTGCTGCCGGTGCCGAGCGTCTTCCACGTCGAGCCCGCGTTGGCCGTGCGGAACAGGCCGCCATCCGTGTCGAGCGCGTAGCCGACCGTGGCCGACGGGAACGAGACGTCGAGCAGGTCGGCGGTCGTCGGGACGTTGCCGGTGCTCCAGCTGCGTCCGCCGTCGACGGTCTTCGCAAGGCGACCGTCGGCGCCCGGCGCGAACGCCGTGTCGGGCGCGCCGCCGACCCGCACCGCCGAGAAGCTCCCATCGATGCGCCCGCCGATCGGCGCGAATCTCACGCCCGCGTCGTCGGAGACGACCGTCGTCCCGTGCTCGCCGGCTGCCGCGACGCGCGTCGGCGAGGCGAAGGCCGCCGCATAGATCGGATCGGTCGCTGCGGTGACTACCGTGCCGGCCGTTCTGCCTGCGTCGGTCGTGCGCACGAGCTGCGTTCCGGTCCGCGTCGTCAGGACGCAGAGCTGTGCGCCGGCGCAGCGAATCGAGGTGTAGTCGAGCGCGCCGGCGCCGAGGTCCCGTGCGGTCCACGAGGAGCCGCCGTCGTCGCTCGTCAGCAGCAGGCCGGCGTCGCCGACGACGAAGCCATGCGTGGCGTCCGCGAACCAGATCGCGCGAATCGTGCGGCCCGGCTCGCCGACGACTCTCCACGAGACGCCACCGTCGAGCGTCTGGAACAGCTTCGTGCCACTGGAGGCGTAGCCCTTCGACTGGTCTACGAACGCGATGCCGCCGGGCCGTGCGCCGCCGTTCGCAGCGCGTGTCTCCGGCACCGCCGTGCGCGGCGCGAACTGCGTGCCGCCGTCCGTCGTCGTGAAGACCGAGCCGTCCTCGAGCAGCAGGTAGCCAGCATCTCTGGAGACGAACGACAGATCGCGCAAGGCAACCTTGCAGCCGCGCTCGACCGGCGTGAAGCGCACGCTCGTGAACGACGCGCCGCCGTCGGTCGAGCGGCGCGCGACACAGCCGCCCCCGGCGAACACGGTGTTGGCGTCGAGCGCCTGCACGACGCTCAACTGCTGGAAGCTGCCGACCGTGAGGCCGCTCCAACCCGCGCCGCCGTCCGTGGTCTTGAGCAGCGTCCCGAAGTCCCCCGCGGCGTAGCCGGTCGCCCCTGCGAACGACATCGCGCGCACGGTGTTGCCCTGCGGCAGCGGGTTGCCCCACTGCCAGCCCGACGATCCCACCTGCACGCTGGCGCCCGCTGCTGGCGCACCGAGCGCGAGCAGGGCAGCGGTGAGCGCCGCGCCGAGCGCGGTCTTGATCGACATGTGAATTGCCTCCCGGTCGTTGAGGGGTCCGACGCTGATTCAACGAACGGCGTGCGGGAAGTTGCGCAGTTGCTGCGGGGGCCTTCCCCACCCCCCACACGCAAGCGGGCGCCAATGGCGCCGGGCGACGGCGGCCGTACGATGCCGGCCATGACCGTGTTGAAGAGCTGGGGCCGCGATCTCGCCTTTCACTGCGTCGGGCTTGTCACGAGCATCGTCGGCTTCACGCTGTGGGTCACCGGCGTGTCGGTCACGCTGTCGCTTGCGATCACGGTCGTCGGGCTGCTCGCAGCGCTGGTCTTCTTCTGGCTGTTCCGCTGGTTCGCGCGGATCGAGCGGCGTCGCGCGGCGCTCGTGCTCGGCGAGCCGATCGCCGAGCGCTACCGCCGCGGTCAGCCGGGCGCCGGCTGGTTCGCCCGGCTGCGCGCCGCCGCTGCCGACCCGGCAACGTGGAAGGACTTCGCCTGGACCGGTATCTGCGGCGTGCTCGGCTTCACGCTCGCGGTCATCGTGCTGTCGCTGTGGAGCTCGGTCCTCTATCTGATCTCGCTGCCGATCTGGTACTGGGCGCCGGCGCCGTCGATGTCGCTCGGCTTCACCGACATCGACACCCTAGGCAAGGCGCTCGCGTGTGCCGGAGTCGGGCTGTTGCTGGTGCCCGTCTGCGGGCTGATCGTGCGCGGGCTGACACGTCTGGAGCTGGCCGCGATGGTGCCGCTGCTGCGCCCGCCGCGCGGCGAGGAGCTGGCGGAGCGCGTCGACGTGCTGACGACGACCCGGGCAGGAGCGGTCGACGCCCAGGCCGCCGAGCTGCAGCGGATCGAGCGCGACCTGCACGACGGGGCGCAGGCGCGGCTCGTCGCGCTCGCGATGAGCCTCGGCATGGCGGAGGACAAGCTCGACAGCGATCCGGCGCAGGCGCGCGAGCTGCTCGCCGAGGCGCGCGGAGAGGCGAGAACGGCGCTGACCGAGCTGCGCGACCTCGCGCGCGGCATCCACCCGCCGATCCTCGCCGACCGCGGCCTGGAGGCGGCGATCACGTCGATCGCGGCGCGCTCGCCGCTGGCGGTGTCGATCGAGGCCGACTTGCCATCGCGGCCGCCGGCCGCCGTCGAGGGAGCCGCCTATTTCGTCGTCACCGAGGCGCTCGCGAACGCGACGAAGCACAGCGGCGCGCATGCGGTGCTCGTGCGGCTCGCGCTGCGCGACGGCCTGCTCGTCGTCGAGGTGGCCGACGACGGCAGCGGCGGCGCCGACGCGCAGGGCTCAGGCCTGGTCGGCCTGCGGCGTCGCGTCGAGGCGCTCGACGGCACGCTGTCCGTCGTCAGCCCGCCCGGCGGCGGCACGACGCTGCACGCCGAGATACCGTCCCGCAGGTGATGCGGGTCGTGATCGCCGAGGACCTCGCGCTCCTGCGCGACGGGATGATCCGCCTGCTGCGCGACCACGGGCACGAGGTCGTCGCGGCGGTGGAGGACGGCGACGCGCTCGTGCGGGCGGTCGCGGGGCACAAGCCGGACATCTGCGTCGTCGACGTGCGGATGCCGCCGACATTCACCGACGAGGGCGTGAAGGCGGCGGTCGCCGTGCGCGAGCGCTTCCCCGGGACGGCGGTGCTGATCGTCTCGCAGTACGTCGAGGACACGTACGCAGCCGAGCTTCTGGCCGACGGCAAGGGCGGCGTCGGCTACCTGCTGAAGGACCGCATCGCCGACGTGCGCGAGTTCGTCGACGCAGTCGAGCGCGTCGCCGGCGGCGGCACGGCGATGGACCCCGAGGTGGTCGCGCAGCTGCTCACGCGCCACCGCCGCGACGACGGGCCGCTCGACGAGCTGACGCCGCGCGAGCGCGAGGTGCTGGAGCTGATGGCCGAGGGCCGCTCCAACGCCGCGATCGCTGGCGCGCTCGTCGTCACCGACGGCGCGGTCGAGAAGCACATCTCCTCGATCTTCGGGAAGCTCGGCCTCACCGTGTCGGACACCGATCACCGCCGCGTGCTGGCGGTGCTGACTTACCTGCAGGGCTGAGTTTCGGTCGCCGGTCGGACCCGTCGCGGTTGGTCGTGCGCCCATGCGGCTAAACCTCTCCTTGCGTTCGCGCCCATGCGACGCACGACCGCCACAGACCGGAGGATTCCCATGCGACGCGACCAGCCGAACCGTCACGGCCGAGTCGCCGAAGCGCTGATCTCGAGCTACGTGCGCGAGCTGCTTGCCGACGACGAGCGCGCAGACAGCACGCGTTTGCCGACGCCGATCGCGGCGAATCGTGAGGTCCAGGGCGCACCGCTCGGTGCGCAGATCCGATCCACGGAGGCAGGGATCCAATGCGGCTTGGAATGACGGTCCTGCGATTGACGGTCGGCGGGCTGTTCGTCGGCCACGGCACGCAGAAGCTGTTCGGCTGGTTCGGCGGCAACGGGCCCGAGGGCACCGGCGGCTTCTTCCAGCAGCAGCTCGGGCTCGCCCCGGGCAAGCAGCACGCGCTCGCCGCCGGCGCGGCGGAGGCGGGCGGCGGAGCGCTGCTCGCGACGGGCTTCCTCACGCCGCTGGGCGCGATGCTGACGTCGAGCACGATGGCCACCGCGATCCGCCTCGTGCACGCGAGAAGAGGCCCCTGGAACAGCGAGGGCGGCTACGAGTACAACGCCGTGCTGATGGCTGCCGGCTTCGCGATCACCGCCGCCGGCCCGGGCCGCTGGTCGCTCGACGCCGCGCGCGGACGCGAGCGCTGGGGCGACGGCTGGGCCGTCGCGCAGCTGGCCGGCGCGCTCGCCGGCTCTGCGCTGGCGGTCGAGGCCGGCAGACGGCTCGCCGAGCGCGCGGCACAGGCCGGGGCCGAGCAAGCGACGCAGGCGCCGGCCGTCGCGCCGCGAGAGCACGAGATCGCCGCCCCTCAGCGCAACGGGCAGCCGGCGCACGCGGCGGCGTAGCGCGCGCTCAGGCGCGGGTCCGGCGGCGCAGCGCGCGGGCGGCGCCGGCGAAGACGGCCGGCCGACCCGCCGGGGCCGGCTCGTCGTCCGCCGGTGCGGCAACGGCGCGCGGGCGCAGCATGGCGGCGGCCTCCTGGCGATAGGCGGCCACCTCGCGCGCAGCGCGCTCGTCGGACCAGCCGGCGTGGCGCACGGCGAGCTCGGCGGCGGCGTCGATCGCCGTCAGGCCGGCGTGCGCGCCGTAGCCGACGAGCGTGCGGCGGGCGACGACGTCCGCGAGCGTCTCGGCCAGCTCGGTGCGCAGCGAGAAGACGACCTCGGCGCCGATCGCGCCGGTGTCCTCGTCGAACGGCTCGCGCAGCTCCGGCGAGCCGTCGGCGAAGTCGAGTGCCTCGGCCGCGCGCGTGCCGTAGATGCGCAGCAGGCGGTCGGCCGTCTCGACCGGCAGCCCGCTCGTGACGCGGAAACGCTCGCGGAAGCCCTCGAACGGGTACGCCGTTCCGCCCGGCAGCGGCAGCTGGTGCGTGCGGCACTTGTCGGCCTTGCGGCCGAGCTTCTTGACGGCCTGGTCGACCGTCTCCTCCGACAGCCGGCGGTACGTCGTGATCTTGCCGCCGACGATCGACAGCAGCCCCTCGATCCGCTCGCCCTCGGGCACGTCTCTGCCGGCGTGGTCGTGGATCACGTGGCTGCGCGTGATCGAGCCCTCGTCGCGCTCCTTCGAACCGACGCCGGGCGCCGGCAGCGGCCGCACGCCGGCGTACGTGTAGAGCACCTGCTCCGCGCTCAGCGCGGCGCCGGGGATCAGGCCGTTGGTCTCCTCGATCAGGTAGGCGATCTCCTCGTCGGTCGCTACGACGCCGTCGAGGTCGCCGTCGTAGCGGGTGTCGGTCGTGCCGATCAGGTAGAGCCCGTTCCACGGCACGACGAAGTACGGGCGCCCGTCGCCCACTGCCTCGGCGTAGACCGCCTCGCGCGGTGCGCCGGGGAAGGGCTCGACGACGAGGTGGCTGCCCTTCGTGCCGCCGATCAGGCGCTGCTCGGTGGTGGGCGCTCCGCCCGCGAGCACCTCGTCGACCCACGGCCCGCTCGCGTTGACGACGAGCGCCCCGCGGGCGCGGTAGTCGACCTCGTGCAGCTCGTCGTGCAGCGCGACGCCGACGACGCGGTCGTGCGCGCGCTCCAGCCCCGTCACGCGCATGTACGGCAGCACGACGGCGCCGAGCCGGCGCGCGTCGAGCGCGTTCTCGAGCGCGAGCCGCTCTGGATAGGCGGCCTGGGCGTCGTAGTAGGCGGCTGCGCCGCGCAGCCCGTCGCTGCGCAGGCCGGGCTCGCGCCGCAGCGCCTCGTCGCGGTTGAGCATGCGGTGGCGCTCCATCGACTTGTCGAGCGACAGCGCGTCGTAGGCCATCATCCCCATGCGGATCAGCGCCGGCCGGCGCTTGTGCTCCTCGTAGATCGGCAGCAGGAACGACAGCGGGTGCACGAGGTGCGGCGCGATATGCAGCAGCGTCTCGCGCTCGCGCAGCGACTCGCGCACGAGCGGTACCTCGAAGTGCTCCAGGTAGCGCAGGCCGCCGTGCACGAGGCGCGTCGAGCGGCTGGTGGTACCAGCGCCGACGTCCCCCTTGTCGACCAGCAGCACGCTCAGGCCGCGCAGCGTCGCGTCCCGCGCGATGCCGGCGCCGTTGATGCCGGCCCCGATCACGATCAGGTCGAACGGCCGCTCGAAAGTGCGTTGTGGCAGTTGGGCGCGCATTAGTCTCCCGCCCGTCCATCGTACGAAGGGGCCGGACGTGTCGCGTTACGTAGCTGCAATCGACCAGGGCACCTCGTCGAGTCGCTGCATCCTGTTCGACCGCGAGGGCGCGGTCGCAGGGACCGGTCGGCGCGAGCACGCGCAGCGGCATCCGCGCGCCGGCTGGGTCGAGCACGACCCGCTGGAGATCGTCGCGAACGTGCGCGCGGTGGTGGACGAGGCGGTGGCGGCGGCGGGCGCCGATGCGAGCGACGTGGCTGCCGTCGGCATCACCAACCAGCGCGAGACGACGGTCTTGTGGGATCGCGCCACCGGCGAGCCGGTCCACAACGCGATCGTGTGGCAGGACACGCGCACCGCCTCGCTGGTGGCAGAGCTGGCAGACGGAGACCTCGACCGCCTGCGCGCGATCACGGGGCTCCCCCTCTCTACGTACTTCTCCGGCCCGAAGGCGCGCTGGCTGCTCGACGCGGACCCGTCGCTGCGAGCGCGCGCCGAGGCCGGCGAGATCCTGTTCGGGACGATCGACTCGTGGCTGATCTGGCAGCTCACGGGCGGTGCCGTGCACGTCACCGACGTGACGAATGCGAGCCGCACGCTGCTGATGAACCTCAGAGCGCTCGACTGGTCGCAGGAGGCGCTCGACCTGATCGGGATCCCGCGCGCGATGTTGCCCGAGGTCCGCTCCTCCTCCGAGGTCTACGGCGAGCTCCGCGCCGGCAGCGCGCTCGACGGTGTCCCCCTCGCCGGCATCCTCGGCGATCAGCAGGCCGCGCTGTTCGGACAGGCCTGCTTCACCCCGGGCGAGGCGAAGAACACGTACGGCACGGGCTGCTTCCTGCTCGTCAACACGGGCGCGGAGCCGATCGCCTCGCGAGAGCTCTTGACGACGGTCGCCTACCGGCTGGGCGACGACCCGCCGGCGTATGCGCTGGAGGGCTCGATCGCGGTCGCCGGCGCGGGCGTGCGGTGGCTGCGCGACCAGCTCGGCGTGATCGGCAGCGCCGACGAGGTCGAGGCGCTCGCGGCGAGCGTGCCCGACACCGGCGACGTGTACGTCGTGCCGGCCTTCTCCGGGCTGTTCGCGCCGCGTTGGCGCGACGACGCGCGCGGCACGATCGTCGGGATCACCGCCTACACGACGAAGGCGCACATCGCTCGCGCGATGCTGGAGGCGACCGCCTGGCAGACGCGCGAGGTGCTCGACGCCGTGCGCAGCGTGGCTGGCATTGCGTGCGACGAGCTCAAGGTCGACGGCGGCATGACCGTCGACGAGCTGCTGATGCAGTTCCAGGCCGACGTGCTCGGCGTCCCCACCGTCCGGCCGCAGGTAGCCGAGACGACCGCGCTCGGGGCCGCCTACGCGGCCGGCCTGGCCGTCGGCGTGTGGTCCTCGCCCGACGACGTGCGCGCGAACTGGCGCGAGGCGCGGCGCTGGGAGCCGCAGATGGACGGCGACGAGGTGGAGCGCCGCTACGCGCGCTGGCGCGAGGCCGTCGAGCGCTCGTTGAACTGGACCTCACCCACCGCAAGCTGACCGCGTACCCGCCCGGCTGAGACGCGCAGGTTTCCCCACCGCGGCCGACGGGCAGGCGCGAGAGAGCGACCGCGTGGGGACGGCCGCCGCCGCACGGACCCCGATCCCGACCGGAAGGAGCAGCCGTGCTCACCCTCACCGACACCGCCGCCGAGGCGATCCGAGGCATCGTCGCCGCGCCCGAGCTGCCGGACGGCGCCGGTCTGCGGATCGCGACCCAGCCGGATGCCGAGCAGGCTTCGCTCGAGGTGTCCGTCGCCGAGAGCCCCGCCGAGACCGACCAGGTCGTCTCCGAGGCGGGCGCGCGCGTGTTCGTCGAAGCGGAGGCCGTGCCGCTGCTCGACGACAAGCTGCTCGACGCGGAGATCGAGGGGACTCGCGTGGGCTTCATGCTCAGCGAGCAACCCTGAGAGCAGCGCCTCGCCGCCCCTGACGGCGTCCTCGGTCGCTCGCCTGCGTGCGCAGGCCACGCTCCCTGCGTCCTTGTCAGGAACGTCGAATCGCTGCTCTCAGTCGATGAGAAGCTTGGCGATCGCCGCCAGGCCGACGACCACGATCACGGCGCGCAGCACCGGCGCGGGCAAGCGCCGGCCGACGCGGGCCCCGAGCTGGCCGCCGATCGCGGAGCCGACCGCGATCAACGCGACGGCGCCCCAGGCAATGTGCGCGGCGATCACGAACACCACTGCGGCGACGAAGTTCACGAGGCCGGCCAGCACGACTTTCAGCGCGTTGACGCGCTGCAGGTCGTCGTCGATCGCGATGCCGAGGATGGCCAGCAGCAGGACACCCTGTGCGGCGCCGAAGTAGCCGCCGTAGATGCCGGTGACGCCGGTCGCGAGCAGCGCGGGCGCGCCGCCGTGCTCGTCAGCGCCGGGCTGCCGGCGGCGCACGATCCAACGGTTGAGGCGCGGCTGCAGCACGACGAGCACCACGCCGACGGCGACGAACGCCGGGACGATCGCGTCGAAGACGGACGACGGCAGCGCCAGCAGCAGCACGGCGCCCGCCACGCCGCCGAGTGCGGACGCGGGCGCGAAGCGCAGCAGGCGCCCGCGCTGGCCCTGCAGCTCGCGCCGGTACCCATACGCGCCGGAGACCGAGCCCGGCACGACACCGAGGTTGTTCGAGACGTTCGCCGTCAGCGGCGAGTAGCCGACCGCGAGCAGGACTGGAAAGGTGATCAGCGAGCCCGCGCCGACGAGCGTGTTGATCGTGCCGGCGCCGACGCCGGCGACGAACACGAGCAGCGCCTCAAGCGGCGTCATGCGCGTCCGCGAGGACGCCGAGCAACTCGCCGACGCGGCAGACGAGCAGGCGCTCCTCGTCGACTTCGACCCACGCACCGGCAGCGGCCGGGAAGACGACGTGGTCGCCCGGTCTCACCGGCATTCTCACGCCGACGTGGCCCCACCAGTCGAGCCCGTCGCCGACGGCCAGCACGATGCCGTGCTGCGGCGGCGGCTCATTCGTCCCGGCAGGGACGACCAAGCCCGACTCGCGAACGCGATCGGGCTCGAGCTCCTTGATGACGACGCGATCGAAGAGGGGACGCAGGTGCTGCCGCATGAGCGGAGCGAAGGATAGGCGTGGTGGGTGCGGGCCGCGTGGCGGCTGGCGGACCTGGCACGCCAGAGGCGGGCGCGCCGCCGGCGGCGATCCGGGGGGATTGGATCGGCCGGGGAGCGCCCGCCTGGTGGGGCACCCTCCTCCCTGGAGGTGAGCCCGCCCGACCCACACAGGGGGAGTTCGATCGGGCGGACTCTGTTCCCGCGTCGCCGCACACGGGGGACGGGAGCGACAGCGACGCGGGAAACCTTGTGGAGCGAAGTCAGTTCACGGGTTGCTGAGGTTGGGTGCCGAGCTCGACCGTCACCGTCTGGCGCGCGCCATCGCGCTCGACGGTCACCCGCACCTCGTCGCCGGGCTTGTGACCGCCGATCGCAGCGGCGAGTGCGTTGGCGTCGTCGACCGGTGCGCCGTCCAGCGCGACGATCGTGTCACCCTCCTGCAAGCCAGCCTGCTCGGCCGGGGTGTCCGAGGCGACGCCCGCGAGCTGCGCGCCGGAGCCGCTCTCGGTCGGGGCGAGTTGGACACCGAGGTAGGCGTGCTCGACCTGCCCGTCGGCGGCGAGCTGAGCAGCGATCGATCTGACGGTGTTCGAGGGGATCGCGAAGCCGATGCCGACGTTGCCGTTCTCGGACGAGCCTCCGCCGTTGAGAATCTGCGAGTTGACGCCGATCACGCGGCCGTGGTCGTCCAGCAGCGGGCCGCCTGAGTTGCCGGGATTGATCGGTGCGTCCGTCTGGATCACCTGGTCGATCGAGTAGCCGTTGGGCGCGTCGATCTGGCGGTCGAGCGCGGAGACGACGCCGCTCGTGAGGGTGTGGTCGAGCCCGAACGGGTTGCCGATCGCGTACGTCGTGTCGCCGACCTGCAGCTTGCTCGAGTCCGCGAACGTCAGCGGGGCGAAGGTCGCCCCGGCGTCGTCCTGGACGCGCAGCACCGCGAGGTCGGTCGACTCGTCACGGCCGACGACGGTCGCTGGATGGGTCGCGCCGTCGCCGACCTTGACGGAGACCGTCGTCGCGCCCTCCACCACGTGGGCGTTCGTGACGATCAAGCCCTCTCTCGAGATGACGAAGCCTGAGCCGGTCCCCTCGCCCCGATCCGTCTGCGACGTGACGTAGACGACGGAGTCCTTCGCCTGCGCGTAGACCTGCTGAGCGTCGAGCGTGCCGTTCGTGTCGGCGACCTGCACCTGCGGCTCGCGCGGTGCCACGATCGTCGTCGTCGCGGTGGTGCCGTGGTCGCCGGCGATGCCGACGACCACGGCGCCGCCCGCAGCGCCCAGGACGGCGGCGGCGGTGAGGGTCAGGAGGGCTTTCGGGGTGTGCATGGTTCACATAGTGCGGGCGAACCCTGAGCAGCCCCGTAAGCGCGCCTAAGCGCAGCTGAAGTTGTTGCGAGGCGGCAGATAAAGAGCCGCGTGCGACGGCCGCGGCGCTGTGCGCGCGGCGCGCGCGTCAGCGCAGCGCGCCGAGAAAGCGGTCGATCTTCTTGACGACCTTGCGCAGTGCGTTCAGCGAGGCCTGGGGGTCGCCGGGGAGCTGGAGGCCGTGGTCGAGCCCGTCCAGCTCGAGGCGGTCGAGCAGCGCGTTGTCGGGGATCGCGTCCCCGCTCCAGGTCGGGTCGGCGG
>DATFPW010000083.1:0-45782 GCA_035264605.1 Conexibacter sp. | reverse complement strand
TTCGAGGACAACTTCGCACCTGACAGTGCCGAAGCCGCCTGCGAATTCCATCGAGGCGAAGCTGGCCCTGTTCGACTGGGACGAAACGGAGAAATTCCTGGCGGAAGCAGATGCGACGAGTGCGCCGAGGAGCACGGTGGCGCCCACGACGGCAAAGAGCAACTTGCTAAACTTCATGTGAATGAGCCTCGTTTCAAAGTAGACGAGTGAAGAAATAACACGCGTGCGGCGTGTATGAGTGATGCCGGTAATTCCCCCTTTCCCCGACAGCGCAGAGCTGCGTCAGCCGAACTGCTTCGCGAGCCGCGAAGCGCGACCGAGCGCCGTCAGGCAGCGTAGGCCGTCAACGAACTGGTGTCAAGCGCATGGTAGCCGCGGTTTGCGGCATGGAGAGCGGGCCGCTATGGTAGCCATGTCCGTTTTCAGGAGAGAGGTCCAAGTGTTGCTGCAACGAGAGATAGGCCGTTTGCGCACCTGTGCAATCACGCTGAGCGTGGCAGTCCTCGGCTTCGCTGCATTCGCGGTTCCTGCCGGCGCCGCCGAGGTTCGCCACTACGAGCAGGTCACGCCGGCCGAGAAGGGCGATAGCGACATCATCGCGGAGGGACTGTCGACCATGGCCTCAGAGGCCGGGAATGCGGCAGCATTTGAGTCGCGGCTCAACTTCGGGGACGCGGTCGGTTCGGGGACCGTTGGTCGCACCACGTACGTCGCAAGACGCGTGGACGGCGGCTGGTCGACGCACTCTGTGAGTCCGATGCCGCGTCCCGACGCGCTCCAAGTCCTGTTCGCATCCAACCGGGTGGAGGTCTTTTCGGAGGACCTCAGCACGTCACTTCTCTGGGCCTATGACCTGCCGGCGGTCACCGACGACACCCCGCTGCACGAGAACCTCTACGTGCAGGATACGGCGACTGGCGCGCTGCGTACGATCAGCGTCACGCAGCTGGACCCGCTTGCCCTCTTCGACTTCCTGAACACGAGTTACCGGGGGGTCTCGGCGGACGCGAAGCACGTCGGCTTCACGACGACCACGCGGATGCTGCCCGAGGCGGCGCCAGGCGTCGAGAACGTCTACAAGTGGGATGACGGTGTCTTGAGCGTCGTTGGAGTCCTCCCGGACGGATCGGTGCCCCCGGCTGGCGCAAGCGTGTCCCCGGAGAACGACAGACACACGATGTCGGTAGACGGGACTCGCCTGGTCTTCACCGCCTCGCCCGATGGCACTGCTCCGTCGCAGCTTTACCTGCATGTAGACGGAAGAAGAACGGCGTGGATCACGGAGCCAGAGAGAAGCGACAGAGACAGAACCCCTCCGAACGGGATCCGCTTCGAGGGCATGTCGCCTGACGGCAACAGCGTGTTCTTCATCTCCGACGACTCCTTGGTGGACGAGGACACCGCCCCTGGTGCCGATCTCTACCGCTTCACCTTCAGTGAAGACGCTGCAAGCGACGACGACAACCTGACCTTGATCACCAACAACGGCTCGTCGAACTATGACCTCGGCACCGGCGGCACCCTCGTTGGGATGAGCGACGATGCCAGACGTGTCTACATTCATCAGACCGATGAGCTGCTGAAGGTGTGGCAGGAGGGCGTGCCCGGGTTGACGATCGTCGATCCTTTGCATGCCTTTCGGCTCACGACAGTCGTTGAGCGGCTGACACTCCTGACCGCGGAGCCGGGCCACGGGCGAGTCTCGCCTGACGGCAGCTGGTTCGCGTACATCAATCAGGAAGGCCAGATGTACCTCTACGGCCTGAGAGATCAAACGCTCACGTGCGCGTCCTGTCCGTCGCAGGCCTCAGTCGTGCCTACGGTCACGAACACCGGGGGGCGCAGACTCAGAGGCTTCCGTCCACGCTTCCTGAGTGACGACGGTCAGGTGTTCTTCACGAGCACGGGCAATTTGCTGCCCCAGGACACCAACGGCGCCGCGGACGTGTACGAGTACGACGGGAAGACGAGAACCCTCAGTCTCCTCACGTCGGGGAAGGGCAGAGACCCCGCCATGTTCGTCGACGCGAGTCGGAGCGGCGATGATGTGTTCGTCGTCACTCGCCAGAAGCTCGTGAAGACGGATCGGGACGACTACGTCGACCTGTATGACGTGCGCGTCGGCCCGGCGCCGCTCGATCAGCCCATCGACGCCGCGCCCGCCTGCGAGGCCGACGCGTGCCAGGGTACGCCGTCTGTGGCGCCGTCAGACGACGTGCTCGGCAGCTTGTCGGTCGAGGGCGACACGACGGCTGGGGTCCGGGCGCGGTTGACGGCCAGACATCGTGTGAGGTTCCGCGGCGCTACTGGTGTCCTGAGCGTGAAGCTCAGCGCCGCCGGACGGATCGCGTGGCGCGCCAGAGGGTTGGCCTCCGGGTCCGTCAGACGGGGCAGCGCGGGGACGGCGAAGCTGCGGTTGAGGCTCGGCACGAGTGCACGCGCGCAGCTCAAGAGCTCGGGCCGCTACACAACCACCCTCCACGTGAGGTTCCTCGCCAGCGACGGTACTCAGGCGGCGAGAGCTGTCCGCGTCACCTTCCGTGTCGTGGCGAAGAAGGGACGCTGAGATGAGCGCCTACCAAAGAGTCTGCTGGATCACTACCCTCGCAGGCCGCATCGTGGAGGGGCGGTTCCGACCCCTTGCGTGCGGCATCGTTGAGAAGGGACGTAGATCATGAAGTCCATTCACCTGCTCACGCGGCTGTGCTGGGGCATGGCGCTTGTCGTCCTGCTTGCTGCTGCCGTTACGAGCACCGCGGCGGCAGCGCCTGTGATCCGCGTCTCGATCATGAAGCCCGACCACGTCACTCCCGGCAGACCGATGACCTTGTGGGTCAACGTCCTGAACGTGGGCGATGAACCGTTCACCGGCAACATGACGATTAGATACACCTTCCCGGCGGGACTCTCAGTCACCGATCCGATTGCCGATTCCGCGCCGGGGGCGACGTGCGCGCCGTCGGGGCAGATCAACGAGTGCGTGATCGACGTCACCGGGCACCCCTTCGGGCATACCTTGAACTACCAGACGCTCTCGGTCGTCGATCCGAGCGCGACCGGCACGTTGGCCGGCGCGATCGAGGTGTCCGGCGGCGGGGCCGGCAACTCGGTCACGGTGCCGCTCTCGTTCAGCACCGACCCGATCGGCCCGTTCGACATCAACAGCCTCGATGTCGACATCGCGGACAATCCGAGCTTGGACCCTGCGCAGGCCGGCATGAATCCCCCGAGCATCGCGACGGGCGTCGAGCTGTTGTCGCAGGCGCAGTCGAACTTCGACTTCCCGAGCATCACCGTCGTCTCGCCGCCGGAGAGCTTCCGCGACGTCGTCGTGCACGTGCCAGCGGGCTTCGTGGGCTACCCGACGGCGACGGCGCAACGATGCACCGGCGCGCAGCTGCAGGAGCCGGCGGTAGGCGGGGCGCAGGTGCCGAACTGCCCTCGCGACAGTCAGATCGGCCTCGCGCTCGTCAACGGCAAGGACGTGGTCCCGATCTACAACCTCGTGCCGCCACTGGGCACACCTGCTGAGTTCGGCTTCTACTACCAAGGGCTCATCGTCAACCTGGAGGCGAAGGTGCGGCCCTCCGACTACGGGATCGACATCGTCACCAGCAAGGCCCCGAGCGCGGCCCCGATTCCGAAGTTCGAGGTGACGCTGTGGGGCGTCCCGACCGACAGATCGCATGACAACATTCGCGCGGACTGCACGGAGGGCTTGTATGGCGCAACCGGGAGCCTGTGTCCGTCGACCGCGCCGAGAGAGCCGTTCCTGCGCATGCCGACGTCGTGCCTCGGTCCGCTTCCGTGGAGCGTGGACATCAACTCGTATCAGCACCCGGAGACGTTCCGCCATGCCGAGACGACCACGCTGGCGCCCAGCAACTGCGACCTCAATCCGTTTAATCCGACTCTGACGTTGGTTCCGTCGACGCTTGCGCCGCACGCGTCGAGCGGGGTCGACACGGTCGTCGCGATGCCGCAGGTCTTCGGGCCGAACGGCATCGCGCCAGCGGACATCAGACGCGTCAGTGTGGCGCTGCCAGAGGGCATGACGATCAACCCGTCGGGAGCGGACGGCCTGAAGGCGTGTGCCGACAGTGACCTGAAGCTGAGACAGGAAGGCGCTGCAACGTGCGACCCGGCTTCGAAGATCGGAACCGTCACGGTCAGATCGCCGCTCCTCGATCATCCAATCGGCGGGTCGGTCTTCCTGCGGACGCAGAACTCCGACAACCCGCTGTCGGGTGAGCTGTTCCGGATCGCGATCGAGCTCCGCTCGGACGACGACGGCGTCGACATCAAGCTGCCGGGGTCGATCATTGCGAACCCGGTCAGAGGCGAGTCGAGAAGCGGCCAGCTGACGACGGTCTTCGACAACCTCCCGCAGCTTCCGTTCGACTCGATGACGCTCCACTTCAAGACCGGCCCGCGCGCGCCGCTCGCCTCGCCGAGCACGTGCGGGGTCAAGTCGACCCAGGTCGACTTCCTCTCGTGGGGCGGCAGACCGTTCCAGAGCACGAGCTCGTTCGTCACGGGCGGGTGCAAGCCGCCGCAGTTCGAGCCCAGGTGGCGCGCTGGGATCGAGAACCCGGTGGCCGGCTCGAGCAGTCCGTTCCGCGTCGCGCTCAGCCGCACGGACGACGATCAGGAGTTCGGCTCGCTGACCGTCAACACGCCGAAGGGCCTGCTGGCGCGCGTCAAGGACGCACAGCAGTGCTCGAACGACGCGGCCAACGCGGGGAACTGCCCTGCCGGTTCGCTCATCGGTCATGCGACCGTCGGTGCGGGCGTGGGCACCAACCCGTTCTTCGTGACCAACGGTCGCGTGTACCTGACGACCTCCTACAGAGGGGCGCCGTACGGCCTCGCCGTGGTGGTCGACGCGGTCGCGGGGCCCTTCAACTTGGGCACGGTGGTGGTCCGTCAGGCGATCCACGTGGATCAGCGCACGGCGCAGTTGAGCGTGGTGTCGGATCCCTTCCCGACCATCCAGAAGGGCGTCGTGCTGCACGTCCGCTCCGTGCGGGTGGCAGTCGACAAGCCGCACTTCATGGTGGCTCCGACGAACTGCTCGAAGCAGCAGGTCGGCGGTGTCGCGACCTCGGTCGACGGCATGGTCAAGGCGCTCACCTCGAGATTCCAGGTGAGCAACTGCAAGAACCTCAAGTTCGCGCCGAGACTCAGCCTGAGCGTCGGCGGCAGAAGACACACGAGACGGGGGAACTCCACCCCCTTCAAGGCGGTGCTCACGCAGACGCCGGGGCAGAGCAACCTGAGATCGGTGTCGGTCTCGCTTCCGCGGACCCTCGCCGCCCTGCTCCCGGTGGTGAACAGAGCCTGCACGCTCGCCGAGTACCAGGCTGGCAGATGTGCCAAGGCACAAGCCGGTTCGGCGGTCGCGCGGACCCCGTTGCTGAAGGATCCGCTCAAGGGCGGCGCCTTCTTCGTGAGACACCCGGGGCGCCCGTTGCCTGACCTCATGGTCCGGCTGCGGGGTGACATCGCGCTCGATCTCGTGGGTCGCGTCAGCATTCCGGGCGGAACGCGGTTGGCGACGAACTTCGACACCATTCCGGATGCGCCGGTGTCGAAGTTCACGCTGAGCATCGTGGCCGGAAGCCACGGCCCGCTCGGCGTGTCGACCAACCTCTGCTCCAGAAGAGGGCTCAGATCGCCCGCCGAGGTCAAGATGGTCGGCCAGAACGGCGCCGTGGTCACGCAGAACCTGAGGCTGCACATCAGAGGGTGTGTCAACAAGCACCCTCGCTGACCAACGACAGCTGAACACGACGCGGTCGGCTTTGGGGAGCCGGCCGCGTCGTCGTTTCTGCGACCGCTGCAAGCGACGCGCCGGAAGGGCCGGCAGCCCCGGCGCGCCTACTTCGGCGTCGGGAACTGCGCGCGCATCATCGCGTCCCACATGCGGTCCGGCATCAGCCGGCGCGAGGGAATCGAGAGCTTCGCTGAGGGCGTGATCGTCACGCGCGTCGGGGCGCGGCGCTTGGTGATCGACTTCTCGATCACCTTCGCGACGCGGTCCGGGCCGGCGCCGAGCAGGCGCAGCGGGCCGTCGTAAGCGCCTGCTGTCGCAGCGCCCACGGTTGCGTTGAACTTCGCGTACGGATTTGCGCCGGCCGCGGCCGTGGTGGCGTCGCCGGCGCTCGGGCCGTCGACCTCGCTCATGCTCGCGACGGCGGCGTTGCCGAACTCGGTCGTGATGAGGCCCGGCTCGAGCAGGATCACGTCGATCCCGAAGCCGCGGACCTCAAAGCGCAGCGCGTCGCTGACGGCCTCCAGTGCGTGCTTGGTCGCGTGGTACCAGCCGCCGCCGGGGAAGACGAGCTTGCCGCCCATCGAGCCCTAGTTCACGATCTTGCCCCAGCGCTGGTCGCGCATCTTGGGCAGCACGAGCTGCGTCAGCCGCGCGAGCCCGAAGACGTTCGTCTCGAACTGTCTGCGCGCGGCCTCCAGCGGAACCGTCTCGACCGCGCCGCTCTGCGAGTAGCCGGCATTGTTGATCAGCACGCCGACGGCGCCGTGGGTCTCCTCGACGGTTCGCACTGCGGAGACCATCGAGTCCTCGTCGGTTACGTCGAGGGCGAGCGTCCGGCAGCCCGCTGCCTCGAGGTCGGCGATCGACTCCAATCGGCGTGCCGTCGCGTAGACGGTCCAGCCGCTCGCGGCGAGTCGCCGCGCCGTCGCCTGTCCGATCCCTGACGAGCAGCCGGTGATGAGCACTGCCTTCGAGACGTCTCCCATGCCGCGGACCCTAGCGCGTCCGACTGGCTGCGGAGCCAGCCCGCGGGCCTCGGCAGACCCGCCGAGCTACGACCGCACGAGTCTCTTGTACTGGATGCGGTGCGGGCGATCCGCCTCGGCGCCCAGTCGCTCGTGGCGCTCTGCCTCGTACGCCTCGAAGTTGCCCTCGAACCAGCGCACCTGCGAGTCGCCCTCGAACGCGAGCACGTGCGTCGCGATGCGGTCGAGGAACCAGCGATCGTGAGAGATCACGACGGCGCAGCCGGGGAACGCAAGCAGCGCCTCCTCCAGTGCGCGCAGCGTGTCGACGTCCAGGTCGTTCGTCGGCTCGTCGAGCAGCAGCACGTTGCCGCCGCTGCGCAGCAGCTTCGCGAGATGCACGCGGTTGCGCTCCCCGCCGGACAGCTTGCCGACCTTCGTCTGCTGGTCGGTGCCCTTGAAGTTGAAGCCGCTCACGTACGCGCGGGAGCTCATCTTGCGCTCACCGACCATGATCTGGTCGTCGCCGCCGGAGATCTCCTCCCACACGCTCTTGTCGGCATCCAGCGCGTCGCGTGACTGGTCGACGTACGCCAGATCGACCGTCTCGCCCAGCTGCAGCGAGCCCGCGTCTGGCCGCTCCTGCTGCGTCAGCATGCGGAACAGCGTCGTCTTGCCGGCGCCGTTGGGGCCGATTACCCCGACGATCCCGGAGCGGGGCAGCTTGAACGTGAGGTCCTCGATCAGCAGCTTCTCGCCGTAGCCCTTGCGCAGTCCCTCGGCCTCGATCACGACCTCCCCGAGCCGCGGACCGGCGGGGATGTGGATCTGCACCTCGTCGAGCTTGACGTTGCGCTCCTCGGCGAGCAGCTGCTCGTAGGCGTTGAGGCGCGCCTTCGGCTTCGCACGGCGGGCGGAGGCGTTCATCCGCACCCACTCGAGCTCCTTCGCGATCGTGCGTCTGCGCGTCTTGTCGGAGCGCTCCTCCTGCGCCAGCCGCTCCTGCTTCTGGATCAGCCAGCCGGAGTAATTGCCCTCGTACGGGATCCCGCGGCCGCGGTCGAGCTCGAGAATCCATCCCGCGACGTTGTCGAGGAAGTAGCGATCGTGGGTGATCGCGACAATCGTCCCTCTGTACTCCTTCAAGTGGGTCTCCAGCCACGCGACCGACTCGGCGTCGAGGTGGTTCGTCGGCTCGTCGAGCAGCAGCAGGTCGGGTGCGCGCAGCAGCAGGCGACACAAGGCGACTCGGCGTCGCTCGCCGCCCGACAGCTTGCTGACGTCTGCATCGCCCGGCGGCAGCCGCAGCGCATCCATTGCCGTGTCGAGCATCGTGTCGAGGTTCCACGCGTCGGCCGCGTCGATCTGCTCTTGCAGCCGTGCGAACTCATCCGCCGTCTCGTCGGAGTAGTTCATCGACAGCTCGTTGAAGCGGTTCAGCAGGTCGCGCAGCTCGGCGACGCCGTCCTCGACGTTGCCGCGCACGTCCTTGGCCTCGTCGAGGTGCGGCTCCTGCTCGAGCATCCCGACGCTCGCGCCCGACGCGAGCTGTGCGGTGCCGCGGTACTCGGTGTCGGTCCCGGCCATGATCCGCAGCAGCGTCGACTTGCCGGCGCCGTTGTAGCCGAGCACGCCGATCTTCGCGCCGGGGTAGAAGGACAGTGAGACCTCTCTCAGCACCTCCTTGTCGGGCGGGAACGACCGCGACAGGCGATGCATCGTGAAGATGTACTGGGCCGACATCGACCGCGGAGGATAGCCAGCCTCAGCTGCGCCGGCCCCGTGGGCCTCGGTACCCTGGGACGTTGTGCCGTCGGTCTTCGACATCGAGCAAGGGATCCTGCTGCTGGAGCTCGAGCCACCCTTCGACAAGCGGGCGGTCCAGCTCGCCCGCCGCAAGATGGCCAAGCGCTGGCATCCGGACATCGCGCCGCCCGGGCGCCAGCACGAGCATCAGCGCCACCTGCAGGCGATCAACGAGGCCGCCGACCAGCTTGAGCAGCTGGCCCAGACTTCGCGCGGCGGAAAGGTCTCCGGCAACGCCGTCAAGGTCGCCGCGGCAGCCGCCCGCAAGCGACGCGCCGAGGAGGGCGCGCGCGCCTATGCCGAGCAGCAGCGCCAGCGCGAGACCGCCGAGGAGCAGGCCAGACACGATCCGTTCGGCTCGCGGATGCCCGATCACTCGGTCGTGCACCGCTACGCGCGCTGCAACGCCTACCCCGAGTGGGGCGTGGGCTCGGTCACCGGCATCTACTTCTCCGGCGAGGGCGACGACACGCAGCAATGGGCGCGCGTGAGGTTCCAGCACGGGATCCGCACGATCCCCGCCGGCACCCTGCACTTCGTCGACTTCTCGAAGCCGGATCCGGCGGCAGACCGCGTCGAGCGCTTCATGACGGCCGCTCGCCACGCGCTCGCCGAGGGCGACCCGGCGCTCGCCGCGCAGCGTCTGATCTACGCGCGCGACGCCGATCCGCGCAATCCGGTCGTGCTGCGCCAGCTCACCGTCGCCTTCTGGCAGGCGGGGAACCTCGCCGCCGCCGGGCGCTCCGTGCGCGACTGGGCGCGCGCCGAGCCCGACCGCCCCACGCCGCACCGCTTTGCCGCACGCATCTACGAGGACATGCGCGCGTTCGACCTCGCGCGCGACGCGGCCCTGCGCGAGACGGCCTGCGCGCCCGGCGACGCGTCCGCGTGGGAGCGGCTCGGCCGGCTGCGGCTGCGGCTTGGCGATCGGCTCGGTGCGCAGGAGGCGCTCGAGCACGCGCGAGGGCTCGCCCCGACGATGGAGGGCCTGCTCGACCTCGCGCTCGTCCACCAGCTGTCCGGTGACATCGGCGCCGAGGTGACCGCCTGCGAGGCGGCGACGCTGCTCGCGCCCGAGTCCCCAGTCGCGTGGTCGCGCTATGCCCATGCGCTCGCGCGCACCGACCGCGTCGGCGATGCGATCGAGGCGTGCGAGCACGCGCTCACGCTCGGTCGCGACCCCGAGGTGCTGTCGCTGCTCGGCGTGCTGCGCGAGCGAGCGCCGCGCGTCCTGCCAGCCGAGAGCGTCGCGTCGTGAGATGTGCGGCACATCGTCTCGCGGAGCCCGTCTCCTCTAGACTCCGGCAGGGTTTTGGAGAGTCCGCCGATCGGACTCGCCGGCCTTATGCGCGAGTAGCTCAATTGGTAGAGCACCGGCCTTCTAAGCCGATGGTTGCGGGTTCGAGCCCCGTCTCGCGTGCTCACATGGGGGGCGGGACATGACGGACAACCTCTTGGACGGCGTCGAGGCGACGCTGCGCGCCGTCGATGCGGACGCCTTTCGCGTCGTGCCGGTGCTCAGACAGCAGGACGCCGACGACGTGCGCGCGATCACGCGCGACGCCGCGCTCGCCGAGCTGGGGCTCGAGGCGCTGCAAGCTGACCCGGCGATCGCGTCGATCGAGCAGGAGCAGCAGCGCTTCCTGATGCGCTTCGCCGACGAGCGGATCGCCGCCGTGGGCGCGGGCCTCGAGTCCGGTCGTCTGACCGGGATGGAGACGGACGACCTGCGGTCCGGCACCCGCGCGATCGTGGACTTCTGCGACCCGAACGCGACGAAGGCGCTGCACGTCGGGCACCTGCGCAACATCGCGCTCGGGCAAGCGATCTCCAGTGCGCTGCGCGCCGCCGGCGCGCACGTCGAGCGGCAGAGCCACATCGGCGACGCGGGTCGTTCGATGGGCGAGGCGATGGCGGGTTGGGAGAGATACGCGGCGCCGGCGACACCGGGCGACGCGGGCGTCAAGAGCGACCAGTTCGTCGGCGAGTTCTACGCGCGCTACGTGCGCGAGGAGGCGCCCGTGGGGGTCGTGGCGGACGAGGACGCGCCCGTCGCGCGCGACCTCCACCAGATCGACGACCATGCGCAGCGGCTGCTCGACGGCGTCACCGGAGGGGATTCGCACGCGATCGCGGTGTGGCGCAGAGTGCGCGACTGGGCAGTCGAGGGACAGAACGAGACGCTCGCGCGGCTCGGCGTCGCATTCGAGCGGATCCTGTACGACTCCGACCGCACGCAGACCAGCCGCGAGGTTGCCCGGCTCGGAATCGAGCGCGGCGTGTTCGTCAGAGAGGAGCGCGGCACGGTCGCCTACATGACGGGCGACGACAACTACCCGGTGATGCCGCTCACGCGCGGCGACGGCTTCCCGACGCACCACTTGCGGGTCGTCGCGATGTGGCGCGACATGATGCTCGGCGAGCCCGAGGGCACGGACCTGATCCACCTCTCGGGCGACGAGTGGAAGGCGCACGTCATCTACACCGAGGAGCTGCTGGCGAGACTGGAGCCGGGCGTGCGCGTGCTGCCGAGCCGGCACGTCGTGCACGGGATGGTCTCCTCCGAAGTCGACGGCGAGCTGTCCTCCAGCAAGGGCACGGCGCAGCTCGTCGACACGCTGCTCGATGAGCTCGTCGCGCGGCCGGAGGTACGGACGCGCGCGCGCGAGGACGCGCCCTTCCTCGCCGCTGACGACCTCGTCACGATCGCGGTGCTCGGCCTCTGCCTCGACAAGCCGGTCCACAAGGGGCTCGCGATGCCGCCACTCGAGGGCTTCGTCGACCCGGACCACAACATCGGCTGGCGGATCGCGCTCGCGTGGGTGAAGGCGTGGAACCCGGCGAACGACGGCGCGGCCGATCCGGCTCCGGACGACGCCGCCTACCGCCACATCGTGCTGCAGGCGCAGCTGCACCGCCGCAACCTCGCGGTCGCGCTCGAGGATCTTGACCTGTTGAAGTACGTGCGCTATCTCGGCCATCTCAGCGGCTGGTACCTCGACGACGTGCACGAGGCGCGCGTGGGACGCGTCATGCGTGCGATCCTCGTCAGCGGACTCGGCGCGCTCGGACTCGTGCGCCCCGGCCCAGACGTGGCCCGCGTCCAAGCGCTTCGTCGTGCCGGCACCGCATCCGCCGCAATCAGCTAGGAAGCAAGGAAGCGATGACCGACGAGACCGTCCCGACGAACGCCAACGTGCTCAACGAGGTCGACACCTACGGCCCGGCCTTCATGCGCGTGGCGGCCGCCCTCGGCAGCTACGACACGACCGTCGAGGACGCGGCCGCGATGGTCGAGCTGCTCGGCTTGTCGCGCGGCTCGACGGTCGTGGACGCCGGCTGCGGCTTCGGCCGCTTCTGCGCCGCCCTCCAGGATCTCGGGATGGAGGCGACCGGAATCGACATCTCGCCGGCCGCGCTGGCGGAGGCCGAGCAGCGCTCGCCCGGTCCACGCTACGTGCTGCACGATCTCACGCAGCCGCTGCCGGAGGGGCTCGGCCCGTTCGACGTGCTCGTGAGCGTCTACTCCTCCTACGGCTACGGCGCGACCGAGGCGGAGGACCTCGCGATGCTGCGCGTCTTCCGCTCGCTCGTGAAGCCGGGCGGCTGGATCGTCATGCAGCTCTCCGACCTCGAGCGCTCACGCTTCCGCCTCAGAAGCGACGAGAGACCGGTCGTGCGCTGGACCAACGACGTCAAGGAGACGCTCACCGTCGACTTCTCGACCGGCAGACTGCACGTCAGATACGAGCTCGGTGACGACATCGTGCACTCGCGCATCCGCATGTACGAGAGAGAGGACCTCGAAGCGATGTTCGCCGAGGTCGGCTTCACCGACATCCGCGGCTACGGCGACTTCACCGGCGCGTCGAAGCGGCCCGAAGACCGCCTCGTGCTGGTGGCGAGAGCGTGACCGCCGCCCGCCGCACCGCAGTCGTCGTCGACGCCTACTCGACGGGCGCGAGACTCGCGCCGCGCTTCGCGGCGGCCGGCCTCGACGCCGTGCACGTGCAGTCCAACCCGAACGAGTCCCCCTTCTACATCGATCGCCTGCGGCGCGAGGACTTCGTCGAGAACGTCGTCCACCAAGGAGACCTGGAGGCGACCGCGGCGGCCGTCGCGAGACACCACCCGGCGTTCGTCGTCGTCGGCTCCGAGCCGGGAGTGCTGTTGAGCGACGCGCTCAGCGAGCGGCTGGGGCTGCCGTCGAACGGCAGCACGCAGAGCCGCGCGCGGCGCGACAAGCACGAGATGGCCAACGCGCTGCGGCGCGCCGGCCTGCGCGCCGTCGAGGAGTGCAAGACCGGCGACGCCGAGGAGGCCGTCGCGTGGGCCTCGCAGCGCGGCGACTGGCCGGTCGTCGTCAAGCCGCTCGACTCGGCCGGCACCGACGGCGTGTCGCTGTGCGAGACACCCGACGCGATTCGCGCCGCCTTCGCCGACGTGCTCGGCCGCCCCAACGCGCTGCAGGGCTCCAACGAGCAGCTGCTCGTGCAGGAGCTGCTGAAGGGCACGCAGCTGTTCACCGACTCGATCTCGTGGGACGGCGTCCACCACGTCTCCGAGGTGTGGCGCGACACGAAGCGCCGCATCGAGGGCAACCTCGCCTACGACTTCGAGGAGCTGCTCGACGCGCGCGGCGAGCAGCAGGACCAGGTCGTCCCGTACGTGCATGCGGTGCTCGACGCACTCGGCATCAGATACGGCCCGGCGCACACCGAGGTGATGCTGACCGACCGGGGACCGGTGCTCGTGGAGTGCGGCGCGCGCCTGCACGGCTCCATCCGCGACGACGTGATCGACCGCTGCACGCCGAGCCACGTCACCGTCACCGTCGACGCCTATCTCGACCCGGAGAGCGTGCGCCGCCGCGCCGCCCAGCCATACGAGCTGAGAGCCGCTTCCCGCTGCGTGATGCTGATCTCCCACCAAGCCGGCCGCGTCGTCTCCGACGCCGGCATGCGCGCGGTCGAGGCGCTGCCGTCGTTCGCCGGCGCGATCGCGATGGCGCAGCCGGGCGACGAGATCACGCCGACGATCGACCTCTTCTCCTGCCCGGGGATGATCTACCTCGTCGATCCCGACCGCGAGCTGCTGCGGCGCGACTACGAGCGCCTGCGCGAGCTGGAGGAGACGGTGGGGCTGTTCGAGGTCGAGCCGTTGTCGGTCGGGGCCTGAGCTACCGCTCCGAGCGTTCTGCGCGCCGCTCGTGCGCGGCAGCGGGTCACCGCGGCTGGCGCCCCGGCGCCCACGGCTTCTCGCCGCCTACGGCAAGTGTCCTGACCTGGCCTCGCCATACGAGCCTAGGTCAGGACACTTCAGCGAGTGGGCGATTCGATCGCGCAGGTCGTAACGCGCTCGGTGACGGAACTGCGGTAGAGCAACCACATCACGCCACGCTCCCCACCGGCCACCCCCGAGTGCCGGCACGAGTGGTATTGCCGCTCCGCCGCTCACTCCCTCGATGCCCACCGCGGACGCAGCGTCATTCACGTCGTACGAGCGGAGCGCCACCCGCCACCAAGCCCGGCGCTACAGGTACGCCAACGACGTCGGCACGCCGCCCAGCTCGTCGCGGATCTTGCGCAGCGTCGGCGCCAGCACGCTGTCCTCGCGCCAGCCGTAGCGGTCGAGGATCGCCTGCACGGAGGCGGCGTCGTGCGACGAGACGACCTCGCGCTCGAGCGTCGCGCACATCTCAAGCATGCCCGCGACCACCCGCGAGGTCTCCCACGAGATCGCGCCCTCGGTATCGACGTCGATGAAGCCGTTCTCGGCGAGGAAGCTCAGCTCGACGCAGCCGGCGCCGGCGTCGCCCCAGTTCCACGGTCCGCGGCGCAGGTAGTGCAGCGCCTCCGCCAAATACACCGCGACCATGTCGTCGAGAGAGCAGCGGGCGTGCTGCAGCCACGTCGGCGTGAACGCCATCGCGCTGCCGAACGCGTCCGCTATCGCCTCCTGCAGCGAGTACCACGGCTCGTGGCCGACGTCCTTCGGGCCGAGCTTGCCGGCGCGCGGGGTCTGCACGGCGTGCGCGATGTCGTGCCCGCGCATCCACGTGATCAGCACGTCGCGCACGTCGACGTCGTCGCCCGGCTTGTGGCCCTTCAACAGCGCCTCGCCAAGCGGCTTGGAGATGTACTCGTAGCGCAGGCCATACACGTTGCGGAAGAGGATCGTCTTGTTGAAGACCTCGCCGTAGCCCGCGCCCTCGTCCTCGGGCAGGAAGTAGGCGAAATGCTTTGGGAATGCGTTCGACTCGCCGCCCATCGCGACCAGGTCCGTCACCTGCATCGCGAAGACGCCGCCGACGTAGACGTCCTCCGTCCCGCACAGGCGGTTGACCTCGTCGAGGGCGTCGCGCGAGGAGGCGTCGAGCGCCGCGATCAGCTCGTCACCGCGCTGGTGCGCGGTGCAGGCGACGACCGAGTGCAGCGGCGTGCGCGTCTTGTTGCGGAACGTGCACATCGGACCGGCGATCACCGTCAGGTTCTGCGGCGTCGAGAGCGCGGCCTCGACGTGCGAGACCTCCTGGTCGTGACGCAGCTCCACGAGCGCGGCCGCGCGGCGGCGCAGGATGTCGGTCTGCTCGGGGGAGACAGCGCCGGAGCCGGCAATCTCCTCCATCAGCTTCGCCGAGGCCGCGGCGAGCGTGCGCGCCTGCTCCTCGTGGAGGAACGAGCCGTCGAGCGTCTGCAGCGCGCGCAGTGAGTCGCCGAGCGCGGCGAGCTGGCGCAGCTGCGGCAGCAGCGCCTCGACGTCCTTCGGCAGGCGCGGGTCGAGGTCGACCGCGGTGAGCGAGTGGATGTCCCGCTCGGGCCAGATCAGCGGCGCGGGGGTAGCAACGGATGTGGAAGTGCTGGAAGCGGTGGCGGACATGGCGTGAGTGATCTCCTGAAGTCGAAAGAGCTGACGGGCGGCTGCGGCTCCGCTCGCTCGGGGCTCAGTCGCCTCCGGATGCGAGCGTCGCGCGGTTCATCGCGAGTTGGACGCGACGAACGTGCGTCTTCGAGACACGACGAACGCGCGTCTTCGCGACGTGGCGAGCGCACGTCTTCGCGCAGCGATGGCCGCCAAGCGGCCTGCGATGTCAGCGGTGGTGATCACGGTGCAGTCGGGCACGGCTCTGCGCATTAAACCGTATAAACGCGCAAGCTTCCCCCAAAGCGTCGTATCGGCACCCCGATGGTAGTGGAGCCTTTGCCGCAAACGCAAGGACCGTTCGTCCCGTCCACGCGCTAGGTTGCCCACCTCGTGCGCCTGATCGTCGCCCGCTGCGAGGTCCGCTACACGGGCCGTCTCGACGCGCTCCTGCCGGAGGCGCTGCGGCTGGTCATGGTCAAGTCGGACGGGTCGGTGATGGTGCACGCCGACCACGGCGGTTACAAGCCGAGCAACTGGATGACGCCTCCAACGGTGATCGAGGAGTCCGAGGATCGCATCGTGGTGCGCAAGCACGCCGGGGACACCGAGGACCGGCTCGACATCCATATCGCCGAGGTGCTGTCCGACGTGACCCATGACATGGGCGAGGCGGCGGCGTTGGAGAAGGACGGCGTCGAGGCGCACCTGCAGGAGCTGCTCGCCGACCAGCCCCATTGGTGCGGCGAGGGCTTCCGGCTCGTGCGGCGCGAGTGGGCGACGGACATCGGACCGGTCGACCTCATGTGCCGCGACGAGGAGGACAGCTGGATCGCCGTCGAGATCAAGCGCGTCGGCACGATTGACGCCGTCGAGCAGCTCACGCGCTACCTTGAGCGCATCCGCCTCGATCCGGCGATGGCGGCCTGCCGTGGCGTGCTCGCGGCGCAGCAGGTCAAGCCGCAGGCGCGCGTGCTCGCGGAGAGCCGGAGGATCGCCTGCGTCGAGGTCGATCTCGGGGTGCTGCGCGGTGAGCGCGAGCCGGATCTGACGCTGTTCCTGTGACGGTGACCCGCCCTAGGCTTTCGGTCACGGTCACCCGCGCAATTAGCACAGCACACCGGTTTTCGTCCACCCCCTAGCGCACACATGTCAGTTTGTGTACGGTTTGGTTCACTCGGCCGACGGGATGGAGGACCTGGGATGTCGGTGAAGCACGCCGTGCTGGGCTTGGTGATCGAGCGGCCGGGCTACGGCTATGAGCTGATCCAGCGCCTGGAGCAGCGCATCGAAGGTTGGCGCCCGTCGGAGACCGCGGTCTATCCCGCACTCAGATCGCTGCGCGCCGAGGGGATGATCCGCGCGCGAGAGGCAACCGCCGACGGCGGCGTCGTCTCGGCGCATCGCGGGGTCGTCTGGTACGAGGCGACCGACGTCGGGCGCGAAGAATTTCGCGCTTGGGTTCGCTCCCCGACGGATCTGGCGCCGCAGCGCGACCCGTTCTGGCTGAAGGTGGCGTTCGCGAGCCCGGAGGATCTGCCGTGGCTGGTCGAGCTGGCGCGCGAGCTGGAGGCCGCGTGCCTCGAGCGGATGGCCGAGCTTGGCGAGCAGGGCGGTGGGGTCGAGGATCTGCGTCGCGAAGAGGTCGAGTGGCAGGAGATCGGCCAGGCCTGGCTGCGCCGCACCGAGGCCGCGCAGCTCGCCGTTCGCATCGAGGCGGTGCAGCAGATCCGCGCAGCGATGAAGCGGGCGATCCAGCGCCACGAGCGTAGATCCGGTCTCGTGCTCGCTCCACCCGCCGCGCCAGACGCACGATGACGCTGCTCGCGCTCGAGCGGGTCAGCAAGAGCCACTGGCGTGGGCGACACGAGATCGTCGTGCTCGACGAGGTCTCGCTCGAGATCGAATCCGGCGAGCTCGTCGCCATCTTCGGCCAACGCGCCGCCGGCAAGTCGACGCTGTTGCGCATCGCAGCCGGCATCGAACAGCCGGACAGCGGCTGCGTGCGCTTCGAGGGAGCCGAGCTGGGCGCAGGCCGCTTTCGCCGCCTGACCGGCATCCATCCTCGCATCGGCTGGGTCGGTCGTCAGGCGCCGTTCGCGTCCGGGATGCGGATGCTCGACCACGTCGCGCTGCCGCTCCTGAGAGCCGTAGCGGCCGATGAGGCGGAACGGAGCGCGACGCGAGCGCTCAAGCGCGTGGGCGTCGGCGACCTCGCCAACGCGCACTGGCACGAGCTGTCGGATGCCGAGCGGACGCTCGTGACGGTCGCGCACGCGATCGTCCGCG
This sequence comes from Conexibacter sp., assembly GCA_035264605.1. Classification (GTDB taxonomy): domain Bacteria; phylum Actinomycetota; class Thermoleophilia; order Solirubrobacterales; family Solirubrobacteraceae; genus Conexibacter. The sequence continues at coordinate 28,085 of DATFPW010000083.1, read as the reverse complement.
ACCCGAAGCTGCTGCTCGCCGACGACCCGACGAGCGGCCTCGGCATCGAGGAGCGCGAAACCGTTCTCGGCCTGCTGCGCTCGATCGCGGAGGAGCGCGGGATGGCCGTGCTCGCGACCGTGCCCGAGATCCCCGACGCACTGCGCTCGCATCGCGTGATGTCGCTCAGCGACGGTGAGCTCATCCAGGCGACCCGCCGTGCCGCAGGCGAGGTGATCGCGTTCCCGCAGCGGCGTGACGGACGAGCATGATGCTCGACATCCGTCGCCTCGTGAAGCACTACCAAGTGCCCGGCGGCGAGCCGGTGCGAGCCGTCGACGACGTTTCGCTGAGCGTCGCTCGCGGCGAGCTGGTCGCGCTCTACGGCCCGAGCGGCTCCGGCAAGACGACGTTGCTGAAGCTGATCGCGGCGGTGATGGCGCCGGACAGTGGCGAGGTGATCGTCGCCGGACGCGATATCTCGCACCTGACCGATCGGGAGGCGGCGCGCTACCGACTGTGCGAGGTCGGGTTCGTGCTGCAGACCTTCCACATGATCGCCGGCCTCTCCGCGATCGACAACGCGTCACTCAAGCTCGTCGGCACCGGCCTGCGCGTGCGCGAGGCGCACCAGCGGATGACGCCGCTGCTCACGCGACTCGGCCTCGACGAGCGCGCCGAGCACCGCGTGAGCACGCTCTCGATGGGGGAGCGACAGCGTGTCGCGATCGCGAAGGCGCTGTCGACCGATCCGGGCCTGCTGCTCGCCGACGAGCCGACCGGCAACCTCGACACGCGTCGCGGCTACGAGGTGCTCGCGTTGCTGCGCGAGCTCTGCCGCGAACGCGACACGGCGGTCCTGCTCGTCACACACGACCCGCAGGCGGCGGCGGTCGCTGACCGCGCGCTCGCGCTGCGCGACGGGAGGCTCGTCGAGTACCTGCCCGACGCCCCGCCCGCCTTACCGACGCTGCAGCCGCAATGAGCCTTCGCAACCTCGTGTGGTTCTACCGCCGCCGCGTGCGTGCGCGCGCCGTCCAGGAGCTGCTCGCGCTCGTCGGCATCGCGGTCGGCGTCGCGCTGCTGTTCGCCGTGCAGGTCTCCAACCGAAGCCTCAGCGCCTCGATCGCGCAGCTCACGCATGGGCTTGTCGGCAACGCCCAGCTGCAGCTTGTGGCGCGTGGGCCGCAGGGCTTCGACGAGCGGCTCGTTGGTCGGGTGCGCAATAGCCCGGGCGTGGGCGCTGTCGCGCCCATGCTCGTCTCGCAGTTGAACGTCGTCGCTGGTGACCGTTCGCGTTCCGTCTACATGCTGGCAGGGGATCGACGCTTGGTGCGGCTTGGCGGGTCGTTGCTGAGTGGCTACCAGGCCAGAAGCCTCGCGCGATTGCACGCGGTCGTCTTGCCGCTGCCCCTGGCGCGAGCGCTGGGTGTGCGGTTCGGGGACACGATCACTCTTCAGGTCGCGGGACGATCGGTCGAGGTGCCCGTCGGCGCAGTCGTGAGTGGGCGCGACGTGGGACCGCTTGCCCAGAGTCCTGTCGTGTTCGCGCCGATCAGATATGCGCAGGAGCTGGCTGGGTTGGAGGGTCGCGTCTCTCGTCTCTATGTCGTCCCGGAGCCGGGACAGGCTGACGTCGCGGAGCGGTCGCTGCGCCGCATCGCTGCGGGACACTTGACGGTCGGCGAAGCTGACTACGACCGGCGTATGTTCGCGCAGGCAGCACGGCCCAACGATCAGTCCACCGCGTTGTTCGCGAGCATCAGCGCACTCGTCGGCTTTCTCCTCGCGTTCAACGCGATGCTGCTGATGACGCGAGAGCGGCGAAGCGTGATCGCCGAGCTGCGTATCTCGGGATACGGGTTCTGGGGCGTGGTCGAGGTGCTGATGTTCGACGCGCTGGTCCTCGGAGTTGCTGCGTCGGTGTGCGGGATCGCGCTCGGCGACCAGCTCTCACGCCACGTGTTCCAGCCGTCTCCCGGGTACCTTGCGATCGCGTTTCCCGTTGGGAATGCGCGCACCGTCTCGCCGGAGGCGGTTCTGCTTGCGTTCGGGACCGGAATCGCCGCTGCCATGCTTGCGACGCTGGCTCCGCTGGTGGCGGCGTTTCGGTCTCCCACGATGGACGCCGTCGACGAAGACGCGCTCCAGCCGGCGTCGAGCGACGGCACGCTGCATTCACGCTTCTGGCTCGCGATCGGCGTCCTTGGACTGGCGATCTCGACGGTGGTGCTTGTCGCTCGGCCTGAGGCAGCGCTGGTGGGCGTCGTGGCGTTGCTCGCATCGATGTTGGCACTGCTGCCAGTCATCCTCTCCGTAACGCTGCGCCTGCTCGACCGGGGTCGCCGGCGGATCGCGAGCGTGGTGCCACCGATCGCGGTGGGCGAGTTGCAATCGGCTCGGAGCCGCTCCGTGGCGATCGCGGCGATCGCCGGGGTAGCGGTCTTCGGGAGCACGGCGATCGAGAGCGCGCATCGCGACCTTCAGCATGCGCTCGACGCCGCATCACACCAGCTCAGTGCGGTGACCGATCTGTGGGTGTCGGCTGCTGGGCAGGCTAATACGCTCGCGACGGTCCCCTTCCCGCCCAGCGCGATCTCGACCATTGCGACCACGCCACACGTGGCCGCAGTCGCGGCGTACCGGGGGGCGCTTCTCGACGTCGGAGATCGACGAGTCTGGGTCATGGCGCCACCACGAAACTCGGCGGGAATGATCCCGCCGAACGAGGTGGTGGAGGGAGATCTCCGGACTGCGGAGCGGCACCTTGACGACGGCGGCTGGGCCGTCGTCTCCGAGAGCCTCGCGAAGGAGCGCGATCTTCAAGTGGGCGATGCGTTCATGCTCGACGCGCCGCAGTCCGAGCGCTTCAGAGTGGCGGCGATCACGACGAACTTCGGCTGGTCGCCGGGCGCGATCATCGTCAACGCCGACGACTTCCAGCGTGCGTGGGGCAGCAGCGATGTCAGCGCTCTGCAGGTACGGCTCGACGGTCTCTCGTCACTCGCAGGGAAGCGAGCTGTAGAGCGCGCTCTTGGAGCTGGCTCGGCGCTTACGGTCGAGACGGTCGCCGAACGCGAGCAGCGCCACCGAGCGACCACCCGGGCAGGCCTCGCCCGACTCACGCAGATCGCGACGCTCATGTTGACGGCTGCGACCCTCGCCATCGGAGCAGCGATGGGGGGCATGATCTGGCAGCGACGGCGGCGCATGGCCGAGCTCAAGCTCGCCGGCATCACCCAGCGTCAACTGTGGAGGGCACTGATGCTCGAGAGTGGTCTGCTGCTCGGTATCGGCTGCACCATCGGTGCCCTGTACGGTCTCGGCGGCGCACAGCTGCTCGACCGGGCTTTGGGGTCGGTGACCGGCTTCCCCGTCGACACCTCGCTCGGCTTCGGAGTCGCCGTCGGTAGCCTCGCACTGGTCGGAGCGGTTGCGTCGGCAATCGTGCTGCTGCCGGGCTACATGGCGGCTCGTGTGCCAGTAGAGGCGGCATTCCAAGACTGATCGCGACAGGGCGGATCTCGTATTTCGGCGGGGGAATCCGACGCCCCTCGGTCGCTCGCAGACCGTTGCGCTCGCGGCGGTCGCCGTGCGGGAACTTGCGTGGGTCCTACCATGCGTGGCTACCGAGGTCGCCCATTGGGAGCGCTGCGCGGCTGCCATTCCCAGCGGCCAGTTGCGTGCGGACGCGAGCGCGAACCTGCACGCCTCGCGGCTTAACGCCGAGGGTGCGGCGCTCTTCGCGGTGTTGCCCCGGCGACGCCATCCTGCGCTCGTCAGAGGGCTCGTCGCGTATCAGACCGCGCTCGACTATCTCGACACGCTCAGCGAGCACCCATGCAGCGAGCAACGGGTCAACGGGGTGCAGCTCCATCGTGCGCTCGCTGAGGCACTCGAGCCTGGCGGGCGCATCTCCGACTACTACCGGTCTCACCCTTGGCGCGATGACGGCGGCTACCTGCGCGCGCTTGTCGAGGCGACCCGGACCGGGTGCACGGTGTTGCCCGCCTACGAGTGCGTTCGGGAGCCGGCCATCGCCTCGGCGCGTCGCATGCGGGTTCAGGCGCTCAATCACGAGCCGTTCCCGGAACGGCGTGACGCCGGGCTTCGGGCGTGGGCCGCGCACGAGTTCTCCGGACGCAACGAGCTCGCCTGGTTCGAGTGGACCGCCGCGTCGTGCTCCTCGCTCTCGACCTTCGCGCTGCTCGCGCTCGCGGCCGACCCGCACCTGCAGGAGGACGACGTGATCGAGGCGGAGGCGGTGTACTTCCCGTGGGTCAACGCGGCCAGCACGCTGCTGGATGCGTTCGTCGACCAGCGCTCGGATCGCGAGGAGGGCAACCACTCCTACGTCGAGCACTACGACAGCCCCTCGGAGATGGTCGAGCGGCTGTGCGAGATCGTGTATCGCTCGGTGCACGGCGCGCGCCAGCTTCGCAATGGGGAGCGGCATGCGCTGATCGCCACGGGGATGGTGTCGATGTACCTCTCGAAGGAGAGTGCTCGCAGCCCAGAGCTGCGCCAAGCCACGCGTCGCATCGCACAGGTGGCCGGCTCCCTCCCGCGCGTGCAGCTGCCGATCATGCGCACGATGCGGGCCGTACAGCGGCTTGGCGACGCCTGACCCCTAGCGCTAACTATTTACGGAAAGGGGGTTGACCGAGATCGGCGCGCGGCCGTAGCGTGGCAGTCGTCCGGCACCGAGCGAACTCGGCCCGCCGCGACCGCTCGGTGATGACTACGCGCAAGGCTTCGGATCGCACGGCTCTTCCCCCGAGGGCTCTCTGCGACGGGGTCCGTGGTCGTCGCGACCGGCGGATCGCTGCGTCAGTCGAGCGCCGTCCGAGCCGGGTCAGCACCCTTCACCTCGCCGCAGCGTCCATGGGCGCAACCGGCGGCGACGGGTGCGCAGGACGCCTCTGGGCCCCGGCTCCGACCCCCCATCCCGGCCGGGGCCCGAGGCGTCCCCATCGATGAGCGACCTCGCCGACGACGCCGGCCGTGCCGGCTGGACACTCATCCAGATCTCCGAGTTGGTACGGCGTGCCGAGGAGCTGCTGCTCGACGGCATCACGCTCGTCGGTCCGCATGCGCACGCCGGTATGCCGTCCGACGCGACGCTCGAACTGGGCGCGGACGAGTTGCGTCGCGTCGCCGTCTCGCTCCTTGAAGGCGTCGAGATCTCCGAGCAGCTGGAGCTGCTCGCGGCGCGACTTCCCGGCGATCGGATCGACGCGTCGTACGACGCGGTCCGCGATGCCATCGCCGACGATCTCGCGACAGGGATCGTCGAGCCCCGTCGCGTGTTGCTCGCGGCACGGCTGCTCGACGTCCCGACCGGCTGGGAGGCGCTCGCCGCCTCGCTCGCCGCGGGCGACGTCGTCTCCGCGTGGGGTGCGCTGACGGTCGAGCAGCTGCTTGGACGCTTTCGCAACGCTGATCCGCACGCGGTCGCGCGGGTCGTCGAGGAAGCGGGGCTGGAGCCCGGCGCGCGCTTCGCTGCCTGTCCAGCCGAGCGGCTCGCGGCACTCGCCGCGGGCCTGCGACGTCACGCGAGCGGGCGGCCGGCGTCATGACCGAGCGGCGCAACGCCTGGCCAAGGGTGGGTGCCGGCGGCGGCTCGCGCGTCGACCTCGCATGGTCGCGCGCGCTCGCGCATCCGGTTCGCGTGGAGATCCTGCGGTCGCTGCTCGAACAGGAGCCGGGCACCCCGAGCGGCTTCGCGGTGACGCTGGAGATCCCGCTCGGCGTGGCGAGCCATCACGTGCGCCGGCTGCGCGACCTGCGACTGATCCGCGTCGTGCGCCGCACGCACCGGCGCGGTGCCGTCCAGCACCACTATCGGCTCGCCGATCGCGACGAGACGGCGCAGGCGCTGTGGCGGTGGGGCCTTGCACCCGGCGGCGACGAGGGGCTCATGGGCGCCGCGGGCGCTGCTGGCGCCAGCCGCGGGAGCGAGGCCGGCCGCGAGATGATGGTGCGGGTCGTCGCTGTGCTGCGGCGCGAGCGCGAGCGGCAGGGCGTCTCGCGCGCGCAGGTTGCGCAGCGCGCGGGCATCAGTCCCGATCACCTCGGCCGCATCGAACGCTGCGAGGCCGACCCGCGCATGAGCGTGCTGCTGGCGCTGGCCACCGCACTCGGCACCTCGCTGCGCGACCTCTTCGCCGAGGCAGAAGACGCCGAGGCGGCGGCTTAGCCGTCGCCCCAAGCGGTCGCGACGAGACGGCGGGCGCCGCCGGCATCGCGGTGCTCGCACAGGTAGATCCCCTGCCACGTGCCGAGCGCGAGACGGCCGTCGGCGATCGGCAGCGTGAGTGATGGGCCCAGGAGGGAGGCCTTCACGTGCGCGGGCATGTCGTCGTCGCCCTCCTGCGTGTGCGTCCAGTACGGCGCGCGCTCCGGCACCGCGCGGTCGAACCAGCTTGCGAAGTCGCGCCGGACGTCGGGACTCGCGTTCTCGTTCAACGTCAGGGAGGCGGAGGTGTGGAGGATGTGCACGTGCAGCAGGCCGACCTGCAGCTGCGCCAGCTCCGGCAGCGCCGCGACGACCTCGCCCGTGACGAGGTGGAAGCCGCGCGGGCGCGGGTCAAGCCGGATCTCGCGTTGGAGCAACATGCGCGCCGGAGGCTAGCGCGGGGCGGCGGACGCGCGCGGTTCAGTCCAGCAGCCGCGCGGCGCGCATGTCGACCCGCTCGCCACGGAACGGCACGCCCTCAGCCTCCAGCAACGCGCGCTGGCGCGCACCCTTCGCGAGCGAGCCATCGGCGCGCACGATCCGATGCCACGGCACCGACGGGTCGTCGCCGATCTGCGCCAGCACCGCGCCCGCCACCCGCGGCGCGCCCGGCGAGACGTCGCCGTAGCTGCGCACGAAGCCCTCCGGCGTGGCGCGGACGCGGTCGAGGATCGCGTCCGACGTGCGCCGGCATCCCGTCATGCGGCGTCCTCGCCTGCTCGCGTACGAAGTACGCCACGCAGGCTGCGTCCTTGCCTGACGGGCGCCGACACCCGTCGGAGCTAGCGCTCGCCGGGCAGCTTGACCGGGTACATCCCCACCGGACGCGAGAGGTCCAGCGCGGTCGTGACGATGCGGCGCTGCTCCATCGCGTGGGCGGCCGGGTAGCCCTCGGCCGTCGAGGCGCGCTCGGGGCGGCCGATGTAGCCGAACTTCAGCTCGCGCGGGAGGATCTGCATGAGGCGCGGAGACATGTGTGCGCGGGCGCCCATGTTGCGCGGCTCCTCCTGCAGCCAGACGACTTCTCTGAGGTTGGGGTAGCTGCCGACGAGCTGGAGGATCTGGCCCTGTGGGAACGGATACAGCAGCTCGACGCGGCCGATTGCGACGCCGGGGTTGTCCTTGCGCATGTCGTCCCCTGCGAGGTCGTAGTAGACCTTGCCGCTGCAGAGGATCAGGCGCGTGACCTTTTCGTTCTCGACCCGCGGCTCTGCCAGCACGGGGTAGAACTGGGTGTCCGACAGGTGCTCGATGCGGTTCGTCGCCTGCGGCAGGCGCAGCAGCGACTTCGGCGTCATCACGATCAGCGGGCGCTGCTTGGCGATCTTCGCCTGGCGCCGCAGCAGGTGGAAGTACTGCGCCGGCGTCGACGGGTAGGCGACGCGGATGTTGCCCTCCGCGGCGAGCTGCAGCCAGCGCTCCAGGCGCGCGGAGGAGTGCTCCGGGCCCGAGCCCTCGTAGGCGTGCGGCAAGAGCAGCGTCAGGCGCGTCGACTGGCCCCACTTCGCCAGGCCGGAGATGATGAACTGGTCGATGATCACCTGCGCGCTGTTGACGAAGTCCCCGAACTGCGCCTCCCACAGCACGAGCGTCTCCGGGCCCTCCTGCGAGTAGCCGTACTCGAAGCCGAGCGCCGCCATCTCCGACAGCGGGCTGTTGTGCAGCTCCATCGGCGCGAGCGCGTTCGGCAGGTGCTGGATCGGGCAGTACTCCTGGCCCGTCTTCGGGTCGTGCAGGACGAGGTGGCGCTGGCTGAACGTGCCGCGCTCGGCGTCCTGGCCGGTGAGGCGGACGGGCGTGCCCTCGGTCAGCAGCGAGGCGAACGCGAGCTGCTCGGCGTGCGCCCAGGTGATGCCGCCGTCGGCGCCCATCGCGTCGCGCCGTTGCTCGAGCGGGCGTCTCAGCTTCGCGTGGACGGAGAACCCGTCGGGCACGCGCAGCAGCGCCTCGTTGAGCTCGCGCAGCCGGTCGGCCTCGACGGCGGTGGCGACGTCGGGCGAGGGCGTGCGGTCGAGCTGGTACTCGCCGGTGCCCTGTTCGACCGGGGTGGCGGCCGACAGACGCGCCTTCAGCTGCTGATGCTCCTCGCTCAGCTGCTGCCAGACCGCGTTCGTCATCGCGTCGACCTCGTTCTGCGTGACGACGCCGGCGTCGATCAGCTGGCGCGCGTAGATCGCGGGCGGGGTCGGATGGTCTCTGATCTTCACGTACATCTCGGGCTGCGTGTACGCGGGCTCGTCGGCCTCGTTGTGGCCGAAGCGGCGGTAGCCGATCAGGTCGATCACCACGTCGTGCCCGAACTCCTGGCGGTAGGCGTGTGCGAGCCGCGCGGCCGCGACACAGCCCTCCATGTCGTCGGCGTTGGCGTGGATGATCGGCACGTCGAAGCCCTTCGCGAGGTCGGAGGCCCAGCGCGTGGAGCGGGCGTCGTCGGGATCCGTCGTGAAGCCGACCTGGTTGTTCTGGATCAGGTGGACGGTGCCCCCGACGGTGTAGCCGTCGAGCGCCTGCAGGTTGAACGTCTCGGCCACGATGCCCTGGCCGGGGAAGGCGGCGTCGCCGTGCAGGATGATCGGCAGCGCGGCGTTCGTGTCCTGCGCCGCGTGCGGACCTTGGCGCGTCGTCTGCGCGGCGCGCGTGGCGCCGATGCCGACCGGACTGACGAACTCGAGGTGGCTCGGGTTCGACTCCAGCCGCACGATCAGCGAGCCGCCGTCGGGCAGCTCCTGCGTGCCGCGCGCGCCGTGGTGGTACTTGACGTCGCCGGTGCCGCCCTGCGGGATCGAGGTGATCACGTCGAGCGTCTTCTGGCCCTCGAACTCGGCGAAGATCGAGCCGTAGGAGCGGCCGAGGTTGTGCGCGAGCACGTTGAGGCGGCCGCGGTGCGCCATCCCGATCACGACCTCGCGCCCGCCGTTGGCGCCGGCGAGGCGGACGACCTCGTCGATCATCGGGACCGTCATGTCGAGGCCCTCGATCGAGAACTGCTTCTGGCCGAGGTACGCCTTGTGCATGAAGCGCTCGAGCGCGTCGACCTCGATCAGGCGCTTGAGCAGCGTCTTGCGCTCGTCGTTCGTGAGCGGGTTGCGGAAGGCGCCTGTCTCGATCTTCTCGCGCAGCCACACGCGCTGGCGGTGGCTGGAGATGTGCTCGATCTCGTAGGCGATCGTGCCGCAGTACGTCTCTCTCAGGTGCGGCAGCGCGTCGGCGAACGTCGCGCCGGGGACGCCGGTGCGCAGGATGCGCGCGGGAATCTGCGCCATCAGCTCCCGCGTCAGTCTCAGCGGCTTGGGGTCGAGCGCCGGGTCGCCCACGGGGTCGGAGCCGAGTGGGTCGAGTTGCGCGGCGAGGTGACCGTGCATCCGGAAGGCCTTCAGCAGCGAGTCGGCCGCCTGGACGGCCTGCAGCAGCTCCTCGCTGGGGGCGGCGCCGGCAGCCGGAGCAGCCTGCGTGGCGGCCGAGAGCTGCGGCGTCGGCGCGGGGGGAAGGGCTGGCAGCGCGACGCCGAGCGCTCCGAAGACGCCCTCGTAGAAGTCGTTCTCGCCCTGCAGGTGTCGCTCGATCAGCTGCAGGAAGCGGCCTGACTCGGCCCCTTGGATGATCCGATGGTCGTACGTCGACGTCATCGACATCACCTTCTCGGCGCCGATCTGCGCGCCGATCGCACCGAGCCCGACGGGGTAGGCGATCGAGCCGGTCGCGACGATCGTGCCCTGGCCGACCATCAGCCGCGGCACGGAGGCGACGGTGCCGATCCCGCCCGGGTTCGTCAGCGTGACGTTCCCGCCGGTGAGGTCGTCGGCAGTGAGGCTGTTGGTGCGCGCCTTGTCGACGAGCGCGTCGTAGGCGGCGAGAAAGCCCTTGAAGTCGAGCGTGTCGGCGCCTCTGATGACCGGCACCATCAGCGTGCGCGAGCCGTCCTTCTTCTCGACGTCGACGGCGAGGCCGAGGTTCACGGCGCCGTCGTCGATGCGGTGCGGCTTGCCGTCGATCTCGGCAAAGTGGTGTGCCATCACCGGCATCTCCGCGCCAGCCTTCGCGATCGCGTAGGCGATCAGGTGGGTGAAGGAGACCTTCAGGCCGGCTTCCTTGAGCTGTTTGCGGCGAGCCTCGAGCGTCGTCACCGTGAGCGTGCGGAAGGACGTCGCCGTCGGGATCGAGCGGCTGTCGTCCATGTATCTGGCCAGCATCCCGGCGCCGCCCTTGAGCAGCTGGGCGCCGGCGGGCTTGGCGGCTGGCTTGGTCGCGGTCGTCGAGCCGTTGGCGGCCGCGAGCACGTCGTCCTTCACGATCCGCCCGCCCGGGCCGCTGCCGGCGACGGCGTCGAGCGCGACGCCGTGGGCGGCGGCCGCGCGGCGCGCGACGGGGGAGGCGTTGGCGTCCCCGTTCTCAGCGGGCGCGAGGGTGGCCGCCGCCGGCGGGGCGGAGGCGGACCCGTTCGCGGCGGATGGGGAGCTCGCGTCGGTGGCGGCGCCAGCACCGGCGCTCATGCGCGCGAGCACCTGACCGACGGTGACGGTGTCGCCAGGCTCGACGAGCAACTCGGTGACGGTCCCGCTCGCGGGCGCGGGGACCTCGGCATCGACCTTGTCGGTCGAGATCTCGACGAGCGTCTCGTCGGCCTCGATCGCGTCGCCGGCGGCCTTGTGCCACTCGAGCACGACACCTTCGTTGACCGACTCGCCCATCTGCGGCATGACGATCTCGAGCGTCTGCGCCTGCGCGCCGTCGTCATCGCCGGCGGCCTCCGTGGCGGGGGCCTCCTCGGCGGCTGCGGGCGCGCCGCCGCCGTTCGCCCCGGACGCCCCGTTGCTCAGCGCGATCTCCGCCAGCACGCTTCCCACCGACACGGTGTCACCCTCGGCGGCGAGGATCTTCACCACTGTGCCGGACACACCGGCCGGGACCTCGGCGTCGACCTTGTCGGTCGAGATCTCGACGAGCGTCTCGTCGGCCTCGACCGTGTCCCCCTCGTTCTTGTGCCACTCCAGGATCGTGCCCTCGGCGACGGAATCACCCATCTGGGGCATCACGACCTGGGTCGTCGTGTCTACTGACATCCTGTCGCCTGACAATAGCGATTTGCGTTCGTGACGGACCTGCGGTATGTGCCGCAGTGACATTGAACCATATCGCGGGATGGGTCCCGAATTTCAGACCACCCTGGCACGTTTGCGGCGGTGGCTCTCCACCAGAAAACCGATCGTCCCGGCGAACGGGCCGACGCCTCCGATGACGGCGACCGTGACGGCGAGCCAGAACGGAATCGTTCCTCTGCGGACCGCGACGATCGCGAGCAGCGAGAGGCCGATCCACAGCAGGCCGTGCGCCCAGCCGAGCACCGTCGTGACCGCCGGTGCGCTCGGTCCCAGCCAGAAGAGCAGCAGCCCGGCGAAGATCGCGGAGGCGGTGAACGACAGCGCCTCCAGCAGGCGGTAGGAGGGAAAGCCGCCCGTCGGGGCGCGCTGGCGCGCGGGCGAGGCGGCGGTCGTGCGCGTCACGCCAGCAGCGCGGCCATCCGCCGCACGACCTCGTCGGCCTCGTCGGGCCACCGCTCGACGTCCGCCGGCCACCATGCGTGCGCGTCGTGCTCGTCGTCGGGCACCGCCTCCGCGCCGGGCGCGAGCCATGCCATCCCGACGAGGAAGACGAGTCCGTTCGGCGTGCCGGCGAGCGCCTCCACCGACAGCGTCGCGGGCGCGACCGACCACTCCTCCTCGAGCTCGCGCACCATCGCGTCGACAGGCTGCTCGCCGACCTCGACCGCACCGGCGGCCCCGAGCGTCCAGCGGCCGGTCCACGAGGCGAGCCAAGGGGCGCGGCGGCCGGCGAGCCACCGCCCCTCGGCGTCGCGCACGACGCAGAGGACGGAGACGCTACGCGTCGCCTCGTTGCCGACGAGTCGCAGCGACCAGCGCGCCGGCTGCAGCTCGAGCCGCAGTCCCTCAGCGTGGTGCTCGTAGCCCGCCAGTCGTGCGGCGAGGCCGTCGTGGCTCGGTGAGCCGCGCTCGCGCAGCGCCGCGAGTGCTGCGTCGGCAGCGGCCGTGTCGGCCGCGTTCGGCTCGAACGGCAGCTCGTGCCAGTCCGCCGTCACCTGCTCGGGCGCCCACGGCCCGCGGGCGAGCAGGAGGCCGTGCGTCGGGGGCTGCGCGGTCATCGCTGACCAGGCTAGAGGAGCGTCCTGTTCTGATGTCGCTCAGCGACAGCGATCCAGGATGGCTCAAGCGGGTGAGCCGGCGTGCGCTCGGCCGCTCGTGCCTAGACTCGCGCGCCATGACCAGTCGCGTGCGCAACCACTGGGGCTGGGGCTGGGAGGACGAGGCGCTCTCGCACGAGCAGGTGCGGGAGGCGGCCGGCGGGCTCGCGCAGCATCTCGGCTTCGGGGAGGCCGAGCCGGAGCGGCCGGTCGAGCTGGCGGCGATCGCGCTGCCGGCGTCACGGCTCCCGCCGCCGCCGGCCGCGCTGACGGAGATCTGCACGAGCGACCACGACCAGCGGGTGCGCCATGCATACGGTCGCGCTTACCGCGACGTCGTGCGGGGCTTCCGCGGCCAGATCGACCACGCCCCGGACATCGTCGCGCGCCCGCGCGACGATGTGGACGTCGAGCGCGTGCTGGAGTGGGCGGCGGATGTTGGCGCGGCCGTCATCCCGTTTGGCGGCGGCACGAGCGTCGTCGGCGGCGTCGAGGCGCGCGTGGGGGACGGCTACGCGGGAGCGATCGCGCTCGATCTCGCCGCGCTCGACCGTGTGCTGGAGGTCGATGCCGTCTCGGGTGCCGCGCGGATCCAGGCGGGCGCGCTCGGCCCGGAGCTGGAGGAGCAGCTCGCGCCGCACGGCCTCACGCTGCGGCACTTCCCGCAGTCGTTCCAGTTCTCGACGCTCGGCGGCTGGATCGCGACGCGCGCGGGCGGGCACTTCGCGACCGGTGAGACGCACATCGACGATCTCGTCGAGGCGGTGCGGGCGATCACGCCGGTGGGCGTGTGGGAGTCACGCCGGCTGCCGGGCTCCGGCGCCGGCCCGAGCCCGGACCGGCTGTTGCTCGGCTCGGAGGGAACGCTCGGGATCATCACGGAGGCGTGGGTGCGTGTGCGGCCAAGGCCGCGCGAGCGTGCGAGCCGAGCCGTGCGCTTCGTCGACTTCGCCGCCGGCGCAGCGGCCGTGCGCGCGGTCCTGCAGGCGGGCCTCGCGCCGTCGAACTGTCGCCTGCTCGACGCGCGCGAGGCGGAGCTGACGTTCGCCGGCGACGGATCGTGCGCGCTGCTCGTGCTGGGGTTCGAGTCGAGCGGGGCGCCTGTGGGGGAGCGGATGGCGGCGGCGCTCGCGCTGTGCGCCGAGCACGGCGGATCGTGGGACGAGCAGGCCGAGGGCGCCCGCGGCGGAGCGACCGGCGCGTGGCGCGAGGCGTTCCTGCGCGCGCCCTACCTGCGCGACGTCTTCGTCGCGATGGGCGTCATGAGCGAGACGTTCGAGACCGCGATTACATGGGATCGCTTTGACGCCTTCGTCGAGGCCGTGAAGGCGGCCACGCGCGCGGCGGTCCAGGAGATCTGCGGCGTAGAGGGGACCGTCACCTGCCGCGTCACGCACGCGTATCCCGACGGCGCCGCGCCCTACTTCACCGTGCTCGCCCCGGCGCGGCGCGGCGAGGAGGTCGCGCAATGGGATGCGATCAAGCGCGCTGCGGCCGATGCGATCATCGCCGGCGGCGGAACCATCACCCACCACCACGCCGTCGGACGCGACCACCGGCCTTGGTACGACCGGCAGCGACCCGAGCCGTTCGCCGCCGCGGTGCGAGGCGCGAAGGCGGCCGTCGATCCAGTCGGGCTGCTGAACCCCGGCGTGCTGCTTTCGGTTTCGTCCTCCGGCGTCCGCAAGCGGTCGCCTGCGGACGACGTCACCCTTTAGCCTCCCGTCGATGACGCAGCGGATCGCGATCCTCGGCCCCGGCGGCGTCGGCGGCCTGCTGGCAGCGGCGCTGACGCGCGCAGGCGCCGATGTGACGGTCGTCGCACGCGAGTCGACCGCCGAGTTGATCGCGCGCCAGGGGATCGCCGTCGAGAGCGTCGTGCTCGGCGACTTCACAGCGCGGCCTGCCGCCGTCGCGCAGCTGACCGCGGCGGTTGACGTGCTGATCGTCGCGACGAAGGCGGCGGCGCTGGACGCGGCGCTCGCGCGCATCGACGCGACTGCCCCCGCGCTCGTCGTCCCGTTGCTCAACGGCTTCGACCACATGGCGCTGCTGCGCGAGCGCTTCCCCGATCGAGTCGCCGCCGGCACGATCCGCGTGCAGGCGGATCGGATACTGGACCCGCCCATCCCGCCCGCCCGGGTCGTGCAGGGAGGCAGATTCCTGTTCGTCGAGCTGGCGAGCGACGCCGCTGCGCTGCGCGCGCCGCTCGCCGCGCTCGCGGAGCTGCTGGCGCAGGCGGGCGTGGAGAACCGCGTGCGCGAGGACGAGGCGCGCATCCTGTGGGGCAAGCTCGTGCGGCTCAACACGCTCGCGTGCATGACGGCCGCCTATGACGCGCCGTTCGGCGCGATCCGCTCGGACCCAGCGCGCTGGGCCGAGCTGACAGCGTGCGTGCACGAGGGCGTCGCCGTGGCGCGCGCCGAGGGCGCCGATATCGACCCGGCTGTTGTGTTCGGCGAGTTCGAGGTGATCCACGACGGCTTCGGCACGTCGATGCAGCGCGACGTCGCCGCCGGCCGCGAGCCCGAGCTCGACGCGATCGCCGGGGCGGTGCTGCGGGCCGGTGCGCGTCACGGGATCGCCTGTCCGACCGTCGCGGCGCTCGCCGCGCGGATCGCGGAACGGGCGGGCGTGCCGGAGCCTGTCTCCGCCGGCTGAGCGTCAGCCGGCGTCGCGTTCGAGCGTGCCACGCGCGTGCGCAAGCCACGCGAGCTCTGCTCGCAGCCGCATGACGACGGCGTCGTCGACGAGCGCTAGGCCGGTGGTGGGCCGGCGTGCGCCGTGCGGCCGGGGAAAGCGCGCGAGCAGGTCGCCGCACGCGCGCTCGTGCGCGGCGAGCTGGGCCGCCAGCGCTCCGTGGTGCTCGCGCCGCGCGAACGCGATCCGCAGGTGCACGTCCGCGCGCACCGGTTCGGGCGGCGCGTCGATCGCGCACAGCCACGCCTCCAGCGCATCCGTACCCGCGTCCGTCGGCGCGTAGACGACGCGCGGGCTGCGGCGCGTGCCGCCATGGCGTGCGGCGCTCGTCACGAGGCCGCCCCGCTCGAGCTGGTCGAGCGCCGGATAGACCGCGCTCGGGTTCAGCTGCCAGCCGGGACCGACGCGCTCTTCGAAGCGCTGGACGAGCTCGTATCCGTAGCCGCGGCGTTCGACCACGAGCGCTAGGACGGCATGCTTGAGGGACATTGCAGGCGACCGTAACGGGGGCACGAGGCGGCCGTCGCAGATCGCAATGCAGATCGTGCGCACCACACCAGATACGTGTCAGCTGGCGCACTCTATTCAGTTCAGAACTTTTGGCCATAGCCTTGACCACGCGCGCCGTTGCGCCAAGCATTGCGCGCGATGACAGCATCGCGATCGCCGTTTCCCTCCGATCCCCCCACCCGGCCCTCGTCACTCCCCCGACGAACGCCGGGACAATCCGTGCGCACCCCCATCCCGGCGCACGGAGTTGCTGGCCTGGCCTCGCCTCCCGCGTTGGCCGACCGTCGCTAGCTCCGGATGGGAACCGGTATGCGAGCTGAACAGCGGCCCTGGCGGGTCTCGAGCCCGCCAGGGCCGCTCATCGCTTGCCGCGGTGCGGGGGAGTAGATGGTCTGACATGGCCGCGCAGCTCGACGCCGATCCGGTCGACGCACGCGTCGTCAAGGCGCTGGGGCATCCCACGCGAGTGCGGATTCTCAACGTGCTGCGCGACCGCGAGTTGGCGAGCCCGGTCGAGCTGTCAGCCGAGCTCGACATCCCGCTCGGCACGGTCGGCTACCACGTGCGACGGCTCGAGGCGCTCGGCTTCATCGAGCTGGCGCGGCGGACCCAGCGGCGCGGGGCGGTCGAGCACCACTACCGCGCGCGTCAGGTGCTCGACGCAGACGATGGGCACCCGGAGGTCCCGCCCCATCCGGCGACGGGACGTGGTGCCGAGGCCATCGCCGTCACGCACGCAGCCCAGGCGGCGCTGGCACGGGGAGGCTTCGACGCGATCCTGGCGCACGCCGACCGGCACGTTCTGGCGCTCGACGCGCGCGGCCGCGCCGAGCTCGAACGCGTGCTGACGCGCTGGCAGGCGACGGTCGAGCGGATCGCTCGCGCAAGCGCCACGCGCATTGCGCGCGCCGGGCAACCACCCGCCCACACCTGCGTCGCGGTCGTGATGTGCTGCGAGCTGCCGGCCGGGTTCGACGAGGACTGAGCCGGCCGCGGCTGCTGCGCGCGGGCGCGCGGGGTCGATCGATGCCCGCCCCGCCAAGCGGCGGCTAGAAGGAGCGACGCTCCAGGTCTCCTGACCGCTCGCCGCCGACGGTCGTCGTCGCAACCGCCTCGACGACCTCCTCCTCAGCGGCCTCGCGCTCCTCGTCGTGCTGACCGTCGCAGAGGACGCGGAAGTTGCCGGTGACGCCGTTGTCGGCCTGGATCGTGATGCCCGGGAGGATCTCCTCGCCCTCGTCGAGGCCGAGTCGGTCAAGGTCGAAGGGCGCGAGTCCGATGCCCCACGCGGTGTGCGTGGGGTTCTCGCGGTCGTGCGCGGCGATCGCCTGCGCGAAGCGCTCGAGGTTCTTCGCGATCTTGCTCGTGTCGGCCATGCTCCGACGGCCAGAGTACCGAGACTCAGCGGGCGTACATGATGACGCCGACGCCGAGCAGGCAGATGGCGGCGCCGATGAGGTCGGCGCGGTCGGGATGGAAGCCGTCGAAGGCGACGCCCCACAGCAGCGAGCCGACGATGAAGACGCCGCCGTAGGCGGCGAGCACGCGCCCGAACTCGTTGCTTGGTTGGAAGGTGGCGACCACGCCGTAGAGGCCGAGCGCGATGACACCGAGCAGCACGTACAACAAACCCTTGTCGTCCTTCAATCCGATCCAGACGAGGTAGGCGCCACCGATCTCGGCGAGCGCGGCGGCGGCGAAGAACGCGATCGAGCGGCCGGTCACGCCGGCATCGTGCCAGCGCTCCCGGCCGACTCTCCACGGCGCTGCGAGCGGGCGGGCTCGATGCTCATGCCGCCACTAGCTCGAAGGAGGACAGCAGCTCGTCAAGCACAGGTCCGGCGTTGTCGGGTGCATCGATCGTGAGCGTGATCGCGTCGGGCTCGTCGGCGAGTCTCATCGTCAGGAACGCGCAGCATCGCGACTCGGCGGCGACGATCGCTGCGAGCCGGTCGCGGACGTCGGGCGCCGGGTCGAAGGACAGGACGGCGTGGACGCCGGAGGTGGTCTTGGAGCGCAGCGCTTGGCGGCTGAGGGCACGGATCTCGGCCAGGCGAGCGGGCAGCTCGTCGCCGGTGAGCGTGCAGGCGATCGGGAGGAAAGTCGTCATGCCGGCTACCCTGCACCTTGAACCTGGGTTCAAGTCAAGGGGAAGTCGCTGCGATGCCCGACGCCGCTGTCCTGACGATCGGCGAGATTGCCAGCCAAGCGGGCGTGAACACGTCCGCGATCCGCTACTACGAGCGCGTCGGCGTATTGCCTGCGCCGGAGCGCCACAGCGGCCAGCGCCGCTACACGCATGAGACGGTCCGTCGACTCGGCGTGATCGACATCGCCAAGCAGGCCGGGTTCACCCTGGACGAGACGCGCGCGCTGCTGCACGCCGACGCTGACAGCGCTGCGCACGCAGAGCTGCGCGACCTGGCCGAGCGCAAGCTGCCGGAGATCGACGCGCTGATCGCACGCGCGCAGGCAATGCGCGACTGGCTGCTGACCGCCCGCGGCTGCACGTGCGACACCCTCGACGTGTGCGGGCTGTTCGTAGCCTGCCGTACTGCTGGGCGAGCCGCAGGTCGGCACCGCGCGTCGGCGAGCGAGTGCCGGAGCAACGATGGGGCACCATCAGCCGATCTTCTCCGCCAGCTCGACGATGATCCCCGCCGGGCCGCGCACGTAGCAGAGCCAATAGCTGTTCCCGTAGTTCTCCAGCTCCCCCACCAGCTCGCCGCCATGCGCTCGCAGGGCGGCGAGGGCTGCGTGGATGTCGTCGACGGCGAAGAGGATGTGGCGGATGCCCGGGGCGTTGGCCGGCACCGGCCGGTCGTCGCCCTCGTAGGAGGGCGAGCGGTACTTGGCCAGCTCGACCTTGCCGTTGCCATCCGGGGGTCGTCGACGACGATGCCGATGTGCTCCAGGCGCTGGACGGTCATGATCGGCCGGATCAGCCCGCCGCGCGCTCGATGATCTCAACGCGGTAGCCGTCTAGCAGTCGGAAAACCCAAAGTACATGAGCGGTCAGCCCGCGGGGCGCTCGCCTCTTGTGTCTCGTCCGACAGTCTGCGCAAGGCAACACGTCGCCGCGATGGCGTTCAGATCGCCTGGCCGACGCGGGCGCGCACGCCGGCGGCGACCAGCGCCAGACCCCAGACGAGGAACCATGGATCCCACACGAGCACGTGCCATCGCAGCGCATGCTCGTCGACCGCCTCGCCGGGATCGATCGCACCAACCACCACGAGCGCGCCGACGAGTGTCAGCACGCCGCCGTAGAGGGCAAGCGTGACGCCGCCGACCAGCCCGAGCCGCACGAGCGCGCGGCGCGGCGTTGGCGGTGCCAGCGCAAGCGCGAGCAGCCCGGTCAGCAGCTTCAGCGCGAACGTCGCGCCTCCGAGCGCGAGCGTGCCCACTGAGCGATCGCGCGCGAGTTGCTCGATGTCGCCGCCGACGGTGTCCAGCAGCAGTGTCCCGCCGAGGGTCCAGTACAGCGTGACGGCGGCGGAAGCGAACGCGAGTCCTGCCGCCACCCGCGCGGCGGCACCGGTGTGCAAGGCGGTCGCAGTCACCCGAAGAGAGTGAAGCAGTCCCTGCGGCCGCAAAGTGTCGCGTCGCTCGCTCCCTGCCTTGCGATAGACGCGAGGTCAGCCCGCCGCGCGCTCGATCAGCTCAACGCGGTATCCGTCCGGATCTCTCACGAAGCACAGCCGCGAGCCGCCGTCGCGCACCGTGTACGGCGGCTTCTCCGGCTCGATGCCCTGCTCGGCGAGGCGGGTGAGCGTGCCGTCGAGGTCTTCGGCCGCGATCGCGATGTGGCCGTAGCCGGTGCCGATCTCGTACGGCTCGGTGCGGCCGATGTTGTACGTCAGCTCCAGGCGCGGCGAGTCGCCGTCGTCCGGCATGTTCATGAAGACGTTGATCGCCTCGTCGCGGATCGGCATGCGCGCGACCTCTCTGAAGCCGAGCGCCTCATAGAAGGCGACCGAGCGGTCGATCTCGAGGATGCGGTAGCAGGTGTGGATCAGTGGCATGCGGGCTCCCGTCGCTGCGTGTCAGCCGATCTGGAAATGATGACGCCCGCTGTGCTTCGCCGCGAACGGGTCGCCGAAGCGTCTCTGGAAGGCCGGGGTCCGCGGTGGCGCGAAGGCGGGCGAGGTCGGCGCGCCCCAGCGGCCGTCCCAGGCATCCCACGACGTCGGGGCGCCGTCCGGTCCGGCTGGCAGCAGACGCACGCATCTGCGCAGGCAGCCGGCTGCCGAGTTGCCGATCCACGAGACCTGTCCTCCGAAATGCGCCTCCGGCAGCGTCGGGTTCGACTGCCGGCAAAGGTGCGTGCAGGGCTTCGGGTAGGCGGCGTGGTCGCCGTTGGCGAGGAGCACCTTCACGCGGTTCTCGACGATCTGCGGCACGTCCGCGTCATAGCGCCACACGTCCGCGTGCGCGGCGAAGTGGACCTCGAGCACCCGCGTGGCCGCGCGGTTCACGATCACCGTGACGCCCTCCCAGTCGGACTCGTGGCGGTCGAGCGAGTAGGCGTTGTAGCGCAGGAACCACCAGTAGTCGATCGCGATGCGGGCGCCTCTGCGCACGACGTGCGCGTAGATGACGGAGCGGCCGGCCCCGTCGCACTCGCGCAGATCGGGCAGCGTCTTCGCGCAGGTGGCGAGGTCGGGTGGGACCGCGTCGGAGCCGCCGCCGTGCGTCCCGTGCATGTCGAGGAACGCCACCGGCGGCGTCAGCTGCGCGACGCTCGTGAATGGCGCGCACGGGCCTTGGCCGACGGGCGGGCACGCCAGATGGCCTGGCTCGGCGAGGAAGCGGTCGACGTCGGTCGGGCGCCAGCGCTCCTTCTTGTCGAACAGCAGGCGCGGGCGAAATCTGAGCGCGAGCGCGAGGTCGTCGGCAGAGGTCGCGGCCTGCCGCGCTCCCTGCGCCGCAATGCCGGCCGGCACTGAGATGAGCGCGACGATCGCGCAGATCGCCAGCACTCCGATGGTCGCCCGTGCTCGCCTCACCACTCCGACGATCTTTGCAGGCCGCGTGGGTCAGAACCACTTTCAAGACGATGCCGGCCGGCTGGCACCGTCTCGCGGCATCCACGATCCGGCACCATCCGACTCGCCCTCATCTTGAACAGGTTCTAAGCTCGCCGCATGATCCTTGAACGCTCGATGTCTGACGGCTTCCTCACCAACACGTACCTGCTCGCCGATCAGCCCGGCGGCTCGGCCGTGCTGATCGATGCCGGCGGCCCGATGGGGCCGCTGTTCGAGGCGCTCGACCGCGACGAGCTCACGCTTACGGCCGTCCTGCTGACGCACCACCACCACGACCACGTCTGCGCGCTCGACGAGGTGCTGGAGCGCCATCCCGGCACGCCGGTGCTGATCCACGCGCTCGAGCGCGAGCTCGTGCCGGCCGCGACGGGGGAGATCGTGCCCGGCGAGCCGATCCGCTGCGGCAATCTCCACATCGACCCGCTCCACACCCCCGGTCACACCGCCGGGATGGTGGCGCTGCTGGCCAGCCACGGCGCCGAGCAGGCGCTGTTCACCGGCGACACGCTGTTCAAGGGCTCGGTCGGCGGCGTGCGCGCGCCCGGGCACACGACGTACGAGGACCTCAAGTCGTCGATCATGGACAAGCTGCTCGCACTGCCGGCGAGCATCCCCGTCCACCCCGGCCACACCGATCCGACGACCGTCGGCGACGAGCTGGAGAGCAACGCGTTCGTGCGCATCTGGCGCGGGCTCGATGCCGAGGGCGCAGAGCCGTGCACGGCGCTCGGCGAGCCGGCGACGCTGGTGCTCCTGGGCGACGACTACGACGGCGGCCACAAGGCGTGGGTGCGCTGGCCTGACGGCTCGGACGACATCGTCCCGGGCTCGAAGGTCGAGCGCGGCTGAAGCCCGGCGCCACGGGGCCCGGCGTCGCCGATGACAGCACGCCCTACGATCTAGTCGCGATGGCGCGCGACAGAATCCCCACCTCCCGGGTCGCCCGCACGGCCAAGCTGGGGAGACTGGCCGCGGGGCAGGCGGTCCGGCAGGCCGGCACGCGGGCGGCGAACGTCGGGCGCTCGAGAGACGGCGCACAGGCGGCCCTTGAACGCCGCCACCTCGAGGCCGCCGAGCAGATCGTCACCGCGCTGGGGACGATGAAGGGCGCGGCGATGAAGCTCGGGCAGGTGCTGTCGTTCCTCGACGTCGGGCTCGTGCCCGAGGAGCATCGCGAGGAGTTCCAGGCGAAGCTCGCGGCGCTGCGCGACGCGGCGCCGAAGGTCGCCTTCAAGGACATGCGCAAGGTGATCGAGGAGGAGCTCGACGACGACCTCGGCGAGCTGTTCGCATCGTTCGACGAGCAGGCGATCGCGGCGGCGTCGATCGGCCAGGTCTACCGCGCGAGGCTCCACGACGGGCGCGACGTGGCGGTGAAGGTCCAGTACCCCGGCGTTGCGGCCGCGGTGCGCTCGGACATGCAGAACCTCGGATTGATCATGCGCGTCGTCAAGCGCATGACGCCCGGGCTCGACGTGAAGGCGATCACCCAGGAGATCCGCTTGCGGATCGACGAGGAGCTCGACTACGAGCTGGAGGCGCAGAACCAGCGCTCGCTCGCGCGCATCTTCCGCGGCCACCCGTTCATCGTCGTGCCCGACGTCGTGACGCGCATGTCGCGCGAGCGCGTGATCGTGAGCGAGTTCGTCGAGGGTAAGGGCTTCGAGGAGCTGAAGGGATTCCCGCAAGCCGAGCGCGACCGCATCGGCGAGATCGTCTTCCGCTTCTTCTTCGGCTGCCTGTACCGCCACCACCAGTTCTCCGGCGACCCGCACCCCGGCAACTTCATGCTGCTTGCCGACGGGCGCATCGCGTTCCTCGACTTCGGTCTCTTCAAGCGGATGACCGCGGCGGACGTCGAGCACGAGCTGGCCGTCGGGCGCGCCGTGGTGGAGGGCGACGCGCAGGGGCTGTTCGACCTGTTCGCCGAGGCTGGCTTCCTGCCGAACCCCGAACGGGTTCCGCCGGACGCGCTGCTCGCGTACCTGACCGACATGATCGGCTGGTACGCCGCGGACGAGGTGCTGGAGCTCACGCCCGAAGTCGCGACGCGCGTGGTGATCGAGTCGTCGGACATGCGCTCGAGCCACTTCAAGCACATGCGCCACCAGGACATCAGCTCCGAGCACCTCTTCCCGCTGCGCATGCAGCTGTTGACGCTCGCGGTGCTCAGCCAGTTGCGCGCCCGCGGCAACTGGCACCGGATCGCGCGCGAGTGGATCTACGGCGAGCCCGCGGTGACGGAGCTCGGACGGCTCGAGGAGGAGTTCTACGGGCACGTCACGGCGTGAGCGCGCGCGGCCCGTCGCCGGCCGAGGTCGTTTCGATCCGACGACGTGAGCGACGTTTGGCGCTGCTGCGGTTGGGCGCGCTCGCGGCGCTCGTCGGAGCGCTGTTCGTCGCCGTCGCGCTGACCGGCGACGTGTCCGCGGACCGGGTGCGCGACACGGTCGATGGCGCCGGCATCGCGGCGCCGCTCGCGTTCATCGCGCTGTCCTCGCTGCTGACGGTCGCGATGTTCCCCGGGCCGCTGCTGGCGGGGGCGAGCGGGCTGCTGTTCGGGACCGCGCTCGGGACGCCGGTCTCGATCGTCGCGGCGACGCTCGGCGCCTCGCTCGCGTTTTCGCTCTCGCGCCGCTTCGGCGCGAGAGCAGTCGACGAGCTGTCCGGCCATCGCGTCCGCGTCGTGCAGGACTTCATCGCGCAGCGCGGCTTTCTGTCGGTGCTGTACGCGCGCATCCTGCCGGCGATGCCCTACAACATCGTCAACTATGCAGCCGGGCTGACCGCCGTGCCGCTGCTGACGTTCGCGGCCGCCACCGCGATCGGCTGCGCGCCCCGCGCCTTCGCCTACACGGCGCTCGGCGGCAGCCTTTCCAACCTCGATTCACCCGCCGCGATCGCCGCGTTCGCGGTTCTGCTCGTGATGGGCATCGGCGGGACCGTGGTGGCGTCGCGCGATGCCGCGGTACGCGCACGCTTGCGGACGGCGCGCGCTAGACGGTCTGAATCTGGAAGAGGCTCGTCGTCCCCGGACGGCCGCTCGGCAGACCGGCCGTGATGCCGACGCGGTCGCCGCGTCTGACCCAGCCGAGCTCGACGGCGCGCCTGGCGGCGTCGTGGATCAGCTGCTCGGTGACCTCGCAGCGAGCCATCGAGCCGGCCTCGACGCCCCACATCAGCGCGCAGCGGCGGACTGTCTCCTTGCCGGGCGAGAGCGCGTAGATCGGCACTTGCGGGCGGTGCGCGGAGATGAGGCGCGCCGAGCGGCCCGACAGCGTCGGCACGAGCAGCGCGGCGAGGTCCAGCTCGCGCGCCGCCTCGCAGGCGCTGTGCGCGACGGTGTAGGCGGGATCGCGCGCGTCGCGGCGCACGCGGTCCTCGTTCCAGCGCTCGTACGGCAGCTCGCGCTCCGTGCGCTCGGCGATCGAGGCGAGCATCGCGACCGCCTCGACCGGGTAGGCGCCGACGGCCGTCTCCTGGGAGAGCATCACGGCGTCGGTGCCGTCGAGGATCGCGTTCGCGACGTCGGTCACCTCGGCGCGCGTCGGGCGGGAGGAGGCAACCATCGAGTCGAGCATCTGCGTCGCGGTTATCGCCGGGCGCGCGAGCTGGCCGGCGAGCCGCAGCAGCTGCTTCTGCACGACCGGCACGTCCTCGATCGGCAGCTCGATCCCGAGGTCCCCGCGCGCGACCATCACGCAGTCGGCCGCGCGGATGATCTCCTCCGCCTGCTCGACCGCCTGTGGCTTCTCGATCTTCGCGATCAGCGGGGTGCGCGTGTGTCTGCGGACCTCCGTGATGTCGCTCGGCTCGCGCACGAACGACAGCGCGACGAGATCGACGCCGATCGACTCGCCGAAGCGCAGCAGCTCCAGGTCCTCGTGGGGGACCGCGGGCAGGCCGCGCGTGTTGCCCGGCAGGTTGAGACCTTGGCGCGAGGCGAGGGCGCCGCCGATCTCGACGGTGGTATCGACCTCGCCCTCGCGCACGCCCGCGACGCGCAGGCGGATGCGGCCGTCGGCGAGGTAGATGACGTCGCCGGAATCGACGGTGTGTGAGAGGCCCGACCAGCCGATCGAGATGCGGTGGGCATCCCCGGGCTCGTCGCTGCCGCAGACGAGCGTGAGCCTGTCGCCTGGACGCAGGTCGATCAGGTCTTCGCGCAGCGGGCCGATCCGCAGCTTCGGGCCCGGCAGGTCCTGCAGGATCGCGACTGGTCGCCCCACGCGTGTGGAGGCCTCGCGCACGAGCCGCACGTTCTCGGCGTGCTCCTCGCGCGTGCCGTGGGAGAAGTTGAGGCGCGCGACGTCGAGACCGGCCTCGACCATGCGGGCAAGCGTCTCGGGCTCGCGGCAGGCAGGGCCGATGGTGGCGACGATCTTGGTCCTGCGCACGGCGAGGACGGTAGCGCGGGCGCGCCGGCGAGGGGCTGGCGGGTGTGAACGTCCCCCCGACCAGGGCACCTGAGCCGCCCGCTCGCATCCCTGCGCGTGCGCTCAGTCGCTCCACTCGACCACGGAAGCCGCTCATGTCACAAGCCGCATCGCGGGCCGGTAGCGTACGCACGCATGAGGCATCAGCACGATCCCTTCCATGAGGGCCAGAGACTGTGGGTCCACGGTCCCGATGGCGCGACGCGCCCTGCCGTGTACGTCGGCAGCGCGGAGGGTGCGGGATTCCTCGGGGGGCCGCCGCTGGCCTACGTCGTCTTCACCGATACGCGCGATGGCGCCGAGGTGCAGCTCGACTCGCTGACCGCGCGCGACGACTGACGCGCGTCAGTACGCCGTGCAGCGGGCGCGCGGACGCGGCAGCGCCTTGTAACGCGCGCCGCCTCCCTTCGTCCACAGCAGGTGGTCGACCTGCTGGGCGGTGAGGTCGGATCGCGCGGCCACGATCAGCTCGACGGCGTGGACCGCGCAGGCGCGCAGCTCGACCTCCTCGGGGCTGTCGTGCTCGATCAGCTGCTCGGCATCGATGCGGGCAGTCAGCTGTGGGCTGACGAGCAGGATCCCGTCGAGTCGCAGCACGTGCGGGACGAGGTTGTCGGCGAACAGGGTGAGGCGGTCGAGGTCGTCTGCGAAGTCGGCGACGCCGGCGTGGTGCAGGTCGGCGGCGGCGATCTGGGCGCGCTTGAAGAACGGAACGCTGCGGCCCGCGTACGACGAGCGGTCGACGAAGCAGTCCCAGCTTGCGAGCAGCTCGGTGAGCGCGACGGCGGAGCCGTGGGCGGCCTGTGCGACCGCGAGGAAGCTGCCGGCGTGGTGCTGCGCGACGCGCGCGCCGAGATCGTTCAGCGAGGCGGCAAACAGCGCCATCAGCTCGTGCTTCGGGTCCTGGCCGAGCGCCCCGGCGATCTCGGCGGGCGCGATCGTCTCAAGCTCCCCGGCGCTCCAAGCGCCGTGCTGGTTGAAGCGATCGCGCAGCCCGAGCGCGACCGTCCAGTAGCCCGACCGCCCCTCGCCCTTGCGCAGCGTCGGGAACCAGCCGGAGCCGAAGTTGATCGCGTCGAGCGTGAGGTGGAAGGCGGCCAGCAGCTCAGCTGGACCGTCCACGAGGCGGTCGTCCGGCCCGTCGAGGCCCGGCGCCGGCAGTGCTGCCGCATACGCGTCGATCGCGTCCTCCTCGATCCGCACATGCGTCGCCCGCGCCGCGACCCACGCGCACCCCTCGCGGATCTCGTCGACGAGCGTCACGCGCTCGATCCTACCTTTACTTGTTGATAGGATGAGTAAAGGATGAGTCGCATCTCCAGCAAGAACCAGGTCACGTTGCCAGTCGATGAGCTGCGCGCCGCCGGGCTCGCGGCCGGGGACGACATCCATGTTCGCGCGGCCGGGCGCGGCGTGCTGCTCGTCGAGACGCAGCAGAGTGTCGTGGACCGCTTCGCGGGCGTGTTCGACAGCAGCGTCTATCCCGGCGACTATCTCGAGCGGCTGCGTGACGAGTGGGAGCAATAGCGTTCGACGCCGACGTGCTGATCGGCTTCTTCAATCGCGATGATGCGCACCATGCTGCCTCGCGACGCCTGATCGCCGGCCTTGAGCAGAGCGGTGACCGTTTGCTGGTCGGGGCGAGCGTGTATGCAGAAGTGATCGTTGGTCCGCTGCGCGCGGGTCGCGCCGAGATCGTCGATGCGGCACTCGCTGCGCTGGGCGTCGAGGTGGTCGGCATCGATCGCAACATCGCGCGGGAGGCCGCCCGGCTGCGCACACGCCATGTGAAGCTCCGTCTGCCCGATGCGATGGCGCTCGCCGTTGCCCGGCGGGAGGGCGCCGACTTCAAGACGTTCGATCGCCGCCTCGCGCGCATCGCGGCGTCCAATTAGAACGCCGCAGGCACTCACGCGATCGCGGCCACGCCCTGCTCGTGGTCGAGCAGCCAGCGCTTCACCGGCAGTCCGTAGCCGAAGCCGCCGAGCCCGCCGCCGGTGCGGACGATGCGGTGGCAGGGGACGAACAGCGCCGCGGGGTTGCGTCCGCAGGCGGTGCCGGCGGCTCGCACGGCGCTCGGGCTCTCGCATCTCGATGCGAGCTGGCCATACGTCTCGGGCGCGCCGGCCGGGATGAGGCGCAGCTCGGTCCATGCGCGCTCGTGGAAGGGTGTCGAGGACACGCTGACGGGGACCGCGTCGATTGCCATCAGGTCGCCGGCGACGTAGTCCTTCACGGCTTGCGTGAACGGCCCGAGGTCGCGCCTCTCGTCCAGCTTGCCATCGGGCCGCAGCTCCGCGCCGATCATCGCGCGCAGCCGCTCGGAGTCGGTCGTCCAGCCGCTCGCGAGCACCGCTTCGTCGGAGGCGACGATCGTGAACGGGCCGGGGGGCGTGGGGATCGTGGCGGTGTACGTCGGCATCAGGTTCCTCCTTCGGAGAGACTGGCCCACAGGTGCTGGACCGCGTAGGCGCGCCAAGGACGCCAGCGGTCCGAATCTGCGGCGGGGCCGAGACGCTCGATCGCCTTGCGGACGCCGAGGTCGGTGGCGGGGAAGGCATCGGGGTCGCCGAGCGCGCGCATCGCGACGTACTCGGCGGTCCAGGGTCCGATCCCGGGCAGCGTGAGGAGCCGTTCTCGGGTGGCGTCGCGGTCGGCGCCCGGGTCGAGCGACAGCGAGCCGTCGTCGGCGGCTATCGCGCCGCAGAGGGTGACCAGCGCGTGGGCGCGTGCGCGCGTAAGCGGCAGCTCGGCCGGGTCGGCGGCGGCGAGAGCTTGCGCGGCCGGAAACGCGTGCGTCAGCAGCTCGTCCGCGAGGCCGTCCGGCAGCGGCTTGCCGAGCGCGGCGGTCAGCCGGCCGGCGAGCGTGCGCGCTCCGGCGACCGACACTTGCTGGCCGAGCACCGCCCGCACCGCGAGCTCGGCGCCGTCGACCGCGCCGGGTACGCGGCGTCCGGGCGCACTCCGCACCAGCG
>DATFPW010000082.1:0-27306 GCA_035264605.1 Conexibacter sp. | reverse complement strand
CAGTAGGTCCACTCCGGACGGGTGCGGCAGAGGATCGAGACGCCGTCACCCGGTGCGATCCCGAGGTCGATCAGTCCGAGCCCGATCTCCTGCGCGATCGCCGCCGCCTCGGCGACGGTGACGTCCTGCCAAGCCCCATCTTTCTTGTACTTCACGGCGACGCGGTCGCCGTAGCGCTCAGCCGCCAGCGGCAGCAGATCGGCGATCGTCTTCGAGCCGGTCGATGCCTCGGTGCCGCTCGTGGCGCTGGCGTCCATCTGGGGCGTCCTCCTCGTGCCGGAAATGCGGAGGTTTTCGATTCTAGGCACGAGGCTGGGACGGCGCGCGGGTTGGCGCGCCAGGGGGTGCCGCAGCCGGCCGTACGGCCGGCAGAGGCAGTCCCCCGGGAGTCGTGGCGACCTATCCGGTCGCGAGGCGCGGCGGCGGGGCCGCCATCGCCGGATGCTGCTGACCGAGGCTCGTCATGAACAGGGTCTTGTCGATCCGTCCGTGGAAGATCGGGACGCCCATCTCGACGCACTTGCTGATGACGTCGCGGCGTTCGAGTCCGGCCTCTCGCGCCAACTCGGTGGGCGTCAGGTGAATGGCCATCGGAACGAAACCTCCTCTTGGGGAAGACCGCTACTTACGCCACTTATACCGCCGCTGCTGGACGGAGTGCAACGGCTCTGGTGCGATGCCGTGCAGGTTTCGTCAGGTCTGCGGCGGTCTACGGGTCCGCTTTCGTGCCAGGTCCGCACTTGGCGGGTCGGCGCTCAGACCGGGTTCGGAATGTCGACGAACACGTGGCGGACGCCAAAACGCTCCGCGACGAGCTCGCCGAGGCGGCGGATCCCGAACGTCTCGGTCGCGTAGTGACCGGCGGCGACGAAGTGGATGCCGTTCTCGCGCGCCTGCGCCATGACGTGCTCCTTCGGCTCGCCGGTGAGGAACGCGTCGAGCTTCAGGTCGATCGCCTCGGAGAGCGTATTGGCGGCCGAGCCGGAGACGATCCCGAGCGTGCGGATGCGCTCGGGGCCGCCGTCGAAGACGAGCGGCTCGCGTTCGGTGACCTGTCGGACACGCGTGAAGAGGTCGGCGGCGGGGACGCCGTCGCCGTCGAACGTGGCGATCACGCCAATCGGCTCGCCTTTGAAGGGGAAAGCGCGAGTGTGGCTTGTCGCGCCGAGCTGCGTCGCGAGGATGGCGTTGTTGCCGTGCTCGGGATGCGCGTCGAGCGGCAGGTGGTAGCCGGCGAGCGCGACGTCGTTGGCGAGCAGAAGCCTCAGGCGCGTCGCCTGCGCGGGGCCTATGCGGCGCGGCTCGAAGTCCCACAGGATCCCGTGATGGGCGAGCACGAGCTGCGCGTCCTCCTGGAGTGCGCGCTCGAAGAGCTGGGTCTGGGCCGAGACGCCGGTGACGACGGTCGTGACCTGGGCCGCACCCGGAACCTGGAGGCCATTCGGGCCGAGATCGGTGAAGCGCTCGATCTCGAGCAGCTCGTCGATGAAGGCGACGATCTCGGCGGTGGGCGCGGGCATAAGCGGCGCCAACGTACCATCGCCGTCCCTGTGGAATACTGGACAGTGATTCGGGGCGTGGCGCAGCCTGGTAGCGCGCACCGTTCGGGTCGGTGAGGTCCCGAGTTCAAATCTCGGCGCCCCGATAGTGCGAAACCCCCGCAAATGCGGGGGTTTCGCCATTGTGGAGGGTCTCGGGGTTCCCGGGGAGATCAGCACGAGCTACGTCGAGCGTCAGAAACCTCCCGATGCGGATCCGGCGCATGCATGCGCTGGCTGAGACTGCGCAGCAACCGCGACACGCCGCCATGTTGGGATCTCGGCGCCTCGATGAGGGCCTCGGTCGAGGCGGGGTCTTCGAGGGTGAGGCGAGGGTGTGCGTCGCGTGCTGCGCTCAGGGCCAGGGGAGGTCGAGCGCTCTGGCGACGGTGCTGAGCTTGAGGATGAGCCGGTGTAGGTCGTTCGGCGTCGGCTCGAAGTCGTGGGCGCGGTAGAAGGCGGCGGCGTTGTCGTCGATGGCATCGACGATGACGAGGCGGCCGCCGGCTGAGCGCGCGGCGGTGGTGATGGTAGTCAGGGCGTGGATGAGCAGCTCCGCGCCGAGGCCTTGGCCGTGGAGTCGTTCGTGGAGGGCGAGCTTGGCGAGGAGGATCGCCGGGATCTGCTGGGGCGCCCCGCGGCCGATCCGGCGCAGCGTCGCTTCGCGCTCGATGAGGTGCGGGGCGATCGCGTAGTAGCCGGCGACGGTCGCGGTTCTGTCTTCGACGAGGAGGTAGGTGCGAGTGCCCTGGCGTGTCGCTCGGTGGGCGTGGTCGCGTAGCCACGTGTCGAGCGCGGCGTGTCCGCAGGTGAAGGTGTCGAGGTCGCGGCCGTCTGCGAGCGGCTCGATGCTGTGGCTCACGCGGCCTTGATCCGTCGCCGCCGTCGTGCGGTGCGCGCGGCGCGCTCGAGCGCCGGCGCGCGCCCGGCATCGTCGAGTGACGAGAGCAGGTGGTCGAAGTAATCGCCGGGGACGACGGTGGTGGCCTGCTCGCTGACGAGAGTGTCGGTGAGGCCGAGAGCAGCAACCACGACGAACGACGAGACCGGCTTGCCGGCGAGTGCGGCGCCATGCTCGATGCGCTTGCGCTCGGCGTGGGTCAGTCGTGCTTCGATGCGATCGGTCTTGGTGGCCATCGGAGCCTCTCCGTTGTTCCGTACAAGTGTACGGGTATCTGGTTGGTCCGGCAAGGTCGCTGGGCGGGCACGTAGGGACGCTCGCGATCGTCGGCGCGCAGGCGGTTGATCGTCCCGAGGGGTGCAGAACGGCTCGTGTGCGAGCTGAGGGGCTCGCCATCGCGGCGAGCCCCCTCGCATCGTCCTACGTCGTCGCGTACCCCGACAGCGGCCACGACCCGGGCCAGTTGGTCCCCGTGCTCCAGGTCGACGGCAGCGCCGTGAGGTTCGTCTGCAGCGAGCCCTCTGCGAGCCCGCTGCTGCTCGAGCCGTCGCGGAACTGAATCACGCCGCCCACGCCGAGCACGGCGAGCCAGTACTTCGTGCCCGAGGTCACCGAGGCGGCGCTGACCGGAATGTCCATCCAGCCGGCGACCGGGGTCGCCGAGGAGCTGGCCAGCAGGGTCGCCGGGTGGTTGCCTCTGGCGGTGTTGGTGTAGAGCCCGAGCACCAGCGTTCTCGCCGTGAAGCCCGAGTTCACCTTCAGCCACAGATGGCGCACGGTGCCCGTGGTCGAGGCCGTGAACTGGAACGCCTCGGCCGTCCCGTCCGGATTCGAGTCGTCGTTGGTGTTGCTCGACGTCGAGCCCAACAGCGTCGTGTGCGCGGAGATCACGACGTCGTGCTCGACCGTCGAGATGTCTCCGTCGGCGTCGGTGACCTTCAACGTCACGTACTTCGTGCCCGTCGTGGCGAACGCGTAGGACAGCGTGCTGCCCGAGCCCAGCGAAGCGACTCTCCCGCCCGGAGGTTCGTCCGTCCACGCATATGCGCAGGGGGCGTCCTGGCAGGTCGATGTGGTGGCGTCGAAGCCGATCGAGTCGCCCGTCTGCGGTGCCGCCGGCGAGAACGTGAACGCCGCCACCGGCTGGTGGTCGTCGGGGATGGGGCCGAAGACCTTGTCAGACGGCACCCAGTCGACGCCGCGCCCGTTGGAGAGGCGGTAGTCGCCGCCGGCCTGGTCGAGGAAGGCCGGTGAGCAGTCGGTCGTCGTCCCGGGCCACGCCGACCAGCCGCTGCCGGTGCAGCGGGTGTTGTTCGACCCCGAGAGGCCCGAGGTCACGTCGGTCCCGCCGTCGTCGATCACGTTGTCCGAGACGGTCACGCTCGACCAGCCCGAGTCACGCAGGAGCGTCGACCCGCCCCCTTTTGCCTGGCTGACGTCGGTGGGCCAGATCGTGTTGTGCGAGATGGTGCCGTTGGAGATCGGTCCGAAGACCTGGAACGGCGAGAGCTGCCATGTGGGGCAGAGGAGGTCGGGGTCGCACGGCAGGCTCTGGCGGACGATCAGGTTTTCCGAGGCCACGAAGCCGTCGATCGCAGAGCCCTGGTCCTTGACCAGGATGCCCTGGCCACCGAAGTCGTGGATGTAGTTGCCGCGGATGACGAGGTGGTCGCCGACCCACACCGACTGGAAGACGTCGTTGTGACCGCCCCACTCCTCGTTGCCGGTGAACTCGTTGTCGGCCACGAGCAGGCCGGTCCCGTCTCTGTCGCCGTCGTGGTAGACGTTCGCCCGGATCGCGTCCTCGTCGAACGGGCCGTCGAACTTGTTGCCGGTGATGGAGACGTCGTCGCAGTGGTCCGGGGGCGTGGCGGGGCAGACGAAGACCCCGTAGCCGGTCCGTGAGCCGACGATCAGGTTGTGCTCGACCCTCATGCCGACCGAGCTGGTCTTGACGTCGGCTGAGCCGGTGAGCTCCAGGTTCGAGACCGTGAGGTGACTGCCGTACATGTCGACGCCGTCGACCGATGCCGCCCCGGAGTGCTGGGCGGTAAGCGTGACTCCTGGCGATGATGGCGTGGCGTTGAGCGTGATCCGTCTGTAGGTGCCGTCGGCGAGACAGACGGTGTCGCCGGCTCTGGCCACCGAGACGGCGCTTTCTGCGGCGGCCTCGGTCGACACGGTCGTCGTACACGTCGCGGCGCTGGCGGTGCCGGGCAGGGCCCAGCACAGTGCGACTGCACATGCGGCCAGCGACCCGCGTGTGCAGAGCGCGCGCAGATGCCTCCTCATGAGAGATACCCCCAAATGCGGTGGAATGCAGTGGTGCGCACCTTACGCCCGGGGGCGGAACGAGCGGGTGAGGATCGCCGAGCTGATGCGAGCGGCGATTGCGCTGCCGGCCATCGCCGTCATCGACGAGCTGCTGTTGTTGCGCTCGCTGGAGCTCTACGAGCAGGCGAGGCTCGACTTCGCTGACGCGTATCTCGTCGCCAGTGCTGAGGCGACTGGTGTCGACGCAGTGATGTCGTTCGACCGCGGGATCGGACGGGTGGGCACGGTCGCTCGCATCGATCCGTAGCGCGGCGGCGTGGCTAGTGCGAGCGCTCGTGGTCCGGCGGCGTGCAGAGCGCCGCTTACGAAGCTCAGTACGCGCCAGGGGCTGCTGTCGACGGCGTCCTCGTCTCGCGACTCAACGTCAATCCGAGTCCGATCATCCCGACGCCCAGTGCGAAGTGCAGCCAGTCGTCCGCCGCGTTGACCGGCACGAAGTTCGCGTCGCTGTCACGGTCGATCAGCAGGCCGTAGATCCAGAGGACCAGGTAGATCGCGCCGCCGCCGACCAGGAACGTGCGCGCGCTCGAGCTCGTGCGCGCGAGCGCAAGGCCGGCGGCACCGAACAGCAGGTGCACCAGGTTGTGCAGGACGCTCACGTGAAAGATGCCGAGCAGCTCGGCGTTCCCGTCGTGCCCGGCGAAATCAAGGCCGTCGTAGAGGTTCGTCGTCACGCCGGGGATGAATCCGGCCACCCCCACGACAAGAAACAGGAGGCCGACGAGGGCCGCACCGATTTGGATTGGGGGGCGATGCTGCATGTCTCACTCCTCCCACCGCGTACTGGACGTAGCCGCCCTGTACCGCGTGTGGCCTCGAGCGAAACCACAGTGAGCGGGCGGCGTCACCGCCGAACCACATCATCTGGCCCTGCCAGAAGAAGCCGATGAGCGGCGCCTGGTTGTCGCCCTGGTCGAACTGCGCTTCGACGCTGAGCGTGTTGCATCATGAGGGCAGGTGGTGGCGGCGCTGGCCGCCGCGGGTTGCGAGCTCACGCAGCTTCGCTGCCTCGGCATCCCAGTCGTAGACGACGGCCGTGTCGGCGATGCGGTCGTAGATCGCCTGGCGGGTGCGGCCGAAGATGATCCCGAGGAAGCCCGCTCCAAGCGTGAGGAAGCCGAGCGGATAGGAGACGAGACGCACGAGCGCATGGCGGCGGTCGAGCGTGGAGCCGTCTGCCCGCACGATCCGCAGGCCGAGCAGCGACATCCCCGGGCTGCGCCCGAAGCCGACCCACGAGCTGCCCCAGTAAAGCGCCGACCATGCAAGCGCGCCGACGGCGAAGACGACGCCCTCGACGTCCAGCGTCCACGGCGTCGCGGCGTCGACCGCGAAGCGCAGCAACGCGATCCCAGCGGTGTACAGGACGCCGATGAAGAAGGTGTCGGCCGCGTAGGCGAGCAGTCGGCTGACTGGGCCCGCATAGTGGCCCTGGTGCTGGAGCGCGTCGCGAGCTCGGGTCACGGGGTGAGGGGCGCGTCGGGTGGCGGAGGCGGTGGTGGGCCGGCCTCCGGCGCGGACGTGGGAGCCGACGGCGGCGGTGGCTCGTCCTGCTCGGGCACGAGCAGCGGCGGCCCGGGCGGGCCCTCGGTGCGGCGGCGCATCACACGCTCGACGAGGCGCGTGACGAGCGTGTCGGCGCCGACCGTCTGCGCGCGTGCCGCGTCGAGCGCCTCGCTCGCGAAGCCGCTCGTCGAGCGCGCGACGATCGTGCCGATCTCTGTCTGCTCGACGATGGTGTCGATGTCGACCTGCTGCACGATTGCGTTGACGTCGATCCGGGCGGCGATCGCGTCCACGTCGATCCGCGCGATCACGGTGTCGATGTCGACCCCAGCGAGGAACGCGTCGACATCGACGCGTTGCAGCAGGGTGTCGACGTCGGTCCGCCGGAGAAGGGCGTCGACGTCGACCCGGGCCAGCAGTGCGTCGGCGTCGACCCGCCTTACGGGGGCGTCCGCGTCGACCTGCCGCACGATCGCATCCACGTCGGTGAGCTCGACGATCGCGGGAACGACCTGCTCGAGCGCGCGTTGCGCCTGCGCGACGGCGCGGTCGCGCATTCGCGCTCCATCCGCCACGAGAGGGCGCGCCGCTGCCGAGACGGCGCGGCTCGCGAGCCCGGCGCCGGGCAGCGCCGCCGTGATCCTGCCGCCGAGGCGCGCCACGTCGACGCCGGCGCTCCCGAGTCGCAGCGCGACGCCGACGGTGCGCGATCCGGCGCCGAGCACGAGATCGGCTGCGACCGCCAGTTCGCGCGGCACGACACGCGCGCCGCTGAGCGGCACGAGGTCCCTCCCGGGGGATCCGTGGGACGCGTCGTCGTCCATCGACCTCGCGAATCTACCGCGCAGAGCGGCCCGCGTGAGCCGGATTGCCGCACCGTCGCGTGCTCGTGGCACGGTTGCGCCGGTCCGTGCGTCATCGTCTCGTGCACCCAAGAGCAAGGAGAGGCACACATGACGGCAAGCCGGATCGCCGCGCTGAGCGCGGCCGGTGCGCTCGCCCTGGGCATGGCGGCCTGTGGCGGGAGCGACTCGGACGACGCTGGAGCGTCGACCGCCGCGCCGGCGACCACGACGGCCGCAGGCGGGACGACGACCAGCGCAACGACGACCGAGACGACCACCACCGCGGACGCGGGCGACGCCGGCAGCGGCGGCCTCACGCCGCCGGGGACGAAGCTCGGCTTCGGCGAGCAGGCGACGGCCGCGTGGGTGCCGCCGTCGAACTTCTCGGCGACCGGCGGCCAGCAGGGCTACAAGGTCCTGATCTCCGTCGACGCGATCGAGAGAGGCGCGATCGACGACCTCAAGAACATCCAGCTGGACGCAGACCAGAGAAGATCCACGCCCTACTACGTCAAGGTGACGGTCAAGGCGCTCGAGGACATCAAGGTCGGCACCGACGACCCGGACGTCACCTTCGACGCGATCGACGACCGCGGCCAGGAGCAGGGCAAGGTCATCTTCATCGGCGAGTTCCCGCGCTGCGACGACACGCAGGTGCCGAGACCGTTCTCGAACGGCAAGAGCTTCGAGAGCTGCCTCACCTACCTCGTGCCGGGCGGCGGCTCGATCGACGAGGTGCGCTGGAGCTCCGGCCCCTCGAGAGCGAACGAGAACACGCCGTACTACGAGAAGCCGATCGTGTGGAGCGGGAGCTGAGATCATCGCTCGATGGCTGAGCCGTCGAGCGATTTGGTCCGCATCGACAAGTGGCTGTGGGCGGCGCGGCTTGCGAAGACGCGTCCGCTCGCAGCCGAGGCGGTGAAGGGCGGGCACGTCGAGGTGAACGGGCGCCGAGTCCCGCCGGGCAAGGGCGTGCGCGTCGGCGACCGCGTGGAGCTGACGATCGGCGGTGTGCCGCGCGTCGTGAACGTGCGCGGGCTGGCCGAGCGTCGTGGTCCTGCGAGCGTCGCCGCGACGCTGTACGAGGAGACGGTGGAGAGCGTCGCCGAGCGCGAGCGGCTTGCGCAGCAGCGGCGGCTGGAGCGGGCAATCGGGGACCGCTTCCCCGGCGGACCCGGCGGCGGCGCCCGCCCGACCAAACGCGACCGCCGCCGGTTGGATGCCGCTTCGGCTAGGTCGTCGTCTGGCGACCCTGCGCGCCGTAGGCCGCGAGGCCGTAGATGATGAGCACGTCGATGGCGAAGATCGCCAGCGACAGGAACGGGTAGGCGGGGATCGACAGCAGAGCGCCGATCGCGCTGAGGCTCGCGACGAAGATGCCGAAGATCGCGCCGAACGCGCCGCCGCGCCAGATCGAGAAGGCGGCGAGCACCTGCAGGATGCCGAGGATCAGCGTGATCCAGCCCCATGTCTTCAGAGAGCTGATGACGAACTCGGTGTGCCCCGCGTAGAACTGAGCGTCGTCGATCGCCCCGATGCCGTAGATGATGTTCAGGATCCCGGCGACCATGAGCATGATCCCGGCGAAGAGGATCCAGCCGCTGCCTTGCTCGTTCACAGCTCCTCCTTTGTTTGACAGTCGCGCCCGAAGTGGGCGCAACGGCACAGCGCTCGCAAGTATCACGCCGCACATGGACGGCACGGAAACCGTCTGGGGAGTTGGCGCGTCGGCGCTACCCGACGACGTGCGCCGCGGCGAGCCGGCGCAGCAGCTCATCACGCTGCTCGGCGAGCTCCGCGGCACTGAGCAGACGTGGACGCGACGCCGGTGGCGGACGGTCGTCGGCCGCATTCGCTGGGTGTGAAGCGTGGCGGGCGGTCAGGTCGGAGAGCGCGTGCTCGAGCGCTGCGATCTGAGCGCGCAGCCGGCGGCGCGCGGCCGCCTCGTCGTCGATCGCCCGGTCGGCCGAGATCTCGCCGCCCATGTACACCGCCGCTGCAAGCTCGCGCGGGTCGACGCCCGCGTCGCGGGCGGCGCGCGCGGTGTCCGCAGCGAGCTGTGCGAGGGCGTCGCGCTCCGCGCCCTCTCCGCTGTCGGTCACGAACGTGCCGCTGCCGTGGCGGGTGGTGACGAGCCCGTCGTGCTCCAAGCGCTGGTAGACGGCGCGCACGGTGTTCGCGTTCACGCCCGTCTCGCCGGCCAGCCGATGCAGCGCTGGGAGCCGGTCTCCGGGCGCAAGCGTCCCAGCGAGGATTCGCGCGCGCAACGCCCACGCCAGTTGCACGCCCAGCGGGACG
The DNA here is from genome assembly GCA_035264605.1 of Conexibacter sp. Taxonomy (GTDB): domain Bacteria; phylum Actinomycetota; class Thermoleophilia; order Solirubrobacterales; family Solirubrobacteraceae; genus Conexibacter. Next base: position 17,884 of record DATFPW010000082.1, on the reverse strand, counting down.
TCCGCATCCCGATCGAGCGCGATCTCGAGCGCGTCGCTGGCGGCGGGGCTCACGGGGGATACCGTAGCGCCGGGAAGCACTGGTGTGCCAATGCGCTGGCACACGTCCGGATCGCGTGGGTTGCGGACTAGCATGGCGGACGTGCCGCCGAGCGTCTCGTGGATCTCCTTCACGCCCGTGAAGGGGCTGCGCCTGCGCGAGCTCGAGGAGGCCGAGGTGACGCCGGACGGGATCCGGGGAGATCGCGCGTTCTTCCTCGTCGACTCGGACGGGACGATGGTGAACGCGAAGCGGCTCGGCCCGCTCATGACGGTGGTGGCGGACCACGATGCGGCAGCCGCCCGGCTGACGTTGCGCTTTCCCGACGGCGACGAGGTGGCGGGCGGCGTCGAGCTGGGGGAGCCGCTGGATGTGCGCTTCTTCGGGCTCGCACTGCGTGCGCGACCGGTCGCCGGCCCCTTCTCGGAGGCGCTGTCCGAGCATGCGGGCGTGCCGCTGCGGCTGGTCGCCGCTCCGCCGGAGCGGGCGGGCGTCGACCGCGGGCGCGACGGCGCCGTCACGCTCCTCTCGCGCGCCTCGCTCGAGCGCCTGCGGGAGGAGAGCGGCACCGACGGCGAGGTCGACCCGCGGCGCTTCCGCATGACGTTCGGCGTCGAGGGCGTCGGGGCGCACGCAGAGGACGGCTGGCGCGACGTGCGGGTCGGTGAGGCGCTGCTGCGCGTGACCGGCAATGTCGGGCGTTGCGCGGTTACGACGCGTCACGCCGAGACGGGGATCGTGGACTTCCGGACGCTGCACCACCTGGCCGCCTACCGCCGCACGGCCGAGACGACCGAGCCGCTGCCGTTCGGCGTCCACGCGCGCGTGCTGGAGCCGGGGCGCGTGCGCGTCGGCGACGCCGTGACGCCGGTCGCCGACTGACGCGGGCGTCGAGCGGGTACTGCTCTCGGCATGCTCATAGCCGCCATCATCGCCATCTGCATCATCTTGGCCGTGCTCGCGTTCCTGCTGCCGCGTCTGTCGAGCGGGCCGCAGCGCGGCGTCGACAAGTCGCTCGGGGTGGGCCAGCAGGGCGCCGCCCATGCGCCCGGGAAGCTCGGGAAGTGGCTGCAGAAGCCGTTCCAGTCCTCGCGCAAGGCGACCAACAAGAGCGCTTCCGCTGGCCGCGAGGGTCGCGGCAAGATGCCGTTCTAGGCCGCGAGCGGCGCCGGCAGCCCGATCTCGCCCAGCTCTAACGGCGTGCGCAGCCGCTCGGCGCCCTCCGGCGTGGCGCCGTAGCCCCAGCCCGCGTGCAGGAAGCGCATGCCGGCGGCGCGCGCGGCGAGCGCGTCGACGTCCATGTCGCCGACGAACACGCTGTCGCGCACGTCCACGCGCGCATCGCTCGCCGCGACCAAAAGCGGGTAGGGCGCCGGCTTGCCGGGGCACCTCGTTTCCGGTGTCTGCACCGTCGCGAACTCGACGTCGAACTGCGCCAGCGTCCAGGCCGTCTGCGAGCGGGCCTTCGAGGTCACGACGCCGAGCTTCACGCCGCGCTTGTCGAGCCGCGCGAGCGCCGTGTGGATTCCCGGGAAGGCCGGCACGCGCGGTGCCTCGCGCAGCGCGGTGGCGCGGAAGACGCGCTCGATCTCGTCGGCCTCGTCGCTCAAGCCGAGCCGCTCGAGGATGTCGCGGAACGGACGCCCGATCTCGCGGAAGTAGGCGGCGAACGGCGTGCTGACGCCGACGTCGTGCTGGACCGCCCGCCATGCCGTCTCCATTGCGTCCCGCGAGTCCACCAGGACGCCGTCGAGATCCAGTAGAACGAGCTCCGGCTCGGGCAGCGGGATCGCCCCCTCAGCCCCTCACAGGACGGCGAGTTCCCGCATGACGGACAGGACCTCGTCTCTGCGGATCTCGTCGAGCGGCGTCAGCGGCAGGCGCGTCGTGGGCGAGGCGATCACGCCCTTCGCCGCGAGGATCTCCTTGTAGCAGCGTATGTAGGCGTTCTTGGCGGTGATGCAGACGCCGACCGCCGGGACGACGGAGCCAAGCTGCAGCCTGCGCGCGGCGGGCAGGTCGCCGGCCTCGAACGCGCGGTGGATCCCGGCGATCGCCTCCGGGTCGACGTTGCCCCAGCCGACGGTTGAGCCGATCGCGCCGTGGCGCAACCCCATCAGCATCATCAGCTCGTCGCCCGCGAGCGGCTCGACCGCGGGAGCGCCGGTGCGCATCGCCCCGACCTTCGCCGGGTCGGGGATCGACATCTTCACGTAGCGGATGTTGGCGGCGCGCTCGTTGAGGCTGTTGACGCGCTCGACGCTCAGCTCGATCCCGGCGCCGCCGTCGTAGACCATGAGCGGCAGGTCGACCGCGTTGGCGACGGCGAGGAAGTGCGCGTCGATTGCCTCGGGCGCGTGCTGGAAGTAATACGGCGGCTGGAGCATCACGCACGCGGCGCCGAGCTCCTGCGCGTGGCGAGCCAGTTCGATCGAGACGCTCGTCGCGCTGTTGCCGATCCCGTACGTGAGCGGCACGCGGCCGCGCACCTGCTCGGCGATCAGGCTCATCAGGCGCGCCTGCTCGTCGACTGAGAGCGTGAAGCACTCGCCTGTCGTCCCGCCGCCGACGATGCCGTCTATGCCGGCGCCGATCACGTACTCCAGCAGTGCCGCAAGCGAGCGCTCGTCGATCTCGCCGTCCTCGTCGAACGGCGTCAGCAGCAGCAGCTGCGCGCCTGTCAGCGGGCGGTGGCCGTTGCCCGCGCTCATGCGAACGCCACCAGGGCCTTGCCTGCGGCCGGGCTGGAGAACAGGTCGGTCGGGTCGGCGAGCTCGGCGAAGTCGTGAACGTCGGTGATCGCGCGCGACAGGTCGACGGTCGTCTCGCTCACCATCGCGATCGCGGGCGCGAAGTCCTCGTAGAAGGTCTCGCCGCTGCCGACGATGCGCAGGTCGCGCAGGCAGATCTCGCTCGGCTTGATCGGGATCGGGCCGAGGTCGGCGAAGTTGCCGATCTCGATCAGCGTCCCGCTCCAGTCGAGCAGGTCGAGCCCGGCCGCGAAAGCGGTCGGGGTGCCGGCGGCATCGACGACGAGCGGCGCGCGATGCGGCACCGCGCTCGTGTCGGCGAGCGCGACGAAGCCGAGCTCCTGCGCCAGCGTGCGGCGGCCCGCGTCACGCTCGACGACGGTCGCGCGGCCGCCGGAGGCCTCGATCGCGGTCGCGGCGACGATGCCGATCGCGCCGAAGCCGAGCACGACGCCGTCCATCCCGGCCGGCACGTACTGCGCTCCGAAGGCCTTCCGCAGCGCACTCAGCACGCACGCGAGCGGCTCGGCGAAGACGGCCCGCTCGCGCGGAGTCGCCTCTGGCATCGGGTACACGCGCGAGCCGGCGCGCAGTTCCATCAGCGGCGAGAAGCCGCCGGTCAGCCCGTCGCCGGTCATCGTGAGCCCGTAGCAGGGCCGGTCGAGGCAGCGGTCGGCCTGGGCGCAGCCCTCGCAGTCGCCGCACGGGACGCCGGGGGCGACGAGGACGCGGTCGCCGAGCGCGAGCGCGGCGCCGTCGTCGCCGACGACGAGCCCGTGGTCGTCCGGCAGCCGCATCACCCGGCCTATCACCTCGTGGCCGAGCAGGCATGGCGTCGGCACCTCGATGCGGCCCGCGTAGATGTGGTGGTCGGTGCCGCACACGCCGGTCGTCTCGACCTGCAGCAGCGCGCCGGCGCTGGGCACGGCGCGCTCGGCGGCGCGCACGAAGCCGGGCCCGTGCAGCTCGACGACGCGGACGGTCGTGCGCGAGGCGAGCGCCTCCGACCCGGAAGCATTAATTGATGACACGATTGATCGCACCTCGTACGAGGCCGCTGCTGCGGCGTGCATCCTCGATGGCGGCCGCCGCATCCCCCTTAGACGAAGGCGGCCTGGAGCCAGCCTACACCGCTGTTGCAGGCGAATGCAAACCTCAGCCGGTGCCGCCGTACTCGCCCGCCACACGTTGACCCGGCCCCTTGCTGCTCGCTATGATCGGACGTGAGTCGGCCAGGGGGTGGCGGCTCACGGCAGTTGCGAGCGTCCGTAGCTCAACTGGTCAACGGCCGAATAAATAGACGCGTATTGCTTTGGCGGGCGTGAGCCTTCTAGCTGGGGGACTTGATCTTCTCGGTGGCTCTTGTCGCTTCGGCGGCCCTCGTTCGGAGCCACGTGTTGAACATCGGCCCAAGAGCAGCGGTTTTAGGGACCGCAGGTTGCGGGTTCGAATCCCGTCGGGCGCACTGAAAGCCGAAAATCGACAGGTCACCGTTGCCAGGACTCCGAGCGCCCGGCGACGCACTAGGAGTGACGCACGCACCACCACCAACAAGGCCGAACGGGGGAAGCATGGCCTCTCAAAGCGTGACACCGGACTACGTGCCGGGGACGATCGAGGAGCGCTGGCAGCGCGCATGGCAGGAGGCGGAGGCGTTCAAGACGCCCGTTTCCGGCGATCGCGAACGCGCGGCGTACATCTTCTCGGCCTGCCCGTTCACGTCCGGCAGCGCCCACATGGGCCACATCCGCAGCTACTCGATCAGCGACGCGTACGCGCGCTATCTGCGGATGAGCGGCCGCGACGTCCTCTTCTCGATCGGCTTCGACGCGTTCGGGCTGCCGAGCGAGATCGGTGCGATCAAGAACGACCTGACGCCGGTCGAGTGGGTCGAGCAGTGCCGCGCCCGGATGCACGCGCAGTTCGACCGGCTCGGCTACTCGTTCGACTGGGAGCGCGAGTGGGTCACGAGCTATCCCGCGCTCTACAAGTGGACGCAGTGGCTGTTTCTGCTGTTGCTCAGACGCGGCCTCGTCTACCACGCCGAGGGCCAGGTCGACTGGTGCGACAACTGCAGAACGGTGCTCGCCTCGTTGCAGGTCGAGGACGGCACCTGCTGGCGGTGCCACGAGCCGGTGAGACTCATACGGCGCTCGCAGTGGTACCTCGGCGTCAGCGACTACCTGCCGGAGAACGAGAGAGGGATCGAGCTGCTGGACGGCTGGAACGCGGCCGGCGTGGCGGCGCAGCGCACGATGCTCGGGCGCGTGGACGGCGTCGAGCTGGACGTCTCGACGCTCGACGGCGTGCCGCTGACCGTCTTCACGCCCTACAAGGACGCGGTCGACAGAGCCGAGTTCGCGATGCTCTCGCCGAGCCACCCGGACATCGACGCATGGGCGACGGACGACGAGATCCGCGCACAGCTCGAGCGCGTGCGCAGGGCGGGCGTGCAGCGCGACGATCGCAGCGCCGAGGCCGCGCCGCTGATCCAGACCGGACGCGCACTGGCGATCCCGGGCTTCCCGAGACCGCTGCCGGTCGTGATAACGCCGGCGGTCGACGACCGCTTCGGCCACACCGCGGTGCTCGGGATCCCCGACGCCGACAAGGTCGACGCGCGCCTGGCGCCGCGCGTGAGAGCGGCGGCCGCGTTGGGCTGGAAGCTGCCGTCGGGCAGGCCGAAGCTGCGCGACGCCGCGCGCTACCGGGCGCGCGACTTCCCGATCTCGCGTCAGCGCGCGTGGGGAGCGCCGATACCGTTGGTGCACTGCGAGGCCTGCGGGACCGTTCCGGTGCCGGAGGATCAGCTGCCGGTGCGGCTGCCGGAGGACCTGCGCCCGACCGGTGCGGGCAACGCGCTCGCCGAGCGCGAGGACTTCATCGCGACGACGTGCCCGCAGTGCGGGGCGGCGGCTCGCCGTGAGACGGACACGCTCGACTGCCATGTGGACGGCCTGTGGCAGTGGCTGCCGTTCAGCGTGCCGGCCGCCGAGCGCGAGGGCTCGATGTTCACGAGCGAGGAACTGAGACGCTGGCTGCCGGTCCACATCGTCATCTGGGGCGCAGACGGCGGCGGCTCGATGTTCGACCAGCGCATGACCGCGAAGGTCCTGCGCGACGCGGACGTGCTGCCGCACCTGAGGGAGGGTGAGCCCCATCAGAGGGTGCTGATGCACGAGATGGTCCACCTCGACGGCAAGAAGATGAGCAAGCACCTCGGCAACGTCGTCGATCCGGATGCGCTGCTGGAGCGGGTCGGCGCCGACACGGTGCGGCTCGCCGTCCTGTACGCGGCCGCGCCGACGAACATCCTCACGTGGACCGACCAGGCGCTGCAGTACTGCCACCGCTGGCTGCACAACTTCTGGCAGTACGCGCTGCCGCGGCTGGAGGGGGCCGGCGCCGTCGCGGAGCCCGATCCCGAGGAGGGCGCCGTCAAGCTGCGCGGCCGGCTCGACAACTGGCACGGCGTCGCGGTGCGGCGCATCACCGAGAACATGGAGGGGCTCGAGACGCACCGCGCGGCGCGCAACGTGATGACGCTGGTCGAGCGGATCAGAGACTTCGAGCGGCGCGTGCTGAGACAGCAGGACTCGCTGACGCCGAGCGACTCGTGGGCGTTGCAGAGGGCGCTGCTCGACGCGGTTGTGATGCTCGCGCCGTTGGCGCCGCACATCGCGGAGGAGCTGTGGTCGGCGGCTGGGCAGGAGGGGCTGGTGTGCAACGCGCCATGGCCGCAGGCCGCCGGCGCGTCAGTCCCTGCCGAGAGGGACTGACGCGCCTGGCACGCTCAGGAGCCGAAGTCGAAGCGCACGACCTTGAACAGCTCCTGCCCTCTGCCGGCCTTGGAGCAGCGGGCGAAGCGCAGCTCCTCGGTCGCTCTGGCGGTGAGACACGTGAATCCACGGACGCTGCAGCTGCCGTCGTCGCCGCAGTTCACGACGGCCGCGCGAGCGATCCGCTTCGCGACGTCGCATCTCGTGCGACGTGCTGTGACGTCGCCGATCAGCACGCCGCCGTCGGTCGTGGTGTTGCCGCACGAGGCGATCGGCGCGGGTGCTGCGACCGCGGCACCCGGCACGGCGGCGACGCCGGCGGCGAGTGCGGCGACGGATACGGCGGCGAGCGCCGCGGCGCGTCGGCGGAAGGTTGGACGGGGGAGGGCGGGCACGGGAACTCCTCGATGTCGAAGGATAGATCCGGGCCAGAGGAGCCCGGACCGCGCGAGACGCGCAGCGTAACCGCGCGTCGGACATCCGGCCTGCCTGCGGACACGTATCCGATTAGGTGACCGCTCGTCCGCTCATGCCTTACTGGCTCGCGCTGCTCGTCGGACTCGGGCTCGCGCTTGGAGCCTGCGGTGGCGGAAGCGGGACGGTCGAGCGCGGGACCGACGCGCGGCCGCCCGCGACGACGACGCCGTCACACATCGACTCCGCCGAAGCGCGTGTGGTGCGCGCATGGGCGGACGCACTGCGGCACGGCCACGTGGCCGCCGCAGCGGCGTACTTCGCGCTGCCGGCGGTCGTCGCGAACGGCTCGCCGCCACGGCGTCTTCCCACGCGCGCGGCGGTTCGCGGCTTCAACCGCTCCCTGCCGTGCGGCGCGCGGCTGATCGCGACCGAGTCGACGCCGCACGGCTTCCTCGTCGTCACCTTCCGACTCACCGAGCGGCCGGGCGCCGGCGAGTGCGGGAGCGGAACGGGAGGGCTCGCGCGCGTCGCGATCCGCGTCAGAGCCGGGCACATCGTGTACTGGGTGCGGATCGCAGCCGTGCCGAGACTGCCGAGACCGGCACCCCAGGTACCGGGGACGCGGGCATAGCGCCGCGGAGCAGCGCCGCGCCATCTGGCATCCTCGGGAACGTGCTTCGACGCCCGTCAGCGGTCGCGCTCCTCGTGGTCGTCGCCTTCGCGGTGCTCGGTGCATGCGGCAGCGCCCCGGCGGGTTCTGAACCGGCGAGAACGGCTGCGGCCGGCGTGAAGCTGACGAAGGTCGGGACGTTCTCCTCGCCCGACTACGTGACCCAACCGCCCGGCGAGCGGCGGCGGCTGTTCGTGGTCGAGCAGGGCGGGAAGATTCGGGTCGTGCGGGACGGGCGGGTGCTGCGCGCGCCGTTCCTCGACATCTCCTCGCAGGTCGTGAGCGGTGGGGAGCAGGGGCTGCTGGGGCTGGCCTTCGCGCCGGACTACGCCAGCTCAGGCCGCTTCTACGTCGACTACACCGACCGCAACGGCGACACGCGCGTGGTCGAATACCGGCGCGGGTCGAGTGCCGACCGGGCGAACCCGCGCAGCGCGCGGCAGCTGCTGTTCCAGGACCAGCCGGAGTCGAACCACAACGGCGGGCAGCTCGCGTTCGGGCCGGACGGGCTGCTGTACATCGGCCTCGGCGACGGCGGTGGCGGCGACGACCAGCACGGCCCGATCGGGAACGCGCAGAACCTCGACACGCTGCTCGGCAAGATCCTGCGGATCGATCCGCGTCCGTCCGGCAGGCGTCCGTTCGGGATCCCGGCGGACAACCCGTTCGTCGGCCGGCGCGGCGCGAAGCCGGCGATCTACGCGTGGGGCCTGCGCAACCCGTGGCGCTTCTCGTTCGACCGGGCGACCGGCGACCTGACGATCGGCGACGTAGGGCAGGACCACGTCGAGGAGATCGACTTCCGCACGAAGGGCACGGGCCGAGGCGCGAACTTCGGCTGGCGTGCGTTCGAGGGAACGCGGCGCGAGGACCCGAGCCTGCCCGTGCGCGGCGACGTCAAGCCGGTGCTGCAGTACACGCACGATCGCGGCGGCTGCTCTGTCACGGGCGGCTACGTGATCCGCGACCCGCGCCTGCGGACGCTCGCCGGCCGCTACGTCTACGGCGACTTCTGCGCCGGCGACCTGTTCACCGTCCGGCCGCGGCAGGGCGGGGCGAGCGGGCGCAGAGCGCTCGGCCTCCACGTCCCCTCGCTCTCCTCGTTCGGCGAGGACGGCAGCGGTCGCGTCTACGTCGTCTCGCTCAACGGGCCGGTCTATCGGCTCGACCCTCGCTAGCGCGGGGAGAATGGCGACGATGAGCGTGCTGCAGCGTCACGACGTCGTCGTGATCCGAGCGGACAACCCGGGGCCGTTCACGCTCACGGGCTCGAACACGTGGGTGATTGGCCGCGAGCGCGCGTGGGTTATCGACCCGGGGCCGGCGCTGCCGGGGCATGTGGACGCGCTCGTCGCGGAGGTCGAGCGGCGCGGCGGGCTCGCCGGGATCGCGCTCACGCACGACCATCCCGACCACGCCGAGGCGGTGCCTGCGCTGCGCGAGCGGTTGGGCGGCACCGCGTCGCTGGCCGGCGCGCGCGGGCCAGTCGACCTGACGTTGGCGGACGGCGAGCGCGCCGGACCGCTGGAGGCGCTCGCGACGCCCGGCCACGCGCCCGACCATCTGTCGTACGTCCTCGCGGGCGAGATCGCCTTCACCGGCGACGCCGTGCTCGGCGAAGGCAGCGTGTTCGTCGCGCCCGACCCGGGCGCGCTGGCCGGCTACCTCGCGGGGCTGAAGCGGCTGCGAGCGCTCGAGCTGGCGTTGATCTGCCCCGGCCACGGCCCACTCGTCGAAGACCCGGCGGCGAAGCTCGACGAGTACGTGGAGCACCGACTCGCCCGCGAGCGGGCACTGCTCGAGGCGCTCAGCGCCGGCTCGCGCTCGGTCGACGAACTGCTCGACGCGGCTTGGGCCGACGCGCCCGCGCTGCTGCGCCCGGCGGCGACCGTCACGCTCGCCGCGCACCTCGACAAGCTCGCGGACGAGGGGCGGTTGCCGGCGGGAGTCGAGCGGCCGGAGCGGCCGCCCTGGTTGCCGTAGCGCGCGAACAGGTCACAGATACCTGCTGTCGACAGGCCGCAGGCGCGACGTATCGTGCCGGTCATGGCCGAGAAGCCCACACTCCAGCAGCAGTACCCGCCTTGCATCCGGAAGCTCGTCGCCCAAGGCGATGCAGTTCCGGCGCAGCGCCTGCTGAGCGATGTCTTGGCCAGGATCGGACCACGACACGGCCCGATTACGGACGCCGGTACGCGCGCTGCAGGAGCAGCGCGGCGACGTTGTCTAGCCTCTCGGGAGTCGTCCGCTTATCGTCTGCACAGCCGCTGCTCGGCCAGCGCGTTCGCAGCGGCGAGCGGGGTGACGCACTCGGCGTCGGCGGCATCGAAGACCTGCGCCAGCGTGTCCCCGATCGCGCGGCAGTCCCGGCGCGCGACGGCCGGGTCGTAGCCCTCCTCGCGCAGCTCGACGGCGATGTTGACGATCCCGCCGGCGTTGACGACGAAGTCGGGGGCCCAGAGGATGTCGCGGGCTGCCAGCAGCTCGGCCGCGCCCTCGGTCGCAAGCTGGTTGTTCGCCGCGCCGGCGATCGCGCGGCAGCGCAGCCTGGGCACAGTGTCGGCGTCGAAGACGGCGCCCAGCGCGCAGGGCGAGAGGACGTCGACCTTCGCGGTCAGTGCGCGGCCCGGCGTCGTCCAGCGTGCGCCGAGGCGCTCCGCGAGGACGCGCTTCCCCGGGTCGACGTCGGTGACGACGAGCTGCGCCCCGGCGCGCGCGCACAGTCTCGCGACGCGCGAGCCGACGTGGCCGAGCCCGAGCACCGCGACCGTCCGGCCCTCAAGCGACGAGCTGCCGAACAGCCGCTCGCAGACGGTGCGGATCGCCGCCTCGACGCCGATCGCCGTGAACGGGCTCGGGTCGCCCGAGCCGCCGCGCGCCGTCGCGAGGCCGGTGACGTGCGACGTGCGCTCTGCCATCACCGGCATGTCGCGGCTGCCGATGCCGACGTCCTCCGCCGTCAAGTAGCGCCCGCCGAGCGCCTCGACGGCGTCGCCGAAGTCGAGCAGCGCGTCGCGGCGCCGCGCACCGGTCAGGTGGGCGCGCTGGGGCAGCGCGATCACGCCCTTGCCGCCGCCGAGCGGCAGGTTCGCGCACGCCGCCTTGGAGGTCATCGCGCGCGAGAGCCGCAGCACGTCGAGCGTCGCGCGCCGCACGTCGTCGTACGTCCACATGCGGCAGCCGCCGAGCGACGGTCCGCGTGCGGTCGAGTGAATCGCCACCATCACCGGCAGGCCGGAGCGGCGCCCGCGACGGACGTAGAGCTCCTCGTGGTCCAGTGGGGGCAGCAGGCCGTCGATGGGCGCAAGCTATCAGCGCGTGTGCGCCAGCCAGCGACCCGCGGCTCAGCGCTGCGAAGCCGGATGCGCGCGGCTCAGCGCGGCCGGTACGTCGCGCCGCCGGTGCTCGCGGACGTGGGCGGCGCCGCGGACGTGGCCGGTGTGCTCGCTGCGGGCGGCGCCACGCTCGTCGCAGGCGGGACGGGCTCCGCAGGCGCCGGCTCCGTCGGGGGGCTGGTGCCGGTCGCAGGCGGCGGGGTGCTTGTGGAGCCGCTCGACGCTTCGACGGGATCGACGTCGCCGGTGCCCAAGCCGTCGAGGGGTGCCGGCGTCACCGGTTGCAGCGAGTCGGCGGGAGGCTCGGCAGGGGCGGCTGCGCCGCCGTTCCCTGGGCTCGTCGCATCGGGCGCGAGCGTCAGTGCCGGCGGCGGTACGACCGCCTTGTCGCCGTTGATCCCCGGGATCAGTCTCACGCGAAGCCGCTGCGCGACATCGCGACGATCTGCGTCGGTCACCGCCGCGCCGGCTGCGGCTCCGATCGCGGGCGCCGGCAGCACCGAGGAGGCCGCCGGCGTTGCGACGGTGCGGTGGATCGCTGCCGGTTGGCGGTGGTGCGGGATGAGCGTGTGGTGCACCTCGACTGCGCCGCCGGCACTGACGACCGCGACCGCAACCGCGGCGGCGATGTGGCTGACGGACACGCCGGCAGCACCGGCGCCAGCCGTCGTGGCGACGGCCGCACCGGCCGTTGCTCCGCCCGCGGCGCTCGCGCCGCCTCCGGCGGCGGCGCCACCTCCGCCGACGCCCAGCAATTTCGCGACGAGCGCGACCGGTCCGAGCGCCGGGACAAGCGCGGCAAGGCGCGTGTCGAGCGCACGCAGCTCCTTTTTGTACGCGCTGCAGTCCTTGCAGTCGTGCAGGTGACGCTTCACGAGCCCGCTCGCGCGCACGCCGCGCTCGTGCGCATCGGCGAGGTCGGCGCGGATCGCCGCACAGGCGGTGTCGCGCGCCTCGGCCGCCTGTGCGAGCCCGATGCGCGCGCGTACGAGCAGCGACTTGACGGCGGGCACGGTCACGTCCAGGGCGCCCGCGAGGTCCTGGTAAGCCATCCCGGAGATCTCGCGCATCAGCAGGGCAGAGCGCTGCTGCTCAGGCAGCCGCTGCACGTCCGCGACGAGGCGGCGCAGCGACTCACGCTGTTCGATCGCGTCCATCGGATCGGATGCCGGCGCCTGCACGAGCTCCAGGACCTCGGACGGTGCACCGACGGCCGCCGACGGCCGGCGCAGCTCGTCGATGCAGCGGTTGTGCGCAATGCGGTAGAGCCAGGCGCGCAGCGACACGTCGCGGTCGTTCGCGCGCAGCGCGCCGTATGCGCGCACGAAGACGTCTTGCAGCGCATCCTCAGCGTCGGCGCGCGAGCCGCCGAACATCTGCCGCGCATAGGCGAACAGACGCGTGCGGTAGCGGTCGTGGATGACGCGGAACGCCTCGTCGCTGCCGGCGCGGAAGAGGCGCACGAGCTGCTCGTCCGAGCGCAGGCGCAGCAGCGGCCCCGTGACGATCCGGGCGGGCGCGACCCGCGTGCCGGCCCCTGCCGGTGCGATTGCTGCGCTGGTTGGGATGGTTGACGCCTCCACGCTGCCTCCTTGACCGCTCAACGGAGCCTAAAGCATGGAGTTGCGGACTTTCGCCAGAAGGCGGCTCTCCTAGGCCAAATTCGCCATCACGTGCTTGACCTGCGTGTAGTCCTCGAAGCCGTACTTCGACAGGTCCTTGCCGTAGCCGGACTGCTTGAAGCCGCCGTGCGGCATCTCGCTGACGAGCGGAATGTGGTCATTGATCCAGACCGCGCCGAAGCGCAGCGCCTTCGACATCCGCAGCGCGCGGCCGACGTTCTGTGTCCACACCGACGACGCCAGCCCGTAGGGGGTCCCGTTCGCCCACGCGAGCGCCTCCGCCTCGTCCGAGAAGCGCTGGACGGTGATGACCGGGCCGAAGATCTCTCGCTGGATCATCTCGTCCTGCTGCTGCAAGCCGGCGACGACGGTCGGCTCGTAGTAGTAGCCCGGCAGCTCCGCGTCGCGCCCGCCGGTGACGACCTCCGCGCCGGACGGCTTGCGCTCGACAAAGCCGGCGACGCGCTCGCGCTGGCGCGCGGAGTTGAGCGGGCCGAGCGTCGTGTCCGCCGAGAGCGTGTCGCCGAGCACGAGCCCCTGCGCCTCCGACGCCAAGCCCGCCACGACGTCGTCGTGCACGCCCGCGCCCGCAAGCACGCGCGTGGCCGCCGTGCAGTCCTGGCCGGCGTTGTAGTAACCGGTACCGGCGATCGTCTCCAGCGCGACCTCCAGGTCGGCGTCGTCGAAGACGATCACGGGCGCCTTGCCGCCCAGCTCGAGATGCACGCGCTTGAGCGTGTCGGCGGCCGCGCGGGCGATCCACTTGCCGGTCTCGACGCTGCCGGTGAGCGAGACCATGTCGACCTCGGGATGCGTCACGAGCGCCTGCCCGGCCGGATCGCCGTGGCCGGCGATCACGTTCAAGACGCCTCTCGGGAGGAACTCGGCCGCCAGCTCGGCGAGTCGCAGCGTCGTCAGCGGCGTCGTCTCGGCCGGCTTCAGCACGACCGTGTTGCCGGCCGCGAGCGCTGGGCCGATCTTCCAGCCGGCCATCATCAGCGGGTAGTTCCACGGCGCGATCTGGCCGACGACGCCGATCGCCTCGCGGCGGATCATCGACGTGTGGTCGGCCATGTACTCGCCGGCGCTGAGCCCCTCCAGGTGACGCGCGGCGCCGGCGAAGAAGCGCAGGTTGTCGGCGACGACCGGGATCTCGTCCGCCTTGACGGCCTCGATCGGCTTGCCAGCGTCGAGCGCCTCCAGCTCGGCCAGCTCGTCGCCATGCGCCTCGACGGCGTCGGCGAGCTTCAGCAGCGCGTGCGAGCGCTCTGCGGGCGTCGTGCCGGACCAGCCATCGAACGCGCGACGTGCGGCCCGGACTGCGAGGTCGACGTCGCCGGCGTCGGAGAGGGGAGCGCTGGCGATCTGCTCTCCGGTCGCCGGGTTGAGGATCGGCTCGCTGCGGCCCTCGACCGGGTCGACGTGCTCGCCGTCCACGAAGTTGCGCAGCGTGCGGGTGACGGTCGCCATGGCGGTTCGGTCTCCTTTGGGTCGCTGTCCGGAACGTACCACCGGATCGCGCGCCCGGACGGAGCATCCGGTGCCGTCTCGTCAGCCGCTGCGGCTGTGCCGAGCGGTGGCGCTCACTCCTCGGGCGATCCCGGGGGTCTCATGTGAAGGCGATAGCCGAACGACGCCGCTCTCATCTCGGCCTCGAAGTCCGCTCCCCGCCGCAGCGCGCGGGCGGACAGGACGGCGGACACGACGATGCTCACGGCGCACAACGCCAATGCTCCGACCGCGACCGCCATCAAGACGACGACCACTATCCGGCTCCGCGTCGTGGTTCGGCTCGCCCGCCTTCGGCGGCGGTGTAGAGCTCCGCCACCGTGATGCCAAGCGCCTCGGCGAGCCGCGCGACGGTTGTAGCGCGAGGATCCTTATTGGCACGCTCGATGTCGCTGAGGTGCTTCGGGTGGATGTCGGCTGCAAAGGCGAGTGCCTCCTGCGACAGCTCACGCTCACGTCGGAGATGTCGCACTGCTCCGGCCAAGGCGAGCAACTCGTTGCTGGGGGTGACCCGCGGCGGCATTCTCAGACTTTAGCATGACTTTTTCAGGCTATAGCCGGTGCACTTCAGTCTTAAGCTTGAGTCCTCGTTGTCGTACGCTTCCACGCATGGACCCCGCCAACGGCGTCGGCATCCCGCTCGCACTGGTCGCAGGCCTCGTGTCGTTCCTCTCGCCGTGCGTGCTGCCGCTCGTTCCGGGCTACATCTCGGCGGTCGCGGGCGTCACGCCGGAGCAGGCGCGGAACGACGGCGGCGCGCGCCGCGTGCTCGTGCCGAGCCTGCTGTTCGTCCTCAGCTTCTCGACGATCTTCATCCTGCTCGGGCTCGGGGCGACGGCTGTCGGCGCCACGCTCAACGACCATCGCGAGGCGCTGCAGAAGGCCTCGGCCGTGCTGATTGTCGCGATGGGCGTGTTCTTCGTCTCGGCGCCGTTCGTCACACGCCTGAACCGCGAGTTCCACGTCAGCGGCCTGATGGAGCGCGCGGGGCGCGGCGGGCCGATCGTCGCCGGCGCCGCCTTCGCGATCGCCTGGACGCCCTGCATCGGCCCGACGCTCGGCGCGATCCTCAGCGCTGCCGCGCTGTCGGACTCCGCCGGCCACGGCGCGGTGCTGCTGGCGTTCTACTCGGCCGGGCTCGCCATTCCGTTCCTGCTGACGTCGCTCGCGTTCGGCTCGATGACGAACGCCTTCGCGGTCGTGAAGCGTCACTACAGCGCCGTCATCGCCACCGGCGGCGTCGTGCTGATCGCGATGGGCGTGCTGATCTGGACGGGCGAGTTCTTCCGCCTCAACGTCGAGGCGCAGAACCTCCTGAACAACCTCGGCCTGGACGTGTGGAACAGCGTCTGAGGTCTTTCCTACCAGTGGTAGGATGACGTCATGGCCGTTCAGAAGCGCTCCATCTCTTTTGACGAGTCGGTCCTCGCCGAGGCGGAGCGGCTGTCGGCTGAGCGCGGCGGCAACCTGTCCGCGTTCGTCAATGCCGCGGTCGAGCACCAGATGAAGGTCGAAGGAGGCCGGAAGCTGATCGCCGAGGACATCGAGAAGTACGGTCCCATCCCCGAGTCGGTCATCGCGGAGATCGATGCCTTGTGGCCGGATTGACGCTCGACGCCGGTGCGCTCATCGCATATGAGCGCGCTGCCCCGGAGATTCTCCATGTGCTCAGACGCGCGTTCAGCAGCAACGTGACCCCGACCGTCCCTGCCGTCGTGCTGGCCGAGGTGTGGCGCGGCGACGCGAAGGACGCGCGCGTCGCGCAGCTGTTGAAATGGTGCCTCGTCGAACCGCTCGATGAGCCGCGCGCGCGGGCGGCCGGGAAGTTGCGGCGCAACACCGCCGGCGCCGGGGCCGTCGACGCCTGCGTCGCGATCGGCGTGCGCGAGCGAGGCGACGTCCTCGCCACCTCAGACCCGGACGACATGCGCCGGCTGCTCGGGTCGCGCGTCACGATCCTCCCCGTCTGACGGCGCGGCCCCACCCGCCACCCAGCGTGGGAGCATCTGCGGTCATGACCGCCACCAGACGGACGCGCCCGCGCGCGAACCCCCGCGGCCACGTGCGCCAGCCGGCGCGCTCGCCGTTCCCGCCGATCGCCGACTACGCGTTCCTGTCCGACTGCCACACCGGCGCGCTGCTCGCGCCGAACGGGACGATCGAGTGGCTGTGCGTGCCGCGCTTCGACGCGCCGTCGATCTTCGGCGCGCTGCTCGACCGCGGCGCCGGCGGCTTCCGCCTCGGCCCCTACGGCATGAGCGTCCCCGGCGCGCGGCGCTACGAGCCCGGCACGAACATCGTCGAGACGACGTGGATGACGCCGTCCGGTTGGCTCGTCGTGCGCGACGCGCTGACGATCGGCCCGTGGTCGGACAGCAGCGACCCGATGGCGCACACGCGCCCGCCGACCGACACCGACGCCGACCGCGTGCTCGTGCGCACGATCGAGTGCATCCAGGGCAGCGTGCAGATCGAGCTGATCTGCGAGCCGGCGTTCGACTACGCGCGCGGGGAGACGAGGTGGGAGACGGTCGACGGCTACTCGGTCGCCGATGCGACCGACGGCGAGACGACCGTGCGCCTCACGAGCGACCTGATGCTCGGGATCGAGGGCAACCGCGTACGCGCGCGGCACACGCTGCAAGAGGGCGAGCGACGCTTCTGCGCGCTGTCGTGGGGAAGCGAGCTGCACGGGCCGCACACTGCCGAGGAGGCGACGACGATGCTCGAGCGCACGTCGCACTTCTGGCGCGGCTGGGTCGACGACGGCCACTTCCCCGACCACCCTTGGCGGATCTACCTGCAGCGCTCGGCGCTCGTGTTGAAGGGCCTGACCTACACGCCCACCGGCGCGATGGTCGCCGCGCTCACGACCTCGCTGCCGGAGACGCCGGGCGGGGAGCGCAACTGGGACTACCGCTACACGTGGATGCGCGACGCGACGTTCACGCTGTGGGGCCTGCACGCGCTTGGGCTCGACTGGGAGGCCGACGACTTCATGCAGTTCGTCGCCGACGTGAATCGCAACGGCGACGGCTCGCTGCAGATCATGTACGGGATCGACGGTCGTCAGGACCTGACCGAGGAGACGCTCGACCACCTCACCGGCTACGACGGTGCGAAGCCGGTGCGGATCGGCAACGGCGCTTTTGATCAGCGCCAGAACGACGTCTACGGCGCCGTGCTGGACTCGATCCTCGTCCACACCCACCACAGCCAGCGGATGCCGCGACGGCTGTGGCCGGTGCTGCAGGACCAGGTCGAAGGCGCGATCGCGGCCTGGAAGAACCCCGACCAGGGGATCTGGGAGGCGCGCGGCGAGCCGAAGCACTACGTCTCCTCGAAGCTAATGGTTTGGGTCGCGGTCGACCGCGGCGCACGACTGGCGCGCGGGACGGGGCTCGATGAGGTCGCCGATCGCTGGCGGGGGATCGCCGATGAGATCAAGGCGGAGATCCTCGAGCGTGGCTGTCGCGACGGCGTCTTCCGACAGCACTACGAGACCGACGCCCTCGACGCCTCCACCCTCCTGGTCCCGCTCTTCCGCTTCCTTCCCTCAGACGACGAGCGCGTCATCAACACCGTCAAGGCGATCACCGACGAGCTCACCGAGCACGGCCTCGTCCTCCGCTATCGCGTCGACGAGACCGACGACGGCCTGGAGGGCGAAGAGGCGAGCTTCCTGATCTGCTCCTTCTGGCTGGTCTCCGCCCTGTCGGAGATCGGGTCCCGGGAGGAGGCCCGCGAGATGTGCGAGAAGCTG
>DATFPW010000081.1:0-4554 GCA_035264605.1 Conexibacter sp. | reverse complement strand
CGTCCGTGCGCGGCTGGCGGCTGATCGAGCTGCCGGTGACGCACCGCGCGCGCACGAGGGGCCGTTCTTCGCTCCGCGCCCTGCGGCTCCTCACGTTCAGCCTGCGCGGCCTGCACCAGCTGTTCGCATTCCGGCTCGCGCTCGCCCGCGCTCCGCGCCGGGCCGCGGCGACCGTCGAGGCGCGCACGAGGACCCGCCGGTGACGGCCGGCGTCGCATCGGCGTACGCGCGTCGTGCCCGGACGAACGCGCGGGCGATCATCGTCTCCGAGGCGCTTCCGTACGCGACGCTCACCGCCGCCGCGCTCGTTCTACGGCTCGTCGCACTCGACCACAAGCCGCTCCATCACGACGAGGCGATCCACGCATGGCTCGCGTGGAACGTGTTCCGCGAGAACGCGGTCGACTACGGCTACGACCCCACGTACCACGGGCCCGTCCAGCTCTTCGCGATGGCGTCGGTGTACCTCGTCGCGGGCGTCAGCGAGCTCACAGCGCGGATCGCGCCGGCGCTCGTCGGGACGCTCGTGGTCGCGCTCCCGTTCGCCCTCCGCGACCAACTGGGACGGCGTGCGGCGCTCGCCGCAGCCGCGCTCCTCGCGGTGAGCCCGGCGTTGCTCTACCAGTCGCGCTTCGCTCGCGAGGACATCTACGCAGCGTGCGTCACCCTCGCGCTGATCGCGGCGACGTTCCGCTTCCTCGAGCGGCCGCGTCCGTGGCATCCAAGCGTGATCCTGGGCCTCATCGCGGTCAGCTTCGCGACCAAGGAAACGACGTACATCACGATCGCTCTGGCGGGGGCCTTCTTCCTCGCCGTGCTGGCGCTCGACGTCCGGCGCGCGCGGAACGAGGGCCGCCGGGCGGTCGAGGCACGGCTCGTCACGGCCGTTCGCGCGCCCGGGCTGGCTGCGTGGCTGTGGGGATTCGCAACCTTCGTCGGCGTCTTCGCGCTGCTGTTCTCGACCTTCCTGCTGAATCCCGACGGCATCCGCGCCGGGCTCGTCGACAGCTGGCGTTACTGGCTGTCTCAGCACCCGGTCGCGCGCGGTGGACAACCGCGCTTCTTCTACGTCGTCCTGCTCGCCGGCTACGAGTGGCTCGCGCTGGTGCTGGGCGCCATCGGCGCGGTGGTCGCTCTGCGACGGCCGACCGTGCTGCGTGTGTTCCTGCTTTGGTTCTTCGTCGGCAGTCTCGTCGCCTACTCGTTTGCGGGCGAGCGGATGCCGTGGCTCGTGGTCCACCCGCTGCTCCCGTTGATCCTGCTCGCGGGAGTCGGCGCGGAGACGCTCTGGAGCGCCCGCGGCCGGCTGGCCGGCCGGGTCGGGCTCGGCGTCGCGGCGGCCGCCGCTGCGTACACCATCTACGCGTCGATCGGGCTGTCGTACATCCGGCCGGCAGACCCCGCCGAGATCATGGTCTTCACGCAAACGTCGACCGACGTCCCGCCGCTTCGTGACGCCTTCGTGGCGCAGCATGCGCGAGCGACCGTCGAGCGGCCGTTCGAGCTCGCCATCGACTCCTGGGGCGGCCACGCGTGGCCGTGGGTCTGGTATCTGCGCGATCTGCCGGTGGCGTACGTCGACATGAGCGGCCGCGACGAGATCACGGCGCGCACGTTCGTCGTCGCGCAGGAGAACCGCGCCGCCCGCCAACGGCCGGGGTACCGGCGGCGGCGCTTCCGCCTGCGGAGCTGGTGGATCCCCGATTACAGGGGCGCCAGCGTCGGCGACTGGGCCAAGTGGCTCCTGCTGAGGCGCCCGTGGAACGAGCGCGGGTCGAGCTTCCAGTGGGTCTACACCCGGCGCGGCTGACCCGCGGCTGAGGGCGATACGGTTGTGCGGTGTGACGCAGCCCGGCCGTAGTCTCGCGATCGTCGTTCCGGCGTACAACGAGGAGTCGCGCCTGCCGCGGCTGCTGGCGACGGTCGCGGCCCGGCAGAGCGAGGTTCTCGCCGCGGCCGGGATGACGCTCACGGAGGTCGTCGTGGTCGACGACGGCTCGACCGACGGGACACGCGCGGTGGTAGACGCCTTCGGCGGGCTCGGAGGACGATTGCGGCTGATAGCGCTCGCGGGGAATCGGGGCAAGGGCGCCGCCGCCCGCGCCGGCGTGCTGGCGGTCGACGCCGACTTCGTGCTCGTCACCGACGCCGACCTCTCGACGCCGCTCGAGGAGGTGCGCGCGCTCGCGGCGGCGCTCGACGACGGCCACGACGTGGCGATGGCGTCCCGTGGCCTGTCCGGCTCCCGGATCGCCGTGCGGCAACCGGTCTACCGCGAGCTCGCGGGGAAGGCGTTCAACCGGCTGTTTCGCCTGCTCACTCGCCTCCCCTACCGCGACGCCCAGTGCGGCTTCAAGCTGTACCGGCTCGCGACGACGCGCCGCGCCTTCGAGCTCCAGCGCGTCGACGGCTTCGCCTACGACGCCGAGCTGTGCGTGAACGCGCGCCGCCTCGGTCTCCGGATCGCCGAGGTCCCGGTCGAGTGGCGCAACGACCCGGAGACGAAGGTCTCGCTGGTCGGCGCCTCGCTGGAGATGGCCCTCGACCTCCTCCGGATCGCGTGGCGCTCGCGCCGCCCGCTGCCTGCCGGCTACGACGAGCCGGCCGTCACGCGGCCCGGCGTCGCCCGTTGACGCCAGCCTGCGGAGCGCCGACGCACACAGCCGCCTGACGCTCCGTCGGTCGCTCCGGCGGCGCTGATGAATCCGCCCGAGAACAGGATGTATGCGCCGGCAGGGAGCCGAGCGACGGGCCGGAGCCGGCGGCGTCAATCTTCTAGACGCACGCCTGACTGCCGTGAAGGTCGGCTGAACCGCCGTCGCTGAGACGGGGGCGGTGATGGCCTGTCGGGTGCGTTAAACCGGTTCTCATGCTGCGAAGCCGTATTCATGGATCAGGCCGCCGAGGCGATCTCGGCGCTCGAGGTGGTCTGGTGCCGATGCGGTCGCGAGCCGGAGTAGTGGCCGCTGCGGGTCGGGCGGCATCAGGTTGAGCGCTCGGTGTGGCCGGTGGCCGTTGTAATGCTCGGAGAAGACGCGGAGCACCCGCTCGAGATGGCGGCAGTTGATGATCAGGAGCCAGTCGAGACACTCGGCTCGGACGGTGCGGACGAAGCGCTCGGCAACCGCGTTCGCCTTCGGCGCTCGGACCGGCGTGCGGATGATCTCGATGCCTTCGCTGCGGAAGACAATGTCGAAGTCACGCGTGAACTTGCTGTCGCGATCCCGGATCAGAAAGCGCACCGACGTCGAACGCTCCGCTAAATCCCAGGCGAGCTGACGGGCCTGCTGGGTGACCCGGCGCCGCTCGGGTTCGACGTGCAGCCCGCGACATGCACCCGGCGACTGCCGAGCTCGATGAAGAAGAAAACGTACAGCCGCCGCAGGCAAACGGTCTCGACCGTGAAGAAGTCGACCGCGAGCATGCTGTGCGCCTGCGCCCGTAGGAACTGGCGCCAGGAGAGTCCGGCGCGCACGCCGGCAGGCCCCACACCCGCCTGTCGGAGGAGCTTGCGAACAGTCGTGGCCGAGACGGTAAAGCCGAGCCCGCGGAGCTCGCCAGCGATCCGCTGGTAGCCCCAGCGCGGATTCTCGCGCGCGAGGCGCAACACGAGTTCACGGATCTCGTTACCGATCGGGGGCCGGCCGGCTCGACGTGGGTATGTCCAACGCTTCACCACCAGCCGGCGGTGCCACCGAAGCACTGTCGTCGGTGTGACGACAAACGACCGCCAGCTCGTTCGCGGCAGCAGACCACTCGCCGCAGCGAGGAAGACTCGGTCGACGGACGTCAGCTCAGGTCGACCAGCTTGACGCCGTAGCACGGCGAGTTCGTGGCGGAGCACCACGATCTCCAGCTCCTTGAACTCCTCCGAGCGAAAGCGCAACGCGGCGAGTTGAAGAACGCGCCGAAGTACGACGTAGCAGAACGACCAGAACAAAGACCAGCTCCTCCAACGCGACGGGACGGGCGCACGACTCTACGGTTCACAACCGACCCAACGAAGGGGAACCGAATTAACGCACCCCGCACGGAATGTCAGGCGACCGTCGAGCGGGCGCAGGCGAGTCAGCGCTTGCGCGCTGGCGGCTCGCTCGCCGCGCCGCGATCCGGCGCGACTGGCACGAGTTGCTCACCCTCGTCGCGCTACTCGCCGGCGCGCTGGTCGGCGTCGTCCTCGCGGGTGGTCTCGCTCAGCTCCTGTTCGCAGCACTCGTCGGTGCGACCTTCACCCTGTTCGCGACCTACTGGCTGCTCGGCCGCGACGTCGCGTCGCTTCCGTGGCGCTGCGGAGCGGCCGGCGAGCAGAAGACAGCACTGGTGCTGCGCGAGCTTGGCGACGGGTGGTTGGCCGAGCACGATCTCGCCTCCGAGCGCGGGAACATCGACCACCTCGTGATCGGGCCGGCGGGCGTCTTCCTGCTTGAGACGAAACGCCTGACGCGGCGGGCGCTCGTCCGCGGCGATGCGCTCGTCTCCGGCCGCCTGCGCTTCAGCGGCGCGAGCGTGAGGGCCGCCGCTTCGAGGCTCGCCCTCGAGCTCGAGCGCCGTGCA
>DATFPW010000080.1:0-46687 GCA_035264605.1 Conexibacter sp. | reverse complement strand
CGCTGCGCGACCGCGCCGCGTCCTCCAGCGAGCGCAGCTCCTCGCCGGGGCGCAGGCGGGTGAAGGCGTCCTCGATCGCCGACTTCGTCATCGAGGAGAGCCACAGCCGCTGCACGGGCAGTCTCGAGCCGGCCTTCTCGTACAGGTAGGCGAAGATCAGCTCGCCCTCGCGACCGGCGTCGCAGGCGTTCACGACGATCTCGACGTCATCACGGCCGAGCGCGCGCTTGACGACGTTCATCTGTCTTCTCGAGCGCTCGTCGCGCACCACGAGCTTGAACTTCGGCGGCACGATCGGCAGATCGGCCATGCGCCATCTCTTGAACTTGTCGTCGTACTCGTCGGGCTCAGCGAGCTGCACCAGGTGGCCGACCGCCCAGGTGATGACGTGGTCAGGACCCTCGAGCACGCCCTCCCCTCTCTGGAACGGTCCAGGCAGCACGCGGGCGAGGTCTCTGCCGACGGATGGCTTCTCGGCGATGACGAGTGTCTTGCTCATTAGCCGGTGGAGGGTAGCGGTCTGTCAACCGGCGCACGCGCCGCTCGACACCGGGCCGCTCGTGCGAGCCGCGGTGAGCGCCTCGCCGACGACCGCGTTCGGCACGCCGTAGCCGCCTGAATCGCCACTCGTCGTGGCAGCGAAGACCGTCGTCAGCACGCGCCCCTGCGCGTCGACGATCGGCCCGCCCGAGTTGCCGCTGCGCACGCGCCCACGCAGCGGTGTGACGCCGCGCCGCACCGGGCCACGGCCGTACGCGTCTTCGGAGATGACGGTCCGCGTCGCGCCGATCCGTCCCGCCTCGACGTCGAATGGGCCGTTCAACGGATAGCCGAGGATCGCGCCGGCCGTCCCGGACGCCGGATTGGGCGCGAGTGCGAGCGCCGGCGCCGGGAGGTCCGGCACGCGCAGCACGGCGATGTCGTTGCGCACGTCGAGCTGGACGAGCGTCGCATCGCGACTGCCGACTGCGTCGCCGGGCGCCTGCACGACCGTGTCGTGCGCGCCGGCGACGACGTGCGCGTTCGTGACGACGAGCCCCGACGCGGCGACCCAGCCGCTGCCCTCGACGCCGAGGCCGCAGGCCGTCCCGAGGATCCGCACGACGCTCGGTGCCGCCTCGCGCACGCCCGGCTCGCGCAGCACCGCGCGCGAGGGCGGCGCGACGGCAGCGCCCGGGCCGTTGATGGACGGCAGCGGGTCGAAGCGCGCCAGCGCATTGAGCAGCGGTCCGGACGGCGGCAGTACGGCGTTGAGCTGGCGCAGCACGAACGAGCGCTGCACGTCGGCGCGCAGGTCGCGAAGGCCCGGCGTCTGCAGCACGACGGCGCCCGCCAGCCAGACGAGCCCAAGCGCGATCGCCGCGCTCAGCAAAGCGCCCAGCAGCCCGTCCATCGCACCGAGACCGGGGATCCACAGACCATTGCGCAGCCGCGCGCCGAGCCGCTCAAGGCCGCTCGCGAGCAGCCCGCCGAGCAGCAGCGCGCCGGCGAGCGCAAACAGCGGTGCGTACGGCGAGTGCGATCCCTCCGGCAGCAACAGCGGACCAACGCGCGCGCCCACCACAGCACCCGCGACGAGCCCGCCGAGTGACAGCGCGCCGACGATGAAGCCGCGGCGGAAGCCCGCGAGGCCG
Organism: Conexibacter sp.; assembly: GCA_035264605.1. Lineage (GTDB taxonomy): Bacteria > Actinomycetota > Thermoleophilia > Solirubrobacterales > Solirubrobacteraceae > Conexibacter. Next base: position 45,053 of record DATFPW010000080.1, on the reverse strand, counting down.
AACAGCGCGACCAGCGCGACGATGATCCAGTCGAGCGTCGTCATCCCGGAAGCATGCAGCAGCCAGCGGGCGCTCTACAGATGAACGAGGGCGCCGCCCGATCAACTACGCTCCGAAGTCGTGGAGGCAGGTGGCCGTAGGGGCGCGCATCCGGCGTCGCGTTACTCCCAGTCCGATGTGCAACGGCGACGCCGCTTGATTCGTCGCGGGCTGCCGGCATTCGTAGGCCTCGCACTGGTTGCGCTCGTCGTCGGGCTGCTCGTCGGCGGCGGTGCCGGCGGCGCCGAGCGCGCGACGGCGAAGCGCTTTGCGACATTCTGGGCAGACGGCGACTACGGGCGTATGTACCAACTGCTCGACGACGAGGCGAAAGCGCGCACCTCGTTCCAGGACTTCGCGGCCCTCTACCGCGATGCGGCGCAGACGGCGACGATCCGCTCGCTCGTAGTCGGGACGGTGGGTGACCGCTCAGGCGATGCGATCCCCGTGCATATGACGGTCCGCACGCGCGTGTTCGGCACCGTGCACGGCGTGGTGGAGCTGCCGGTCAGCGGCGAGGGCGACACGATGCGCGTCGCGTGGCGCGAGCATGCCGTCTTCCCTGGCCTGCGCGTCGGCGAGAAGCTCACGCGCCAGACGACGCTGCCGCCGCGCGCCGCGCTGCTGGCCCGCAACGGGAGCCTGCTCGCATCAGGCGACGACCGCACCTCCGACGACCCCGAGGTCGCAGGCGAGATTGCCGGACGGCTCGAGCTCGCGCCGCCTGAGGAGGCCGGCACGCTGCGCGCCCTCGGTTACCCGCCCGACGCCATGGTCGGCGTATCGGGGCTGGAGCGCGTCTTCCAGCGGGACCTCGCGGGTCAGCCCGGCGGAACGCTCGCGGTCGGCGACCGCGTCGTCGCCCGCTCACAGCCGAGAGCCGCCGCAGCCGTGCGTACGACGATCGACCCGGAGCTCGAGCGCGCAGCGATCGGGGCGCTTGCCGGGCGGTATGGCGGCGTCGCGGCGATGGACCCGCGCACGGGCGAGCTGCTGGCGCTCGCCGGCGTGGCCTTCTCTGCCCTCCAGCCGCCGGGTTCGACATTCAAGATCGTCACGCTCACCGGCGCGCTGGAGTCGCACCTCGCGAACGCCAAGACGACGTTCCCCGTCGTCGACGCGGCCACACTCTCCGGCGTGCGGCTGGAGAACGCCAGCGGCGAGTACTGCGGCGGCACGCTCGTCGACTCCTTCGCGCACTCGTGCAACTCCGTGTTCGCCCCGCTCGGCGCCAGACTCGGCCCGCAGCGGCTGGTCGACGTCGCCGAGCGCTACGGCTTCAACCAAGCGCAGGCGATTCCCGGCGCGGAGACGAGCACGATCCCGTCCGCAGGGGAGCTCGGCGACGACCTCGACGTCGGCTCGACGGCGATCGGGCAGGGCCTCGTGCAGGCCACGACGCTGCAGATGACCGAGATCGCGGCGACGATCGCGATGGAGGGCCGCCGGCCGATCCCGACACTGCGAGTCGGCGAGCGCCCCCGCTTCGCGCGGGTGACGCGACCGCGCGTCGCCCGCGAGGTGGCACGCATGATGCGCGCCGTGGTCGCCTACGGCACGGGGACCGCAGCGGCGATCGCCGGCGCCGACGTCGCCGGCAAGACCGGCACGGCTGAGCTCGGCAACACCGTCCCGACCGAAGGCCAGGACGACGAAGACGTACAGAACGCTCCCGAGACGGACGCCTGGTTCGTCGCCTTCGCGCCGTCGAAGCGGCCGCGGATCGCCGTCGGCGCGCTGTTCCCCGAAGCCGGGGCGGGCGGGGACGTCGCCGCCCCCGCCGTGCGCGAGGTGCTCGCGGCCGCGCTCCAGCACGGCCCCGGCGAGTAGCCGGCGCGAGGAACGCGCCGGCTACGGACCGGTCTAGAGGTCGAGCACGACCGTCGAGGGCTCGCCGCCACCGGGCGGCGTGATCTCGAGCTCGAGCGGGCGGTTCGCGTAGACCGACGTATTCAGTCTGAACAGCAGCATCGAGCCCTGGATCGGACCCGAGCCCGCGCCGCTCTCCGGATCCGGCTTGACGGGCTGGCCGTCGGCGCTCTCGACCGCCGTCGGCTGGTAGGTGTATGGGTTCGTCGCCGGCAGGGCGATCGGCTCGTACTCCTCACCGGTCGTGTCGACGATCCGGAAGTCCGAGGCGCTCGGATGCAGCTCGTCGGTCGCGTTCTGCACGCGCAGCCAGACGCCGAACCACTCCTCGTCGCCGGCGAGTCTCGGCGTGTTCGTCGACAGGCCCTGGAGGTACTCGACGTCCTCCACGTTGCGCGGGTTGAGCTCGCGCGACATCTGCACCTGGTAGATGAGCGGGCCAGCCTGGATGTAGGAGCCCTCCCCCTCGCCGTGCGCGGTCGGGTCCTTCGTGCCGCCGCCGCAGGCGACGAGCGTCAGCGCGGCGAGCAGCGCCATCGCAGCGAGCAGTGGGAGTCGAGAGATTCGATTCGTCATGAGGCGCGGGAAGTCTAGTGATCTAGCGGGCGGCGATCGTCGCTCGTCTACCGCGCGAGCGATCCTCCTCGAGGATCGCCTGCAGGCGACGAACGGCGCGTGAGAGCTTGCGCTTCCACCAACCGCGGCCGGCGACGAGCTCCATCAGACGATCGCTCAGCTTGGCCGGCTGCGTCTCGTAGCGGTAGTCGACGCGCGTCATCCCGCCGGGGGCGTCGTGGAGCGTCCACTCCCCCATCGCGCGCACGCGGTTGAACTTGCCGCTGCGCCCGCGCTCGAGGATGCGGTAGGGCGGCTCGACCTCGACAAGCGTGTAATCGCCCCAGCCGAAGCGGCTGAGCGGCAGCTGCTCGCGGAAGCGCGCGCCGGCACCGCGACCGGTGCTCTCCTCGCGCGTCAGGTGCCAGTCGGAGAGGTAGTGATCCTTGAACTCCGGGTGGTTCGCGACGTCGGCCAGATAGGCGAACAGCTCCGCACGCGGGCGGGCGATGTTGACGCTGACGACGACAGGGTCCACGGCGGGCCGGAGTGTAGTGAACGACTGCGCCGACCGGCGGGCCGAAGGCTCAGGCGACGCGGCGCCGCGGCGGCGCGGGCCGCCGGTCCGTCAGCCGCACGGTCTGGCCGTGCTCGTTGCTGTGGACGGACTCGGAGCGAAGCGGAGCCTCACGGCGTTCGCGCCGGCACAGTTCGCACAGCACACGGCCGCCGTCGTAGACATGCACCCGCTCACCGACGAGCGGTGTTCGATGGCAGCCGTCGCAGTGGTCGCGCCCGGCCGCGAGGGCCATGACGCTACGACGCAGCAGCTGGCGTTCCAGCTCAGGTGCATGATGAGCGGTCTGCATCGCAGCTACTCGGTTCGCCGGACGACACGCGGCTCCTCCCTCCTGTCCCGGGTTTGCCCACAAGCGGTTCGCACGCGTACCGGGCCCTCACGTTTCGGCGCCGAAGCTGATTGGGTAGTAATCAGTCCGGGCCGCCCCCGCGGCCAGGCGAGTTCCGCCGCGCCTGGCAAACTCGTCACATCTGTTACTTGCGCTGTCGCTCCCCACTCGCGCCAGCGCACGGAGGTTGGGGACATGGAGTCACACACGTCAGGGACCCTCGTCGGCACAGGAACATTCCGCTGCGTCTCCTGCGAGTACGTCGTGTCGCTCGCAGCTGCCGACACGCTCCCGCCCTGCCCGAGCTGTGGCGGAGAGGCGTTCGTTCGCGCCTCGCTGTTCACCGCCGCGAACGTTCCGGCACCCTCGCTTCCGAACGCCACTGCGGCGGACGAGACGCGTCTGGCAGACATACGCGCCGAGATCGATGAGCCCGGCCAATACCTCGTCTATGAAGACGGCGAAGAGTCTGTCATCCACGAGCTGACGCGCGAGTGGACGCGTATCGGACGCAGCCTCGCCGCCGACGTGCGCTTCGATGACCCAACGGTCTCGCGCCGCCACGCCCTCGTCGTGCGTCAACCTGACGGCGTGCGGGTGCTCGACGACCGCAGCCTCAATGGCGTGTTCGTCAATGGCGAGCGGATCGAGTGGCATCCGCTGCGTGACGGCGACGAGCTGGTCGTCGGCCGCCACCGTCTGTCGTTCGTCGACGTCCCCGCCACCACCGACTCTGAGCGCGACGAGCTGTTCGCGCCCGAGTCGCTCGTCGGCTGAGCGGCCCGAATCGGCGGGCCGCACGCGCCGCGGCGCTATCGTCCGCGGCGCGCAATGGCGGTCACGATCGCAGTCCTCTCCCAAAAGGGCGGCACCGGCAAGACGACGATGGTGCGCACGCTCACCGACGTGTTCCGGCGCGTCGGCCTCTCGACGCTCGCGGTCGACCTCGACCCGCAGGGCAACCTGTCCGACTACCTCGACGTCGACCCCGAGGCGAGCCCGACCGTCGGCGATGTGCTCAGCGGGCGCGCTAGAGCCGCCGAGGCGGTCCACGACGGGATCATCCCGGCGAACCTCGGGCTCGCCGAGTCGGAGCTGGCGATGAGCGGCAAGATGGGCCGCGAGCTGACACTTCGGCGCGCGCTGCGCGAGATCGAGGACGGCTTCGATGTCGTCCTGATCGACTGCCCGCCCGCGCTCGGGCTGCTGACCGTCAACGCGCTCGTGGCGGCCGACTATGCCTTGCTCAGCGCTGAGGCGCAGTACTTCGCGATGCAGGGCGTCGAGCAGGCGCTCGAGGTGATCGAGCTCGCGCGCGAGAACCTCAACCCCGACCTCGAGTGGCTCGGCGTCGTGCTCAACATCGCCGACATGCGCACGCGCCACTCGCGCGAGGCGTTTGACTCGCTCAGAGAGCACTTCGGCAAGAAGCTCGTCCAGCACACGATCCGCCAGTCGATCGCGTACGCCGAGTCGGCCGAGCGCGCCCAGTCGATCGTCGACTACCGCCCGGACCTCGGGATCGACTACCTGAACGTGGCTGCGGAGGTGCTCGAGCGACTTGGGCTCGAGGACGCTCGCGGGCGTCTGCAATCCTTGCTGGATGAAGTGGCGGCGTAGCGCCCTCTCGCTCGGGCTGATCGCAAGCGGATCGCTGGCGTTTGCCGGCTGCGGCGGTAGCGCCGATCCGGAGCCTGCGGTGTTGGTGCCCCTTCCAGCCGCGGCGCAGCCTGGCGGGGCGGGCTCCGGAGGGGCCGGCGGGCGGGTCCTGTCCGCTCCGGGCGCGCGCACACCGCCCTCTCGGGCGGCGCACGTGCGTCCTCACGGCCACCCGCCCGATCAGCGCACGCAGCTCACGGTTCAAGTCACGCGTCCGGTGCGGCTGCGTGCGACCCCAGGTGGGCCGGTTGTGGGGGGCGTTCTCCCCAGAACAGAGTTTCGCTCGGCGACGATCTTGCCCGTCGTGCGCCAGCGGAATGGCTGGCTCGGCGTGATCAGCCGCGAGCTGCCGAATGGGCGGATCGGATGGATCGCTGCGAATGCGAGGCTCGTCGCGTACCGGACCCAATGGAGCGTCGTGGCGTCGCTGGGTCGCCGCGAAGTCGTGGTGCGCCGCTCGGGCCGGGTGATGCAGCGCTTCCCCGTTGCGATCGGGAGCCCGTCGACGCCGACGCCGACCGGGCGATTCGCCGTCACCGACAAGCTGTTGACGGAAGACCCGTCCTCACCCTATGGCTGCTGCATCCTCGCGCTCAGCGCGCACCAGCCGCTCACGCCGCAAGGTTGGGGCGGCGGCGATCGCGTGGCGATCCATGCGACGAGCCTGCCGGAGACGATTGGGACGGCGGCGAGCCTCGGTTGCCTGCGTGCGCCGGCCGAGGAAGCTCGCCGGCTCGTGCGCAGCGTCCCGCTGGGGACGGTCGTGACGATTCGCGCCTGAGTCACTCAGACGCCGACGACGTCGGCGCCTTGGGACTCGAACGGGACGCGCAGCACATCGGCCCAGCCGTCGGCGCGGTCTCGCAGGCGCTCGGCGACCGCAGCGGTCTGCTCGTAGTGGCTCCACACGAGCACCGTCGGCCCGGCCCCGGAGATCGTCGCGCCGAGCGCGCCGAGCGCCCGTGCGTCACGTATGAGCTCGGCCGAGCGCGGATAGAGGTGGGCGCGGTGGGGCTGGTGCAGGCGGTCGTCGAGCCCGCGGCCGACGAGCTCCCAGTCGCCGCGTGCGAGGCCGAGCGTCAGCAGCGCGGTATGCGCGACGTTGTGGACCGCGTCGGCCATCGGCACCTCGGCGGGAAGCGCGGCGCGCGCCTCGGACGTGCGGACCGCCTCGTACGGGACGACAAGCAGGCCCTCGAGTCCCGTGGGCGGGTCGAAGCGCGCGACGGCGCCATCAGCGCAGATCACGACACCGCCGTGAACAGCCGCCGCGACGTTGTCGGGATGGCCCTCCAACTCGGTCGCGAGGGCGAGCACGTCGGCGTCGAGCTCGAACAAGTGGTCGGCAGCCATCAGGCCGGCGACGATCGCCGCCGCGCTCGACCCGAGCCCGCCCGACAACGGGATCTCGGAGTGGATGCGGAACGTGAAGTCGTCCGGCGCATGGAGGCGCTCGAATGCGCGCACGACCAGATTGCGCCGGTCGCGGGCGATCTGCAGGTCCGTCTCGATTGCGAACGTGCCGGTCTCCAAAACCTCCACGTTGAGGTGGAGTGAGAGCGCCGCTGCGAGCACGTCGAAGCCCGGGCCGAGGTTGGCCGAGGAGGCGGGGACGCGGACGAGGCGGCGACGGACCACGTGCGGATCCTGCCGCTATCCGAGGACGGCTTCCTCGACGGCCGCCAACTCCGGCTCGCATGGCACGACTGCGCCCGCCTGGTCGAGCGCGGTCCCCGGATCCTTCAGGCCGTGGCCGGTCAGCACGCAGGCGACGCGCTCGGCCCCGCCGGCGCCGTGGACCATCAGCCCAGCGACGCTCGACGCCGATGCGGGCTCGCAGAAGACGCCCTCGCGGGCGGCGAGGAAGCGGTACGCATCGAGGATCTGCGCGTCGGTGACCGCTCTCACGGCCCCGTGCGAGGAGGTCATCGCGTCCATCGCCTCCTCCCAGCGCGCCGGATTGCCGATGCGGATCGCGCTCGCGACCGTCTCGGGGTTGGCGACCGGCGCCCCCTCCACCAGCGGCGCGGCTCCGGCCGCCTGGAAGCCGAACATGCGCGGCGCGACCCCCAGCTCGCGGAAGCCCTTCCAATACGCGGTGATGTTGCCGGCGTTGCCGACCGGGATGCAGAGCGCGTCGAGCGGGCGCTCCTCGCCGAGCGCCTCGGCGATCTCGAACGAGGCCGTCTTCTGCCCCTCCAGTCGATATCTGTTGACGGAGTTGACGAGCGAGATCGGATGGCGGTCCGCCAGCTCGCGGACGAGCTTCAGCGCCTCGTCGAAGTTGCCGCGCAGCACGATCACGCGCGCGCCATGCATCAGCGCCTGCGCGAGCTTGCCCGTCGCGATCTTGCCGTCGGGCACGAGCACCGCGCAGCGGATGCCGGCGCGCGCCGCATAGGCGGCGGCGCTCGCCGACGTGTTGCCGGTCGAGGCGCAGATGACCGCCTTCGCGCCCTCGCGCACGGCCGCGGAGACAGCGCACGTCATGCCGCGATCCTTGAATGAGCCGGTCGGGTTGAGCCCCTCCAGCTTCAGCCACACCTCCGCGCCGACTCGCTCGGACAGCGCCGGCGCGTGTACGAGCGGCGTCGAGCCCTCGCCAAGTGTGATGACGGGGTCGCCGTTCTCGAACGGCAGCCGCTCGCGGTAGCGCTCGATGAGGCCGGGGGTGGGCGGGACCGGATTCACGAGAACTGCTCCTCGATCACGCGGATTGCGCGCGGTGCGGTGCGCAGCGTGTCCATGCCCGAGAGCTGCTCGACGGCAGCGAAGAACTGCGACTCGAGCACTGGGTGGACGACCATCACGAGCCGCGCGTTGTCGCCGAGGCCTTTCTGCACCACTGACTTCACAGAGATGCCGTGGTCGCCGAGCACGCCGGCGATGCGGGCGAGGACGCCGGGCGTGTCCGGCACCTCGAGGTGCAGATAGAAGGCGGAGACGACGTCGGTGACGATCTCGAGGCGCCCACTCGTCGGCGGCGTCGAGGCCGGCGGAATCATCGCGCTCACGACGTCGCCGAGCACCGCGCTCGCGGTCTGCGGGCCGCCAGCGCCCGGACCAGACATCGTGATCTCGGTGATCGCGTCCGATTCGACCGTGACCGCGTTGAAGGGACCGTTGACCGACGCCAACGGATGCCCCGGATAGAGGAAGGCAGGGTGCACCCGCACCGACAGGCCGCCGTCGACCCGCTCTGCTGTGCCGATCAGCTTCAGCCCCAGGCCGAGATCTCGTGCGTACTCGAGATCGTCGGGCGCGATCTGCTCGATCCCCTCGCAGACGACCTGGTCGAGGTGGACCGGCGTGTCGAACGCGAGCCGCGCGAGGATCGCCATCTTCGCCGCCGCGTCCTTGCCGTTGACGTCGTCGCTCGGATCGGCCTCTGCGTAGCCGAGCCGCTGTGCGTCCGCGAGCGCCTCGGCGTACGTGGCGCCGGTGCGCGCCATCTCGCTCAGGATGAAGTTCGTCGTGCCGTTGACGATCCCGTGGATGCGCTCGACGTGCGCGGCCGCAAGCGACTCCTGCAGCACGCGGATCACCGGCACGACACCGGCGACGGCGGCCTCGAAGCGCAGCTGCACGTTCTGCTCGCGGGCGAGCGCCCACAGCTCCTCGCCATGCTGGGAGAGCAGCTGCTTGTTGGCGGTCACGACGTGCTTGCCGGTGCGCATCGCCCGCATCACGTAGTCGCGCGCTGGCTCGATCCCGCCGATCAGCTCGACGATCAGATCGCTGTCGGCGAGGATCGCGTCGAAGTCGCCCTGCGAGCGCGTGAGCACGCCGGAGAACTCCGGACGCAGGCCGGTGACCGCGGCGACCGCATCGGCGCGCTGGGGCAGCAGCTCGGCGAACGCCGCGCCGACCGTCCCGTGCCCGAGCAGGCCGACGCGGAAGCGCTGCTCAGACGTCACGGGCAGCCAGGTCGTCGTAGGTCTCGCGCCGCACGACGACGCGCGCGTCGCCGTCCTTGCAGAAGATCACCGGCGGGCGCGGGATGCCGTTGTAGTTGTTCGCCATCGCGTGGCCGTAGGCGCCGGTCGCAGGCGTCACCAGAACGTCTCCGGGCTTCGGGTCGTCGAGCGGCACGCCGCGCACGATCACGTCACCGGACTCGCAGTGCTTGCCAGCGACGTGGCAGGACTCACCGGTCCCCGCTGCCGCCGCGCGATCCGCGAAGAACGCCTCGTAGACGGAGCCGTAGAGCATCGGGCGCAGGTTGTCCGACATGCCGCCGTCGACGCCTACCCAGGTGGAGACGTTGCGCTTGACGGTCTGCACGGTGTAGAGCGTCACACAAGCGTTGGCGACGAGCGAGCGGCCCGGCTCGATCAGCAGCTTCTTGCCGCGCCCGAGCAGCTCGTTCGCGGCGCGCACCTGGACCTCGACGTACTCCTCGATCGGCGGCGGATCCTGGTCGGCCGTATAGGCGACGCCGAGCCCGCCGCCGAGGTTGTAGACGGGAAAGTCACCGAGCGTCGCGATCGCCTCGACCGCCGGGCGATAGGCGTCGAGCGACAGCAGCTGCGAGCCGATGTGCATGTGCAGGCCCTGCAGGTCAAGCGCGTCGGAGCCGCGCAGGCGCTCGATCGCGCGGCGCGCATGGTCCATCCCGAAGCCGAACTTGGAGTCCGCCTGCCCGGTGGAGATCGATGCGTGTGTTCTGCCGGCGACGCCCGGCGTGACGCGGATCAGCACGGCCTGTCTCACTCCACGATCCGCGGCGACGCGCTCGAGCCGGTCGACGTCGTCGAACGAGTCCAGCACGACGTGGCCGACGCCGGCGTCAAGCGCCTCCTCCAGCTCCCTCAGCGACTTCGCGTTGCCGTGCAAATAGATACGCGCCGGATCGAAGCCGCCGCGCAGCGCGAGCGCAAGCTCCCCGCCAGAGGCAACGTCGCACGCGATTCCCTCGGCGGCGAAGAGCCGGTATGCGGCGGTACACGGGAACGCCTTGGAGGCGAACAGCACGTCGAAGTCGTCGTGACGCGCGCGCATCGTCTCGACGTAGGCACGCGCACGGCCGCGCAGGTCGTCCTCCGCGTAGAGGTAGGCCGGCGTGCCGAACTCGCGCGCGAGCTCGACCGTGTCGCAGCCGCCCACCTCGAGATGGCCGCGCGCATCTATGCGGCTGCCGAGCGGGAGGACGTGCGAAAGCCGTCGTTGCTGTTGGGACTCGGTCGCAGCCATGCGGGCGTGATTATGCCGGCTCGCCCACCATCGCCGGCCCCAGCGGCCGTGACAGCACCAGACGGTTCAGCCGGTTCTCGTTCCACCAAGGCCGCCGAGCAGTCCGCCGACCGTCGCGCCAGCGCCCGAGACGACCTGACCGGCGGCGCCCGTGGCGCCGCTCACGACCCCACCGGCGACCTGCCCCGTCTGCGTGACGGCCTGACCGGCGGCTGGACTCACCTGACCGACGACGCCGCCGAGTTGGCCGGTCGCGCCTTGGACAGTGCCGCTGAGCTGCTGGCCGGTCTGCGAGACGACGGTGCCGGCGCCACTCGTGACCTGCGTGACCGTGCCGCCGAGGCTCGGCGAGGAGCCCGTGCTGGGGGCGGGCGGCGTGCTGGTGCCCGAGCCGCCGCTGCCGACACCGGGCTGGGCAGGCGCAGGAGCCAAACTGCCACCAGGTCCGGGCGCCGGGCCCGCTGCGCTGGCGCTCGGCACGCGGCCGGCACTTCCGCCCGCGCTCCGCTGGGGACCGCCTGCGACCGGCTCGAGCGTGCTCGTCAGCGGTCCGCCATCGCCCCGGACGCGGCCTGCGCGCAGCACCTGAGCCGTGGTGTGCGGCGCCGACCCTGCTGCGGAGGCGAGCCTGCGCGCACCCGCGGCCGGAAACACGTCAAGCAGTGACGGGAACGCTTCCGCGGCCGATGGCGCCTGCTCTTCGAGCGTCGCCACGCTCGGCGCGGTCAACGACAGCGGCCAGCCCTGCACCGCCACGACCGTCGACAGCACCGCAAACGCACAGCCGATCGCGCCCATCAGCGCACCCGTCGTGCCGACACCTGCCACGTACCCCTTCGTCGCGCGCATGCGCTACCCCCAGCTGTGATCTCCCCCGCCGCATCCCCCGGCGGCTCAACGATCGCCGCATCCATGCGGCGAACCAACGCGCGCATCCTTACCGACAGCGCCACCGTCTGCCAAGGGCTGACAGCACTGAGTGCCGGAAAGTGGGCGCTTAGACGGTGGAAGCTGCAGCTAAGCCGTCGCCGGGCGGGAGCGGCCGGAACGCGCCGACTGCACGCTCTCGGCCCGCAGCGACCCGTGTCTGCGCAGCAGCACGAGCAGCCAGACGGCGCCGGCGACGATCAGCGTGATGCTCTCGATCTGCGCCGCCGTCAGCACCCCGAGCACGTGCTCGTTGCGCCGCGCAAACTCGACGAGGAAGCGCTCGAGCCCCGCGCCGACGAGGTAGATGCCGAACAGCGCGCCCGGGCGGAACGCGTCGCGCAGTCGCCACAGCACAAGCGCGAACAGGCCCATCGCGAGCGTCTCGTACATCGGCGTCGGCTGGACCGTCACGCCGGGATCCGTCGGTACGGCACCGTGCGGGTACCCCATCGCCCACGGCAGACCGGAGACCTTGCCGTAGTCGCCGTCGCCGGAGACCTGGCAGCCGATCCGCCCGATCGCGTAGCCGAGCGCGAGCGCCGGCGCCGCCATGTCGAGCAGCGCGAGTCTGAGGAAGTCGCGCCAGCGCGCCCACAGCAGCACCGCGACGACGCCGCCGAGCAACCCGCCGTACCAGATCAACCCGGCGCCGGAGAAGATGTTGCCGAGCAGGTCGCCCTTCACGTCGTCGTAGTTCTGGACCACGTAGTAGAGGCGTGCCCCGATCAGCCCACCAATCAGCGAGGCGAACAGCATCTCGTAGGCCCAGTCGACCGGCCTGCCGATCTCGTGCAGGCGGCGCGCCATCACCGCGGCCCAGCAGAGGAAGTTCAGCGCGAAGAAGATCCCGAACGTCTGGAGGTGCACGCCCAGGACGTCGATCTGCTTCAGCACGTCCGGGAGGCTACCGTCACCCGAGGTAGTTCAGCGGGTTCGTTACAGCGCCGTTGATGCGCACCTCGAAGTGGAGGTGATCGCCGAAGCAGAGGCCGGTGCAGCCGACGAGGCCGATCACCTGGCCCTGAGTGACGGACTGGCCGACGCTCACATGGATCGCCGACTGGTGCCCGTAGCAGGTGGAAACGCCGCCGCCGTGGTCGATGCAGGTGTAGTTGCCGTAGCCGCTGACCCAGCCGGCGATCACGACGTTGCCGTTGCCGGCGGCGCGGATCGGCGTGCCGGAGGGGACGCCGATGTCGATGCCGGGGTGGCAGCTCTCCCAGGAGCGCTGCTCGCAGAACGGCGACGTGATCGGACCGTTGACGGGCCAGATGAAGCGTCCGCTGCCTCTGATCGGCGCGGCCGGGATGCCGCCCTGCGCCGTGCGGATCCGCTCCTCGATCTTCGACTGCTGGGCTTGCAGCGCCTTGATGTCCTCGTCGATCTCGTGCGCGTGCGCGCGGACCGAGCCGAGCACGGCCTGCTTCTCGTCGCGGACGCGGTCGACTGCGTCGCGCTTGCCCTGCACCGTGACGCGCACGCGCGCGACAGCGTTGCGGCGCTCGGTGATCTCCATCGCGATGCGCTGCTGGCGCTGCTCCAGCGTTCCGAGGCGTCTCGCCGCAGAGGCCATCTCGGCCTTCGCGTCGCGCACCGCCGTGATGATCGCGCGGTCCTGCTGGCCGATCCGCTGCAGGTAGGCGCCGTTCTCGAGCAGGTCGGCGAAGCCGTTCGCGTCGAGCACGACGCTGACGATGTCGGGCTGGTCGGACTTGTACAGCTCGACGAGCCGGTCGGCGAGCACCGTTCTCGCACGCGCGAGGCGGGCGCGCAGTTGGATCAGACGGGCGCGGACGCGCCGCAGCTCGTCCTGCGTGCGCGCAAGCTCGGCGCGCTTGGAGTCGAGGTCGACCTGGATCGTGTTCTCGCGCTGCTGAAGCGTCGTGATGGTGCCCTGGAGCGCGTCGATTCTCTGTGTCAGGCCGGAGATGTCGCCGGTCAGCACCTGGGCGCGGCCGTTGACGTGGTCGAGCTGGCTCTGCTTGTGGTCGATTCTGTCCTGGAGCGAGCTGATGCTCGCCTCCGGACTCGCGCTGGAGACGAGCGGCAGCGCCACCCAGAGGGCGAGCGGGGCCAGGACGGCGATCAGCAGGACGCTACGAAGTCGCATGCGCGGCGCGCGAGTTTAAGCTCGCGCCTCCCCGAGGGTCAACCTCAGGTTCAGTGTTATGGATCGCCGAGCGGGCCGCGGGACGGCCTGGAACTGCGGGCGTGCGTCGATCGGCGTCATGGCATCGGTGCCTGCGGGGTTAGCTGTCGGGCTCGCGCGATGCGCTACGCAGCCACCAGGCTGCGATTCGCCCCAAGGGAACTCGTGTGGGTCCCCCGCTCTCCTGCACGCATGCAGGAGACTCGGCGCGCAGCAGCTTACCACCCACCGCGACGCCCTGCGACGCAAAAGTGGCTGCAAGCGCTGGCTTTTGACGCACGCGCTGTCATACTCCGCGCGAGAACGGCATGGGCGCCCATTCCCACGACAGCACTGCGGGACCGGCAGGAGGCCGGCTGAGCGCGGATCTCGCTGCGCATGTCGAGTCGATCGTGCACGCAGCCGAGCGCGAGGCGCGCGTCGCCGAGCAGGCGATCGCAGAGCACCGCCGCAGCGCTGAGGAGGAGGTCCGCCGCTACCTCGCCGCCGCGCGCCTTCACGTCGACGCCGAAACGGCCGCTCGCGCTGCACGAATCGAGACCCTGAGCACGGCCGCGCGCCGCCTCGCCGACGAGCTGACCGACGCCGTCGCCGCGCTCACGCGCGAATTGCAGGCCGACGACCGGCACACGGAACAGCGCGTGCCGCGCGCACCGTGGCCAGCGACGCCCGCGCCGCAGGCCGAGCCGGCAGCCGCCTCCCCACCTCCCGCGCCAACGCCATCGCCGGTCGAAGCTCAGCCCGCCCCAGCCCACGAGCCGACCTGGAGCCGCATCGAGAGCGAGCCGACGGCTGCGCCCTCACCACCGCTCGCAAACGCCGATCGGGCGGGTGGCATGGCGGAGGACGATTCCGCGACCCCGCTCGCGGAATCGCCTCGCGCCATGACAGGACCCGCCCGCAGCAGCGCCGAGCCTGAAGAGGCCGGGCCTGCCACCAACGGAGCAAGCGAGATCCCCGTCCCCAGCGCCGCACGCCTCGTGGCGATCGAGATGGCGGTCGGCGGCTCCTCGCGCGCGGAAGTCGAGGAGCACCTGCGCGAACGGCTCGGCGTGGCCGAGCCTGAGCCGCTGCTGGACGACGTCTTCGGCGCCGCCTCACACGCCGGCAGTCGCCTGGCGTGGGGCGAGCCTTAGGTCAACGAGACGCACCACCGCGGCGGGGCAGCCGCGGTCCTTAGGAAGCGCTCATCTCGTCTGCCATGATGAGTCTTGGAACCTAGATCCCAGGAGGATCCCGCACCATGGCCCGCCCGACGTCGTTCGGTCGCGACACCGGACTCCAGCTCCGGATGACGCTCACGCTGTTCCTGCTCGGCCTCGTCTACGCCGTGCTGATCGGCGTCGTGTTCGCGTCGGGCTATTCGTTCCTGGTCGTGCTCGTCGCCGGCATGTTCCTGATCCAGGTGTTCGCCTCGGACAAGCTCGCGCTGCACGCGATGGGCGCCAGAGAGGTGACGCCGCAGGAGGCGCCGCAGCTGCACGCGATGGTCGAGCGCCTCTGCGTGCAGGCGAACCTGCCGAAGCCGCGCGTCGCCGTCGCGAACACGCCGATGCCGAACGCGTTCGCGATCGGGCGCTCGCCGAAGAAGGCGACCGTCTGCGCGACGACCGGGATCATGGAGCTGCTCTCGCCCTCTGAGCTCGAGGGCGTGATGGCGCACGAGCTGACGCATGTGCAGAACCGCGACGTGATGGTGATGACGATCGCGAGCTTCTTCGCCACGATCGCCGCCTACATCGTCCAGTTCGGCTTCTTCTTCGGCGGCGGCGGGATGGGTTCCAGCGACGACGACAGCCCCTCGATGGCCGTCGTGATCCTCGTCTCGGTCGTCGTCTACGTGATCTCGTTCCTGCTGCTGCAGGCGCTCTCGCGCTATCGCGAGTTCGCCGCCGACCGCGGCGCGGCGGTCATCACCGGGCGACCGAGCGCGCTTTCGGCGGCGCTGATGAAGATCAGCGGGTCGATGGAGCGGATTCCGCAGCGCGACCTGCGTGCCTCCGAGGAGCTGGCGGCCTTCTACATCTTCCCGCCGCATGCGAAGCAGTCGTTGATGAACCTCTTCTCGACGCACCCGCCGCTCGAGAAGCGGATCGCGGCGCTCAGCCGGCTCGAGTCGCAGCTGCAGGGCGCCGCGTAGAGCCGGTCGTCAGCTCGATGGGCCTGTTCGACATCATCGCCGGCAAGCGCAAGCTCGCCAGACCGGCGCCCGATCGCCTGTTCGCGATGAGCACCGCGTACGTGACGTTCCAAACAGAGCTCTCAATCGCGACGCGCGGCGTCGCCGGGATCGTCTTCCAAGCACTCGCGACAGCCGACTTCGAGCAGATCGCGCAGGACATGATCGAGGTCGTCGAGGGCACGTCGAGCGACAGCGGCACAAGAGTCGAGACGCGCGACGACGAGTACGACTACCGCTGGATGATCCTGCGCGACCAGGACTTCGACGACCTCGTCGTCGGGGTCAACGCAGTCAGTGGCGCGCTCGAGGCCGGCGGCTACGGCGATCGGATCCTCTGTGCGGTGTTCGCGTTCGAGGACGCCAGAGGCCGTCCGCTCTACTGGATCTACAACTACAAGCGCGGCGCCTTCTACCCGTTCGTCCCGGGGACCGGCGACCACGAGCGCAACCACGAGCGCGAGCTGCGGCTGAAGGCCCAGGTCGGCGCCGAGCTGCCGATCGAGAGCGAGCTCGAGCGCTGGTTCCCCCTCTGGGGCATCCCTATCTAGTCCGGAATCCCGGGCTGATTCCGGCGGATGCCGGCGCCCGTCAGGCAAGGACGCAGCCGGTGTGGCGTACTCCGTACGCGAACCGGCGAGGACGCCGCCTGACGGGATGCCGGCGCCGCCGGTCAGTCCGGGATCAGGCCGTCGCCGCTGAACTCGTGCCGTGCCTCCTCGAAGGAGGTGTCGGGCGGCGGCACGATCACGTCGGAGCCGTGCAGCTCGTCCTCGGACAGCGGCGCGCCCTCAGCACGGATGAGCGAGATGATCTGCCCGAACAGGTCCGTGAAGCGTGCCTCGTCGCCCGCCTCGACGGCGGCGACGGCCTCGTTGTCGAGTGCGTTGACACGCTCGATGACGTCGTCGGCGAGGCGATACTGCCCTTCCGTCGCGATCCGCACGATCATGCGGACTGCCCCTCACCCGGGGCGGGCGCGTCGCCGCTGCCCAGCTCGCCGGCATTCGTCCCGCCGGCCGCCAGCTCGGCCTTCATCTTCTCCAGCTCGCTGTCGACCTGGGTGCCGCTGCTGAGCTCCTTCAGCTGACGGTCGATGTCGTCCTCGCCACCGCCGAGCTGCGTGAGGTCCTCGAAGGCGCCTGCCTTCTCCAGCTCGTCGACCGCTTGCGCGCGGGCACGCATGTTCTCGGTCTTGTCGAGCGCGCGCTGCATCGCGAGTCCGACG
The DNA here is from genome assembly GCA_035264605.1 of Conexibacter sp. GTDB lineage: Bacteria > Actinomycetota > Thermoleophilia > Solirubrobacterales > Solirubrobacteraceae > Conexibacter. Next base: position 28,344 of record DATFPW010000080.1, on the reverse strand, counting down.
TCGGCCATCTCCTCGCCGACGCCCGTCGCGGCCTCGCCGATCCGCACCTGTGCCTCGGCGGCGGAGTACTGCGCCTTGATGACCTCCTTCTTGGAGCGGAAGGCCTCGATCTTCGACTGCAGCTTCGCCTGGTTGTCGATCATCGACTGCTGCTGGCCCTCGAGCTCGGCGACCTGCGTGTCGAGGCCCTGGAGCTCGTTCTGCACGGCGCTCTTGCGCTCGAGCGCCGTGCGAGCAAGCTCCTCGTTGCCGGCGGCGAGCGCCTGGCGCGCCTGCGTGTCGAGCTTGACGACCTGCTGCTCGAGCTTCTGAGACTGGAGCTGAAGACGCTTCTTTGCGGTGACGACGTCCGCGAGCCCCTTCTTGACGTTCTGCAGCAGCTCCATCTGCTTCTGGTAGCTGTACTCCAGCGTCTCCGAGGGGTCCTCGGCGCGGTCGAGCAGCTTCGAAATCTTCGCCTTTACGACGGTGGAGAAACGCCCGGTCAACCCGGCCATCGGATCCTCCTTGGGGCAGCTTCGAGGGGCAGGTCGGTCAAGCCTACCGAGCGGCGCTCAGGACCCGGCCTGGCCGGCCCGGCTAGAAGCCAAGCGGATGCCGCGCGCGGAAGCCACGGCCGGTGCGCGCTTCGGTGCGCCAGCGTGGACCGGATTCGCCGGGGCCGCTCGTGTCGAGCCGCATGCCCGCGATGATCGCCCAGGCGTGGCCGGGGTTCGTGTAGACGGTGATCCACTGGCCTCTGCCGCGCTCGCCCCACTTCATGAAGCTGCCGGAGTCGAGCGGCGAGGTGAGAAGTCTGGCGGCGTGGAGCGCAAACGAGACGGTGCCGGAGCAGTCGTAGCCGCGCGAGCGGAAGCGCTGGTGCCCGCCGCCGTAGATGTACGGCTTGTGGCGGAGCGTGTTCGCGGCCCAGATCGCCTGCTGCACAAGCAGGGGCGCGTTCGTGGGCGCATATGCGACGCCATCTCTGATGACGCCGACGTCACCGGGGACGGTCGGGTGCAGCATCGCCGGCACGGAGCCGAACGCCGCGCCGCCCGCCTGATCCTGCGGCGTCGCGGGGGCGGGAGCCGCAGGCTCGTCGGTGGACGACTTCGCCGGCGGCTTCGTGCTGGGCATGCCGGCGCCGCCAGAAGCCGCCACGGAGACCGCGGGAGCACAGGCGAGGCCGAACGTCATGAAACCCAGCGCAAACAGGGTTCTTGCGCGCAACAGCTATCTCTTTCGTCGGCCTCCGGGGTTAGCTGACGGGCTGGCGCGGAAAGAGCCGGCGCCTCTCGTGGATGCACCACGGGATTAGCCCCAAACTGCTGGGTCCCCCGGTCCACGGCTTCGGGCCATGGATTCGGCGTTGCGCGGCATCCTAGACGAAGCGGCGGCGGATATGTCAAGTGGCCTGCCGGATCGGCCCAAACACACCGGACTCTGCGTAGGATTCGCGGCCGATGTCCCGCCGTCTCCCCCATGGCGCAGGTCTGCTCGCGCTGATCGTGCTGCTGATCGCCCTCGCCGTCGCCGGCTGCGGCGGCAGCGACTCGGCGTCCTCAAGCAGCGACGGGCTGGATCCCGCCACCGTCGTTCCGGCCGATGCCGCCGTCTACGTCCAGGCGACCGTGCGGCCCAGCGGAGACATGCAGGCCGGCGTCCTCGCCGCCGCGAGAAAGGTCCTGCGCGTCGACGACCCCGGCGCCGAGCTGCACCGGCTGATCGACGAGGCCCTGGCTGACACGGACCTCGCTGGCACGCCCTCATTCGAGCGCGACATCGATCCGTGGCTGGGAGACCGCGTAGGCGTCTTCGTGCTGCCGGACCGCGGCGATGATCCCGTTGCCGGCTTTGCGGCCGCGGTGAGAGACCGCGACGCGCTCGAGCAGGAGCTGGCTCGCCTGCGCGACGCCGGCGAGCTGAGAACGGGCGGCCGCGACAGCGGCGTGTCCTACGACGTTACAAACGACGACGAGCCGGTCGGCATCGTCGGCGACTTCGTCGTGTTCGCCTCCACCCAGCAGGCGTTTAGCGCGGCGATCGACGCCTCGAAGGGCTCGAGCTTGGCTGACGCCTCGCGCTTCACCGACGCGGTCGGCGACGTTCCGGACGACGCCTTGGCGTTCGCCTACGTGGACCCGAAGACGCTCTTCGATGCTGTCGGCGGTCTGGTCGACGTGCCGCCCGCCACCCGTAGAGCGCTCGACAGATTTGCCGACTCCGGAGCTGTGACCGCCAGCCTCACCGCGACGGCCGACGAGATCGCGATCGAGGCGTCCGCCGGCGGACAGGTGACCGAGGCGCTCGACAGCGACTCGGATGCCGAGGTGACGGTCGGCCAGCTGCCGGGTGACAGCTGGCTCGCGCTCGCCACGCCTCCGCTCGGACCGCTGATCAGAAACGTGCTTGCCGGTGCCGGCGTACATGACGAGGCGGCGGCGCAGGTGCAGCAGAACGTTGGCCTCGACCTCGACAGAGACCTGCTCGAGCCACTCGGCGGCCTTGGCGTGTTCGTGCGGGGCGAGTCGCCGCTGGACATCGGCGGCGGCGCACTGCTGCAGATGACCAACGCGGTTGCCGCGCAGCGGCTGCTGACGCGCATCGAGGCGATTGTCGGTGCCGGGCTCAATGTCCCGACGCGCCCGCTCGCCGTTTCCGGCGCGCGCGGCTTCCAGGTGCAGATCCCGCAGTCGCCGCAGCCGATCGTCGTGCTGGCCAAGGGCGACAGACTCGCGGCCGGCTACGCGGCCTCCTCGGCCCAGGACCTGCTCGATCCACAGCAGCGCTTCGACGACAGCAGCGACGGCAAGGCGGCGATCGACACGCTCGGTGACGGCTACACGCCCTCGTTCGTGCTGATCGTCCCGCCGCTCGCCGGATTGCTGAGAGCACTCGACCAGCTCGAGGTCGCCGACCTCTCCTCCGTGCTCCCGTACGTGGACGCGTACCGCTCGCTCGCGATCGGCACGAAGCGCGACGGCGACCGCACTTCGGTGCGGATCGTCGCCGCTCTGCGCTGAGCGGATGTCTCGCCGCCTCGGCCTCGGAGGCATGCTGCTGCTCGCGCTCGTCGCGATTGCCTCCGGCTGCGGCAGCGAACCGCAACGGCTCGACAGCCCGCAGATCGGCCGCGCCGGCACCGAGCCGAACGCGCCACAACAGCTCGGCTTCCCAGCCTTCGCGACAAAGAACACCACGCGTGTGGGCGGCGCAGATCCGATCGCCGACGCGGCAGCGGTTGCACGCGCGGTCTATCCCGGTGGCGGAGCGGGCGGGACGGCTTCCCGTCCACGCGCTGTGGTGCTCGCCGACCAACGCATCTGGCAGGCCGGCCTGGCCGCCGCCGTGCTGATGAGCAGTCCACTGCGTGCCCCGCTGCTGCTGTCTAACGGCAGCGACCTGCCCGCCGCAAGCGCCGACGCGCTGGAGGCGCTCGCGCCGACGGGCGCCTCAGAGCTGGGCGGCGCACAGGTCGTGCGCGTCGGCGACGCGCCGGCGCCCGGCGGGTATCGCTCCACCACGATCGCCGGCGACGATCCCAGCGCGCTCCCGGCGGCGATCGACCGGCTCCAGAGCGCAGCCGTCGGCCGCGCCAGCCGCGCGGTCGTGCTCGCCTCGGCCGACGAGCCCGCGTTTGCGATGCCGGCCGCCGGCTGGGCGGCCAAGACGGGCAACCCGCTGCTGTTTGTCCACAGAACGACGATCCCCGGCCCGACGTTCGCTGCGCTGCAGGCGCATCGCAGACCTCGCATCTACCTGCTCGCACCTCCAAGCGTCGTGGACGCGAGAGTGGAGGCGGCGCTGAGAGGGATCGGCACGGTGACGCGTATCTCCGCACCCGACCCAGTGCGTTCTGCGACCGCGTTCGCCCGCCTGCGCGACGGGCTCGACGCTTGGGGCGTCGACGACCCCGGCCACGGCCTCGTGTTTGCCAACGCGAGCCGGACGCTCGACGCAGCCGCAGCAGCGCCGTTGTCGGCGAGCGGCAGCTACGGCCCGCTGCTGCTGATCGACGACCCGAGCACGCTGCCGCTGCCGGTCGGCCAGTTCCTGCTCGACATCCAGCCGGGCTACACGCGCGATCCGGCCCGCGGCGTCTACAATCGCGCCTGGCTGATGGGTGACGAGTCCGCGATCTCGCTCCCCGTGCAGTCGCGCATCGACAGCCTGCTCGAGATCGCCCCGATCCAGACCGACACGACCGCCCCCAGATGAGCCAAGCCGAGCATCCCGACCGCCTGAACCCCGGCCACGACGTCACCGTCGAGGACGTGCGCCAGCTGATGGGCGCCTCGACTCCCCACTTCGCGCTGCAGCTGCGCGAGCGCATCCGGCGGCTGGTCCGCGACCTGCCCGCCGAGCATCCGGCGCGCGTCGAGGGCGAGCGCGAGATCGCGCGGCTCGACGCGCTGGCCCTTGCCGGCGAGGTACGCGGCGAGCAGGCGGACATGGCGACGCTCGCGAGCGTCGTCGACGACGCGGCCTGAAACCGGTTCTCCAAGCAGCGCCGTCGCCGCAGCCGGCTACGCTCGGCGGGGATGAGCCAGGCGGAGACAGCACGCAGCGTGCCGACCGGGATTCCGGGCAGCGCGCTCCCCGGTCCGTTCCCCGTCGGCGCCTACGCCGACAAGCTGCGTGAGCAGCTGCGCGCGTTCGTGCACGTGCAGATCTTCGGCGAGCTGTGGAACCTGCGCATGAGCAGAGCGTCGGTGTACTTCGAGCTGCGCGACGGCCGCGGCGCGCTGCCCTGCTCGATGTGGCGCAGCGACTTTGACAGACTCGGCATCGACCCGGCCGACGGCGCGCAAGTCGTGATCGCCGGCGGGTGCGACTACTACCCGGGCAGCCCGACTTCCTCCCCCTCGTTCTCGTTCCGCGCGAGCGACATGCGGGTCGCCGGCGAAGGCGACCTGCTCGCCCAGGTCGAGCGACTGCGACGGCAGTTCGCACAGGAGGGGCTGCTGGAGCCGCAGAAGCACCTGCCGCGTCCGTTGCTGCCGCGCACGATCGGCGTGGTGACCGGCGAGGGCGGCAAGGCGCGCGACGACGTGCTCGCGGGCCTGCGCCGCCGTGGCTGGGGCGGTCGCCTGATCTGGGCGTTCGCACCTGTGCAGGATCGTCATGCGGCACCAGCGATCGCTCAGGCGCTGCGCGATCTGGCGGGGATCGAGGAGGTCGAGACGATCGTCGTCGCGCGCGGCGGCGGCTCGCTGGCGGACCTGTTCGCCTTTTGCGACGAGGCGCTCTGTCGCACGGTCGCGCTGCTGCGCGTGCCGGTGATTGCCTCGGTCGGCCATCACACCGACCGCACGCTGATCGACGACGTCGCCGCCGTCTCCTGCTCGACCCCAACGCACGCCGCCGAGGCCGCGGTGCGGCTTGACGTCGGCGCAGCACGCGCGACACTGCTGCGCGAGGCGCGCCGGCTGGACCAACATGGCCGCCGTGCGGTCCTCACGCGGGCGCGCGCGCTCGCCGCGCTCGCGCGAGCGCCGGCCGAGCACGTGGCGCGTCACCGCCGTCAGCTGCACCAGCTGCTGCGCGAGCTGCGCGCGAGCGCGCGCCGCGGCCTTGCCCGGGAGCGCAGTCTGAGCGCGACGCGGCTGCTCGTGCTGCAACGCAAGGCGGACGCCGCGACCGTCGACCACGCCCGCCGCCGCGGCGAGCTCGATCGGCTGCTGCTGGCACTCGCCGCGCACGACCCAGAGCGCACGCTCGCACGCGGGTACGTGTTGGTGGAGGACGCAGCAGGCGAGCCCCTCACCTCGGTGCCCCAGGCCCGCGCGGCCGGCGCCGTCGAGCTGCGCTTCCATGACGGACGTGTCCGGGCCAGCGTCGAGGATGACGCGCCATGACGACTAGTGACCAGAGCCCCGAGCCCGCCAGCTACGAGGCCGCCAGCGCACGCATCGAGGAGATCGTGCGCCGGCTTGACTCGGGCGAGGCCGGCCTGCGCGAGACGCTCGAGCTGGTCGCAGAGGGGCGCCGGCTCGTCGAGTGGTGCGCCGGCGAGCTGGAGGCGGTCGGCAGAGGGCTTGAGGAGCTGAAGCTCGAGGAACTCGTCGCGCGGCTCGAACGCGGCGGCGCAGAGCCGCCGCTAGGCTGAGCGGCGATGGGGACCTACGATCTGCTCGCCGACCTGCCGCTCGTCGTCGAGTCCTACGCGCTTGAGGCGCTCGAGCGAAACGTCTCCAGCGGCTTCCGGCGCCAAACGACGATTGTCCACTTGCACGGTGCCGGCGAGGAGGGCATCGGCGAGGATGTCGTCTACGACGGTGAGGATCAGGACCATCTGCAGTCCGCCGGGTCCTATCTGGAGCTCGCGGGCGAGACGACGCTGGGCGACTTCTGCGAGCGCGTGGACGCGCTCGACCTGTTCCCCGTCGAGCCGGTCCGCGGCGATGTCTCGCGCCTCTACCGGCGCTGGACGTTCCAGTCCGCCGCGCTCGACCTCGCGCTGCGACAGGCGGGACGCCCGCTGCACGACGTGCTGGGTCGCACGCCGCAGCCGGTGACGTTCGTCAACTCGCGGCGCCTGCCCGAGGACGACGACGGCAGTGCCTCGATCGCCGAGCTGGAGCGGCTGCTCGAGACATACCCGACCCTCCGCTTCAAGCTCGACCCGACGCCCTCCTGGGATGACGACCTGATCGCGGCCCTCGTTGCGACCGGCGCGGTCGACTCTGCTGACTTCAAGGGCCTCTACAGAGGGACCGTCGTCGACAACCCGGCCGACCCGGCGCTCTACCGTCGCGTCGCCGAGGGCTTTCCAGACGCATGGCTGGAGGACCCGGACCTGAGCGCATCCGGAATCGACGAGGTCCTTGCGCCGCACCGCGACCGCATCACGTGGGATGCGCCAATCCACGCGATCGCCGACATCGAGGCGCTGCCGTTCGCGCCGAAGATGGTCAACATCAAGCCGTCGCGCTTCGGCGGCCTCGCGCGTCTGTGCGCCGGCTACGACTACTGCGCCGAGCACGGCATCGGCGCCTACGGCGGCGGTCAGTTCGAGCTCGGACCAGGCCGCGGACAGGCGCAGCTGCTCGCCGCGATCTTCCACCCGGACACGCCGAACGACCTCGCGCCGAGCGGCTACAACCTGCCGGAGCCGCCCGACGGCCTGCCGCCCAGCCCGCTCGCGCCGCGTCCATCGGCGACCGGTTTCCGCTGGGAGGAGTGACCCGGGGCGAGACGGTGGCGTCGGCGCCCTCAGACCGGCATGCCGCTGCCGCGTCGTCTGCGCCGCCTCCCGCGTGCGCACCTCTCCCCCTCTCAGCTCGCGGGCTACGACGTGCGCCGCGCACACGATCCGCTCGCGCGTCTGCTCGGTCTAGCGGGCCTTCGTACACTTTCGCCCGCCACCGGACTGTTGCTCCCGGGCACGCGCTCGGTGCACACCTGCGGCATGCGCTTCGCGCTCGATCTCGTGTGGCTCGACGATCAGGGACGGGTCGTGCGCATCGACCAGGCGGTGGCTCCCTGGCGCGTCCGCGGCTGCCGAGCCGCGCGGGCCGTGGTGGAGCTGCCGTCGGCCGTCGATGCGTAGTGTTCGGTTGACTGAAGAGTCAACTCAAGGAGCAATCGGTGTCGGAACGGCTGGGAATCGCTGGGTCGGGCGCAATCGCGTGCGGCTTGGCCGCAACGGCGGCGCAGCACGGCGAGGTGCTGCTGTGGGCGCGCTCGGACAGCTCGGCTGAGCGCGCGCGTGGCGCGGTCGCGAAGTGGTGCGGCAAGCTGAGCGAAGAGCCGATCGCGGACCGTGTCACCGTCGTATCTGACATCGATGCGCTGGCGCCGGCGACGTTCCTCGTCGAGGCGATCGCGGAGGACTACGAGGTCAAGGGTGGCGTGCTCGCCGAACTGGGACGCGTCTCCTCCGAGGATGCCGTCTTGGCGACCACGACCTCGTCGCTGTCGGTCGCGCAGCTCGCGCAGGCGTCCGGCCGGCCTGACCGTTTTGTCGGGTTGCACGTCTTCAACCCCGTGCCCAAGATGGCGCTCGTGGAGCTGGCGTACGCACCGGAGGCTGTTGAGCCCGTCCGCGAGCGCGCGCGAGCGCTGTGCGCCGCGCTCGGCAAGACGGCTGTCGAGGTGCCGGACATCGCCGGCTTCGTCGTCAACCGCCTGCTGTTTCCGTACCTGTTCAGCGCGGTCGAGCTGATGGAGCAGACCGGACTGCCGCCGGAGTCGATCGACACCTGCATGCGGCTCGGCGCCGGTCACCCGATGGGCCCCCTCGCGCTGCTGGACTACGTCGGCCTCGACGTCTCGAAGGCGATCGGCGAGGCGATCGAGTCACCGGTACCGCAGACGGTCGAGCAGCTCGTTGCGGCCGGCAACCTCGGCAAGAAGACCGGGAAGGGTCTGCTTGACTATTCCTAGGGTCGCCGGGGCGACTCTGTGAGAGGACTCTCAGGGACTGCTTAGGGTCGCTTCATGGCGCGAGGGCATAGTCCCCATTGCGACGTACCTCACAGCAGCACCTCCTCCCAGAAGCACGAAACCGGCCCGCGCAAGCGGGCCGGCTTCGTTGCGAGGCGGACCCACCAGTCCACCACTGCCTCTCCTCCTCCAACCGCCGGCTAGGCCAGCGATCTGCGGGCAAGGTAGCGCGTTGTGAGCTTTGTTGCGTTCTGGTGAGGTTTGAGGAGGTTCGCCGACCGCCTCCGCCCGCGCTCAGGCCGCTCGGCGCTCGCTGATCCGTACCGCCTCGATGCGGTTCTCGCGCACCGATTCGACGCGGATCGAGAAGCCGTTCGCGGCGATCGTGTCGCCGCGCTTCGGCAGGCGGCCCAGCTCGGCGAAGACGAAGCCGCCGACCGAGTTGTAGGCATCCGTGTCGACCGGCAGTTCGAGGCCATAGTCCTCAAGATCTGTCACGGCAACGTGGCCGCGCACGAACCAGTCCCCGTTCGGCAGCCGGCGCACTCCGCCGGCGGTCGGGTCGGTCTCGTCGTCGATCTCCCCCACCACCTCCTCGATGATGTCCTCGACCGTTACGACGCCGGCCGTGCGCCCGTACTCGTCGACGACGACCGCGAGCGAACTGCGCTGGCGCTGGAGGTCCGCGAGCAGGTCGTCGAGCGGCTTCGTCTCCGGCACGATCGGCGCATCGCGTACGAGGCCGGCGATCGAGGCGTCCGGACCGTCCTGCATCAGCACCCGCGCAAGCGAGTTGGCGTGCACGAGGCCCTTGATGCGGTCGGTGTTCTCGTCCTCGGTCACGACCAACCGCGTGTGCCCCGACTCGACGCAGCGCTTCAGCGCGGCTTCGGCGCTCTCCGAGACGTCGACGGTGACGACCGCCGGAATCGGCGTCATCACCTGCCGCGCCTCCTGCTCGTGCAGGTGGAAGACGCCGGCGAGCATCCCCGCCTCCCCCGCGTCGAGCTTGCCGCCGGTGTAGGACTCGGCGATCAGCAGCTTCAGCTCCTCGGGCGTCCCGCCAGCGGCCTCGTCGCCGAAGTCGGGGTCGACTCTCAGCAGCCGGAGGATGCCGTTGGAGGCGCGGTTGAGCAGCACCACGAAGGGATGGAAGACACGCGCGAAGATGTGCAGCGGCCGCGAGATCCACTGCACCGTGCGGTCGGCGCGTTGGATCGCCCACACCTTCGGCACCTGCTCCCCGACCGTGATGTGGACGGCCGTCACGATCAGGTAGGCGATCGCGATCGAGATCGCGGCGGCGGCGCCGTGCGAGAGCCCGCCGAAGATCGGCTCGATCAGCACTGCGATCGCCGGCTCGCCGAGGAAGCCGATGCCGATCGAGGCGAGCGTGATGCCGAGCTGGCAGGCCGACAGGTACTCGGTGATCTCATGCAGCTCGGCGAGCGCGACTCTCGCACCGGCCTCGCCCTGCGAGGCGGCCTCCTCGATACGGGAGCGGCGGGCGCGCACGAGCGCGAACTCCGCCGCCACGAAGAAGCCGTTGATCGCGACCAGCAGCAGCAGGCCGACGAGCAGCAGCGCGGTCATTTCACCGCGGCGACGTGTGGGCCGCTACTTCGGGACAGGTCGTCGTCGTCGCTCATCGACTGGTGAGCGGAACCGTAGCAGTCGCCCCAGGCGTCACCCGACACCATCGAGCTGCTCTGCGAGTGCCAGGTCGGCAGCGGTGATGCCGCCCTCGGAGTGGGTCGAGAGCGTCAGACGCACTTTGTTCCAACCGTGGACGAGGATGTCGGGGTGGTGGTTCGCTGACTCCGCGACCTCGGCCACGCGCTCCACGAACGCGATCGCCGCGCCGAAGTCGGTGAAGCGTCGGTCACGCACGATCGTCTCGCCCTCGCGCCGCCACTCGGTGCCCTCCAGGCCGCTCGTGACCTGCTCGTCGCTCAGCAGTGACATATCGTCCCTCCCATGATCGAGCTCGACCCGAGGCGGTTGCCATGCGGATCGTAAGCCTCGTCCCGTCCGCGACGGAGATCCTGTTCGCGCTGGGACTCGGCGATGAGGTCATCGCTGTCACTCATGAGTGTGATTATCCGCCTGCGGCGCTGGAGCTGCCAAAGGTCACGCGCGACGCGCTGCCGCAGGACCTCACCGCCGGGCAGATCGACGCCGCCGTGCGTGCCCGCACCGACCAGGGCGAGGCGATCTACGAGCTCGACGCCGAGGCGCTGCACGAGCTGCGGCCCGATCTGATCGTCACGCAGGCGCTGTGCCCGGTGTGCGCGGTCTCGTACGACGACGTGAAGGCGATCGCCGACGAGCTCGAGACGCACCCGCAGGTGATCTCGCTCGACCCCCACACGCTCGGCGAGGTGCTGGGCGACGTGCGCACGCTCGCGGAGGCGACCGGTTGCAGAGACGCCGGCGTCGAGCTGGTGAACGACGCCGCCGAGCGCATCGACCGCGTGCGTCTGGCCGTGCGCGACGCCCGCCGGCCACGCGTCGTCGCACTCGAGTGGCTGGATCCGGTCTACGTCGCGGGCCACTGGACGCCTCAGCTGATCGAGCTGGCTGGGGGGATCGACGTGCTGGGGATGCCCGGCGAGCACTCCGAACGACGCTCCTGGGACGAGGTCGCCGCGAGCGAGCCGGACATCGTCGTAGCGATGCCTTGCGGGTACGACGCGGAGCGCGCGCACGCCGAGGCGCTGGCTTATGGAGAGAAGCTCGCCGCGCTCGGAGCCGGGCAGATCGTCGCAGTCGACGCAGCCGGCTATTTCTCCCGTCCCGGGCCGCGACTGATCGACGGGCTGGAGTTGCTCGCTCATGTGCTGCAACCCGAGTCGATACCCGAAGTTGCGGCCCGCAATCCGCTCGTAGTCGAGCTCTGACGGCGCGTTCACTTCCCCCTGGACGAGCCGGTACAACCACGTTTACCATCGTCGGATGCAATCCATCCGCGTAGGACGTATCGCGGCCGCTGCGGCGGCCGCCACCCTCATCGTCGCCGGGGCGGCGACGGGGGCCGAGGCACCCGGACTCACGACGTCGATCACGTCGAGCGTCTCACCGAACCATCTCGTGAGAGGGCTCACGAACAGACATGGGATGCCGATCACCCTCAAGTTCGGGATCAAGATCAACCATCCCGCCGGCAGCCGCTACCGGCTGGAGAAGGTGGTTGTGAAGTTCCCCTCCGGCGTCGGCGCGCCGCATGGCGAACTGTTCCCATCGTGCAGCGTCGCAACGCTCGTGAGAGCGCGCAACCGCCTCAGCGCCTGCCCGAGAGGCTCGAAGATCGGCAGCGGCATCGCCAAGGGCACCGCGGTCGACCTCGGTGTCACCTCGAGCGGCAGACTCACGCTCTTCAATGGTCCCGGCGGCAGAAGCATCACGTTCAACGTGAGCATCATCACGCCGGCGCTCATCAACAAGACGTTCTCGGCGCCGCTGAAGAAGACATCGGGCAAATACGGCTACACGTTGACGAGCCCGGTCCCGACGGAGCTGCAGAACATCCTCGACGGCCCGATCGTCGTCCGTAGCATTGACGTGACGACCGGTCTGACGCGCGTCGTCAGAGGAGTCAGACGCGGCTACATCGAGGCGTTCAAGTGCCCGAGAAGCGGCAAGGCGCCGATCCACGCGGACTTCTCGTTCAACACGGACACCGGCCTGTCGGCGACCTCGGCCTCCGACACGAACATCCTCTGCCACTAGGCAGCGGCTTCTAGCTATCCGTATCCGGCGGCGGCGCGAGAGCGCCGCCGCCGCTCGTTAAGCGTGCCCGCTGGCGATCGCGATCGAGGCGACCACGGCGGCCAGCCCGAGAGCACTGGCCGCAGCGAGCGAGACCGCGCGCGGCAGCCGACGGCGGTCGCACTGGTCGTAGATCACGCCGACGAGGATGCCGCCGACGAAACCGCCGAGGTGCGCGCCGATCGCGATGTTCGCGCCGATAAAGGTGAAGGCGAAGTTCAGCAGCGCGATCTGGATCAGGCCGGTCGACCACAGGTCGATGCCGCGCGAGCGCGCCTCGACGATCAGCGCGCCCATCAGGCCGAAGGCCGCGCCGGAGGCGCCGACCGCGACCGAGTCGAACTCCAGCAGCATCACGCCGAGCGAGCCGCACAGCAGCGACGTGGCGTAGGCGACGACGAAGCGCGCCGAGCCGATCGCCGGCTCGAGCGAACGCCCGATGAACCAGATGAACACCATGTTGAACGCGACGTGGAAGAAGCTCGCGTGCAGGAAGCCGGTCGTGACGAGCCGCCAGTACTCGTCCTGGTACTGAAGCAGTGGGCCGAACAGCGCACCCTTCTCGTACACGGTCCCGCCGACGCTGCCGAAGCCGCTGCCGGTGGCGATCTCCGCGAGGTACGCGATCACGTTGATCGCGATGATCGCCTGCGTTGCGACCGGGGCCGCGGAAGTCATCGCGCGGGCCTGGACGACGCGGGTGCGCTGCTTCGCGCACTCGGGGCAGCGCATCCCGACGGTCGTCGACGTCATGCAGTCCGTGCAGATCGGCCGGTCGCAGTTGGAGCAGGCGACGCCCGTCTCGCGCGTGGGATGGCGGTAGCAGGTGGGCATTGCGGCGCGGACGGTAGCAGCCGGACGTAACGTCGCCGTAAGGCGATCTGCTGCCAGGCGGGCCTACAGCGCCGCGTTGATGAACGGCTGCGAGGTCGGCGCCTGGCTGCCGCCGTCAGGCTCGGCGGTCACGAGCACCGCCTCGACGCCGACGACGCTCGGCAGCGCGACGCGGCCGCTGCCGCGCGTGCTCACGCTGAAGAGCGCGTCGGTCGGCGACGGGGCGGCGGCACCGCGGCGCAGCAGCCACACCTCGTAGACCTTGCCCTTCGGAGGCGCGGGAAGCCCGGTCACGCGCAGCGTCGCAACGCCGTTGCGCATGACGATCACCGCGGCGCCGCGCGGCGCGGCGGCCGCATCGACTCTCGCCTGCACGGTGCGCACCTGGACGACGGTCTGCGTCTTCGTCTGGTCGTCGTTCGTCGCCGCGCCGATCCCGAGGCCGAGCGCGACGCCGAGGACGAGCGCCGCGGCGGCGCCTGCGATCGCCAGCGGACGGCCGAACGAGAACTCGAAGCGGCGGCGGCGCTGCGGTTGCGGCTTGTCGGCGGCCGGGCCTGCGGCCGACAGGACGTCGGCCTCGGCACGGACAGTCTCCATCAGGCGATCGCGCAACTGCGGCGGCGGTGCGACCGGCGGAACCGCGAGCGGGAGCGCGTCGGCGACGAGGCGCAGGCTCGCGACGTCCTCGCGGCACTGCGCGCAGGAAGCCATGTGCACCTGGAAGTCGCGCTTCTCCGCGTCGGAGAGCGCCCCAAGCAGGAAGGCGGCGACCGTGTCGGCGTGTTGGCAGCGCTCGCTCACGGGAGCACCTCCGCCGGCTCGAGCCGATCGCGCATCTTTTCCATGCCGAGCCGCATGCGGCCCTTCACGGTGCCGATCGGGACACCGAGCATCTCGGCGATCTCACTCTGCGTGAAGCCGCCGTAGTAAGCCAGCTCGATCGCACGGCGCTGCTCGTCGGGGAGCACGTCGAGCGCGCCGCGCACCTCCAGCGCCTCTTCGCGCCGGGCTACCTCGACGTCGGTACGGTCGGCCGCCTCGAAGCGCTCCTCGATGCCCTCGTCGGAGGCGCGGTGTCGGTCCTGCACAACGCCACGGCGCAGGGTGTCGATCGCGCGGTGGTGCGTGATCCCGAGGATCCACGTGCGCACGCTGCCGCGGTGGCGGTCATAGCGGGCTCCGCTGCGCCAGATCGACAGGAACGCCTCCTGCACGACCTCCTCCGCGAGCTGCCGCGCGCCGCACATGCGATAGGCGAGCGAGAAGGCCGCGCCGGCGTGGCGGTCGTAGACGACCTCGAACGCCGACGCCTCCGCACGCTGCACGAGCTGCATGAGGTCCTCGTCGGCGAGGTCGCGGAAGGACGGGCGGTGGGCGGCGTGGCGGTCGGGCATCGGTCACTGGGTTTACGCGGCCCGCCGCTGAGCGGATCAGCGCACCGGACCAGTGTGCGGCGCATCGGCTCTCCGCCGATCGACGATCGCAAGCGACCGCCGCCGACCTTTCCGCTTTTTCGCCGTCCGGCGATCGCAAGCGACCGCCTCCGGCGACGTCACGGTCAGTCGCCGCCGGGAAGCAGCCTACGAGCCTCGTCGGCCAGATCCCGGACCGTGCGCTCGGCCAAGTCGAGCACGTTGGCGGACTGGGCCCTGCGGCGACGGTGGCGGCTGCGCACACGCAGCACCACCAGTGCGGTGCCAGCGCCCGCGCCGACGACCGCGGCCGCTGCCGGGCGCGCCCAGTTGCGCGGGTCGCGCATCGCCGAGAGCTCCCACGCCTCCAGCTCGTCGGCGGCCAGCTCGCGCAGTTCGACGAGCGTGCGCTCGAGCCGCAGCGGGAGGTCCTCCGGCGGCTCGACCGGCTGCAGCGCCGCGCGCAGGCGAGCTTCGAACTCGGTCGTGCTCATCTGACCGCGGCCTCGATGCGATTTCCGCCGACCCCAGGGCCGTTCTCCCCGACGATCCCCTCCAGCTGCTTGATCGCGCGATGCAAGAGAACCTTCGTCGCGCCGTCGCTGCGTCCGAGCGCGCGCGCGATCTCGCGGTTGTCCATGCCCAACGCGAAGCGCATGATCAAGGCCTCGCGACGGTCGTCGGGCAGTCTTTGGATGCCGGCCAGAATCTGCTCCAGCTCCTCGCGCCCCTCGACAAGCGTCTCGGTCGTGTGCGGCGCGCTGATCACAGCCGCGTCCTCGATCGCGGACTCGGGCCTGCGGGCGCGATCGCGGTAGTAGTTGGCGGCGAGATTGTGCGCGATGCGGATGAGCCACGGACGCAGCGGACGGCCGTCGGACTCGCGCAGCGCGCGCTCGTAGTGGCGATAGGCCTGCAGGAACGTCTGCTCGGTGAGGTCCTCCGCGTCGTGGTGGTTCCCGACCCGGTAGTAGGCGTAGGAGTAGACGTCGCGCAGGTGCGTGCGGTACAGCTCGGAGAAGCTGCGGTCCAGCTCGGACTTGGGCAGAGGCTCGAGATCGGACACCGCATCTGCAGTATCCCCCTTCTCAGGCGGCGCGGGCCCTTCGCGGCCGGCGGTTTGGCTGGGTGATCGCCGCGGTCCAGTGCTCGTGCTCGATGCTGCCCTCGACGAGCGCCGCGAGCCCGAGCGTCGCAGGGGCGGACAGCTGCGCCTCGAGCAGCAGCGCGGCGAGCAGCGGCACAGTGTCGACCGCCTCCGCCGTGTGGCCGAGCGCCGGCCCGATCTCCACCGCCGGCATGCCTTGGGCAAGCAGCTCTCCGGCGCGCCGGTTGCGGCTGCCGTCGGCGACGACGGTCGCGACGAGATCGCCTGCGCCGGCGAGTCCGGCGAACGTGTCGGGCGCTGCGCCGAGGCGGCGCGCAAGCTCGTCGATCTCCGAGAAGACCTTGCCGGCGGCGGCGCCGGCGACGTTGGGGCCGGCGGTCGCCGCAGCCGCGGCGGCAAGCGCAGCGGCGTTCTTCGCGCAGCCGGCGAGCTCGACCCCGGCGACGTCGCGCGTCGTCTGCACGTCGAAGCCGGCGCTCGCGAGCACGCTCGCAAGCTCGTGCGCGAATGCGTCGTCATGCGCTGCGAGCACGACCGAGGCGCCGTGCTCGAGCGCGTCGGCCGCGTGCGAGGGACCAGCGAGCGCAGCGACGGTGCGCGCATGGACGCGCTCCGCCGCATAGGCCGACGGGAGCGTGCCGAGTGGCGGGACGAGCCCCTTCGAGACGACGAGCACGCCGGCCCGCTGGGGAATCTCGCTGCCATGCGCACCGAGCACCGCCGGCAGGTCACGCGCAGGGACGGCGAGGCAGACGAGGTCATGGACCGCCAGCTCCAGCTCAGCGGCATGACACGGTCTGACGCGCTCGGGCAGCGCGACGCCCGGCAGATAGCGCTCGTTCTCGCCGGTCGTGCGCAGCGCCTCCGCCTGCTCACGCGAGCGGCAGCCAAGCTCGACGTCGAGGCCCGCGCGTGCGAACGCGATGGCCAGCGCCGTCCCCCACGCACCGGCGCCGACGACAGCCGCGCGACGCAGCGGCGAGATCCCGCCAAGCCACTCCCACTGCAGCATCACGCACGGCCAGATGCGGTCGGTGACGGCCTGCGCGAGTTCGCGCGACGGCGACTCGACATGCGGGAACGTGAGCGTACGCCCGGCACGGGTGCGCACCTTTCTCGGGCGGACGCGCCAGCCGCGGCGGATGTCCGTCGTGCCGATCACGGCGATCGGGACGACCGGTACGCCCGTCTCGAGCGCGAGCCGGCCGACGCCGCGCTTGGCGGAGCCGGGCGGGCCGGGCCGCACGCGCGTGCCCTCGGGGAAGATCAGCACGCAGTCGCCGCGGGCGAGGATCGCCTTGGCGGTGTCGACCATGTCCTGGTCGGCGTTGCCGCGGTCGACCGGGAAGGCGCCGAGCGCGTTCAGGAACCAGCCCTGCAGGCGATTCTGGAACAGCTCCTTCTTGGCGACGTAGTAGATCGGCCGCCGCATCATCGTGCCGATCACGAACGGGTCGAGAAAGCTGCGGTGGTTGGCCGCGAAGATCACCGGGCCATCGGCCGGGATGTGCTCACGTCCGACGCGGGAGAGGCGGAAGTAGAGATGGAAGAACGGCTGCAGGACCGCGCGGGCCAGCCAGTACACGATCGGGTTCACGCCGCGATCGCGTGCACGCCGATGCAGTCGCTCGAGATCCATTCCGCGTTACGTACCCTCGGCCGGCGATCGCGTTACAGTCGCGGCGATGGTGCTCGAACCCAGACGGATGCTGCGAGGCGCGTTGGCCGGCGGGATCGCCGCGGGCGTGTGGGCGCTCCAGCAGCCGCTCGACAAGCGTGCCCTGCGCTGTGACTACGACGACGTCGAGCTGCTCGGGCGTGCCGTGCTGCCGCACGCCGGCCGCACGCGTTGGTATCCCGCCGGGCTCCTGCTGCACGTGCAGAACGGGGCGGTGTTCGGAGCGATCTATGCCGGCGTGGTGGGGCCGGCGCTCGCGCGCGGCGGCGTCCCGCGAGCGCTCGGCGCGCCGCTCGTCGTGCAGGTGGAGAACTTCGGGCTGTGGCCGCTCGGACGCCTGAGCGACCGCTTCCATCCTGCCCGCGACGACCTGCCTGGCTTGACCGGCAATCGCCGTGCCCTGGCACAGGCGACGTGGCGGCACCTGCTGTTCGGCATCGTGCTGGGAGAGCTCGAGCGGCGGCTCAACCAGCAGCCCGCAGAGGCGCCGATCTCGGCTGCGTGAAGCACGCGAGCGCCCCGGCTCGGAAGCCGGGGCGCTGTCGTGCCGAGCCCACTGGGGGTGGCGGGCTCGTCAGCCGGGGATCCGCGCGGCGCGCCGAGGTTGAGCCGGGGGACGCCTCCGGACCCCTTCAACAGGGGAAAATACCCCCTGCACGACACATTTTGACCGCTCTGGCGGGTGGAAAGCAACCCGGAACCACACAAGAGTTCCCGCGGTGCCTCCAACCATCGACGCCGAGCTGCGGGCGCTCGCCGCCGCGATCCGCGAGATCCGAGCCCGCCAGCAGCTCTCCCAGGAGCGCGTCGCCGGGATCGGAGGCGTTGGCCGCAAGTACGTCGGCCAGATCGAGCGCGGCGAGATCGTGCCCTCGTTCGCCGCGTTGGTCGGCATCGCCCGCGGGCTCGACGTGCCGCTGTCCGAGGTCGTCCGTGTCTACGAGGAGCGGCTGCGCGCTCGCGCATCGACGGGCATGGACGGCTCAGCACCCGCCGGCTGAGCGACGCCGATCCTTTACGCTGAGCCGGTCACGCCGGGATAGCTCAGCTGGCAGAGCGCCGCTCTTGTAAAGCGGAGGTCACGGGTTCGATCCCCGTTCCCGGCTCTCCTCCTCTGCGATGCCGGTCGGCAGGTGCTCACCGCCGTCGGGCGAGTCGTCGGCCACCGCCGCGAGGTGTGCGGCGGGATCTGCCGCCGCCCGCTTCCGCGCATCCTTCTTGGCTTGCTTGTCCAGCCGACGCTCGCGGAGCTTGGTCTCGCGCGTCAGCTTTGCCATCGTCGTCTTCTTCTTGCCGTTCGAAGCCATGTCGGTCCATCCTCGGTGTGGGTATGGGCGGATGCGCCCAACGGACGACGCAGCTACGCGCTACGTGTACAGAAGCCGGTCGTTGCTCGGCCGAAGCTCAGCTCGGGCTGAACGCTTCGTGACGACGCGTCACGGGAGGGGATCGCGTCAGTGCGCGTGACGATAGCGCAGGTAAACCATGCCGTTATCGAACCGGCGCTCGTCGAGCAGCTCCAGCTCGACGTGGACGCCGCCCGGCAGCGCCTGCTTCCCACCGCCCACCGCGACCGGCGAGAGGAACAGCTGCACCTCGTCGACGAGTCCGGCAGCGAGCGCCTGGCCGGCGAGATCTGGACCGCCGACCGTGACGTCTGCTTCAGCGCGCGCCTTCAACCGACCGACGGCCTCGGGATCGAAGGTCCGCTCGATCCGCGTCCGCGCACTAGTCGCCGTCTCCAACGTGGTGGAGTACACGACCTTCTCAGCCGCGCGCCAGAGCTCCGCAAAGTCCCGCACGACCGGTGACTGATCGGCGGAGGTGGGCATGGTCTCCCATGCCACCATCACCTCGTACATCCGGCGCCCGTAGAGGTAGGTGCCGACCGGACGTTCGAGCTCGTTGACGAAGCGGTGCACCTCGTCGTCGGGCGCCGCCCAGTCGAACGCCCCGCGCTCGTCCGCCACGTAGCCGTCGAGCGATGCGATCGCCGAGTAGATCAGCCGGCCCATGTCCGGACACCTCAGCACACCACCGACTGTTCGGCCACCGCTCTCATGCCCTGGTTGAACTCGAACTCGCCATGGATCGCCGAGCCGCCGCCCTTCGGGCAGGAGCCCGCCCGCCTCGTAGTAGCCGCGTCTGCGACCGTCCAGACGGGCAGGCAGACAGCCGGCCGTGCGCGGCAGCTCGGGATCCGCTCGCGCCTGCTGCTGCGGAGGCGCTCGGCGAGCGACCTGGCGCCGCGCGCACTGTGTCGCCGCCGACGGCGGCTCGCTGACGTCCTGGCTCAGCGCCGCACCGCGAGCGCGATCCCATCGCCGACCGGCGTGATCGTCGCGACGAGCTGCGGATGGTCGAGCAGTCGCTCGTTGAATGCGCGCGCCCGCGCGATCTGCTCGTCGGTCCAGTGGCCGTCGCTGCGGTTCTCCGCAACCGTGCCGGACATCAGCACGTTGTCGACCGCCACGAGCCCACCGGGCCGCAGCAGGGGGACGACGAGCGCCAGATAGTCCTCGTACTCGGCCTTCACTCCATCGAGGAACGCGAGGTCGAAGGGGCCCGTCAGCTCCGCGAGTCCGGCGCGCGCGTCTTGGAGCCGAAGGTCGACATCGGCTGCCAGCCCGTCCCGGTCCAGATAGCGCTGCGCAGCCGCATGGCGCTCCGGATCGATCTCGAACGAGACGAGCTCTCCCCCGGCCGGCAGCGCCCGCGCGAGGTGCAGTGTCGAGACGCCGATCGCGGTGCCGACCTCGATCACGCGGCGAGCGCCGATCGCTCGTGCGAGCACGTGCAGCAGCGCGCCGCTCTGCGCGTCGAGGATCGGGATCCGCTCCCGCGCGCCGTGCGCCTGCATCTCGGAGAGCAGCGTGTCGGCGGGCGGACGCGTCGTGTCGAGGTAGTCGCGGACGGCGCTGGTGACGATCATGCGGCGAGGCTAGCGCCTGATCGATTGTCCAAGAGGACGAATCTCTCGCCGTGCCGACCTCAGACATTCATGACCGCACTTGCAAATGTATATGACCATGCTAATGTGACCATGGTCATGCAACTCATCACCGCCAGCCAGTTCAAGGCCCGCTGCCTCGCCTTGCTCGATGACGTCGCCCTCACCGGCGAGGAGATCGTCGTGACGAAACGGGGTCGCCCCGTCGCGCGGCTCGTCGCAATCGACGAGCCGCAACCGCTCGCGGGCTCCGTGACGTTCCATGTGTCCGACGACGAGCTGGTCGCACCGCTCGACGTCACATGGGATGTGCAGTCGTGATCGTCCTCGACACGCACGTCTGGCTGTGGTGGCTTGCGGAGCCCGCGCGGCTCTCCCGTGCCGCCCGCCGGGCGATCGACGAGGCCGAGACGATCGGCGTCTCCGCCATCAGCGCATGGGAGCTGGCGATGCTCGTCAGGCGCAGACGCATCTCGCTCGACCGCGATGTGAGCGCATGGGTCAGACAGGCGCTCGCTCCCGCGCGCGTGCGGCAGCATCCGCTCACAGCCGACGTCGCCGTTGCAGCAGGCCTGCTCGATGGTGGCGGCTTCCCGGGAGACCCCGCCGACCGCTTCATCTACGCGACCGCACAGGCGGCGCGATCGCGTCTCGTCACGCGCGACGAGGCGATCCGCGGGTACGACGCACGCACCACCGTCTGGTAATCGCGGCCCCCAGCTCCTGTCCGGGTCACGGACAGCGCGGCTGATCGAGCTCCGCGGCGCGGCGGAAGCGGGCCAGGATCGCCGCGTTCGCAACGATGAACTGATCCGGCTGGTCGCCGGCGATGCGGCGACCAGCCGCGAACGCAAGGTACGGCGGCCCGCTCGAGGCGACGCCGCTCGGGCAAGCTCGCCGCACAGCAACCTCCTGTCGAACCTGCGCCGGCGACAGCGTCCATGACGGGCCCGAGGCCGCGAGCGGACGCGCGAAGAGACTGGGATCCGCCGGGCTGGCAAACAGCGAGCCGACCTCGATCGCCGCAAGCACGGTCGCGGCGCCCGCGAGCGTCAAGCGGCCGATCGCGCCCTCGCGCAGAGCCGTCACGACACCCGCAGCCGCGAGACACAGCAGCGGCGGCTCGGCGACGAGCACAACCGTCAGGTAGCTGCCGTGCTTGAACAACGTCAGCAGGAGCAGGAGTGAGCCGAACGCGGCCGCAGCGAGCGTGCGCAGCAGTACCCGCACGGCCTCCGATGTCGCTGATCGCCACACCGGCCAGGCAAGCGCCGCGCAGGCGAGCAGTGGCACGAGGTTCCAGCCGGCCTGCGCCCACAGGCCGGCGACGTAGTGGAGTCCGGACGTGCCGGTCTGCCGCTGCGCCCGCACGGCCCCGTCGAACAGCGGCCCGCCGAAGGCGAGCAGGAATCCGGCCGCCAGCACAACGCCGGCGACCGCCGCGGCCAGCAAGGCTCTCCCGCGGTGCCGAGCTGCCAGCAGCACGGCGAGCGCCGGCAGCACGAACGCGAGCTTGAAGGCGACCGCGAGCGCGGCCAGCGCGCCGGCGAGCGTTGCGCCCCGCCCGCTGCGACTGCCCGCCAGCGCTGCTCCCAGCACGAGCGGCGCTGCGAACGTCTCCGGCACCAGCTGTGCGTGCTCACGCAGCGCCCACGGCGTCACCAGCGCCAGCAGCCCGGCGATCACCGCCGCCGGCCGCGAGGCTGTGAGCCGCCACACGCACAGCAGGACGAGCAGCGACGTGACGAGGGCGACGACGCTCAGCCCAGCGCGCAGCATCGCCACCGAGTCGCCGAACGCGAGGATCCCTGCGCCGGCGTAGTAGATGGGAGGCGGCTGAGCCGCAGCGACCTCGCGGTACAGGTCCGAGCCGTGCAGCACGAGCCGGCCGGTCAGCGCGTACACGCCGTCCGAGTACTCCCAGTAGGCGTCGCCCTGCCACACGCGCAGCAGCACGAGCAGGGCGATCGCCAGGCACGCCCAAGCGACGAGCGGCGCAGTTCCGAGCGCTTGCCGCGCATGCTCGTCCGATCTCGGCACGGCCGGGCAGGCTAGTAGGGGTTGGCGAAATCCGCGTGAGCGGCTGGCGGATGGGCGACCAAGCGGGACAAGGACGCAGGGAGGAAGCAATAGCAGCGCTATTGCGACGACCGAGGACGCAGTATCCGCGCAGCGTCGCCCTCCGCCAGACGCCGCGGGGATTTCGCCAACCCCTCCTGGTCAGTGATGCGGTCGGGGCGGCCAGCCGCGCCGGTCATCCGCCGATCGGAGCGCGCGGGTTGGCACCCCAGAACAACTGGGTGCCCAGCATGCCGATGAGGTGGACGTAGACGATGTTCAGCACCATCGACTTCGCCGTTGCCGTGCCGACGCCCACGGGCCCCCCACCCGCCGTGTAGCCGTAGTAGCACCCGACGATGACGATCCCCGTCGCCATGAAGGCGCCCTTCAGCATGCTGTAAAGCAGGTCGGTCGGGTTCTGGAAGGCCCAGAAGATCAGGTCGTAGCCGCCAGGCGACACCTCGTGGATCTGGATCACCACCGCGAGGTACGACGCGATGAACGCCGCTCCGACGCCGCCGACGTAGACGAACGGCAACACCATCCAGGAGGCCAGCAGGCGTGTCCCGCACAGGAACGTCATCGAGCTGATGCCCATCACCTCGAGCGCGTCGATCTCCTCGGTGATCCGCATCGAGCCGATCTCCGCGACGATGCCGGTCCCGACCTTCGCGGCCATCATGTAGCCGAATGCGTACGGGACGAGCTCGCGCAGGTCGCACCAAGCCGTGAAGACGCCCGAATACGCAGGTGTGCCGGCCGCACGGGTGAAGTACGCGCCCTCGATCCCGCACTGCAGGCCGATGATGAACACCAGACCCCAGATGACAAGCGTTGAGGAGAGGATCAGCAGCCCGGACTGGCGCAGCGCCTCGCCGAAGAAGCGGAAGACGCGGCCGCCGTACACCTCTCGGAAGCACTGTGCCGTGAAGCGGGCAATGTCGCCGAAGCTCTCGACCCAGCCGCGTGGAACCGCAAACCAGCTCACCTGCCGGAGTCTAATAGTGCGCTCACAGGGTTGCGCCGGCCGGCAGCGGCGGGCCTGCGATGATGTCCGCATGAGCGAGATCGATCGTCGTCCCCCCTCCCGTCTCTCACGCCGTCAGCGCGAGCAGCGCGCCTACCGTCTCACCATCGCGACCGGCGGCCTCGGCGTGATCGCCGTCGTCGGCATCGTGCTCGCGATCGCCGGCGTGATCGGCGGCTTCATTCCGTTCCTCGCCGCGGTGCTCGCGGTCGTCTGCGGCCTGCTGCTGCGGCGCACGCTCAGCGCGCGCTGAGCGCCTCGCCGGTGCGGGCGTCGTCGCCGCCGCGCAGGTAGCCGGCGACGAGGGCGATCATTCCGACCAGCGCGAAGCAGGTCGCCGCGAGTCCCCAGCCGCCGGCGACATCCGAGAACCAGTGGGCGCGCAAGTAGATGCGCGTGAGCCCGACGACGACGGCTATGACGATCCCCGCGATCAGCAAGCCTGCCTGCACCGCCAGCCGCGGGAACGCGTGGCGCAGCGCGACCGCGACCGCCACCCAGCAGACCGCGTAGGCCGCGTGGCCGGAGGGGTAGGCGAAGCCTGTCGGGTCCACGAGCGGGTCGAGCGGTCGGGGGCGCGCGAACGCCGCCTTCGTGACGTGCACTCCCACGTAGGTGAGTGCGAGACCGCCGAGCAGCGCGAGCCCCTCCAGCCGGTGCCGTCTCCACATCAGCACGAGCGCCGTGACCACGAGCGCGCCGCCCGCAATGGGCAGCGCCCCGAGATGCGTGAGGACCTTCGCGAGGTCGGTCAGCCAACCGGTCTCGAGCGCGTTCGACCAGCGCACGCCGCGCCGGTCGCCGGCCGTCAGCTCCGTGACCGGGTCGATCGCGATCAAGTAGCCGAAGAAGACGAAGCTGCCGACCGCCGCAACCGACAACAGCGTCGTCAGCTCCAGTCCGAGCTGGCCGGGCGTCAGGCGGTCCCACACGAAGCGCGCCGGCCGTGCGAGGCGATGGCCGGCGACGCGGCCGCCGCGGATCGCCAGCCCGAGCACCGGCGTGCGCTCGTGCGCTGCGAACCAGGCCTCCAGCTTCCGGCGATTCTCCTGCTTGCGCAGCCACTGCACCGCCGCGACGATCCCGACGACGAGCGTAATCGTGATCCCGAGTGCCAGCAGGCCCTTTCTCGCGATCTCCAGCACCTTGTCGAGCGAGTGCCAGAAGATGTAGCCGATCAGGCAGAAGAGCGTCCCCATCGCCCCGGCAGCGAGGATGTCGTAGGGCAGAAAGCGCCGCAGCGGCATGCCGGAGGAGGCGGCGAGGAACGGCGAGACGGCGCGCACGAGACCGACCCAGCGCCCGAGGAAGACGGCCTTGCCGCCGTGGCGATCGTAGAACTGCTCGACGTGCTGGATCCGCTCCTCCGTGATTTGGAAGCGCGGGCCGTGCTTGACGAGGAAGTCGCGGCCGAGGCGGCGTCCGAGCGTGAAGCTGACGAGGTCACCTGCGACGGCGGTCGTCCACACGATCGCGATCAGCAGGATGATGTCGATCTCGCCCTGTCCGGCGACGAATCCTCCGACGACGATCGCCGTCTCGCCCGGCACGAGCAGTCCGAGGAACGCGCCGCTCTCGAGGAAGCACAGCACCCCGACCAGCAGATACGTCCAGGCGCCGAGCGTCGAGCCGACGTCCTGCAGCAGCTCGTCGAGATTCGGCAGCTCGAACAGGCCGAATCCGTAGGCGCCCATCGCGACCGCGGCGAGCGCTCCGCCGACGAGCAGCGTGGGCTCCAGCCGGCGACGGCGCCAGATCACATACGCCAGCAGCAGCGCCGCGGCGGCGAGCCAGACGGGTCTCATCCCGGGAGGTCCGTGCGTTGCTCCGCCACTGCGACGTGAACGTAGCGGGCGAGGCGGCGGGTGAAGGGCTTCGGCGCCTCGGCGTAGATGCGGAAGCCGAGCTGTGTGGCAGCAGTGCGCAGCTCAGTGCTGTGGTGCTCGATGAGCGCGAGCAGCGCGGCGCGGTCGGCGTCGACCACCGGTGGGAGCGGCAGTGTGTCGCTGGAGAGGCGCGCGGCCAGCACGGCCAGGTCATGGTCGTCGCCGAGCAGCTCGGTGAGCGAGTGCGCCGCGTGGGCCTGCGCCCCGAGCACGTCGGGCCACGCGGGCGCCAGCAGACGCTGGTGGTACCAGAGGTCCTTCGCGCGCTTGCGCCAGGCGTGCAGCAGCTCGGGCTCGGGGGTGTCGCGTGCGACGGCGAAGGCGTCGTGACCGCGCGAGTAGGTCCGCGCGATGCCGGCGAGCACCGTCTCCCAGTCGGCCTCGTCCAACGGCCATGTCTCGACGCGGAGCACGGCGGCGCGCAGCAGCTCGATCACGTTCGCGAGCGCGGGGACTCGCTCGCCGTCAGCGACGCCCCGTGCCGCCGCGGCTTCCGCGGCGAGCGCGTCGCGCAGCTGGTCGAAGGTGTCGGCCGGCAGACGTCCCGCGGCGTGGTCAGCCAGCTTGCCGACGGTCTGTACGACCACGTCGGCGTCGCGCGTTCCGGAAAGTGCAAGGCCGGCGTCGCGCAGCGTGTCGTTCTCGCTCCGGTAGGCGCGCTTGCCGAGTGCAGGACGCACAAGCCGCAGCAGCGCGCGCGTCTTCTTGAGGTGCTTGCGCGCCTCGTGCACGGCCTTGACGGGATCCTCATCCGCACGCTCGAGCCGCTCGACCGCGCCCGCGAGCTGCTCGCGTGCGCAGGTCCGCACGCTGCTCGGGACGTCGTCCGCAATGCTCAGGCGGTAGGCCATTGCACGCTCAATGGTGCCCGATCAAAAGACGACCGTGCGGTTCTCGTGCACGAGCACGCGATCTTCGAGATGGCGCTGGACCGCACGCGCGAGCACGGTGCGCTCGACGTCCCGGCCGAGCCGCACGAGTGCGTCAACGTCGTCGCGATGACTGACGCGCACGACGTCCTGCTCGATGATCGGACCGGCATCGAGGTCCTCCGTCACGTAATGGGCAGTCGCACCGATGATCTTCACGCCGCGCTCGCTCGCGCGGCGGTAGGGGTCCGCACCGGCGAACGCGGGCAGGAACGAGTGGTGGATGTTCACGATCGGCGCGCCGACTGCGGCCAGGAAGTCACCCGACAGGATCTGCATGTAGCGCGCGAGTACCACCAAGTCGAAGCGGCCGGACAGGTGCTCGAGCATCGTCGCCTCTGCTTGCGGCTTCGTCTCGGGCGTGATCGGCACGTGCGCGAACGGCACGCCGAAGCGCCCGACGTCCTCCTCGACCGCGCGATGGTTGGAGAGCACGAGCCCGACGTCGGCGTCGAGATCGCGGCTGCGCCAGCGCCACAGCAGGTCGAGCAGGCAGTGGTCCTCGCGCGAGACGAGGATCGCGACGCGCTTGCGATCGCTCGCATAGGCGATCGACCACTCCATCGCGAACGGCTCAGCGACCTCTGTTGCGAACGCCTGCTCGAGCTCGGCACGGCCCAAGTCGAGGCCGTCGAGGTGAAAGGCCATACGCATGAAGAACATGCCGCCCGCCGGATCGGTCGAGTGCTGATCGGCGTCGAGGATGTTTGCGCCGTGCTCGAACAAGAAGCGCGAGACGGCCGCGACGATGCCTGGCCGATCGGAGCAGGAGATCAGCAGCCGCGCAACATGCGGCGGACCCGCATTCCCACCCGCAGTCGGGGCGGCCTCCATCGAGTTCCTAGCGCTGGTCCTCGAGCGCCGCGGCGTACCAGGCGCCATCGCGGCGGCCGAGCGTCAGTCGACTCTCGGCGCCATCCGCAGCGACGACGAGGAAGACGGCGAGGTCCTGATCGGTCCCGGGCTCATCGACGATCTGCACGAGCTCGAGCTCGGCGATGCGCGTGTCCGGACGCTTCTCCGTAAAGGCGCTGCGCGCGCTCGCTTCGAGCGCCCCGCGCTCCCAGCCGTGATCGGCGGCAACGGCGCCGGCCAGCTGACGGTCGACGGTCGCAAGGCTCTGCTCGAACGCGATCGCGCCGAGCGCGTTTCTGCGCGAAGCCATCGCAGCTCCGATGATCGCGAGCAGCAACAGGACGCCGAGGGCGATCAGGACGACGAGGAAGACGACTGACATGCCGCGGATCCTAGTCTGACCGCCCTGAAGGAGGGCTAAAGCATCACGTTGCGGGCGGCCAGGTGCGTGCCGACTTTGCGCTTCACGCGCTGGAGCGCGTTGTCAACCGTCTTCGTGTCGCAGTCGAGCCGCTTGCCGACGTCCTCGTAAGAGTGACCGTCGAGGTACAGCGACAGCACGCGCGACTCGAGCTCCGACAGGACGGTCGAGAGACAGGCGACGAGCGCCTGCAGCTCCTCGGAGCTGATCACCTGATTGACCGGGTCGTTGACGCTCGGGCCCGGGATCACCTCGTCGAGGGTGGGCTCGCCCTCGCCCGCAGCGCTGGACGGCGAGGAGGAGAACGAGAGGTACTGGTTCAGCGGCGTGTGCTTGTTGCGGGTGGCGGTCTTCACGGCCGTGATGATCTGGCGCGTGATGCACAGCTCCGCGAAGTTGCGGAAGCTCGACTCGCGGTCGGTGCGGTAGTCGCGGATCGCCTTGTAGAGGCCGACAAGGCCTTCCTGGATGAGGTCGTCGCTGTCGCCGCCGGCGAGGAAGTAGGAGGACGCCTTGAGGCGAACGAATCCGTAGTAGCGGCGGACGAGTCGGTCGTACGCGTCGGGGTTTCCCTGCTTTGCAAGGGCTATAAGGAACCCATCCTCAACCGGAAGCTGAGACTGAGTGTTCTGGGAGATTCGAGCCACGAGATGTCCTTTCGAGGTTCGCGGAGACCGCGAACCGCCGCTTCGTGACGCTTTACCTCCCCAGGCGCCGCACCGATCACGTATATGAGGGGTGAAAATGAACCTCAAGCTCAAGTCCACCCTTATGAGGCGGGCAGCTTGCCAAGTTATGGACCCCGTGTCAAGGGGGATCTGCAAATCCGCTTGCAGCAGGAGGGATCGCCCGTGGCGCAGGCGGTTCTGGGCAAGTGTCCTGTCCTGGCCTCGTCTAGCAGGGCTAGGTGTAAGTCCCGAGCAGGTTGTTCAGCTTGGTGATGGGTGTCTGTCGGCCGATGGCTGAGTGTCGGCGGTGATGGTTATAGCGGTAGAGCCAGCCGTCAAGTGCTCGGGTGCGTTCGGTGCTGGAGGCGTAGATC
>DATFPW010000079.1:0-22707 GCA_035264605.1 Conexibacter sp. | reverse complement strand
CTCTCAAAACTGCGAGGGGACGGAGCATGCGATGACACGATTGGCATCGACCTCGCCGGCGGGCGGACTGGGTCAGCTTGCCACGGCCGGCAGCAGCGCGGACTGGCGCTCGCACACCTTCCAAGATGGCGTACGGTCGCTGACGCTGGTCGGTCCGCTCGACGTGGCGCTCGCCGGACGATTGTGGACGCGAATCTCCGAGCTGCTCGAGCGCGGCTGCCGCCGCTTGATTGTGGACGCCAGCGCGATTGATCCGGACGGGGAGCAGCCGGCGCTGCTCGCCGCGATCTTCGCCGGGCGGCCGGGGAGCTTTCACGCCGTCGTCGTCGCACCGCGCGGCTCGGCGCTCGTGGACCTGCTGCCCGCCTCGGTCGGCGTCGCGCTGTCGCTGAGCGACGCCTATCGCCAACTGCGCGCCGGGGCCGTGCGCCGCCCCGCGCGGTCGCGGCCGGCCCCGGCCGGACGCATCCCGGCCGTCGAGCGGCATGTCCTCTCGATCCGTCAGTCGCTGCGGTGGGCTGAGCGTGCCGCCCGCGAGGGCGACTACGACCGCGCGCTCGCCTGGCTCGAGATGGTCGAGCGCGTCGAAGGCCGCCTCGACGACGAGTGGAGACACGCCCGCGACGTGTGGGTCGCCGCGTGGGCCGCGCAGACTGCACATGGCTCGTGCAGGCCGCGCGCCGGCCGGCGCTGACGGCACGTCGCAGCGCAGACGCAACGCCGAAGCATCACGGTGAAGCCGTGCGAAAGCTCCATCACACACAGGAGTTGGCTTGGCGCGCGCGAACTCCCGTTCACAGGCAGGTTGAGCCCATGGCCGCGACGAGCGACGAACGACACCCCATGCAGGTGGTGCGCCGATGAGCGTCGGCGCCCCCGGCCTGCTCGCGCAGGAGGAGCGCTACGAGCGCGACTTCGCGGCGGGCATGGAGCGTTCGCCGTGGCAGCTGTTCTGGCGCCGGCTGCGCTCCGACCGCGTCGCAATGGTCGCGCTCGCTGTGATCGTCATGCTCGTGCTTGTGGCGCTGCTCGCCCCGCTCGTCGTGAAACTCGCTGGCGCTCCCGGTCCGAACGTGCAGGATCGCAACGCGACTGACATGTTCGGCACGCCGATCGGCCCGACCGCCGATCACTGGTTCGGCGTCGACCCGCTCGGTCGCGACGTGTTCGCGCGCACCGTCTACGGCGCGCGCGTCTCGCTGCTGGTCGGGATCGTCGGCACCGGCATCGCCGTGCTCGTCGGCGTCACCGTCGGGCTCGTCGCCGGTTACTACCGCGGCTGGGTCGACACGCTGCTCTCTCGCTTCGTCGACGTGATGCTGTCGTTCCCCGTGCTGCTGCTGGGAATCGGGATCGCCTCGGCCTGCTCGCTCGGCAACGGCTGCGTCTCGGGCGCCATAACGCCAGGCGTCCGCACTGTGATCCTCGTGATCGCGCTTGTCACCTGGACGTCGATCGCACGTGTGGTGCGCGGTCAGGTGCTGTCGCTGCGGGAGCGCGAATTCGTCGTCGCAGCACGGTCTCTGGGAGCCTCGAACCGGCGCATTGTGGTGCACGAGATCCTCCCAAACCTCACTGCACCTCTCATTGTCTACTCAAGTCTCCTGCTTCCGCAGACGATCTTGCTCGAGGCGGCTCTTTCGTTCCTGGGCGTCGGCGTGTCCCCGCCGACGGCGAGCTGGGGCTGGATGATCGCCGACGCATCCGACAACTTCGACACGCAGTGGTGGTACATGGTCTTTCCCGGCGCAGCGCTGCTGCTGACCGTGCTTGCATTCAACCTGCTGGGTGACGGACTTCGTGACGCGCTCGATCCGAGAGCCGAACGGTGACTCAGGTGATCTCACTTTCCCGAACCCCGAAAGGACTTTCCATGCCGCGACCCGTCAAGCGCGCACTGCCTCTCTTCGCGCTCTGCGCCGCCGTGCTCGCGCTCGGCGCCTGCGGCTCGAGCAACAACGACAGTGGGGCGGGTGCGACGGTCGATAACGGCGCGGGAGGTCAAAGAGGTGGCACGCTGACACTTCTCACCAGTCAGGACATCCAGAGCCTCGACCCCGGGATCACTTACGGCTCCCTGGACCTCAACCTGCTCTCCTCCGCGGTGCGCACGCTCTACGCGTATGCGCCTGACAACCCGACGGACATCCAGCCCGACCTCGCCGCCAGCCCGCCGCAGGTCTCACCTGACGGCAAGACGCTGACGGTGAGAATCCGCAGCGGGGTGAGATTTGGCCCGCCGGTGAACCGCGAGGTGACGTCGAGAGACGTCAAGTACGCGATCGAGCGCGGCTTCAACCCGAACGTCGCGAATCCCTACGCCAGCACCTACTACGGCGACGTCGTCGGCGCGGCGAGAGCGACGGGCGGCCCGATCGCCGGCATCAAGACGCCCGACGACCAGACGATCGTCTTCGAGCTCACGCGTCCGACCGCTTCGCTGCTCGCGCAGGCGACCGTGCTGCCGCTGTCGGCGCCGGTCCCGCCGGAGTACGCGAAGCCGTTCGACGCGAAGTCGCCGTCCACGTACGGCAACCATCTCGTCTCGAGCGGTCCCTACATGATCCCGGCCGACAGAGACGGCGACGTGCTCGGGAACGGCTACGTCCCCGGTCGCAGCCTCAGACTCGTGCGCAACCCGAACTGGAGCGCGGCGACCGACGACCGCCCTGCCTACCTGAACGAGGTCGACTTCAGAATCGGCGGCTCTACGACCGTCTCCGGCCGCCAGGTGCTCGCGGGCGACGGCCTCGTGCTCGGCGACTCGCCGACGCCTCCGCTCGTCAAGAAGGCCTACCAGACCGCGCGCGACCAGATCTTCTTCTCGCCCGGCGCCGGGTCGCGCTACGCCGCGCTCAACACGGCGATCCCGCCGTTCGACGACGCGAACCTGCGCAAGGCCGTCGCGGCCGCGCTCGACCGCGAGCAGATGCGTCGCATCCGCGGCGGCAAGATCGTCGGCGACATCGCGTCGCACTTCCTCTACCCCGGCGTGCTCGGCTTCGAGGAGGCCGGCGGCCTGGAGGGCACCGGCGTCGACTTCCTCGCCAACCCCGAGGGCGACAGAGCGCTGGCGGAGAGATACATGAGAGCCGCCGGTTACGCCGACGGCAGATACACCGGCGACGAGACGCTCCAGGTCGTCGGCCTCGCCGGCGCGCCGGACAGCAACGACGCGCAGATCCTCGACCAGACGCTGCAGGACCTCGGCTTCAAGACGCAGCTCAAGCTCGTCGACGTGTCCGTCATGTACGGGCGCTTCTGCGGCGTGCCGAGAGCGAGAGTGCACGTCTGCCCGAACCTCGGCTGGATCCGCGACTTCGCCGACCCGCAGACGGTGCTCAACCCCGCCTTCAACGGCGAGTTCATCTTCCCCGAGAACAACCCGAACTGGCCGCAGCTGAACGACCCCGCGATCAACAGAGCGATGGCGAGAGCCGAGCTGACGGTCGGCGACCAAGCTCGCGCAGACGCGTGGGGGGCGATCGACAGACAGGTCACCGCGACCGGCGCTGCGATCCCATGGTTGTACGACAGACAGCCGAACGTCTTCTCGGCCGACGTGCGCTGCGTTCCCGAGCTGTGGAACCAGGGCCATTGCGACCTTGCGTACACCTCGCTGAAGTAGCGCGAAGCGTCAGCGCCGGGTAGGGAGAAGCCTGCCCGGCGCCGAATCAGACAGGACCGTGGCCGCCTACGTCCTCCGCCGGGTGCTGTGGGGCCTCGTGCTCCTCGTGCTCGTGAGCCTGCTGACGTTCGTCGTCTTCTACGTGCTCCCCTCGGCCGACCCGGCGCAGCTGCGCGCCGGGCGCAACGCCTCGCCGGCGACGCTCGCGCAGATCCGCGAGAACCTCGGCCTCGACCGACCGATGACCGCGCAGTACTGGACGTTCCTCTCGCAGCTCGCCTTCCACGCGAACCTGGGCTACAGCTACTTCAGCCAGGCGTCGGTCGGTTCGCTGCTCGTCGACCGCCTGCCGGCGACGATCTCGCTGACGCTCGGCGCGATCGTCATCTGGGTGCTCGTCGCCGTGCCGCTCGGCGTCGTCGCGGCGACACGCCGCGGCACGTGGGTCGACAAGCTGACGACCGGCGGCGCGCTGCTGGGGATCTCCGCGCCGGTCTACTGGCTCGGGCTCGTCGCGCTCTACCTGTTCGCCGACGACATCGGGATCTGGCCGCTCTTCCCCGGCGCGGGCAGCTACGTGCCGTTCACCGACGATCCGTGGCAGTGGTTCACGTCCCTGATCCTGCCGTGGATCGTGCTCGCCTCGACCTTCACCGCCGTCTATGCACGCCTGCTGCGCGGCAACATGATCGAGGTGCTCTCAGAGGACTACGTGCGCACGGCGCGCGCCAAGGGCTTGAGCGAGCGACGCGTCGTGTGGCGCCACGGGCTGCGCGCGGCGGTGACGCCGTTGGTGACACTTGCCGGCCTCGACATCGGCCTGCTGCTCGGCGGCGCGGTGCTGACGGAGGCGGTCTTCGGCATCCCCGGCATCGGGCAACTCAACTACCAGGCGATCGTGCACGCCGACTACCCGCTGATCCAGGGGACCGTGCTGCTGGCGGCGTGCTTCGTGATCGTCGCGAACATCTTCGTGGACGTGGCGTACGCGTACCTCGACCCGCGGGTGCGGACGTCGTGAGCGCGGGGGCGGACGTGGCGCTGTGCGTCGAGGACCTGCGCGTCGGCTTCGACACGCGCGACGGGCTCGTGCAGGCCGTCGACGGGATCTCGTACGCGGTCGCGCCCGGCCGCACGCTCGGGATCGTCGGCGAGTCGGGCTCGGGCAAGACCGTCGCGGCGATGACGGCGATGGGCCTGACGCGCGGGCTGCGCACACGCGTGTCGGGGCGGGTGCTGCTGGATGGGGAGGACCTGCTGGCCGCCTCGCCCGCGCGACTGCAGGAGCTGCGCGGGGACGCGATCGCAATGGTCTTCCAGGACCCGCTGTCGGCGCTGCACCCGCTGCTGCGCGTCGGCGACCAGATCGAGGAGGCGGTGCGTGCGCATCGGGGCGGGGCCTCGCGTGCGGTCGCGCGAGCCCGGGCGCTGGAGCTGCTCGAGCTGGTGGCGATCCCGAACGCTGCGCAGCGCATCGGCGCCTACCCGCATGAGCTCTCGGGCGGCATGCGCCAGCGCGCGATGATCGCGATGGCGCTCGCGAACGAGCCGCGCGTGTTGATCGCCGACGAGCCGACCACGGCTTTGGACGTGACCGTGCAGGCGCAGATCCTCGCGCTGCTGCGCCGCCTGCGTGACGAGCTCGGGATGGCGATGGTGCTGATCACGCACGACCTCGGCGTCGTCGCCGAGACGGCCGACGAGATCGCCGTCATGTACGCCGGCCGGATCGTGGAGCAGGCGCCCGCGGCCGAGCTGTTCGCGCACCCGCAGCACCCCTACACGTGGGGGCTGCTGCGCTCGGTGCCGCGGCTCGACGCGCCGGTCGGCGCGGAGCTGGTGCCGATCCCGGGTCGGCCGCCGTCTCTGATCGACCCGCCGTCGGGCTGTCGCTTCCATCCGCGCTGCCCCTACGTGCGCGAGCGCCACCGTACGGTCGACCCAGCGTTGGAGCCGCTCGCCGCGCGACCCGAACATGGCGTCGCGTGCCTGCTGCCGGAGGCGGAGCGGCAGGCGATCTGGAGCGGGCTGACCAAAGGTGCGTCGGCGAGATGAGCGGGATGCCGCTCGCCGCGGTCGAGCAGCTCGTCAAGCGCTTCCCGCTGACGCGCGGCGTGATGCTGCGCCGCCGGCTCGGCGAGGTGCCCGCAGTCGACGGGGTGACGCTGGAGGTGCGCGAGGGCGAGTCGCTCGGGATCGTCGGCGAGACCGGCAGCGGCAAGTCGACGCTCGCCCGCGTGCTGCTCAACCTGCTCGAGCCGACGAGCGGCGTCGTGCGCTATCGCGGCGAGGACGTCACGCATGCGCGTGGCGCTGCGTTGGAGGGGTTGCGCCGCAAGCGGCAGATGGTCTTCCAGGATCCCGCCGGCTCGCTCAACCCGCGCAAGACGGTCGGTGCCGCGGTCGCCGATCCGTTCGCCATCCACGGCCTGCTGCCGGAGCGCGCGGCGCGCGCGCGGCGCGTGAGCGAGCTGCTGGAGCAGGTCGGCTTGGAACCGGCTTTGGCGAACCGCTACCCGCACGAGCTGTCGGGCGGGATGCGCCAGCGCGTCGGGATAGCGCGCGCGATCGCGCTCGGTCCGGAGCTGCTGGTCGCCGACGAGCCGGTCTCCGCGCTCGACGTCTCGATCCAGGCGCAGATCCTCTCGCTGCTGCGCGAGCTGCGCCGCGAGCTCGGCCTCACGCTCGTGCTGATCGCGCACGACCTCGCCGTCGTGCGGCACGTGTGCGACCGCGTCGCGGTGATGCACGACGGCAAGCTGGTCGAGGTCGCGCCGGTGGAGGAGCTGTACCGCGCGCCGCGCGAGGCGTACACGCGCGAGCTGCTCGCGGCGGTGCCGCGGATCCCGGGGCTGGTGCCGAGTGCGGCGCCCGCGAGCCAGCCGGACGCGCCGCCGGCCGGCGGACCTCAGTCCTCGCCGCCGTCTTCCTCGTCGTCGACGTAGAGCGACTCGCTCGCCAGCTCCTGGCCGCGCGAGGAGAACAGCTTCACCTCGAGGAAGTCGCCGCGATAGGCGTCGGGCGCGACGAGCGTGAAGCGGTCGTCGACCAGCTCGCACTGGTCGACGGCGAGGTCGGCCAGCTCGGCGGTCGCGAGCGCGCCGTGCTCGACCATCGGCGTGCCCCAGATCAGCGTCATGTCGGCGGCTTTGCCGTTCTCCCCGCGCCAGCGGCCGATGACTTCCTCGTTGAGGTCGATCTGCCAGTCGGGGTTATCGTCGGCCGTCTCGCTCGTGAAGTCGGCACGCGCGGCGAAGTCGTCCGGCGCGCCGCCCGCGCCCTCGGCGAAGGAGACGAAGCCGAACAGCTCGTAGCCGGTCGTCGTGCGCGCGGTCGCCGGCACGTACGTGCGCCCGCTGTAGGTGCGGTCCGGGAACCAGGCGATCTCCCCGGGCTCGCCGAGCTCCTCGCCGTCGGAGTCGATCTCGGCGACGGCCGCGAGGAAGTGCCCCCGCAGCGTGTCCGCCCAGCGCCCGTACGGCAGCGGCTCCTGCGGCGGCTCCGCGGCGAAGCGGATCACGAAGCGGTCGGTCGGCGGCATCGCGGCGGGAGACTACCGGCCGGCCGACGCCGGGCTGGTGGCCGTCGGCTCAGACCGCGGTGCGCGACGGCTCGGGCACAGGCCGCCCGGTGTCGCGCAGGAGCGCGACGTGAGCCGCGACCGCCTCCTGCGCGTTGCGCTCGAGCTCGTCGCGGGTTCTGCCGAACGTCGTGCAGCCAGGGAGATCGGGGAAGTAGGCCCACCAACCTTCCCTGGTCTTCTCGTAGACGGCGGAGTACTCAGTCATCGCAGTTCTCTGATCCCGGTTATGCGCCTGATCGATGACAGCGTACCGACAGAGACCTCCGTTCCGGGAGGTCCCGGAACTGTGACCACATATGGATTGTCGTTATGCGTCCACTGGTGGTGGCTGCCCACGATTCGTGCGCATCGCCAGCCGTGCTTGCGAAGGATCTTCTCAATCTGACGGACCGTCTTCGGCACGCGGCGACCGTAGACAGGAGACCTGTGCACACAGCCGAATTCGCCGGATTTCCACAGCTGCGGCTGGGGATCGGGTGAGCATCGCCGCGTCGCGTGCGACCGCCGTCACGCCTCGATGAGCAGCGTCACCGGCCCGTCGTTCACCAGCTCCACCTCCATGTGCGCGCCGAAGACGCCTCGCTGGGCGTCGAGGGCGTCGCAGACCCGCGCGTACAGCGGCTCCGCTCGCTCCGGCGGCGCGGCGGCGACGTACGACGGCCGGTTGCCCTTGCGGGCGTCGCCGTAGAGCGTGAACTGGCTGATGCAGAGGACCGCGCGGCCGGGGCCGAGCGGCTCGTTCATGCGGCCGTCGGCATCGGGGAAGACGCGCAGCTTCAGCAGCTTGTCGGCGAGCTTGTCTGCGACCGCCTCGGTGTCGTCGTGGGTGACGCCGAGCAGCACGAGCAGGCCGGCGCCAATCTCTCCCGCGACCTCGCCGTCCACGCGCACGCTCGCGCGCGACACGCGCTGGATGAAGGCGCGCACCGCTCGCTACGCCTCCCGCAGCTCCGCTGCCGCCTGCTCCGGCGCGACGATGTTGAGGTGCAGGCCGGTGCCGAGCTCGAGCCCGGCGAGGTGCGTGAGTCGCGGCATCACGTCGATGCGCCAACAGAAGTGGTCCGCGCCGCGCGGGGCGGTGCGGACCCACAGGTTCAGCGGCGGGTTCGCGCCGAGCCGCCGGGCCAGGCGGCCGAGCACGTCGTGCAGCAGCGCCGCCCCGGTCGGACCGTCGTCCTCGAAGCGCTCGCGCGCGCGGCGCGGGGCGATCATCAGCTGGTAGGGAAGTCGCGAACCGTACGGCGCAATGCAGACCGCCTCGTCGTCGATCGCGACGATCCGCTCCCGCCGCCGCACCTCCTCCTGGACCAGATCCGCCAGCAGGTTGGCGCCCATCGTCCGCGTCGCGTAGGCGGAGAAGCGCTCGCGCTCACGCGCGACCGCTGCCGGCACGAAGTCGAGCGCGTACAACTGCGCGTGCGTGTGCGGGAGCGATGCGCCCGCCTCGCGCCGCTCGTTCACGAGCACGTGCACGTAGGCCGCGTCGGCGTGCGCTCGCATCCGCAAGCGCCACACGTCCATCGCGACGGCGACCTGCTCGACCGGCAGGTCTGCCAGCGCCGTCACCGACTGCGGGGCGTTGACGATCACCTCGTGCGAGCCGCGCGCGGGCGCGGCGGTGAACAGATCGGGCGAGGCGTCGGGCTCCGGCGCGGCGCCGTTCGGCGACAGCGCGGGGTAGAGGTTCGGCACGACGCGCACCTGCCAGCCCGGCGAGTCGGCGGCACCGCCGCCCGGTCGCAGTGCGTACAGCTCGGGCGGCGTCTTCCCCTCGTGCCCCTCCGCGAACGGATCGCCGGCCGGGTCGAGCGGTGGGCTGGGATCCGCTGAGAGTCCCGCGTTCGGACGGTTGGCGCGGTCCCCCGCGACTATCGCACGCAGGCCGGTCAACGGATCGACGCGCACCTCGCTCACAGGCGCTTCTCCATCGCGATGTGCTCGATCCCCGCCTCGACGAACGTCCGTCCGCGCGGCTCGTAGCCGTCGGCGGTGTACAGCTCGCGCGCGTAGGTCTGTGCGTGCAGCACGATCCGCCGGGCGCGCGCCGCGGCCGCCTCACGGTCGGCCTCGTGCAGCAGCGCCGTCGCGATTCCTTCCCGGCGGACATCCGGCTCGACCGCGAGACGGCTCAGCTGCACGGTCCGGTCGACGAACAGCAGCCGGCAGGTGCCGACCACGCGCCCCGCGCGCAGCGCCACGAGGTGGATCGCATCGTCGTCGCGCCCGTCGATCTCCTCCCGCTTCGGCACGCCCTGTTCGACGCAGAAGACGCGGTGTCGCAGGTCGAGCAGCGCGTCCATGTCGGCGCGCCCGTCGGCGCGGCGGATCTCCAGGCTCACGATGTCCCCGCGTAGCGCTTCACATCCGCCACGAGGGCTGCCTCGTCGCGGTACTGGCCCTGGTGCACGTAGACGACCTTCCCGTCGCGTCCGTAGAAGACGGTCGTCGGGAGCCCGGCGCGCACGCCGACATCGTGCGCGATCTCGTCGTGCGGGTCCACGTAGCTGGGATACGGAACGTAGTGGCTGCGCAGGAACTTGCGTGCGTCGTCGTCGGAGTCGCCCGCGTTGATGCCGACGAACGCGACGCGTCTGCCAAAGCGAACGGCCGTGCGCGAGAAGTACGGCATCTCGAACTTGCACGGACCGCACCACGACGCCCATGCATTCACAATGACCGGTCGTCCTTTCAGCGTGGCCAGGCGTGCCTGGAAGGCGGGCAGCCCGCCGTCGAGCAGCTCGCCCGCCTGTCTGTGCAGCCCGGCGAGCGCGCTCGGCGAGCCGGCGAGCTCGGCGCGCGCCTGCGCCGGCGTTGGGACGCTGACGTCCGCCTCCTGCGAGCCACAACCGCTCGCAAGCACGAGCAGGAGCGCGAGGAGTACACATGCGCTCGCAGCTGCGAAGGAGGCGCGCATGGCGCGAAGCTTGGCAGATGAGCGATCGGCGAAACCCCCCGTGGATTT
Organism: Conexibacter sp.; assembly: GCA_035264605.1. GTDB lineage: Bacteria > Actinomycetota > Thermoleophilia > Solirubrobacterales > Solirubrobacteraceae > Conexibacter. The sequence goes on along the minus strand of DATFPW010000079.1, from coordinate 12,534 downwards.
CGCCGATCGCCCATATCGCGCGATTCCCCCGTCCTATCTGATTCAATGTGGCTATCCTCCTGTGTTGGACGGGGAAACGCTGGTGAGAGTTCTCCCCGTGCCCGGCACCCGCCGGACCTCCTGAGCCGCCCAGCAGTCGTGCCGCGGCTCCCTCATCGCAGAGGCCACGTCCACTCACAGGGAACCCCTGCAGGCCGTCTATGGCTGACTCAACGCCCCTTCCCGATGCCGGCGCGCTCAGACGCGCGGAACGCTTCACCCGTGAGCGATTCGTTCACGAGGGTGAGCTGCCCGAGGACGCGCTCGCTTCCGGCAGCGCCCGTCGCCGCGCGCTCGACGCGGCGCTCGTAGAGCTCGACGCCGGCCTGAAGGCGCCGTCGGTCGCCTGGCGGCGCGAGTACTCGCTGCTGCTCGGCCTGGAGCGCGTGCTGTCGGACGACGAGCCGCGCCTCGCCGACGGGACGCTGCTCAACCCGCACCAGGTCGACGCGCTGTCGGGCACGCTGACGGCGCTGATGGCGGAGGTGCAGAGCCGCTCCGCGAACGGGAACGGCCGCGCAGTCGTGGAGGCCCCGCCCGCCGAGGTGCCCGTCGAGCTCGCCTCCGCGGCGATCCCGGGCGAGGAAGAGCTCGAGCTGGAGCTGGAGGAGGACGAGGAGCCCGACGAGGAGCCGCAGGACTGGCAGGACGAATCCGAGGACGACGAGGACGTCCAGCTCGCCGAGCAGCCGGAGGACCCGAACGCCGCCAAGCGCTTCTGGTTCGAGCACGCGACCGGCGCCGGCAAGACGGTCGCCGCGCTCGGGTTCGTCGACGCTTCGCGCACTGGCGGCGTCCTGATCCTGACCCACCGCCGCAACCTCGTCGACCAGTTCCACGGCGAGCTGCGCGAGCGCGGCTACGGCGATCGCATCGCCGCCCCGCTGCTGAGAGGCAAGGACAACCCGAAGGGCCCGGTCACGGTCGAGACCTACCAGTGGTTCGTCCGCAACGCCGGACAGGTCTCCGACGCCTACACAATCGTCATCTGCGACGAGGCGCACACCGCCCTCGGCGAGAAGACGAGCGCCTCGATCCGCAGATGGGACGGCCCGGTCTTCGTCGGCATGACTGCGACCGGCGCGCTGATCGCCCGTCACGTGACCGACCTGTTCCCGACGCAGACGTCGCGCTTCGACCTCGCGCAGGCCGCGCGGCGGGGCGTGATCTCGCCGCTGCGCTGCATTCGGATTCCGCCTGGCCCCGGTGTCCGCACGATTGCGAAAGTGCCCCTCCGGCGGGGCGAGGTAGACACGGAGTTCGACCAGGACATGCTGGCTGAGCTGCTGGATCAGCTGCCCTTCAACCTCGCGATCGCGGATCTCTACAGAACCCGCTTCAACGGCGTACCCGGCGTCGTCTACACGGCAGGCGTCCGGCACGCCTACAACGTCGCGCAGGCATTCCGGGACGTCGGCCTGAAGGCGCAGGCGGTCTCCGGCGAGACGCCGAAGCGCGAGCTGGCGCGGATCCTCGCCGAGTACGAGCGCGGCACGATCGACGTCCTGATCAACGCGCAGCTGCTCGCCGAGGGCTGGAACAGCCCCCGTGCCACGGTCTGCATGCACCTCGCCCCGACCGCCTCCAAGCGCATCTACCAGCAGCGCGTAGGGCGCGTGACGCGCCGCCATCCGGGCAAGGAGGCGGGCATCGTCATCGACTTCGTCCACCCGGCGACGAAGCACGACGACCCCGTCGTCACGCTGCATTCCCTGCTCGACCGCGACGTCTACCGCGGCGGCGCGATCGTCGTCGGGCCCGTCCGGCGCGGCCGCGGCCGGCGCGTGCGCGTCGAGCGGCGCGTGCTGCCGGTGACGCCGGATCCGGAGCGGCGCGCCGAGGTCTTCGAGCGCGAGCTGTGGCGGATCGCCGTCGAGCACCTCGACTACGCCGAGCAGCACGTGTGGGCCGCGCTGGCGGGCGCGCGCGTAGCGCCGAACGGCTGGCGGCGCGCGAAGGCGATGTTGCACTTCGACCGCCAGGGCGACCTCAAGCGCCGTTTCCTGATCACCGCCGTCGAGCGCAATCGCAACGCGCAGCTGCGCCTGCGCGCGCTGCAGGAGATTGCCGCCGCGCGCGACGCCGAGGCGTTCGACGAGGCGATCGACCTGATGGCCACCTGGCCGCGCGACGAGCGCCGCGAGGGCGTGAAGATCATGCTGCAGGCACTCGCCGAAAAGCGGATAGGCCGTAGGGATCAGGCGAACGCCTGGATATGGCGGATGGCCGAGTACACGCGCGAGGTCCACGAGGAGTACGCCGTGCAGCGCTGGCCGGAGACGAAGCGACTGCTCGGCCTGCTGGTGAACTCGTCCGGCGGGGCGCACGCGCGCAACGCCCGCAGGCTCGTCCACGCAGCGCGCAGACAGGACAGGCGCCTGTCCGCCGCATTGCTCGCGGCGGCCCTGGCGCACACGCCGGAGGCGGAGGAGGCGCTGCGCGGCGCCCGCACGCGGATGGCGCGCAAGCCGTCCGCGCTGGCGCGCGAGCTGCTGCGCAACTTCCCGAGAGGCCGGCGCGGGCGCGGCTCGCGCCGTCGCCGCAAGGGCGCGAGAGATGGCGCTGCTGCCCAGGGCGTGAAGGCGGCTGTCGGCGCGGAGGCGCTCGACGCGGACCTGGACCTGAACGACGGGTTCGACGACGGGCCCTCCCCCGAGGTCGCCGAGGAGGCGTACGACGAGGCGCTCGACAGCGACGACGGCGTCGGGGACGCTCCGCCATTGCCGCGCGCAGAACGCGAGGACGTCGAAGAGGTCGTCGCGGAGGCGCTTGCGCATGACGCCGAGTCAACGCCGGCGCGACCGCGTCGCAGACGTGGTGCCGGACGCAGACGCGCGTCGTCGGCAGCCGCGGCGAACGGCGCCGGAGCTGGCACGAACGGCAGTGGCGCCAGCAGCGATGCGGAGGCTGCTGCGCTAGAGCTCGTGCCCGCTGGCGACAGCTCGGACGAGGACACATCGGCGCCGGCCAGAAGAAGACGCGCTCCGCGCAGACGCAGAGCGGCGAGAGCGGCCGTCGCCGACGACGACGCCTGAGCGTCAGCGCTGCGGGCCGCTCCCGATGTGGACCTCGCCGGCGTCGAGCAGGACTTCCTCGTCGGGTCTGTCGGTCGGGCGCACGCGCAGCCTGCCGTCGTCGGCGACGCCGAGTGCTGTGCCGCGCCCACCGTTCCAGGAGATCTCCCGACCGGCGAGCGCGTCGCGCGTGCGGTAGGCGTCCATCGCCTCCTCGGGCGTTGCGGCAAGCCAGTGCGCGAGGCGCTCCAGCAGCAGCGTGAGCGCCGCCTCGACCTTCGGCGGCTCGCAGCCGAGCGAGGTGGCGACGTCGCGCAGCTCAGGCGGGAACGCATCCTCCTCGACGGCGACGTTGAGCCCGATCCCGAGCACGACCCAGCCCTCCTGCGGCCTGCCCTCGGCGAGGATCCCCGCGACTTTGCGGCCGTCGAGCAGCACGTCGTTCGGCCACTTGATCGCGGCCGCGCGCCCGTCGGCGTCGAAGCGGTCCGCGACGTCGGCGACGGCGAGCGCCGCGATCATCGGCAGCAACCGTGGCGGCTCGCGCAGCACGAGCGAGCACGCGAGCGCGCGCCCCGCAGGCGTCACCCACGCGCGCCCCTGCCGACCGTGCCCGGCCGTCTGTCCGGCGGCGGTCACGAGCGAGCCGTGCGGGGCTCCGCTCACTGCGAGCCGCTGCGCGCGCACGTTCGTCGAGTCGACCTCGCGGAGGTGGAGGCGGGGGGTGCCGAGCATCGTGCGGGCGAACCTACCTTGCTCGTAGGCGACACGGGGTGAGGAGCCCGCCGGCGAGCCGCAGCCCGCCGGCGGGTACCCATCGGCAGCGGAGGGGACAGGTCTCGCGATGAGACGTGGCCGCAGCGCGTAGCCGGTTGCGGGTGCTCACCTCACGACACGCGTGTGTCGCAAGCTCTCTATAGGGGTTGCGTCGGCCCCGCGTCGACGACCTCGGCGTCGGCGATCTCCTCCGCCGTCGCTTCGACCACGAACGCGCCCAGGTGGCGTTCCTCGTCGACTTGCGACGCGCCGCACGCCGGGCACGGCTCGTCCTGCGCGCCGAGGTCGCGGACGTTCTGCCACATCGCGCCGAGGCTCTTGACGATCATGCGCACGTCGCCGAGCGCGACCGCCCAGTCTGCGTCGGAGATGCGGCGCGGCTCGCCGTTGGCCCATCGTGCCCGCTCGCGGATCAGATGGGAGTCGATCCCGCCTACTGCAAGGCGCGCATCCCACAGGTGCGCCAGCAGCTTTCTGAAGTCGGCCGGGGCGGTTCTCTCCTGGGCGACCTGCGCTGCCTCGCGCTTGCGCGTCATCGCCTGCGCTCGCAGGGCCTTGTCCGCCTCCCGCTGCGCGCGGCGCGATCCGGCGCCGTCCTTGGTCATCTCCTGCACGAGACGGTTGACGGTCGGATTTCTCAGCGCCTCGACAACCTCGAGTGCCATCTGCTCGGCGCTCGGCTCGGCGTTGCGCTTCTTGCGAGCGCGCGCGCGGTCGCCGACGTCGGCCTGCAGGGCCTCGTCATCGACGCAGCGCCATCTGACGGTCTTGATGCGGTTCGCGAGTGCGGCTCTCCAGCCGGCCTCGCCTTCGGGCTCGATCAAGCCGGCCTCCCACAGGCGGATGCGGCTCGGATCGACCGCCCCGGAGGGCAGGCCGGTGAGCGCAATCAGGCCTTCGCGGGTGACGCCCGGGTGCGCCTCGATCGTCTCGAGGAGCATCTCTCTGGTGCTCTTGCCGTTCGTGTCGGTCATGGGAAGGAAGATCGGGCGCTGGCGCACGCGGCGGTGCGCCGAGTCCCGAGTGCCTCTAGCCGAGTGTCTTCTGCCCGTTGGCTGCGCCGGACCCCAGCGTCGGGACCGGCAGGTGCGCGGTCGCCTCGACGAAGACCGCCTCGAGCGCGTCGCGCATCGGATCCTCGAGTCCCGGCACGCGGTCCTTGACCATGTCGTAGTCATCCGCGAGCGCCGCGGCGAGCTTGCGCACCTTGTCGAGACGCGGTCCCCAGAACTCGCGCATGATGATCTCCTCGTGCGTCGAGACGTAGATCCCGTCGTGGATCGGGTTCGGCTCGCGGAAGGCCTTGCCGCGCACGAGCACCAGCTTGTCGGCCTGCAGGACCTTCTGCACGCGTCCGCGCTTGCCGGTCTGCGTCGCGTTCCAGACGACGCTCTGGCATTTCGCGTACACGGCCTTCTCGACGGCGTTCCGCTCGGCGTCGACGACGCTCGGACCGGCGGTGAAGATCGCCGCGGTCAGCTCATCCTTGGTCGAGCTCTTGGCCGGATCGAGGCGATCGTCGTCGGGATCGATGCTGACGACGCGCTTCACTTGAGCAGTGTCAGCGACCCTAGCGCATCACCGATACGGTCGCGTTCACGCGATGTCCATGTGTCAGCGGACCCGCAGAGACGAGCCGGCGTCGGCGACGAGCGCGGCGAGGAGGCCGTCGATGTCGTGCTGCTCGGCTTCGGCGTGGGGGTCGAGGCCGTGGCTGCGGAGGGCGTCGCTGGTGACGGGGCCGATCGAGATGAGACGGGCCTGCGTGTCGAGCGTGCCACCGGCGGCGCTCAGCAAGTTGACCACCGTCGAGGCCGAGGTGAAGGTGACGTAGTCGGCGGCATGCACGGCGTCGAGCTGCTCGGGCGCGAGCGGCTCGGCGATCGTCTCGTACAGCTCGAGCACGTCGACCTCGGCGCCGCGCTCGCGCAGCGCGTCCGGGAGAACGTCGCGGGCGACGCGAGCGCGGGCGATGAGGGCCCGCTTCACGGGCGCGTTGCCGAGTGCTTCGACAAGCGACTCGGCGATGGCTCTGTCCGGCAGCACGTCGGCGAGCACGCCGTGAGCGCGAAGCGCGCGCGCGGTCGCCGGGCCGATCGTCGCGACGCGCACGCCGTGGAGTGCGCGCGCATCGAGGCGGACGTCGGCCAGGCGGTCGAAGAAGAGTCGGACGCCGTTGGGCGACGTGAGGCAGAGCAGGTCATAGCCGGACGGGTCGGGGACCGGGCCGTCGAGCGCGGGGGAGCCCGGGGCGGCAAGGAGCTCCGGCGGATCGAGCGGGACGACCCTGATGACGGGCGTCTCGACGACCTCGGCGCCGAGGTCGCGGAGCCGGGCGGCGAGACCGCTCGCCTGCTCGCGCGCTCGCGTCACTGCGATCGTGCGTCCGTAGAGCGGCCGGTCCTCGAACCAGCGGAGGCCCTCGTCGCGCAGCGCGGCGACCTCCCCGACGAGCGTGATCGACGGCGGTCTGATCCCCTCGGCGGCGGCACGGTCGGCGATCGTCCCCAGCGTCGCGACGACCGTCCGCTGGCCCGGCAGCGTGCCGCGCTCGATCACCGCGGCCGGCTGGTCTGCCGGGCGGCCGCCGGCGATCAGCTGCGCGGCGATGCGCGGCAGCTGCTTGACGCCCATGTAGAAGACGAGCGTGCCGGGAAACGCGGCGAGAGCCGGCCAGTCGATCGCCGACTCCGGCTTGTCCGGGTTCTCGTGGCCGGTGATCAGCGCGACCGCGCTCGAGCGCTCGCGGTGCGTCACCGGGATCCCCGCATACGCTGGCGCCGCGAGGCCCGAGGTCACGCCAGGGACGATCTCGAACGGGATCCCCGCCTCGCGCAAGACCAGCGCCTCCTCGCCGCCGCGGCCGAAGACGAACGGGTCGCCGCCCTTCAGTCGCACGACGCGCTTGCCGGCCTGACCGTGCTCGACGAGCAGCCGGTCGATCTGCTCCTGCGGAATCTGCGGCCCGCGGCCCTCCTTGCCGACGTAGACCAACTCGGCGTCGGGGCGGGCGCCGTCGAGGGCGGTGACGGGGATCAGGCGGTCGTAGAGGATCACGTCGGCCACTGCGATCAGTTCGAGCGCGCGGGCCGTCAACAGGCCGGGGTCGCCGGGGCCGGCACCGACGAGGTGAACGATGCCCGGGTCGCTCACAGGTGCGTCCCTTCGGGCGTGCTGGCCGGCGGCACCGCGCCGTTCCCGAGCGCTTCGCACGCCGCAAGCAGCTCCTCCGCGCCGGCGGCGCGCATTCGCTCGCCCATCTCTTCACCGAGCCGTTCGGGCGACGCGCCGAGCGGGTCGGTCAGCTCGTCGCGCAGCCAGGCCGATCCGTCCGGCAGGCCGAGGAACGCGCGCAGCATCATGCCGCCGTCGTCTGCCAGCACGGCGTGCGCGCCGAGCGGCGTGTTGCACGAGGCTCCCAGCGCTCGTGCGAGCGCCCGCTCGGCCGCAAGCGAAGCGGCGACGTGGGGGTCGTCGATCGCGCCCAGCGCCGCGCGCGTCGCCGCGTCGTCCGCCCGCGTCTCGAGCACGAGCGTCCCCTGACCTGGCGCTGGCACCAGCTCGTCGAGTGCGCAGCCGACCGACTCGATCCGCCCCAGCCGCTCAAGCCCCGCCATCGCGAGCACGATCGCGTCGAGCCCGTTTTCGCCGCTCTCCTTCGTCAGCTTCCACAGACGCGTATCGACGTTGCCGTGCAGCGCGACGACGTCGAGGTCCGGCCGCAGCGCTCGCAGCCCGGCCGCGCGCCGCAGGCTGCTCGTGCCGACGCGCGCGCCCTGCGGCAGCTGCTCCAGCGACGCCGCCCCGCAGAGCGCGTCGCGCGGGTCCACGCGTTCCGGAACGGCCGCCAGCACGAAGCCGTCGGGCAACTCCGTCGGCACGTCCTTCGCCGAGTGCACCGCCGCATCGACCTCACCGGCCAGCAGCGCGGCCTCCAGCTCCTTGATCCAGCGCGACTTGTCGCCGACCAGGATGCCGCGGTCGCCGCTCGTCGTGATCGCGACCACCTCGACGCCGGCGTCCGTGCCGCCGAGCAGCTCCGCCACGAACTGCGCCTGCGCGAGCGCCAGCGCGCTGCCACGCGAGCCGATCCGCATCAGGAAGCGTTGCCAGGCCGCCGCAGCGGCCTCACATCTGCCAGCGGCTGCTCGACGTCGACGCCGTCGACCGTCTCCTCCAGGCCGAACAGCTCGCGCACGACCTGCATCCGCAGGTGCACGCGCTCGTCGGCCATCTGCTTCATGCGCAGCGTCGGTTCGTGCAGCAGGCGGTTGACGATCGCCTGCGCGATCGCCTCGACGCGCTCTCTGTCGCGCTCGGAGGCGGACTCCCAGCGGCCGGCGTTCTCGCGTACCACCTGTTGCGCGATCGCCTTGCCGTGCTCGCGCAGCGCGCTCAAGGTCGGGAGCACCTCCAGCGAGCCGAGCCACTCGGCGAAGCGCTGGATCTCTTCCTCGACGATCCCCTCGGCGTGCGACGCCTCGCCCTGGCGGACCGCTCTGTTGCGCCGCACGACCGCCTGCAGGTCGTCCACGTCATACAAGGCGACGCCGGGCACGTCGCGTACGTCGGAGGCGACGTCGCGCGGCACGGCAAGGTCGATCACGAGCAGCGGCCGACCGTCGCGCGCGTCCATCACGGCAGCGATCTCCTCGGCGCCGAGCAGCGCGTGCGGCGAGGAGGTGGCGCACACGAGCGCGTCGGCGCGCTCGAGCTCCTGCGGCAGCTCGTCGAACGACATCGCCTGGCCGCCGTAGCGCTGCGCGAGCGAGACCGCGCGCTCGTGGCGGCGGTTGGCGACGAAGATCGCCTCGACGCCGTGGCCGGCGAGCGCTCTCGCGGCCAGCTCGCTCGTCTCGCCGGCGCCGAGGATCAGCACCTCGCGCCGCTCCAGTCCGTGCAGCTGCTCGGCGGCGAGCGCGGCTGCGACCGACGAGACGCTGAGGCGCCGCTCGCCGATGCGCGTCTCGCTGCGCACGCGCTTGCCGGTTGCGAGCGCGGCGCGGAACAGGTGGTTCGTCAGCGGCCCGGTCGTTTGCGCGCCGAGCGCGTCCTCATAGGCGCGCTTGACCTGCCCCTGCACCTCGGCCTCGCCGACGATCATCGACTCCAGGCCTGAGGTCACCCGATACAGGTGGCGCGCCGCGTCGCAGTTGCGCAGCGCGTAGATCGAGGAGGCCAGCTCGGTCGGGCGAATCCCCGCCTTGCGCGCGAGCATCCCGAGCACGGCCGTCTCGGCCTCAACCGGGTCGCCGGCGACGAGGTAGGTCTCGGTGCGGTTGCAGGTGGAGATCGCGACCGCCTCCTGCACGCCCGCGACGCCTTGCACCTCGTGGAGGAACGTCGAGACCTTGCCGGGCGTGAGCGCGAGCCGCTCGCGCACCGCCAGCGGCGCAGTCTTGTGCGAGACGCCGAGTGCGAGCACCTCGCTCATCGCTGCGCGCCCTCGGCGGCGCGGTCGCGCGCCTCTTCGGCGTTGGCGCGCGCGTCGAGCGCGGCGTTCAGCTCCCCGAGCTCTCTGCTCATGCGCTGCAGCTTCACGCTCATGATCGCCACGTAGATCACGATCACGGCGACGAACACGACGAACGCGCCGGCGACGTACTTGCCGGCCTCGTCGAGCGGCAGCGCGGGGGCGGCGGCGAGCAGGGCGGCGATCACGATGCGGCTCCCGCCGGGTTGCGCGCCGGACGTGCGCTCGTGCCTGTGCTGCGCCCACCCGGCTCGCCGAGCGCCGGCGCGGCGCTGCGCCCGAGCGGCGCGACCGCGTCGCCGCCGAGCAGCCGCCGCCGCAGCGCGCGCAGCTGCCACTTCGTCTGCTTCGAGGCGATCTCGTAGCAGCACAGCAGCGCGAACAGCAGGGTCATCGCGACGATCGCGATCAGGAACGTGAAGGCCATCTGGCCCGGCATGCCGCCCTCGCTCGTCGCGAGCACGCGCGGATGGACGTAGGCGGTCGCGGCGCGCACGGCGATGAAGTTGAGCGGCACGAACGCGCCGGCCATGATCGCGAAGACGGAGGCATAGCGTGCTTGGCGCTCCGGGTCCTCGATCGAGAAGCGCAGCGGCTGGTAGGTCGCGAACAGCAGGAAGACGATCAGGTAGGAGACGAGCGTCGGCTCGTCCCACACCCACCAGTGGCCCCACGACGCCTTCGCCCAGATCGCGCCCGTCAGCAGTCCGAGGACGTTGAAGATCAACGCGATGTGGATCACGACGTAGGAGCGCAGATCCCACTTGCGATCCCGCGTGCGCAGGTGCATGACGGCGAAGAGCGCGCCCAGCACGTAGGCGCACAGCGTCACGATCGCCACCGGCACGTGCACGTAGAAGATCTTCTGGATGAAGCCCTGATCGACGTCGAGCGGGGCGTAGAAGAAGACCAGCGCGAACGTTGCGGTCAAGGCGGCGAAGGTGGCGAGCGAGAGCGCTCGCAGCCCCTTCCCGTACATGTCTGTCAGTCCTCCAAGAGGAAGTCGAACACGGCGTAGGCGAGCAGCCCGAAGACGAGATCATAGAGCGCCAGCACCGCCAGCCACTTGGTTGGCAGCGACTCGGCGCCGGCGGCGGCGAACAGCGGCGCTGCGCCGCGTGCGGCGGCGATCAGCGCGGGCGTCAGCAGCGGCAGGGCGACGATCGGGACGATCAGGTCGCGCGCGCGGGTGCGGATCGCGAGCGCGGAGACGAGCGTGCCGACGACGGCGAGCGCGAGGTTCAGCAGCCCGAGCACGACGATCAGGCCGGGGAGCGCCGGGAACGGACTCGGGCCGAGCAGCAGGATCGCGAACGCGGTGACGGTCACGATCTCCACCAAGGCGAGGAAGACGAACAGCGCCGTCGCCTTCGCCACGAACAGCGCGGTGCGGTCGATCGGCGCGAGCAGCACGCCGTCGAAGCCGCCCTCCTCCTGCTCGGAGACGAACAGCCGGTTGATCCCGAGGATCGCCGCGAACAGGATCGTGACGGTGAGGACGCCGGCCGCGAGCTGCCCGGCGACCTGGTCGCGCCCGAGCCCGAAGTGGAACAGCACGAACGTGATGACGCTGAACAGCAGCATCGCCGGAATCGCCTCGGGCGAGCGGCGCTCGAGCAGCAGGTCCTTGCGCAGCAGCGCCATCGAGGGACGCATCGGGGGACGTTCCACCGCGTGTGCTGCGCCGCCCGTGCGCGGCTTGGTCGCTGGCGCGTCGCGCGTCGTCGGCTCGCTCACCGGTACAGCTCCTCGACGGCAGCTGGGTCCACCTGGTTGGCTGGTGCGCTGAGCGCTACACGCCCGTCGCGCAGCCCCAGCGCGAGGTCCGCCTCGGCCAGTCCACCGGCGGGGTCATGGCTCGTGACCACGCGCGTGCGCCCGCTCGCGCGCCCGATCAGCGGCTCGATCAGCTCAGCCGCGGCGGGGTCGAGGTTCGCGCGCGGCTCATCGAGCAGCAGCAGCGGCGGGTCGTGCAGCACCGCGCGGCAGACGGCGACGCGCTGCAGCAGCCCGCGGCTGAGCGTGCGAACCGGGTCGTCGGCGCGCCCCGCGAGGCGCATCCGCTCCAGCAGCTCCTCCACGCGCTCCTCGGAAACCCGATGCAACCGCGCGTGAAAGCGCAGGTTCTCGCGCGCCGACAGGTCGCGGTACAGCAGCGCCTCGTGCGCGAGCAGGCCGACGCGACCGCGCACCGCCCACTCGCGCTCGGGCAGCGGCTCGCCGAGCACGATCGCCTCGCCGCCGTGCGGGCGCAGCAGCGTCGCGAGCACGCGCAGCAGCGTCGACTTGCCGGCGCCGTTGGGGCCGAAGACGACGAGCGTCGCGCCCGTCGGCACGCTGACGGACACGTCGTCGAGCGCATACCGCTCGCCGTAGCGGCGGGCGACGCCGCGCAGCTCAATGGCCGCCGCTGCGTCCACCGTCGCGGGTCAGTGTCGCGACGGCATGTCTGAGCGTCGGCGCGAGCACCGGGAAGAGCTGGGCGATCGCCTTCGGGTTGCCCGGCAGGTTGACGATCAGCGTGCGGCCGGCACTGCCCGCGACGCCGCGCGAGAGCATCCCCATCGGGGTGTGCTTGAGCGACTCCGCTCGCAGCGCCTCGGGGATGCCGGGGGCCTCGCGCTCGATCACCGCGCGCGTCGCCTCGGGCGTGACGTCGTCGGGCGTCAGGCCGGTGCCGCCCGTGGTGAAGATGAGGTCGAAGTCGTCGTCGACGTAGTTGTGCAGCCGGTCCTCGACGAGGCTGAAGTCGTCGGGGACGACCTCCATCGCCTGCACGTCGGCGCCGGCCTCCTCGGCGAGATGGGCGAGCAGCGGCCCGGACTCGTCGTCGGCCTCGCGTCGCGAGACGCGGGTCGAGATGGTCAGCACCGCCGTCCTCACGCGCGGCGCCAGTCCCCGCTCTTGCCCCCGGTCTTCTCGAGCAGGACGACCTCGGCGATCTCGACGCCCTTCTCGAGGGCCTTGACCATGTCGTACACCGTGAGCGCCGCGACCGACGCCGCGGTCAGCGCCTCCATCTCCACGCCGGTCTGCGCGCGCGTCCGCGCCTCGGCGGTCAGCGTCACCGTGCCCTCTCCGACGACGGCCTCTACACCGACGAACGAGAGCGGCAGCGAGTGGCAGAGCGGGATCAGCTCGTCGGTGCGCTTGGCGGCCTGGATCCCGGCGAGCCGCGCAGTCCCGAGCACGTCGCCCTTGGGAGCGTCTCCGGCGGCGACCAGCGCCGCA
>DATFPW010000078.1:0-28058 GCA_035264605.1 Conexibacter sp. | reverse complement strand
GCGCGTCGGCACGCCGCGGGTCCCGCGGCGTTTCACGGACGCCCTGCGATAATGGCCGCGATGCCTCAGCTCGGAACGATCCTCACCGCGATGGTGACGCCATTCGACGCGCAACTGCGCGTCAACGAGGACGCGACGAAGCGTCTGATGGAGCACCTCGTCGCCCACGGCTCAGACGGACTCGTGATCTGCGGCACGACTGGCGAGGCGGCGACGCTCACCGACGAGGAGCACCTGCGCGTGATCGAACTGGCCGTCCAGGAGATGGGCGGTCGCGCCACGATCGTCGCCGGCGTCGGAGTCAACGACACGGCGCACGCCGTCAGGCTCACCGAGCGCGCGACCGCGCTCGGCGTCGACGGGCTTCTTCACGTAACCCCTTATTACAACCGCCCGAACGAGCGCGGGATCGAGGCGCACTTCAAGGTTTGCGCGGAGGCCACCGACAAGCCGATCATGCTCTACAACATCCCGTCGCGCACCGGTCGGGACATGTCGAACGACTTCCTCGCGCGCCTCGCCCAGGAGATCGACCTCGCCGTCGCCGTCAAGCAGTCCAACGCGGACAGCCTCGCGCCGATCGACGGGCTCGACCTCTACGCCGGCGACAACGAGACGTTCTGCGACGTCCTGGAGATGGGCGGCGCCGGCGGCGTGCTCGTCGCCAGCCACATCGTCGGCGACCAGTTCCGCCGGATGGTCGACGAGCCGGACAACCGGCGAGCGATCCACGACGAGCTGAGCGACCTGTTCGCGGCGCTCGCGGTCGCACCCAACCCGATTGGCATCAAGGCTGCGCTCAACCTGCTCGGCCACGACGTCGGCGGGCTGCGCCTGCCGATGATCGAGGCGGACGAGCAGGAGCTCGCGACGATTCGCGTGGCGCTTGAGCGCTACAGACTGCTGGCGACGGTCAACTAGTGGCGACTGGACCTCTGCGCGTCCTGCCGCTCGGCGGCCTGGGCGAGATCGGCAAGAACATGACGGTCGTCGAGTACGACGGCCGCATCGTCGTGGTCGACACCGGCCTGCGCTTCCCGACGGCCGACATGCTCGGGATCGATCTCGTGCTGCCGGACTTTACCTACCTGCGAGAACGCGCGGACGACATCGAGGCGATCGTCATCACGCACGGCCACGAGGACCATCTCGGCGCGCTCCCGTGGGTGCTGCGCGAGCTGGGCCTCAAGAGCGACCCGCCGCCGATCTACGGCGGCCCGCTGCCGATGGCGATGGCGCGCTCGAAGCTCGACGAGCATCGCATGAAGGACATCGACCTGGAGGACGTCGCCGACGGCGAGACGATCGAAGCGGGTCCGTTCGACATCGAGCTGATCCACATGACGCACTCGATCCCGGACTCGAACGCGGTCGCGCTGACGACCGAGCTGGGGACCGTGCTGCTGACCGGCGACTACAAGTTCGACCAGACGCCGGTCGACGGCAGGCCCGCGGACATGTCGCGCCTCGCCGAGCTTGGGCGCGAGGGGCTGCTGCTGCTGTGCGGCGACTCGACGAACGCCGATCGGCCGGGCTACTCGCCCTCCGAGGCCGGCGTCGGACCGCACCTGGAGGAGACGTTCGCGCGCTGCGAGGGCCGCATCGTCGTCACGAGCTTCGCCTCGAACATCCATCGCGTCCAGCAGGTCGTCGACGCGGCCGCCGCACTCGGGCGTAAGGTCGCGCTCGTCGGGCGCTCGATGAGAAAGAACGTCAACATCGGGCGCTCGCTCGGCCACATCGACCTGCCAGAAGGGATGCTGGTCCAGCCGCGCGAGATCGACGACTTCCCCGACCACAAGCTCGTCATCATCTCGACGGGGTCTCAGGGCGAGCCGCTCTCGGCGCTGCGACGGATGGCCCACAACGACCACCGTCACATCCAGCTGCACGACGGCGACACGGTCGTCTTCAGCGCCACGCCGATCCCTGGCAACGAGCGCGCCGTCAACGACACGATCGACCGGCTCTACCACATCGGCTGCGACGTGATCACGACGGCTGACGCCCCGATCCACGCCTCCGGCCATGGGTACCGCGAGGAGCTGAAGTTGATGCTCAACCTCACGAAGCCCCGCTACGTGCTGCCGATGCACGGCGACTTCAAGCGCATCCACCTGCACGGACAGCTGGCCGAGGCCGTCGGCATCGATCCCGACAACATCTTCCGCGGTGAGAACGGGCTGCCGCTCGAGATCGACGCCAGAGGCGCGCGCTTCGGCGCCAGAGAGCAGGCGGGGATGATCTTCGTCGACGGCGTCGACATCGGCGACCCGGCCGACGTAGCGCTGCGCGACCGCCGCATGCTGTCGGCGGACGGCATCTTCATCGTCGTTGCGACGATCTCCGAGCAGGACGGCCAGTCGGTCGCCCCGCCCGAGGTGATCTTCCGCGGCGTGCCGTTCGTCGCCGAGGCCGACGAACTGATCGAGGACATCCGCGGAGCCGTCGAGGACTCGCTTTCGCGGGCTGCCTCCGATGGAATCCGCGAGACGGATCTCGTCCAGCAGGAGCTGCACGACGACCTCGCCGCGTTCGTCTACGACAAGCTCAAGCGCCGCCCGATGGTGCTTCCGGTCGTCGTCGAGGTCTAGCCGGTCGGCGACTGCCGGCGTCGCTGCTCCTCCTGTACCGCCGCCACCATGCGTGCTGCGATCCCGTCGCGGTCGACCCACACGGTGCGGCCGTCATGCTCGCCCTCGTCCCACGGCAGGCGATCCAGCCGCAGTCTCCGCGCGCGCTGCTTGAGCGAGTTCGTGAGGTTGGCGGGGATGTTCTTCGGCGTGGTTGTCCCGATCGCGCGAGCGAGCTCAAGCGACCCGACGCGGCCCTGCGCCTCCAGGAGCGCAAAGAGGTTGGACGCGCGATTCAGGACGCCCTGTCCCAGCTCGCGAACGTACTCCTCGCACGTGTTCGCGTCGTAGCTGTCATCCAGGGCCTTTCGGGGCGGGGCGATTCTGAGCTCGGTGGCGATATACGGGGCGAGCCACCTCGCAAACGCCGTAGCGGCCTCGTCTGCTGTGGTTGACACGAGATCTCCCTTCGTGTGCATTGTGTGCTGCACACTGTACACACAGTGAAGCGCGCTAATGTGCCAGCGGGGGTGTCGGCTTCACCTCGACCCGTGCCGCCGCTCGGGGCAGCCGCACGACGAAGCGCGCGCCGCCGGCCGAGCCACGGTCGATCATGACCGAGCCGCCGTGTGACAGCGCAACCGCACGGACGATCGAGAGCCCGAGGCCGGAGCCGCCGCCGCTGTCGCCGCGGCCGCGGACGAAGCGCTCGAACAGCCGCGGGGCCAGCTCGTCGGGTATTCCAGGGCCGTCGTCCTCGACGGTCAGCACGGCGTCGTCACCGTCGCTCCTCAGCGCTGCATGCACGTGGGTGCCGGCGGGAGTGTGGCGCAGCGCGTTCTCGATCAGGTTGAGGGCGAGGCGGTGCAGCTCGTCGCGGGCGCCGTCGATCACGAGCGGCTCATGCGCCGCGATCGTCAGATGATGTTCGCCACGTTCGGCGAGCGGCTCGAGCTCGGCCGCGACCTCGACGAGCACCTGCGCGAGGTCCACCGGGCGGTGCGGCACGGTGCGGCCGGCATCGGCGCGTGCGAGCAGGAGCAGGTCGGCGACAAGCCGGCGCATGCGGTGCGAGGACCGCAGCGCGGAGGCGACCGCCGCCTGCGCGTCGTCACCCTCGACCTGCTCGGCGAGCAGCTCCAGGTTCGCGAGCACGCTGGTGAGCGGCGTGCGCAGCTCGTGCGAAGCGTCGGCGACGAACTCGCGCTGGCGCAGCAGCGTCGCCTCCGACTCCTCCCGTGCGGTGTCGAGCGCCTGCAGCATGTCCTCGAGCGTGTGCGCGAGCTCAGCGACCTCGTCGTCCGCCTCCGGCTGGGGGATGTGACGCCCGGGATCGCGCGTGCGCTCGATCTCGCGCGCGCTCGCCGTGAGCTCGGCGATCGGCGCCATCGCGCGGCGCGCGACCATCACGCCGGCAAGCAGCGCCAGGCCGGTGCCGCAGAGCACGCCGAGAATCAGGAAGAAGCGCACCTTCGCCGCCGTGCGGTCGATCGCCGACAGCGGACGGGCGTAGACGAGCACCGCCTGGCCGATCGGATCGACGTTGACCTGCCGCACCTCGACGCGGTAGCCGAGCTGGTCGTTGGGAAAGGCGTGCTCGAGCGAGAAGCTGGGGGAGAGCGGGCGGGCGCCGCCGAAGGCGCACATCATGTGCGGAGGCTGCGCGAGCAGGTACACGCGCACCTTCGCGCCCTCGCCGCTCGCGAGATCGCCGAGCCGGCCGCAGCTCGCCACGCCCGTCTCCAGGTCGAATCTGACCTGTGCGCGCGACTGCAGGTAATTCGCCGTCTCGCGCACCGAGTCGTCGAACTGGATGCGGATCTGGCGCGTCGTCAGCAGCCCGACGATCGCGGCGAAGCCGCACAGGATCACGAACGTCAGGGCCGCCGAGCCGCCGGCCAGCCGCCAGCGCGTCGGCAGCCGGCGATACGCGCGACCGGCGCCGCTAAGCGCGGAGGACGTAGCCTGCGCCGCGGATCGTGTGGAGGAGCCGCGACTCGCCACCGGCCTCCAGCTTTCGTCGCAAGTTCGAGACGAACACCTCGATCGTGTTCGTCGTCGAGAACGGGTCGTAGCCCCACACCTCGTCCAGCAGCCGCTGGCGCGAGATCACGATGCGCTCGTTGCGCATGAGGTACTCGAGCAGCTCGAACTCGCGCTGCGTCAGCTCGATCGAGCGCTCGGCGCGTTCGACCTCGTGCGTATCGGGGTTGAGCTGCAGATCGCCGCACACCAACGGGGCGGCGCCGCGGGGCGGGCGGCGCCGCAGCAGCGCGCGCAGGCGTGCGAGCAGCTCTTGGCGCTCGAACGGCTTGACGAGGTAGTCGTCGGCGCCGGCGTCGAGCCCCTCAACGCGAGCTTCGAGCGCGTCGCGCGCGGTCAGCATCAGGATCGGCACGTCATCGTTTTCGCGCAGCGTCTTCGCGACGTCGATGCCGTCGAGGCGGGGGAGGCCGAGGTCGAGCACGACGAGATCCGGCAGAAACGCGTGCGCGTCGTCGAGCGCGCTGACGCCATCGCTGGCGATGCGCACCTCGTAGCCCTCCATGCGCAGCGAGCGCTGCAGCGTCTGCGCGATTTCGTCGTCGTCCTCGACGACGAGCACGCGAGGTGGGCGCGAGATGTCGCTCATGGAGCGATCCTAAAGGCCTGCGCGGGCGGTATGGCTGCTTTTTAGCCACTTCTTAGCGGTGAGCGTGAGGAGCGGCGCTCACCGGTGAGGGGTTCTTGCGGGCTCACCGGTCGGCAGGGGCTCATCGGTGCGCGTCGAAGCAAGCGCACAGATGGCCACGAAGACCAGCCGCCGCCCAAGAGCCGCACCGAGACGGTCGAGATCGTCTGGGTCGCGATCGCGTCCCTCGACGAGACCGCGAGCTCGCCGCAAGGCGGGCGCTGCGCTGTGGCGTCCGCACCTTCCCGAGCTCTCGCCGCACCAACTCGACCTGCTCGGGCTCGGCCTCGCCGCGCTCGGCGTCTTCCTCGCGTTCGTGCTCTATCTGGGCGCCGCGGGCGGCTCCGTCGGGGGAGCGGCCAGCGACGGCCTCCGCCTGCTGCTCGGCCAAGTCGCGTATGGGGTTCCCGTCGCCCTTGTCGTCGGCGGGATGCTGATCGTCGCGCGCACGCTCATCCCCGCCGCGCAGCCCGTTCGCGCAGGCGTCGCATGCCTGTTCGCGGGCGTCGCGCTCGCGCTCGCCGCAGGGACGCTCGGACTCGGCACAGACACGGGCGACGGCCTGTGGGCGCACACGACGCTCGACGCCAATGGCGGCGCCATCGGCGCGACGCTCTACTGGACGACGTCGCACCTCTTCTCCGACGTCGGCTCGCACATCATCGCGATCTTCCTGCTGCTCGCCGGGCTGCTGCTGATCAGCGGCGTGACGATCGCCGGCGTCCTGCAGCGCGCTGCCGAGACGACGCGCAGTGCGGCGACGCTGGCGCCGCGACGAGCCGCTCCCGAGTCGGCGCCGACCGTCACGCGCGCACCGGCGCCGGTCGTTCCGCCCGAGCCCGAGGACGAGCGGTTGGTCGTGCGAGCGACGCACGTCGAGGCGCCGTCACTCGACGGGCGCGAGCGCTACCCGGACCTCTATGGCGACGACGCCCCCGCGGTCGAGGAGGCCTTCAGCGCCCACGTGGACGACGCCCCGGTTCCGGAGGACCCACCCACCGCCGAGCACGAGGCCGTCGCGGAAGAGATCGAGCAGCTCGAACTGGAGGAGCCCGAGGAGCCGGGCGTCACCACCGGGGCCGACGACATCGATCCCTCCCAACTGACGCCGCAGGGCCGCTACCGCGCTTCCGTCACCGACGACCCGTCGTTCGTCTGGAGAATTCCGACCGGCCGCTTCCTCAAGCGCTCGACGGCCGACCAGTCGCGCCCCGACACGGCCGGGCAGGAGAGAATCGCCGCGCAGCTGATCGAGGCGCTCGGCCACTTCGGCATCGAGGCGAAGGTCGTCGGCATGACGGCCGGCCCGCACATCACCCGCTTCGAGATCCGCCTCGCGCCCGGCATCAAGGTCGGCAAGGTCGCGCAGCTCAAGGACGACCTCGCCTACGCGCTCGCCGCGACCGAGATCCGCATCCTCGCGCCGATCCCCGGCAAGCAGGCGGTGGGGGTTGAGGTCCCGAACGCGAGGCGGCGCATCGTCCACCTCGGCGACGTCTTCCAGGATCCGCCGGCCGACTGGTCCCCACTCACCGTGTGGCTGGGCAAGGACGTCGCCGGCCGCGCGATCGGCGTCGACCTGGCGAAGATGCCGCACCTGCTCGTCGCGGGCACGACCGGCGCCGGCAAGTCCGGCTGCATCAACGCGATGCTGTCCAGTCTGCTGCTGCACGCCGACCCGCACGAGCTGCGCCTCGTCCTGGTCGACCCCAAGCAGGTCGAGCTCAACCACTACGAGTCGATCCCGCACCTGCTGACGCCCGTCATCACGAGCCCGCGGATGGCGGCGAACGCGCTGCAGAATCTCGTCAAGGAGATGGAGGAGCGCTACGGGATCATGTCGCTCGCGCGCACGCGCTCGCTGCCGGAGCTCAACAGAGCGCGCGCCGCACGCGGCGAGCCCGCCCTGCCGTACATCTTGTGCGTGATCGACGAGCTCGCCGACCTGATGATGGTCGCGCCCGCCGACGTCGAGGATTCGATCATCCGGCTCGCGCAGAAGGCGCGTGCGGTCGGCATCCACCTCGTGCTCGCGACGCAGTCGCCCCGCGTCGACGTCATCACCGGCATGATCAAAGCGAACGTCCCGTCGCGCATCGCCTTCGCCGTGTCCTCCCAGACGGACTCGCGCGTGATCCTCGACCAGAATGGCGCCGAGTCGCTGCTCGGCCAGGGCGACATGCTGTTCTCGCCCGTCGGCACCTCGAAGCTCCAGCGCATCCAGGGCGCCTACGTCGACGAGGGCCAGATCGCCGAGCTGACCGAGTCTTGGCGCAAGCAGGGCGAACCCGAGTTCCACGAGGAGCTGCTGGAGGAGGTCGTCGACGAGTCCGCCGCCGGCGGGGGAGAGGACGACGGCTTCGACCCCGACGAGGACCCGTTGCTGGAGGAGGCGATCGGCCTCGTCGCACAGATGGGGACGGCCTCGACCTCGATGTTGCAGCGCCGTCTGCGACTCGGCTACACGCGCGCCGGGCGCCTGATCGACATGCTCGAGCGGCGCGGGATCATCTCCGGCTACGAGGGCTCCAAGCCGCGTCAGGTGCTGATCACCGAGGCCGACGTGCCGCGCATCCTCGTCGCGTTGAACGAGAGACCGGGGGCGGCGCAGCCCACTGCCGTGCCGGCGGTCGAGCCCGAGCCGCTCGCGGACGCCGTCATGCCAGAACCCGGCGCACCCGGCGACACCGCGATCTAGACTCGGCGGCGTGCCGTACGCCGACTGCAACGGGCAGCGCCTCTACTACGAGGTCCATGGAGATGGCGAGCCGCTCCTCTGCATCCACGGGCTGAGCGCCAGCACGCTTGGCTGGCTGCCGCAGATCCCCGTCTGGTCGCAGTCCCACAAGACGATCGTCTTCGACAACCGCGACGTCGGGCAGTCCTCGCGTGCGACGGCCGAGTACGAGATCGCCGACATGACGGCGGACGCGCTTGCATTGGCGGACACGCTCGGACTCGACACGTTTCATCTGCTCGGCTACTCGATGGGCGGCGCGATCGCCCAGCGCCTCACGCTCACAGCGCCGGAGCGGGTGCGGACCCTCACGCTCTGCGTGACGTTCGGCGGCGGCGGCGCGTGGGGGCGGACGCAAGGACGGTTGTGGTCCCAGCGCGTGCAGGCGATGTCGCGCGAGGACCGCGTCGACGAGCTGATGCTGCTGTGCTTCAGCGAGGTCTTCTACGAGAACGCCGACATGGTCGCGTTCGTGCGCCAGGCGCTGCTGGCCGGTCCCGAGCAGGAGACGGACGCGTTCGTGCGGCAGCTGCTGGCGACGGCCCGGCATGAGGTGCGCGACCGGCTCGGCGAGCTCGACCTCCCGGTGCATGTGATCGGCGCCGAGCATGACGTGCTCGTGCCCGTGTGGAAGTCGCGCGAGCTGGCGCGGCTGATCCCGGGTGCGCGCTTGACCGTGCTCGAGGACGCAGCGCACGGCGCGAACCTGGAGCTTGCCGAGCGCTACAACGCCGCGGTGCTCGACTTCCTCGCCGCCGGCGCGCCCGCCGGATAGCGGCGACGCGCGAATTCCCCGGCACTGCACCAAATCCGTCACAGTCCGGACACGCGGACCGATAGCCTTCCCGTCCCCATGCCGGAGATCGGTCCCACCCTGCGAGAGGCGCGCATGCGCGCCAGGATCGACATCACCGAGGTCGAGCAGGCCACGAAGATCCGCGCCAAGTACTTGCGCGCGCTCGAGAACGAGGAGTGGAACCTGCTCCCGGGCTCGACCTTCATCAAGAGCTTTCTGCGCGAGTACGCCGACTATCTCGGTCTCGACGCGCGCTCGCTCGTGGAGGAGTACAAGCTGCGTTACGAGCGCCCCAGCGAGCACGAGCTCGCGCCGATCAGCCCGCAGCTCGGACGCGACCGGCGAGGATCGGGACCGAGTGGTCCGCGTGTGGCGCCGCGTTGGCTGATCGTCGGCGGGGTTCTCTTACTGATCGTGCTCGCCCTGGCGCTGGT
Source organism: Conexibacter sp. (assembly GCA_035264605.1). Classification (GTDB taxonomy): domain Bacteria; phylum Actinomycetota; class Thermoleophilia; order Solirubrobacterales; family Solirubrobacteraceae; genus Conexibacter. The sequence goes on along the minus strand of DATFPW010000078.1, from coordinate 18,847 downwards.
CGGCTCGCTGAGCGGCGACGACGACGGCTCGGGCTCCACCGACGGCTCACCTGTTGCTGGAAGCCGCACCGCGACGACGGCCACCTCCAAGCAGCAGACGCGGACGAACGCAACCCCCGCGCCGACGCGCGCGAGCGTCGCGATCGTCCCGACCGGGACTGTGTACGTCTGCCTCGTCGACGGGAGCGGCAGAGTCCTGATTCCCGGGAGCCAGTTCACCGCCGGCCAGCAGGTGCCTGTCTACCGCGCTCGAAAGCTGCGCATGACGCTCGGCAACAACGAAGTGCAGCTGCGCGTGAACGGCAGACCGCTGTCCGTGCCCGCCTCGTCGACCGCGATCGCGTACGAGATCACGCCCACGGGGGCGCGCTCCCTGCCGGTCGATCAAGCGCCGACGTGCACGTGAGCGCGCGCGCCGGCATCGTCATCACGGGGACCGAGGTTCTCAGCGGGATCATCTCCGACCGAAACGGGCCATGGCTGTCGGAGCAGCTGCGGGGCATCGGCGTCGACCTGGCGCACATCACGATCGTCGGGGACCGGCGCGAGGACATGGCCGGGGCGCTGCGCTTCCTCGCTACCGAGCGCGTCGACCTGATCGTGACGAGCGGCGGCCTTGGCCCGACCGCCGACGACCTGACCACAGAGGTGGTCGCCGAGTTCGCCGGGCGTCCGATGGTGCTCGACGAGGGTCTGGAGGAGCGGATCGCGGCGATCATCGCCCCGCTTGCCGAGCGCTGGCCCAACATCGACCGAGCGGCGATGGCGCGCGGCACGCGCAAGCAGGCGCACGTGCCGGAGGGAGCGACGGTGCTGGAGCCCGTCGGGACGGCGCCCGGCGTCGTCGTGCCGCCGCTCGACGGCGCCTCGCATCCGACCGTGGTGGTGCTGCCTGGCCCGCCACGCGAGCTGCAGCCGATGTGGGCAGCCGCACGCGAGACGGAGGCGTTTCGCGCTGCGACCGCCGACGCAACCGTCTACGAGCAGGCGATCCTGCGCCTGATGGGGATCCCCGAGTCGGAGATCGCCGAGACGCTCGTCGTCGCTGAGCAGTCCGGGCTCGACCTGGCAGCGCTGGAGATCACGACCTGCCTGCGCCGCGGCGAGATCGAGATCGCGACGCTGTACGAGCCGGATGGGGCAGACGCCTATGCCGCTTTCGCCGACTTCATCCGCACCCGGCACGGAGCACAGCTGTTCTCGGAGGACGGCACGACGATCGACGAGCAGGTCGCGGCGCTGCTGAGCGGGCCGCCCGTGCGGACCGTCGCGGTCGCGGAGTCATGCACAGGAGGGCTGCTCGCGGCTCGGCTGACCGACCGCCCCGGCTCCTCGGCGTACGTGCTGGGCGGCGTCGTCGTCTACTCCAACGACGCGAAGGTCATGTCAGCCGGAGTGGACGAGCGCCTGATTGCCCGCCACGGCGCCGTCTCGGCCGAGGTCGCCGACGCGCTTGCAGACGGCGCCCTCGCGCGCTTCGGCGCCGACGTGGGGATCGGCGTCACTGGGATCGCCGGCCCGGGCGGCGGGACGCCGGAGAAGCCGGTCGGACGCGTGCACGTGACCGTCGCGGGCCGCACGGGCGCGCGCATCGCACGCAAGCTCGATCTGCCCGGCTCGCGCCCCGACGTACGCGATCGCACGACGACGGTCGCGCTGCACCTGCTGCGCCGGCTGCTGCTCGGTCAGCTCGACGAATAGCCCCGCCATGGCCGCCCGGCTGTTCGTCTCGCTCGACCTGCCCGACACCGTCGTCGAGGCGCTCGTAGCGTGGCGGGCGCCGCTGCTGCGCGAGCGCAAGGAGCTGCGGGCGGTCGCGCCCCAGGCGCTGCACGTCACGCTGTGCTTCCTCGGCACCAGACCGGAGAAGGCGATCGCGCCGCTCGCCACGCTGGTCGAGGCGTGCGCGATGGGCGCCGGCGGCGTGTCAGGGTTGGCGTTCGGCGAGCAGCTGTGGCTGCCGCGTCGGCGGCCACGGGTCCTCGCCGTGGCACTCGAGGACCGTCATGGACAACTCGGCTCGCTGCAGGAGCAGCTCGTGGAGCGTTTGGCGGCCGACGGCTGGCACGATCCCGAGGCGCGGGGCGGGCGGGACTATCTCCCGCATGTCACGGTCGCACGGGTGCGCGGCCGCGATGCGGTGCCGCGCGCGGTGGTGCTGCCGACCACCGCCTCCGGCGGCGGTCGCCCACCGGCGGTCGTGTTCGAGGGCGCTGCGCTCACTCTCTATCGCTCACACCTGCTTCCCGACGGCGCGCGCTACGAGCCGCTGTCCGTCAGCAGACTCGCCTGAGAATCGTCGCGATCGTCGGGTTGTAGCGCCGCAGGTAGGGGCCTACTATCGGTCTACCGGCGCGAACGAACGTTCGATCCGGTTTACGTCCGACGCCCGGCGTACCGTCATTCCCTCACGTGAGCAGAAGGAGCTTCCAGCGATGACCGAGCAAGACAAGGCTGCCAAAGCCCGCGGCGCCGCCCTTGAGGGTGCGCTGACGCAGATCGAGCGCCAGTTTGGCAAGGGCACGGTCATGCGGATGGGGGATCCGGGTGCACAGGTGCGCGTCAACGCCATTCCGACGGGCGCGTTGTCGCTTGACGTCGCCCTCGGCATCGGCGGCGTCCCGCGCGGGCGCATCATCGAGATCTTCGGTCCGGAGTCCTCGGGCAAGACGACGCTCGTCTACCACATCCTCGCCGAGGCGCAGAAGCTCGGCGGCACGTGCGCCTTCATCGACGCCGAGCACGCGATGGACCCGCTCTACGCGAAGGAGATCGGCGTCGACATCGACTCGCTGCTCGTCTCGCAGCCGGACTACGGCGAGCAGGCGCTCGAGGTCGCGGACATGCTCGTGCGCTCGGGCGCCGTCGACGTCGTCGCGGTCGACTCGGTCGCCGCACTCACGCCGCGCGCCGAGCTCGAGGGCCAGATGGGCGACCAGACGGTCGGCGTGCAGGCGCGCATGATGTCGCAGGCGATGCGCAAGCTGACGGCGAACCTCAATCGCACGCAGACGCTCTGCATGTTCACGAACCAGATTCGTGAGAAGGTCGGCGTCATGTTCGGCTCGCCGGAGACGCAGCCGGGCGGTCGCGCGCTGAAGTTCTACTCGTCGCAGCGCCTCGACATCCGCCGCATCGAGACGATCAAGGACGGCACCGAGGCAGTGGGCAATCGCGTGCGCGTGAAGGTCGTCAAGAACAAGGTCGCCGCGCCGTTCAAGCAGGCGGAGTTCGAGATCGAGTTCGGCAGAGGCATCTCCACGACCGGCTGCTTGATCGACTACGGCATCGAGCACAACATCGTCACCAAGTCCGGCTCGTTCTTCTCCTACGACGGCGAGCGGCTTGGGCAGGGCCGCAACAACGCGAAGGCCTTCCTGCGGGAGCATCCCGACATCGCGAGAGCGATCGAGGACAGAATCTATGCCGCGCTCGATCTCAGCCGCGACCTCGTCGCGCCGATCGAGGCGGCTGAGGGCGCCGACGCCGAGGCTGCACTGGAGCCGGCGGCCGCAGCGTAGGGAACACGGTCGCCGTGGAGGCTCCGGCCGTCACGCTCTCTCGCGCGCTCGATCCCGAGCGGAGGCTTCAGCACGCGCTCGACCTCGCGTTCCGCTATCTCACGCGGCGCGAGCGAACCGTGCTGGAGATGCGTCGGTATCTCGAAGGCAAGCGCGTCGAGCCGGACGCGATCGAGGAGGCGCTTGCGCACCTGCAGCGGGAGGACTACCTGAACGACGCGCGCTTCGCGCGGCAGTTCGCCGAGGACAAGCGACTGCTCGACGACTGGGGAGGGGACCGGATCGAGCGGCGCCTGCTGGCGCTCGGCGTGCCGGTGGAGCTCGTGGACAGCGCGGTCGGGCTGCGCGGTCGCGACGGCGAGCTCGAGGCGGCGCGTGACCTGCTGCAGCGCCGCTTTCCCGCACTCGGTGACGACCAGCGCGAGCGGCGACGTGCATACGGCGTACTTGTCCGCAAGGGCTACGACCATGAGCTCGCGTGGGACGCGATCCGGGCGTACGCGGGCGGGCACGAGGGCGGCTGATTGCGCCTCCCGGGCACCGGTACTACGATCCAGGGCAGCGAACGACTGGCCCGCAAGGGCATGAAACAGCAGCAAATACCCCGAATCCCCGGAATCTGACTCTTGATCGCCGCGACCCAACCGCTCAGCTCGCCCGCCGCGCACACGCGCCGGCGAGTGCCACTGACACGACGCCCGGCCTAGCCGGCACGTGACTGGCGGCGTCTCGGCGCGCCGCACCCGGATTCGCTTCGTGCGCCTCGCACGGCCCGTCCGACGCTACCCAAACGGATCGTGACCAGCCCGGCTCCCCCGCCGGACTGAAGGAAGAGGAACACCCAATGGAGATGGTGATCGCGGCGGCTGTGCTGGCAGTGGGGCTCGTGCTGGCCGCCGTGTTCTACGGACGTGGACGACCGGTCGCGCCGCGCGACGGCCGTACGCTCGCGAACGCGGACACGGCGGACAACGCCGAGCTGAGCGCGCGCCGCGCCGAGCTCGTGCGGATCGAGGAGCGCGTGCTCGGCAAGGAGGAGGCACTCGACGGCCAGCGCGCCGAGCTTGCCCGCCGTGAGCGCGGGGTCGACGAGCGCGCCGAAGAGCTCGACCGCAAGGCGACAGAGCTCGCAGATGGGCATCGAGCGCTCGAGCGCCAGCTCGAGCGCGTCGCCGGCGTCAGCGCCGCGCAAGCGAAGCAGCTGCTGCTGAGAGAGCTGGAAGACCAGGTCCGCCACGACTCGGCGAAGCTGATCCGGCAGATCGAAGAGGAGACGAAGCGCGACGCCGACCGGCGCGTGCGCAACATCCTCTCCGTCTGCATGCAGCGAATTGCGGCCGGCCATGCCACCGAGACAACCGTCGCCGTCGTGCAGCTCGCCTCCGACGACATGAAGGGCCGCATCATCGGCCGCGAAGGCCGCAACATCCGCGCGCTCGAGAACCTCACCGGCGTCGACTTCATCATCGACGACACGCCCAACGCGGTCGTCCTGTCCGGCTTCGACGGTGTGCGACGCGAGATCGCGCGGATGACGCTCGAGAAGCTGCTGGCAGACGGGCGGATCCATCCGGCGCGGATCGAGGAGATGTACTACCAGGCGAAGTCCGAGCTCGAAGACCACATCGTCGAGCTGGGGGAGGAGGCCGTCTTCGAGGCGAATGTGCAGGGTCTGGATCCCGAGCTGATCCGCTTGCTCGGCCGGCTGAAGTTCCGCACGAGCTACGGGCAGAATGTGCTCGCTCACTCCGTCGAGTGCTCGCGGCTTGCGGCGCTGATGGCGCACGAGCTCGGCGCCTCTCCGAGAACGGCGCGACGCGCGGCGCTGCTGCACGACATCGGCAAGGCCGTCTCGCACGAGATCGAGGGACCACACGCGCTCGTCGGCGGCGACATCGCACGACGCCACGGCGAGTCCGAGGCGGTCGCGCACGCGATGGAGGCACACCACAACGAGGTCGAGCCGCAGACGGTCGAGGCGGTGATCGTCCAGACGGCCGACGCGCTCTCCGGCGCGCGGCCCGGCGCGCGCGGCGAGTCGCTGGAGCAGTACGTCAGACGCCTGCGCGACCTCGAGCAGATCGCGACGCGCCACGACGGCGTCGACAAGGTCTACGCGATGCAGGCCGGCCGCGAGATCCGCGTGATGGTCGCACCGACGACAATCGACGACGACCGCGCGGCCATGCTGTCGCACGAAATCGCGCGCGAGATCGAGCAGGAGCTGGAGTACCCCGGCCAGATCAAGGTGACGGTGATCCGCGAGAGCCGGTCGGTGGAGTACGCGAGATAGGTCCATCGCGCGCTACTCTTTCTTCGATCAGCGCGACGATCGCTTCGATCGGCATGACCAGAGCCCGGGGTGACGACTCCGGGCTCGTCCTTTTAAGCGATCCGGCGAGCGCACGTTACGCCCGCCGGATCCGCGCTGCTAGCGAGTCATCCGATGGATGACCAGCAACAGCACGATCATCGCGACGATCATTTCAATCGCAATCACCTCCTTTCTCAGGGCCGTCGCCCCGCGCAACGGTTGGAGCCGCCGCGAATTCGGGAGGTGCGCGATCGAGCGCGTCTCGCTGATCGGGCCTGTCTATCGCGTCGAGAGCAGAATCCGACCTGGAGCGCGTGAGATTTTGCAGCGCCTGCGCGAAGTGGTGACGATCCCGCGCTCGGCCGTTGCGAGTTACCCTTGGTGACGATGAAGCGCTACCACGTCACCACGTTCGGCTGCCAGATGAACGAGCACGACTCGGAGCGCATGAAGGGGATGCTCGAGTCGCTCGGCTACCGCGAGGCGCCGAGCCCCGACGAGGCCGACCTGCTCCTCTTCAACACGTGCTCGATCCGCGAGGCGGCCGACACGAAGTTCGTCGCCCACCTGGGTCACGCCAAGCGCCGCAAGCGTGAGCGGCCGGAGGTCGTGATCGGCGTCGGCGGCTGCTGGGCGCAGTCGGTCAAGGACGAGGTGTTCGAGCGCTTCCCGTTCGTCGACGTCGCGTTCGGGCCGGGGCAGGTGCACAAGCTGGCGGAGTTCCTCACGAGCGACTCGCTGACCGCGCAGGGCTACTTCGAGTTCGAGGGCTTCGCGGGCGACCTGCCGGAGAAGCGGGCGCGTGAGTTCCAGGGCTGGCTGCAGATCTCCGTCGGCTGCAACATGGTCTGCTCCTACTGCATCGTGCCGAGCACGCGCGGACGCGAGGTCTCCCGCCCGCTCGCGGCGCTCGTCGGCGAGGTCGAGCGGATGGCATCCGAGGGCGTCTCCGAGGTCACGCTGCTCGGGCAGAACGTCAACGCCTACGGACGCGACCTGCCGCGCCGCGGCGAGTCGGCGGCGAGCTTCGCGGAGCTGCTGGCGGCGGTCGACGCGGTCGACGGGATCGAGCGCATCCGCTACACGTCGCCGCACCCGCAGGATATGAAGGAGGACGTGATCCGCGCGCACGCCGAGCTGCCCGCGCTGTGCGAGCACGTGCACCTGCCGCTGCAGTCCGGCTCCTCGCGGATCCTCAAGTCGATGCGCCGCACCTACACGCGCGAGCGCTACCTCGACCGCGTTGCGCTGCTGCGCGAGCGCGTGCCCGACTGCGCGATCACGACCGACGTCATCGTCGGCTTCCCCGGTGAGACGGAGGAGGACTTCGCGCAGACGCTGTCGCTCTGCGAGGACGTCGCCTACGACGGTGCGTTCACGTTCGTCTTCTCGCCGCGCCGCGAGACGGAGGCGGCGACGCTGCCCGATCAGGTGCCGCACGCGGTGAAGGTCGAGCGAATGGAGCGGCTTGTCGAGGTGGTGCAGCGGCGCGCGAAGGAGCGCGCGCAGCGCTTCGTCGGGCGCACGCTCGACGTGCTCGTCGAGGGTCCTTCGCGCACCGACCCGACGCGCCTGCGGGGTCGCTCACGCCACAACAAGGCCGTCAATTTCAGCGGACTTGCCCAGGCGGGCGAGTACGTGCAGGTCGAGATCGCAAGCGCGACGAGCCAGACCCTGGTCGGCGAGGAATCACTGCTCGCACGCGCCGCGAGCGCGCGGTGAGCCGGGCGGTCTGCGGCGGCCACGGGGGCGCCGCTGCGTCCGAGCGGCGCGGTCGTGGCCGGCGCGCATGACAGCGGCTGGCCTCGTCATCTTCGATTGCGACGGCGTGCTCGTCGACAGCATGGGGATTGACATGCGGGAGCTGACGCGCGCGATCGTCGCGGCCGGCGGGACGATGACGGCGCAGGAGGTCGAGGACGCGTTCCACGGCGTGGCCCTCACGGACATCGAGCGCGGTGTGGCCGCGCACCTCGGCCGGCCAGTGCCGGACGGCTGGATGGAACGCTTCCTCGCCGACCGCGCCGCCGCCTTCGAGCGCGAGCTGCAGCCGATCGACGGCGCCGCCGAGGCGCTGGCCGGCGTGCGGGCGGCCGGGTGGGACGCGTGCATCGCGTCCGGTGGCGCGCGAGAGAAGATGGAGTTGACGCTGCGCGTCGCCGGGCTGCGCGACGTGGTCCCCGACGACCGCATCTTCTCTGCCTACGCGGTCGCGCGCCCCAAGCCTGCGCCGGACCTGTTCCTGTACGCGGCGGCTGTCTGCGGCTATGCGCCCGAGCGGTGCGTGGTCGTGGAGGACAGCGTCCCCGGCGTCAGCGCCGGTCGCGCCGCCGGGATGCGCACGCTCGGCTACACGGGCGGTGACGACGCGCTCGTGGCCCGCCTGCTGCCGCTCGGCGCCGAGCGACTCGACGCAATGCGGGACCTGCCCGGCCTGCTCGCGGGGTAGCCGGACTTGGCACGCTGCCGGGTCCGCACGCTGTCGTCCCACGGTATGTGCGGCGGGGGCATGGGCAAGTCCATTCAACCCGATGCCGGAGCATTGGAGGACCGCAAAGTGCCGCAGCGGCCGCCGGCCCCTCGTCGTCCCACCCCGCTCCGGCACGTGGGTCAGCATGCTCCCAATCGAGGAGGAAGCACGATGAGCAAGCAGCGCATTCGACGGATAGCCGCACTCGGCGCCACGTTGGCGCTGATGGCATCTGGTCCGGCGTACGCCGTCGGCGGGCCGAACTCGCCGGGCAACTCGGGCCACTTCAACCCGAACAGCACCCCGTGCCAGGGGACGAGCGACCAGCCGAACTGCCCCGGGCCGCAGCACTGAGCTGTCCGAGGACGCGTCCGGGCCTCTTCAGCGGGGGCCCGGACCGCGGCGCTCGGGGGACGCGGCGGGCCGCGCGCTCAGAACAGCGACTGTTGAACAGCAGGCACCCGCGACTGGGCAGCCGGCGCCGCCGGGTCGAGTGCGGGCGAACGCGCGCTGCGGCGAAACGCGCCGGCCCGCGTTCCGCGCAGCGGGTGCTTGCGGCGCGCGGCGCGCAGCACGCCGCCGATGCGATCGCGCTCGGCCTCCGGCGCATACGCACCGCGCGCGTACAGATCTTCGTAGCGCGGCACGAGATCCGGCCGCTGCGAACGCAGCCAGTCCATGAACACCCCGCGGACCTCGCCGCGCAGGTGCAGCGCGATCCCGCCGGCGCCGGTCGCGCCGTTCGCGGCAGCGAGCTCGAGGATCCGCTCGACCTGCGCGGGATCGTCGTTGATCCCCGGCATCAGCGGGGCGACGAGGATCCCGCACGGGATGCCGGCGCGGTTCAGCTCGCCGACCGCCTCCAGCCGCGCGCGCGGGTTCGGCGTGTGCGGCTCGGTCGCCCGCCACGCCTTCTCGTCGAGCGTCGGAACGGACAGGCACGCACTCACGTCCGCTACCGCCGCAATCTCGCGCAACAGCGGCAGGTCGCGCAGGACCAGGGGGGACTTGGTCAGGATCGAGCATGGGTTGCGCGCGTCGCGCAGCGCCTCCCAGATCCCCTCCATCAGCTTGTAGCGGCCCTCGACCCACTGGTACGGGTCCGTGTTCGTGCCGAGCGCGACGTGCTCGCCCCTCCACGACGGCCGCGCCAGCTCCGCCCGCAGCACCTCCGGCGCGTTCACCTTCACGACGATCTCCCGCTCGAAGTCGCGCCCTGCGTCGAAGCCGAGGTATCTGTGGGTGGGCCGGGCAAAGCAAAAAACGCAGGCATGCGAGCAACCGCGATATGGGTTGATGGTCCATCTGAACGGCATCCGCGACGCCGCGGGCACGCGGTTCAGCGCGGATCTGGCGCGCACCTCGTAGAAGCGCGTGTCAAGCGCCTCGGGGGCGTCGAAGCGGCGCACGACGGCGCTCTCGCGGTAGCCGGGGAGACGGGCCTGCTCGTCGGCGGAGACGGTGAGGTTGTCCCAGCGCATCGAACACATGTTCGCATAGGTGCCGGCGGATGCAAGGCGCCGCACGCGCTCGTGTCGGCTCACGTACATGGGGTACAGCGCTTCTGTGACCGATCGCACGGTCGCGCGACCGCGACTTCGCGGCCGCACGCGCTACAGAGAGATGATGCGGACGCGTCTGAGACAGAGCCGGGAGCGCGCACTGGAGGCGATGCTCCAGACGCGCACGCACGCCTGGGAGGAGGTCGGCCTCTCGCGGCAGCTGGGCCGCAACGCCGCTCGCAAGGCGCGGCGCGAGGCGCTCGTGCTGCTGCCGCTGCTCGCCGCGGTGCTGGTTGTCTACTCCGAGCGCGACAGCCTGTTCGGTCCCGAGCTCGACACGCCCGTGCGGCTGCTGACCGCGGTCGTGCTCGTGGCACTGGGATGGGCCTTCGCGCGCGACCTCGGTCGCGTCGTCGGACCGGATCTGATGCGACGCATGGATCCGGCCACCGCCGGCACGGTCGGTTTCCTGCTGCGGCTGGTGACGATCGCGATCGTGACGGTCGTCGCGCTGCGGATCGCCGGCCTCACGCCGCGCACGCTCGCCGTCGGCGGCGCCTTCACCGCCGTCGTGGTCGGTCTCGCCGCGCAGCAGACGCTCGGCAACCTGATCGCGGGCGCGGTGCTGCTGAGCGCGCGGCCGTTCCGCGTCGGCGAGCGCGTGCGCTTGCAGGCAGGCGGGCTCGCGGGTCAGGCCGAGGGCGTCGTCAGCTCGCTCGGGCTGCTCTACACGACGCTCGCGCGCGGGGAGGACCGCATCATGGTCCCCAACAGCGTCGTGCTCGGCGCCGCCGTCGTGCCACTGCGCGAGCCGCAGCCGGTGGACGTGCGCGTCGTGCTGCGCCACGGCACGAAGCCGAGCGACGTGCAGGCGCTGCTGCGCGACGTGATCGCCGTGCCGCTGCGCGCGCTGCCGCACATCGCATTGGAGGAGGTCGACGGCGACCAGGTCGTCGTGCGGATCCAGGCGACGCCGGAGCACGCGCGCGACGGCGCGACGCTTGCCGACCAGATCCTCGCCGCAGTCGCGCAGGTCGCGGGCGAGCGCGTCGGCGTCGGCTGAGCCGCTAGGGGTGCCGGAGGCGGCCACGTGGCCGCCGGAGGCGGGCCCCCACGGACTTTCGCTAGCGGTGGTCGCGACCGCCGGCCGCAAGCCCGTCGGCGATGCGCGCGCCGCCCATGCGGCGGCTGCTGTTCAAGGCGAACTCGGGCGCGATGCCCGACAGCATCGAGCCAGCCCGCAGGCCCAGCGGCGCGACGTCGATCTCCGCCTTGTTGCGCTCGATCCCGCGCACGACGGCCGCCGCAACGTCCTCGGGGCTGCGCGTGCCGACGCCGGGCGGGAGTGAGACGTCCGCGCGCGCGAACATGCCTGCGTCGCGGATGAAGCCGGGGAAGATCGTGGAGACGCCGACGCCGGAGCTACGCAGGTCCTCCCGCAGCGACAGCGCGAATCCGCGCAGGCCGAACTTCGTCGCGGAGTAGAGGGCGCTGCCGCCGGCCGCCGCTCTGCCCGACAGCGACGAGATGAAGACGAGGTGGCCGTGTCTGCGCTCGACCATGCCCTCGGACAGCAGCTTCGCCAACTGGATCGGCGCGCGCAGGTTGACGTCGAGCGCGCGGTCGACCTGCTCGCCCGTGTAGTCGTCGAGCGTGCCGCTCGCCGGCAGTGCCGCGTTCGCGACGAGGATCTCGACGTCGCCGGCCTCCGCCGCGAGCCGCTCGGGCGCATCGCGGTCGGCGAGGTCGACGGCGAGCGCGCGACCTCCGACCTCGGCGGCGAGCGGCTCGAGCACGTCGGCACGGCGGCCCGTCAAGACGAGCTGTGCGCCGCGGGCGGCGAGCGCGCGGGCGATGGCGTGGCCGATGCCGCCGCTGGCGCCGGTGAGCAGGACGGTTCCGTTGATCGCGGTCATGGCGCGAAGCGTGTCACAGGCCCATGCGCCGGGGCGTCGTCAGGCGAACAACGCGACGGTCGCCGTGAAGGCGTGCAGGAAGCTCGCGCCGCCGACCGGCCCGATCTCCCCGGCTGCGAAGAAGCCGGCCGACGGCGCGCCGCGCAGCTCCTCCGACAGCGCGCCGGCGTCGTGGTCCTCGATCCCGAACATCGCACGACCGCGGCCGTTGCATGAGAAGGCGAGCGCTCCGGCCGGTGTCCCGCCGAGCGCGGAGACACGCAGCCGCAGCTGCTCCTGAAAGTCTCGGTCGGCCGAGGCGGCATCGCGCGCGTGCAGGCGCATCACCTGGCCGGTCTCCACCGGCGCATTGACCGCAAGCGTCCCGCCGACGGGATCCGCACCCATCAGCTGGCGCACGAGGAAGTCGCCGTGCCCGTAATCGGGGCGCCCGCCGTCGACGACGAGCCCGACCAGCAGTCCGCCGGCGATCAGCGTGCGGTCGACCGGGTCGAGCTCCTCGATCACCGCGCGTATGCGGTCGAGCGCCGGCTGGCCCGCCAACTCGCTGATGACGTTGCCCTCCGCCTCGGTGATGGTCAGCTCGGGGCCGACCGGCGTCGCGCCCTGCGAGACGCATGGCAGCAGCTCGACGTCGTCAAGGCGCACGCCGACGGCGCCGCCATCCACGACCTCGTCGCCGAAGAACAGCACGCTCGTCTCGTCTGGCCGGCGCGCGCTCGCAAGCCCGCCGAGCACCGGAACGCCGGGCGCGCGCGTCGCGAGGTCCTGCAACAGCGGATCCGTCGGGAAGGTGTAGGGATCGGGCAGCAGGATCGCGCCGCGCGAGCCGGCAAGGTCCTCCATGCCGATCACAGTGACGGTGTCCTCGTGGATCGACGCCATCGCGTGGAACGTCTGCACGCTGCCGCCATCGAGCGCGGCCGCCCACACGGCGACGGCCATGCCCTCCTCGTGCTCGGCGCCGCAGCCGAGCACGCCGCCGGCACCGCAGCCGACGAGCGCACCGGGGCGCAGTGCCTCATGGGCGCCCTCGAGCGTCGACTCCGGGCTCTCCATGTGCCCGCCGGAGGCGAACAGCACGACGAGGTCGGCGGTCGCCCCGTCGAGCGCGGCGCCGGCGGCCTGCGCCGCCTCGATCGCGCCGACGCGCGGGTCCTCGTGCGTGGAGATGCCGGTGCCGATGCGAACGCCCATTGCGTCTCACCATACTCCGGAGCGCGAGCCGCCTGGACAGGTCTCGGCGGGTCCCGGGCATACTGCGGCGCGTGGCGTCAGATGTGATCGCGATCTTCGGTCCGACGGGAATCGGCAAGACCGCCGTGGCGGTCGCGCTCGCCGCGCGACTGCGCGCAGCGGGGGAGGATCCCGTCGCGATCTCGGCTGACGCATTGCAGGTCTACGCGGGCCTGGAGCTGCTGACCGGCGTGGCGAATGCAGCGGAGCGAGGAGCGCTCGAGCACCGGCTGGTGTCGTTCCTGCCGGTCGACGCGAGGTTCAGCGTGGGCCAGTACGCGGCGCTCGCGCACGCGGAGATCGACGGCGCGCTGGCAGCAGGACGCCGGCCGATCGTGGTCGGCGGGACCGGTCTCTACCTGCGCGCCGCGTTGACCGAGCTGCAGCTGCGGCCGCCGCCGCCGGAAGGGGTGCGCGAGCGCTGGGAGCACGAGCTGGAGCTGCGGGGAGTCGCGTCGCTGCACGCCGAGCTCACGCGGCGGGCGCCGTGGGCGGCGGAGGGCATCGATCCGAACGACCGCCAGCGGATCGTGCGCGCGCACGAGCTGCTCGACGCCGGCGAGCTGGAACCGCCCGAGGGACCGTCGCAGCTGTGGACCGACGAGGTGCGTCATCCGACGCTGCTCGCAGGACTGACGATGGAGCGCGAGGCGCTCTACGCGCGGATCGACGCGCGGGTGGAGGAGATGGTCGCCGCCGGGGCGCGCGAGGAGGTGCGGCGCGCGCATGCTGCCGGCGCCTCAGAGACAGCGCGCAAGGCGCTCGGCTTCGACGAGCTGCTGGCCGGCGACGTCGAGGCGATGCAGCGCCGCACGCGCAACTACGCACGCCGGCAGCTCACATGGATGCGCAAGCTGGCCGACGTGCGGACGATCGACGTGACGGGGCGGACGCCGAAGGAGACCGCCGAGGAAATCCTCGCTAGCTGAGAACCTGCGCCTTCAGCCGCTCGAACTCCTCCTGGCTGATCGCGCCTCTCGCGCGCAGCTCGTCGAGCTTGTGCAACTCGTCGACCGGCGAGGCGCCCGCCACGGAGCGGATGTACTCGTCGCTTGCCGCCTTCATCTGCGTCTGCTCGGCGATCGCGCGGTCGCGCATCCCGTTCCCACGCGCGATCAGGTAGATCAGCACCGTTATGAAGGGCAGGAAGACGAGGAAGAAAACCCAGACGGCCTTCCACCCACCGGACAGCTCGTGATCGCGGAACAGGTCGACCAGCACCGTGATGAGGACCCAGATCCAAATCACGAGGAAGAAGATCTCGAGGCCTACGAGGAGTGCCTCGCCGAGACCGAAGTCGGCGAAGATGGGGGTCATGCAGGCCTCCGATGTGGGGAACTGAGGAAAATCATTTGAGCAAAGCTAACGGGATCGTCGGCCGGCGCGGGGAATTCATCAGTCGATAGGCTGCGGCGCCGCCGTCCCGTCGCGCGGCGTTCGACCTGTATCCGGAGGCTTTGACGTGAAGTTCGAGAAGTGGCAGGCGCTCGGCAACGACTACATCGTGGTGGAGGAGCGCGCGCTGCCGTTTGTGCTCACGCCCGCTCGCGTGCGTGCGATCTGCGCCGGCCACTTCGGCGTCTTCGCCGACGGGATCCTGCTGCTCTCGCCGCCTACGCAGGCCGGCTTCGTCGCGAGGCTGACGATCTTCAACCCCGACGGCTCCGAGGCCGAGCTGTCGGGCAACGGGGCGCGGGAGGCGATCCTCTACCTGCGCCACCGCGGCTGGACCGACTCTGACGTCTTCTCGATCGAGACGGCCGCCGGCGAGATTCGCCCGACGATCACCGGGCCGACGACGTGCCGCGTCGACATGGGCCGCGCTCGGTTGACGTCGAAGGACTACTCGGGCGGCGCCGACGACGGCAGAGGAGAGATCGGCACGCCGGGACGACTGTGGGCCTTCCAACATGTCTCGATCGGCAACCCGCAATGCTCGATGCGCGTCGACTCGGTTGACGAGCTTGAGGCGCTGGACCTGCCGGCGCTCGGGCCGTTCATCGAGAACAGTGAGCTGTTCCCGAACCGCACGAACGTCTCCTGGTACGCCGAGCTGGCGGGCGACCGCATCCGGGCGCGCATCTTCGAGCGCGGCGTCGGCGAGACGTTGTCCTCCGGCACCGGCGCGACCGGCGCCGCGATCGCGCACGTGCTGCGCGGGGGCGACTCGCCGGTCGTGGTCGAGCTCGACGGCGGCGAGCTGACCGTCGAGGTGGGGGAGGACCTGCACGTGAACCTGACCGGCTGGGCGGTCCCGGTGTTTTCCGGGACGCTCTCCGACGACTTCCTGAAGGAGCTCCATGCAACCGAGTAAGCGCCTCGATCAGATCCCGCCGTACATGTTCGCCCAGCTCGAGCGCAAGATCGCCGAGAAGAAGGCGGCGGGGGTCGACGTGATCTCGCTCGGCATCGGAGATCCGGATACGCCGACGTACGCGCCGATCGTCGCCGCCGCGCAGGCCGCCGTCGCGGACCCGTCGACGCATCAGTACCCGTCGAATCGCGGGCGCGCGGAGTTCCGCGCGGCGGTGGCGGCGTTCTACGCCCGCCGCTTTGGTGTGACGCTGGACCCGGAGACCGAGGTGATGCCGGCGATCGGAGCGAAGGAGTGCATCTTCAACCTGTCGTTGGCGTTCCTCGACCCGGAGGACATCGCACTGGCGTCCGATCCTGGCTACCCGGTCTACACGGGTGGGCCGACGTTGGTGGGTGCGTCGTCGGTACTGATGCCGTTGGTGCCGTCGCTCGGATTCGCGCCGGACCTCGACGCGATCTCGGCGACCGATGCGGCGCGGGCCAAGCTGATGTTCCTCAACTACCCGAACAACCCGACCGGCGCCGTGGTACCGGACGGGCTGTTCCAGCGGGTCGTCGCGTTCGCCCGCGAGCACGATGTGCTGGTGGTGCACGACAACGCCTACAGCGAGACGACCTACGACGGCTACGTCGCGCCGTCGTTCCTCGCGACCCCGGGGGCGAAGGAGGTCGGCGTCGAGGTCTTTTCGCTCTCCAAGGGCTACAACATGACCGGCTGGCGCTGCGCCTTCATCGCCGGCAACGCGGATGCGATCGCGCAGTACTGGCGGCTCAAGTCGAACGTCGACTCGGGGCTGTTCGAGGCGGTGCAGCTGGCGGGCGTGGCGGCGCTGGATCCCGCGGTCGACGCCGAGGTCGCCGCGATGAACGAGGTCTACAAGCGCCGCCGGGATCTGGTCTGCGACGCGCTGCGCGCCGCCGGCGTCGACGTGACGCCGCCGAAGGGGACGATCTACGTCTGGGCGCCGATTCCGGCCGGCTACGAGAGCGCCGCCGCGTACTGCGAGCACGTGCTGGAGGAGACGGGCGTGGTCATCTCCCCGGGCGGCGCGTACGGAGCGTCGGGCGAGGGCTTCTTCCGCATCTCGCTGACGACGCCCGACGAGCGGCTGCTCGAGGCCGTCGAGCGGATCAAGCAGCTCGGCTGAGCTGGGCCCGTACGCTCGCCACGACGACCTCGGGCCGACGCACGAGGTCGTCGTGGGTGAAGCGCAGGACGGTCCAGCCCGCGTTCGCCAGCGCGTTCGCCTTCGTCCGATCGTGCTGGAAGGCGCGGCGCGTCTTGTGCGCGTCCCAGCCGTCCAGCTCGACGACGAGCCGCTGGCGCCGCCAGACGGCGTCTCCCTCATAGCCCTCCGCGTACACGTTCGTCGCGCGGCGGGGCAGGTGATAGGCATCGAGGAGGGGGAGGAAGCGGTCCTCCAGAGGTGAGCGGGTCAGCGTGGTGCCGTGAGCGGCCAGATCGGCGAGCGCCGCTCGGAGCTTGGCGGTGGCCGGTCCTCGCCGGCCCCGGCGGCGCTGCAGCGCTTCCTCGATGCCTTTCGTGTCGAGCGTCCGCTGCCGCTCGGCCTCGCTGCAGACCTTCGTGAGCGCCTGGTGCGCCAGGACCTCGGCGAGATCCACCAACGTGCGCGCCGCCGTGGTCACCGGGATGCCGTCGACCTGCGTGACGTCGCGCGCGTCGAGTGCGCGCCGGCCATGGACGCGGATCTTGGCGGTGCTGCTCCGCTCCGCCGGTGTGGAGACGTCGATCCGCGTCCCACCTCCGTTCCGCAGCCCGTGGAGCGCCGCGGCGTCGCGATGGCTCAGCACGGCCCGCGGGCCGACGGCCAGGACGGCGGCAAGCCGGTATCCGTTCGGGCGCAGATGCGCGTGGCCGACGGCGTAGACGCCGCGGTGGAGCTTGACGAGCTGGCCTCTGGCCAGCCGCTTCTCGATCATCGTCCGGGTGGCTCCCGCATCGAGGAGCTGGCCGCGGGAGACCACGCCGTGCTGACGCGCCGCGAGCGCCCCGATGTGCTCGTCCCCACGAGGACCGCGAGTTGGTACGTCTGTGGGACGTCTAGATTCGCGATCCTCGGGCATGCCGTGACGTTCGCATGCGAGTCGCGGCGTATGGAGCTCGCTTCGCAACGATCTACACTCAGACGTGTGACGACTGCGAGAGGCCGCAACGGTCGAGCGACCCCGACGCCGGGGCGCAGCGAGCCGCCCGTCGGGCGCGCGCGTCAGCGCGCGCTGGCGATCGGGGTCCTGGAGACCGGGGAGGACCTGTCAGAGCTCGAGGAGCTGCTGAGGACCGCCGGCGTGGCGACGGTCGGGCAGATGGTCCAGCACCGTGAGCAGGCACACCCGAACACGTACTTCGGGCCCGGCAAGCTGGAGGAGCTCAGAGAAGCGATCAAGGCGCAGGACGCGAACGTGGTCGCCTGCGACGACGAGCTCTCGCCGCGCCAGGGACGCAACCTCGAGGAGGCGCTCGGAACCCCAGTCGTCGACCGCACGGCGATCATCCTCGACATCTTCGCCGGGCACGCGAACTCGGCCGAGGGCAAGCTGCAGGTCGAGCTCGCGCAGCTGGAGTACAACCTCGCGCGCATGCGCGGACTGTGGACCCACTTGGAGCGGCTCGGCGCCGGCGCCGGCGGGCCTGCCGGCGGGCCCGGCATCGGCACGCGCGGACCGGGCGAGTCGCAGATCGAGACGGACCGCCGCCTCGCGCGCGACCGCATCACCGCGCTCAGACGCCGCCTGGAGCGCGTGAAGGGCGCGCGCAGAACGATGCGCGCCGAGCGAACCCGCGCTCAGCTGCCCGAGGTCGCGCTCGTCGGCTACACGAACGCCGGCAAGTCGACGCTGCTCAACGCGCTCACGGGCGCCGAGGTCGGCGTGCGCGATCGGCTGTTCCACACGCTGGACCCGACGACGCGCGGCTGGAGGCTCGGCGGACGGGACTATCTGCTCACCGACACGGTCGGCTTCATCCGCAAGCTGCCGCACCAGCTGGTCGACGCATTTGGCGCGACGCTGGAGGAGACGCGGCTCGCGGACCTGCTGCTGCACGTCGTCGACGCCTCCGCGCCGGAGGACGAGCTCGACCAGATGATGGGCGCCGTGCACGAGGTGCTCGAGGAGCTGGGCGCCGGCGATCGTCCCCGCCTGCTGATCCTCAACAAGGCCGACGCGCTCGACGACGATGCCCGCGACGATGTCCGCCTCCGCCACCCGGACGGCCTGCTCGTCTCGGCGCTGACGGGCGACGGGCTGGAGGAGCTGGGGGATCGGATCGAGATCGAGTTCGCCCGCTCGCTGCGCGACGTCGAGCTGCTGCTGCCCTACCGCGACGGCGATCGACTCGCCGAGCTGCACGAAGTCGCCGGCGACCTGCTGCGCGAGGACATGCCCGATGGCGTGCTCGTCAAGGCGCGCGTGCCGGCAACGGTGGCGGCGCGCTTCGAGCGGTATGCGGTGAATGGGAACGGACGCGCGGCGTGAGCGCGCGGGCCGGGTCGGACCGGCCGGGCGGGCATCGAGGGAGGCGCTCGTGAGCGGACCGACGATGGCGGAGACGA
>DATFPW010000077.1:0-29302 GCA_035264605.1 Conexibacter sp. | reverse complement strand
CACGAGTCGCAGAGCCGCCTCTGGGAGAACATCGTCGGGCGGGGGCGTCCGTTCGCCGGCTGGCTGCACGGGCAGCTGGGTGAGGTCTTCCCGCAGCAGTTCGGGTCGGTGTCCGCCGAGGACTTCCACCGCGCGGTCAACAAGGTCCAGCCGTCACTGATTCGCGTCGAGGCGGACGAGGCGACGTACGGGCTGCACATCATCCTGCGCTTCGAGCTGGAGCGGGCGATGATCTCCGGCGGCGTGGCGTTGGAGGATCTGCCCGAGGCGTGGAACGCTCGCATGAAGGAGTACCTCGGCGTCGACGTGCCGAACGACGCCGTCGGCGTGCTGCAGGACGTCCACTGGTCGGGCGGCGACATCGGCTACTTCGCCACCTACGCGCTCGGCAACCTGATCGGTGCGCAGCTGTGGGAGCGGGCGCGGGGGGACCTGCCCGGGTTGGACGACTCGCTTGCGGCCGGCGACGGGTCCGGGTTGCGCGCGTGGCTCGGGTCGCATGTGCACCGTTACGGCCGGACGTATCCGCCACGCGAGCTGGTGCGGCGCGTGGTCGGCGGGCCGATTGCGGTGCAGCCGTTCCTCGACTACCTCAACGGCAAGCTGCGGCCGATCTACGGGCTGGACTGAGCTCCGCTCGGGCGCGGTTGGCGGTCGGGCGCGGGCCGCGGGCATCGAGGGCGGAGTGCGGCGGTTGCTGTGCCTCGGCCGGGTTGGCGCCTCGCGGGTTGCGCTCTCCGGTGCGCTCCGCGCCGCCGATCTCCGGTCCGGCATGCACCAGATCTAAGAACGTCATTTTTCGTCCGGATAGCGGACGTAAAGTGACGCTCATCCGAAGGGCAGGGCCGGTTGGGCGCCTGACTGCGCTGGTCGTCAGGCGGGGCGTCGCGAAAGAGCGCAGGAACGGCGGCGCAACTGCTCCCCTCCCCTCGATGCCCGCGAGGCACGCCCGACTGCCGGCCGCGCTCGAGCGGAGCGCCTACAGCAACGGCCGGTGCCGCTCCACGATCGCGCCGAGGTCGATCCCGGACGGCAGCGTGCCGAAGGCCTGGCCGGCGTCGCCGGCCAGGCGCGAGGCGCAGAACGCCTCAGCGACCGGCTGTGGGGAGTAGCGCACGATCAAGGAGCCCTGCAGCGCCAACGCCATCGCCTCGACGACGCGGCGGGCGCGCAGCTCGATATCGGCGAAGTCGGCCAGCTCCGTGCGCAGCTTCGCGACGTGCGCGTCGAGCCGCGGGTCCGCTCCGTCCGTCTCCGCCAGCTCGGCGAACAGCGCCGGCGCCGCCTCGGGCTCCTTCAGCAGCGCCCGCAGCACGTCGAGACACATGACGTTGCCCGAGCCCTCCCAGACGGAGTTCAGCGGCGCCTCTCGGTAGAGCCGGGGCAGGCCCGACTCCTCGACGTAGCCGTTGCCTCCGAGCACCTCCAGCGCCTCGGCAGCGTGCGGCGCGGTGCGCTTGCAGACCCAGTACTTCATGACGGCCGTGGCGATCCGCTTGAACGCCTGCGCGTCGGCATCGCCGGCGCCCGCCTCGTCGTACGCGCGTGCCAGGCGCATCGCCGACAGCGTGGCGGCCTCGGACTCGACGCACAGGTCGGCGAGCACGTTCGTCATCAGCGGCTGCTCGATCAGCAGCTTCCCGAACGCACTGCGGTAGGCGGCGTGGTGCGTCGCGAGTGAGACGGCCCAGCGCATGCCGGCGGCCGACCCGGCGACGCAGTCGAGCCGCGTGTGGTTGACCATCTCGATGATCGTCGGCACACCGCGGCCCGGCTCGCCGATCAGCTGCGCCCACGCGCCGCGGAACTCGATCTCGCTCGACGCATTCGAGCGGTTGCCGAGCTTGTCCTTCAGGCGCTGCAGCTGGAAGCCGTTGCGCTCTCCGTCGGGGCGCCAGCGCGGCATCGCGAAGCAGGAGATCCCGGCGTCCTCGACCTGCGCGAGCACGAGGAACAGGTCGCACATCGGCGCGGAGGTGAACCACTTATGGCCGAACAGCTCGTACTCGCCGCCCGGCCCTCCATCCCCGATCGGCGTGGCGGCCGTGGCGTTCGTGCGCACGTCTGAGCCGCCCTGCTTCTCCGTCATGCCCATGCCGCAGAGCGCGCCCGCCTTCTCGTCGGCCGGCACGTCGCGCGGGTCGTACTGCGTCGACATCAGCCGCGGCTCCCACACGGCGAGCACGTCCGGCTGCGCGCGCAGCGCCGGGACGGCGGCGAACGTCATCGTGATCGGGCAGCCGTGGCCGGCCTCGACCTGGCCGCCGGTGAGCGACATCGCCGTCCGCACCCCGTGTGCGCCGGGACGGTCCGCGATCCACGGCAGCGCGTGCGCTGCGTGCGTGACGCTGTTCTCCATCAACCGGTGCCACGACGGATGGAACTCGACCTGGTCAACGCGGTTGCCGAAGCGGTCGTGGGTCTTCAGTCTCGGCGGGTTCTCGTTCGCCTCGAAGCCGAGACGGATCCCCTCGCCGCCGGCCAGCTCCCCGACGGCCGATGCGTTCTCGGCGCCCCAGCCGGCGCCCTCGCGCTCCAACGCCTCGACGAGCGGGCGGTTCTGCTCGAACAGGTTCAGCCCCTCCAGCGGAGGCGGCTGGTTCGTGACGGTGTGCGTGGCGTGAGGCGAGCCGAACGGCGTGACTGCCATGCAGACAGTGAAGCACGCTCGGCTCTGCCGATGCGCCCGTTCTCAGCCGATCGCGGCCTTCAGGTTTTCGTCGATCGCGGCGAGGAAGTCTTGCGTCGTCAGGAACGGCTGGTCAGGGCCGACCAGCAGCGCAAGGTCCTTCGTCATCTGACCGGACTCGACCGTCTCGACACACACGCGCTCCAGCGTCTCGGCGAACTGCGTCACCTCCGGCGTGTCGTCCATCCGGCCGCGGTAGCCGAGCCCGCGCGTCCACGCGAAGATCGAGGCGATCGGGTTCGTCGAGGTCGGCTTGCCCTGCTGGTGCTGGCGGTAGTGGCGCGTGACCGTGCCGTGCGCGGCCTCCGCCTCGACCGTTCTGCCGTCGGGCGTCATCAGCACGCTCGTCATGAGGCCAAGCGAGCCGAAGCCCTGCGCGACCGTGTCGGACTGCACGTCGCCGTCGTAGTTCTTGCACGCCCACACGTAGCCGCCCTCCCACTTCAGGGCGGAGGCGACCATGTCGTCGATCAGGCGGTGCTCGTACTCGATCCCGGCGGCCTCGAAGTCGGCCTTGAACTCGGCCTCGTAAACCTCGGCGAAGAGATCCTTGAAGCGGCCGTCGTAGGCCTTGAGGATCGTGTTCTTCGTCGACAGGTACACCGGATACCCGCGGTCGAGCCCGTAACGCATCGACGCGCGCGCGAAGTCACGGATCGAGTCGTCGAGGTTGTACATCGCCATCGCGATGCCGCTGCCGGGGAAGTCGAAGACGTTGAGCTCCATCGGCTCGCCGCCGTCCTTCGGCGTGTAGGTGAGCGTGAGCGTGCCCTCACCGGGGATCAGCGTGTCAGTCGCGCGGTACTGGTCACCGTAGGCGTGACGGCCGATCACGATCGGCTTCGTCCAGCCGGGCACGAGCCGCGGCACGTTCGAGATCACGATCGGCTCGCGGAAGATGACGCCGCCGAGGATGTTGCGGATCGTGCCGTTCGGCGAGCGGTACATGCGCTTGAGGCCGAACTCCTCCACGCGCGCCTCATCCGGAGTGATCGTCGCGCACTTCACACCGACGCCGTACATCTTGATCGCCTCGGCGGCCTCGACGGTGATCTGGTCGTCGGTTTCGTCGCGCTTCTCGATCCCGAGGTCGTAGTACTTCAGGTCGACGTCGAGGTAGGGGAGGATCAGCTGCTGCTTGATGAACTCCCAGATGATGCGCGTCATCTCGTCGCCGTCGAGCTCGACGACGGGGTTCTTCACCTTGATCTGGCTCATGGGTATCGGTCTCTCTAAAGGGTCTTGAGGAAGTGCGGGTTGTAGCATCGCCGACCGATCCGCTGCATATAGGAGATGACCACGTGACCAACAAGACTCCCGTCCGCGTAGCCGTGACCGGCGCCGCCGGCGCCATCGGCTACAGCCTGCTGTTCCGCATCGCCAGCGGGCAGCTGCTCGGCCCAGACCAGCCCGTCGAGCTGCGCCTGCTCGAGATCACGCCTGCTCTGAGAGCCGTCGAGGGCGTGATCATGGAGCTCGACGACTGCGCCTTCCCACTGCTCTCCGGCGTCGAGGCGACCGACGACCCGAACGTCGCCTTCGACGGCGCCAACGTTGGGCTGCTCGTCGGCGCGCGGCCGCGCAGCAGAGGGATGGAGCGCGCCGACCTGCTGGAGGCCAACGGCGGCATCTTCAAGCCGCAGGGCCAGGCGATCAACGCGCACGCCGCTGACGACGTGAAGATCCTCGTCGTCGGCAACCCGGCAAACACGAATGCGCTGATTGCGGCGAGCAATGCGCCCGACGTGCCGCGTGAGCGCTTCCACGCGATGGTGCGCCTCGACCACAACCGCGCGATTAGCCAGCTGTCGGCGAAGACCGGCGCCGCCGTCGCTGACATCAAGAGAGTCACGATCTGGGGCAACCACTCGGCGACCCAGTACCCAGACGTCTTCCACGCGACCGTCGGCGGCAAGCCGGCCGCGGACCTCGTGGATCAGGCGTGGCTGGAGGGTGACTTCATCCCGACCGTGCAGAAGCGCGGCGCGGCGATCATCGACGCGCGCGGTGCCTCGAGTGCGGCCTCGGCCGCGAACGCGGCGATCGACCACATGCGCGACTGGTGTCTCGGCTCGCCGGACGGCGACTGGGTCTCGATGGCGGTGCCGTCGGACGGCTCCTACGGCATCGCGGAGGGGATCATCACCGGCTTCCCCTGCACGACGCAGAACGGCGAGTACTCGATCGTCCAGGGTCTGGACATCAATGAGTTCTCGCAGGCGCGTATCGACGCTACCGTCGTGGAGCTGCGCGAGGAGCGCGCCGCGGTCGAGCAGCTCGGCCTCGTCAAGTAACGTCGCTCGCAGCTCGTCGCTTGCGATGAGCGGAGGGCGAAAGCGGTTCTCAGCCGGCCCGCGCGCTGCGGGCCGGCCCTGCCGGACTCAGGCCGGGTGCCAGCCCTTGCCCTCGCGACGGACCCTGCCCTCGTCGGCCAGCTGCGGCAGGACGCGGTACAGATAGTTCGGCTTGATGCCCATATGGCTCGCAAGCTCCGGAATCGTGATGCCGGGTTGGGTGCGAACCAACTCAACGGTCTGCGCCGCGCGCGTGTTATCGCCGCTGCGTCCACCGCGCGGACGACCGCGGCGGCCGGTGCCGTTCGTCGCCGGGCTCGGACTCGGACGGCGACGGGCGGTCACGACGCCCCCGGCGCTGACGCCGTTGAGCGCGTTCGACGCCGCCTCGAGCCGGTGAAACTCCTCGATCAGCGGTCGCAACTCCTGCAACCGCTCCTCGATCTCCCGTACTTTCGCATCAAGAAAGTCCGCCACGTGTGCCTCCGGTCCCCTGTGGTTCTTCGCTAATCCATCGATAGCCTAATGGACGGTCGGGACATTCGATCGTGCGTTTGACGAAAGAATGAACGTTCAGCGTGTGAATGGTGCGATGCGAATTGCGGTTCATGCTCATTCGATTCCCTGCGGCACCGCCCGACTGCTTGGCACCCCGACCGTTTCGCATCCTAGCGGAGCATCGCCGCACCGCAACCCCCTGGACGACCACTTACTCAGCTCTCGACGAGCTGCTTGAGTCGCTGAAGGGACCGCTGTGCCTCACGTTGCGAGAGACCACCGACAAGCACCCGTCCGGCGACGGCTCCGAGCGCACCGCCGGGCGGTCTGAATTCGTTGGTGTAGTCGAAGAGCGTCCCCTTCTCACCGTCTGATCGCAGCTCGTAGACGATCGAAGCGCGTGAATGAGCGGGTCCTTGTCCCTCCCACACTGCGCGCCGCGGCGGATCGACGTCCACGACCGTCCAGGCGACGTGGAGGTGGGCTCCGCGCAGATTGAGTGTCTGCTCGAACGTGGAGCCGCGCTTCAGGCGCGTCGGCACCTCACCCAAGCGACGGTGGATCGTCACCCAGTCGGCGAGGCGCCGCGGGTCCATCACCACCTCCCACACGCGTTCCGGGGGCGCATCGATTTCGATCGCACAATGCACGCGTGTCATGCTCGGCACCCTACTCGCCGCATTGCGCTTCGGAGCCGTGCGGGCGATGTTTCGCCTCCGCTCATCGCAAGCGACGAGTCACCGCGCGGCAAGCGGCTCGCTGTGCTCCCACTCGCCGAGGGCGTGCTCGATCGCCGAGTCGAGTGAGTGCAGGCGCACGCCGAGCAACTCCGCAGCGGAGTCGTCGCGCGGGAGCAAGTCGCTCGTGAGGCCGGCCATCAGCGGGCCGACGAGCTCCCGCTGCTCGCCGGCGATCGCCGCCGCGACAGTGCTTGTCACCTTCGCCGAGGAGAGCGGGCCCACCCGCCCCACGCGCAGGAGCGGACGTCGCAGCAGCAGGTGGTCGCGGATGCGGGTGACCAGCTCGCCATAGGTGACGACGTCTGGCCCGGCGACGTCGAGCGAGCGGCCGGCGGCAGCCGGAGCTGTCGCCGCTCGTGCGAGCGACTCGATCACGTCCCGCTCGTCGATCGGCTGCGTGCGGTGCGTGCGCCACGCAGGCAGCGCGACGAGCGGGAGGCGTTCGATCAGGCGCACGAGGAAGCGGAAGGAGCGCGAACCGGCCCCGATCACGATCGAGGCGCGCAGCGCCGTCGAGCCGGGGAGCGCTTCGAGCAGCACCTGCTCGACGGCGAGCCGGCTCGCGAGGTGGGTCGAGGCGGGCGCGTCGCGCGGGACCAACCCGCCGAGATAGACGATTCGCTGCACGCCGGCGGCTTGCGCGGCGGTGGCGAAGCGCTCGGCGGCGGTGAGCTCGCGTGCACGGAAGTCGGCATCGGCGGCGGTGGGCTCCGACACGGGCTCCATCGAGTGGATCAAGAAGTAGGCGACGTCGATCCCGTCGAGTGCAGCGTCGAGACCGACGCCGCTGACGGCATCCCCAACGACGAGCGGCACGTCGAGGCCAGGAGCGACGCGCGCCGGATCCCGCGCGAAGCCGCGCAGCTCATGGCCGTCGCGTCGCAGGCGCGGCACGAGCCGCGCGCCGACGAAGCCGCTGACACCGGTGACGAGGATCCGCATGGTCCGCTTAGCATGACGACGACCGTCTCTGTCGTCGCCGCCGGGAAAGGCCCGCAAAATGCGGGTGGTTTGTGGCGAAGGACGCTAAAAAGCCTGTTTTTGCAGGCGTTTTGTCTGCCGCGTGAAAATTCCTGCGATTTGCGGAAAGCGACGTTGAGGCGCACGGCTGCGTCCGCTTTCATGGCCGCTCCTGAACGACGGACGAGCGCTTCGAGGAGGTCGAACAACAGGATGGCGAAGGGTCGGAGAGCGACGCGCAAGGTGAGCTGCGAGGACTGCTTCTTCCGGAAGAACCTGTTGTGCGCGTTGCCAGACGACGAGCCCTGTGCGACCTTCCGCCCGGCCCATCCGGATGGCCTGCGCCCGCCCCGTCAGTTGCGCTTCCAGTTTCGCCAGGAGCGCCGCACCCAGTCTGTCTGGGCGTTCCCGACGGCGCAGGAACAGGCTTCCCTGCACGCCTGACCGTTGGTCGCCGCCACTCTGAAGGGCGCGCACGGTTAGCATCCCGCTCGTCGTGGGAGCACCACTCTCGTGAGGATCACCGTGCTGGGCAAGTCGCCGGCCTGGCAGGACGCGGGCGGAGCGTGCAGCGGATACCTCGTCGAGGGGGATGGTCGCTGCCTGCTGCTCGACTGCGGCAACGGGGTCTTCGGGAAGCTGCGCGCGGCGCGCGACTTCACGCAGGTCTGCGCCGTGGTGATCTCGCATCTGCACGCGGATCACTTCATCGACCTTGTGCCGTACGCCTACGCGCTCGCCTACTCGCACCAGGCGAGAGCTGCCGGCAGCAGACCTGTGCTCTACGCCCCGCCGGGGGCGCGCGAGACGTTCCGGCGCATTACCGGCGCGTGGGACGCGGAGGAACTGATCGAGCAGGCGTTCGAGCTGCACGAGTACGACCCGGCCGAGGAGCTCGCACTCGACTCGCTGCGCGTGCGCTTTCACGAGGTCCCGCACTTCATCCGCACGCACGCCGTGCAGATCCGCGCGGACGGCGGCAGCTTCACGTACGGCGCGGACTGTCGTCCCAACGACGCGATCGTCGCGTTCGCGCAGGACACCGACCTGCTGATGCTGGAGGCGACGCTCGAGCAGCCCGAGGAAGCCAGCTGTCGTGGCCACCTCACGCCCGCCGAGGCCGGCGAGCACGCGCGGCGTGCTGGCGCGCACCGGCTCGTGCTGACGCACATGTCCGCCGATCACGACGCGTCGTGGGCGCGTAGCGAGGCGGAGCGCACGTTCGGCGGACCCGTCGAGCTGGCCACCGAGGGCGCCGTTTACGAGATCCCCCGTTAGGCTCAGCGGATGCCTCCGGAGCGGGACCTGTTCGCGAACTTTGAGCGCATGCGGCGCGAGATGGACGAGCTGTTCGGCGACGTCTTCCAGCGCTCTGGGATCGCGCCGCGCAAGCGAGCCGGCTTCTCGCCGGCAGTCGACGTCTCGTACGCCGACGACCCGCCCCGCGCGATCGTGACGGCCGAGCTGGCTGGGATCGATGCCGACCGTCTTGGTTTGGAGATCCAGGGTCGCGAGCTCGTGCTGACAGGCGAGCGCCGTGCGACGCCGCCCGAGGGACGCCTCTACCAGCAGGTCGAGATCGAGCACGGTCCGTTCCGGCGCGTCGTACAGCTCGGTGCCGACGTGCGCGCAGAGGAGGCGAAGGCGGTCTACGAGGACGGACTGCTGCGCGTCGAGCTGCCACTCGCGCAGCCCGAGGCGCGACGTCACAGCGTGCCGATCGAGGTGCAGCACTCGGATCTGCCGGGCGACGCGGACGACCCGAGATCGGTCCCGCCCGCCCCATGATCGAGGTCGGCAGACCGGGAAGCGCGCGCGAGATCGAGGTGCCGACACTGCGTGGGCTGCCGACGACGCTGCCGGTCTTGCCGCTGCGCGACACCGTCACGTTCCCCGAGACGCTCGTCCCTCTCGCCGTCGGTCAGGAGCGCTCGATGGCGCTGATCAACGACGCGCTCGGCGGCGACCGCCTGATCGCGATGGTCGCCAGTCGCGACCCGGAGATCGAGGCGCCCAGCCCCGAGAACCTCTACGAGGTCGGCGTCGCCGGTGTCGTCGCGCGCATGCTGAAAGTGCCCGACGGCACGCTGCGGATCCTGGTGCAGGCGACCCAGCGGATCCGCGTCACTGGCTTCGCGCAGACCGCCCCGTACCTCGTCGCGCAGGTCGAAGAGCTGCCGGACATATCGACGACGGAGACGCCGGAGCTGCTCGCGCTCGTGCGCAACGTGCAGGCGACGTTCACGAACATCGTCGAGCAGGTCCCCTACCTGCCGGAGGAGCTGCACGTCGCCGTCGCGAACCTCGACGAGCCCGGTGCGCTCAGCCACCTGATCGCGGGCGCGCTCCGGCTCAGAACCGAGGAGAAGCAGGCCCTGCTCGAGGAGCGCGACGTCGCGAAGCGGCTGCGGCGCCTGTCGGAGGTCCTCGCGCGCGAGCTGGAGGTGGTCGCGCTCGGCTCGAAGATCCAGTCGCAGGTCCAGTCGGAGCTCGACAGAACGCAGCGCGAGTACTTCCTGCGCCAGCAGCTGAGAGCGATCCAGGACGAGCTGGGCGAGGGCGACGAGATGCTGGCCGAGGCGAACGAGCTGCGCGGGCAGCTGGACGCGCTTGAGTTGCCGGAGGAGGTGCGCAAGCAGGTCGACCGAGAGCTGGCGCGGCTGGAACGGCTCCCGCCCGCGGCCGCCGAGCACGGCGTGATCCGCGGCTACCTGGAGTGGATCGCCTCGATGCCGTGGAGCGAGCGCACGGAGGACAACCTCAACCTGCGTCATGCGCGCAGAGTGCTCGACGAGGACCACTACGACATCGAGCAGGTGAAGGACCGCATCCTCGAGTTCCTGGCCGTGCGCAAGCTGATCTCCGGACGGGAGGACGGCGCCGGCCCGGCGCGCAGTTCGATCCTCTGTCTCGTGGGGCCGCCCGGCGTCGGCAAGACGTCGATCGGGAGATCGATCGCTCGCGCGCTCGGACGCAGATTCGAGCGCATCAGCGTCGGCGGCGTGCGCGACGAGGCGGAGATTCGCGGCCACCGACGCACGTACATCGGCGCGATGCCGGGCGTGATCGTGCGCGCTCTGCGCGACGCCGGTACGCGCAACCCGCTGTTCATGATCGACGAGATCGACAAGATGGGCGCGGACTTCCGCGGCGATCCGGCGAGCGCCATGTTGGAGGTGCTCGATCCCGAGCAGAACGCGACTTTCCGCGACCATTACCTCGACCTGCCCTTCGATCTCTCCGGCGTGATGTTCGTGACGACCGCGAACACGCTCGAGACGATCCCCGGGCCGCTGCGCGACCGCATGGAGGTGATCCAGCTCGCCGGCTACACGGAGGAGGAGAAGCTGGAGATCGCGCGCCGCTACCTCGTCCCGCGCCAGATCGAGCGCAACGGCCTGACGGCGCGGCAGATCGCCTTCGGCGATGCGGCGCTGAAGGTCGTGATCGCCGAGTACACGCGCGAGGCAGGCGTGCGCGGGCTCGAGCGGGAACTCGGCTCGATCTGCCGCAAGGTCGCGCGCCAGGTGGCCGAGGGGAGAGCGAGAAGAAAGATCACGATCAGCGCCGCGCGGGCGCGCGAGCTGCTCGGCAAGCGCAGAGTGTTCGGCGAGACGCGGCGGCGCACGTCGGAGCCGGGCGTCGCGACCGGGCTCGCATGGACGCCGGCTGGCGGCGACGTGCTGTTCGTCGAGGCGACCGCGATGCCGGGGACGGGCAAGCTGACGATCACCGGCCAGCTCGGCGACGTGATGAAGGAGTCGGCGCAGGCGGCGCTCTCGTACGTGCGCTCGCACCCGCCTGAGGACATCGCGGACGACTGGTTCGCCAGACACGACATCCACATTCACGTGCCGGCAGGAGCGATCCCGAAGGACGGCCCGAGCGCGGGCGTCACGATGGCGACGGCCTTGTGCTCACTGCTGAGCGGGAGGCCGGTGCGCTCCGACGTCGCGATGACGGGCGAGATCACGCTCACCGGCCAAGTGCTGCCGATCGGCGGACTGAAGGAGAAGGCGCTCGCCGCACAGCGCAGCGGCATCCGCCACGTGATCGCGCCGGCCCGCAACGCGCAGGACGTCGACGAGATCCCCGCGCACCTGCGCAGAGACCTCGAGCTGCACTTCGTCTCGCGTATCGACGAGGTGCTCGAGATCGCGCTCTCGCCTCGTCGCGCGCGGGCTCGGTCCCGCCGGCCCGCTTGATCGTTCCGAGGCCCCCGTCGGCGACCCAATCTCCATCGCTAGAGTGAGGATTTCATTTCATCGACGGAAAAACTCCATCTCTAGTGTGTGGGAAACCGTCGATAAATAGCCAGGCTTCCGGGGTACTGTGGATGCCGCGCTTCCTCCTCGTCATCTCGTCGTCTTCGGTCGTCTCGTCAGACGCGAGCGCCGCGCGCGCGATCTGAGCCAGGAGGCGTTTGCGCACGCGACGAGGCTCACGCCGAAGCACGTGAGCCAGATCGAACGGGCCAGGAGCGACCTGCGCTTCTCGACCCTGCTGCAGATCGCGCGCGGCCTGGGCTTCTCTCCCGGTGAGCTGTTGTCGCTGTTCGACGAGCAGCTTGCCGCGGCGCAGGAGGGCTGAGCGCCGCGCGTCGCGGCTCCGGCCACTGGGTATGCTCGCCGCACATCCGAGCAAGCGAGCGCAAGGGAGCACCCGGCATGGCGACACGCACGAAGCAGGCGAGGAAGGCGGCGAGCGCCGCGGCGGCGACGACGAGCCCGTGGGTCCAGCGGCTCGCCGAGGACGAGGAGCTGCGCGACAACTTCCGCGTCGCATTCGAGGCGGCGAAGGACGCGTACGACCGCATCGCTGACGGCAAGAGCCCGCGCGAGCTGGTCGACGACAAGAAGCTGCAGAAGGACCTCAAGCAGGCCGCCGACGCGCTCAAGGGCGCCGGCAGCGCGCTGAAGGAGGGTCCGAAGAAGAAGGCCAGGAAGAAGCGCGGCTTCGGGCGCAAGCTGTTCGTGCTGGCGATTGGCGCGGCGATCGCGCTGGCGCTGAGCGAGGACCTGCGCACGAAGGTGCTCGACGCGCTGTTCGGCAAGGAGGAGGAGTTCGACTACGGCTCCACCGCGCCGAGCGCGGGGCCGGAGGCCGGCGCCTCCTAGAGGCTTGATGCGGGTTAGCGTCCGTCGTAGGCGGCGAGGGCGCGTGGTGGGCGGCCGGTGATCGTGTTGAGGAACATGCCGATGGTGAGCGCGAGGAGGCGTTGTGCGATGCGTTGGACGAGTCCGCCGATCGTTTTGGCGAGGTGGTCTTCGAGGCGCATCTGGCGTTTGAGGTTGGCGAAGACGGACTCGATCACGAGCCGGATGCGGGCCTTGGCGATCTCGGCTGGTGGGCGCTGTCCGAGGCGGTGTTTCTCCGGGGTGATGAGCTGGACGCCGACGAGGTCGAGGGTGCGTTTGAACTCGGCGCCCCAGAAGCCTTTGTCGGCGAACAGGATCGTGTCGGGGTGTGCGGATGCGAGCTGGAAACACGGCTCGTATTCGCGTTCGTTCGCTGGTGCGATCGTGTAGCCGACCGGGACCCGGCGGCGTCGGAGAGCACGACGAGGCGAACACCCCAGACCCATTCGCTCTTGGAGCGGCAGTAGCCGTAGGCGGCGTAGCCGGCGAAGTCTGAGACGTGCTTGCAGCCGGCGTAGTTCGCGCAGCCGACCAGGGTGCCGTCGACGAGCCGGACCCGGCCCGAGGCGATCAACTCGGCGACCTGGAGTTGGACGCTCGTCAGATAGGGCGCCAGGCGCCGCAGCCGGCGGTTGTAGCGCGACTGCGTCGGCAACCGGGGGAAGAACCCCGGCAACAACCGCCCGACGATCCCGAGGAACTGCCGATCAGACGGGATCCCGACGATCGCCTGACAGACCGCCAGCGCGATCAGCTCATGGTCAGTGACCGTGCCCTGCGGGCCTGTTCGACGGATCGAGAGCGTCGTCGCGAACACGTAGGCTGCGATGACAAGGGTGTCCAGCGAAGCGGTCAACTCGTGCTCCTATCACGAGGGAAACCGGGCTGGACACCCTTTCTTATGGAAACGGCCGCTTCCTGCCCAGCGACCGAACCCGCATCAAGCCTCTAGTCGAGTCGCGCTGTCGTCCACCCGGCGGATGTCTTCGCCGCGCGGCCATTTGTCTTTTGAGGGGCGTCCCTGCGGGCGCCCCTCGTGCGTTCACGGTCAGCCACCGCGGCACCGGCCAGCCGGCCAACCGACTACGATCGGACGATGGCCGTCACCACTCCCGCCACTGCTGCGAGCGGCCGCCCGCTCGAGAGCGACAAGGCGAAGCGCATCGTCGACGCGATGCGCGAGAGCGTCGCTGCGCGCGGCGCCGCCGGCTCGACGTTCGACTACGTCGCCCGCGAGGCGGGCGTCTCGCGCGGGTTGCTGCACTACTACTTCGGCACGAAGGAGCGGCTGCTCGTCGAGGTCGTGCGGCGCGACTCGGAGATCCGCCTCGCGGCGCTCGCCGCCTCGCTTGGTGACGCCCGCACGGCCGACGACTTCATCGACGCGCTCGTGAGCAGCCTCGAGCAGCTGATCGGTCGCGATCCCGGCTTCGTCGTGTTGATGCATGAGCTGTTCACGCTCTCCCGCCGCAATGAGGAGATCGCCGGCGAGCTGGCGACGCTCGCGCGCGTCGCGCGTACCGACATCGCCGCCTCGCTGGAGGCGAAGCAGGCCGAGGGAGTCGTGCGGTTGGGTGACGAGCCCGATGCGGTCGCCGGCGTCTTGCTCGCGCTCGCCGACGGGCTCGCACTGCGCTTCTTGATCGAGCCCGAGCTCGATCCGCGCCCGATCCTCGCCGCCGCGGTTGCCGCGGCACGCGCGCTGATCGCCGACGCGCGCTGAGCCGCTCCGCACTCCTCTAGATCTGGGAGTATCGACCCATGGGGGTCGGAGCATCGCGCCGCGCGCGCACCGGCGCGCGGGCAGGCAGAGCGCTGCGGATCGCAGCCAAGTATCTGGATGGCACCGCGAACGCGTACTACCGCGCGATGCTGCCGTTGCGCGAACTCGAGCGGCGCGGACACCGGGTGCTCTGGCCCGCGCTCCACGACGAGGACGAGCTGCTTTTCGGCACGCCCACGTTCGACGTCTTTGTCATGCATCACTTCTTCCGCGACGAGGAGCTGGAGCTCGTGCGGCGGCTGGCGCGACACGGCGTCGCCGTCGTCTGGGACAAGGACGACGACATCTCGGCGACGCCGCGGCGGGTGCCCGCCTACAAGTCCTACGGCGGTCGCCGCGGCCTCAAGCACAGCTTCGCTCGCAGCGTGGAGATCGCTGCGAGCGCGAGCCTGATGACGACCCCGAGCGCGCACCTCGCGGCCCGCTACCGGGAACTCGGCGTCGAGCATGTCGAGGTGATCGAGAACCACGTCGCGCCGGAGGACCTTGCGCAAGCGCGACCCCGCCACCAGGGCGTCGTGATCGGCATCACGGCGGCGGGGGAGCACGCTGAAGACTTCAAGGCGCTCCGCATAGACCGTGTCCTGCGGCGCCTCCTCAGAGCGCACGAGGGCGTCCGCGTGGTGACGATCGGGTGGGGCCACGACTTGCCTGCGAGCCGCCATGTCCACCACCCCTACGTGCCGATAGAAAAGCTCGTCGCGATGGAGCGCGAGTTCGACATCGGCCTGGCGCCGCTTGCCGACACCGCGTTCAATCGCGCGCGTTCGAACGTGAAACTGAAGGAGTACGCCGCCGCCGGCGCGATGTGGCTGGCATCGCCAGTCGGTCCGTACATCGAGATGGGGGAGTCGGAGGGCGGGGTGCTGGTCGCGGACGACGACTGGTACGCGACGCTGGAGCGCTACGTGCTGGACTTCCGCGCTCGCGCCCGGCTGGCCGAGCGAGCGCGCGCGTGGGCGCAGCAGCAGTCCGCCGACCGCGCCGTACAGCAGTGGGAGACGGCGATCCTGCGGGCGGTTGCCCGCAAGCGCGCGAGTTGAGCTACGCGGTAGCGAGCTTCGGGCTCGTCCACGGCGCCCGCAGCCGCCGCTCGAGCTCGTCGCCGAGCTCGTCCATCGGGATGCGGACCTGCTCAAGCGTGTCGCGATCGCGCAGCGTCACCGTTCTGTCCTCGAGCGTCTGGTGGTCGACCGTCACGCCCCACGGCGTGCCGATCTCGTCCTGGCGGCGGTAGCGCTTGCCGATCGAGCCGCCCTCGTCGTACTCGGCCTGCATGCGGCGGCGCAGGTCGGCGTACAGCTCGCGCGCGACCTCCGGCTGTCCGTCCTTCTTGAGGAGCGGCATGACGGCGACCTTCACCGGCGCGAGCTTCGGGTGGAAGCGCAGCACGGTGCGCGTCTCGTTCTCCAGCTGCTCCTCGTCGTAGGCGTCGACGAGGAAGGCGAGCGTGGCGCGGTCCGCGCCGGCGGCCGGCTCGATCACGTGCGGGACGTAGCGCTCGCCGCTGGCGGTGTCGTGGTACTCGAGCTTCTCCTTCGCGTGCTCGGCGTGTCTGCTGAGGTCGAAGTCGCCGCGGTCGGCGATCCCCTCGAGCTCTGACCAGCCGATCGGGAAGAGGTACTCGACGTCGCTCGTGTTGGACGAGTAGTGCGACAGCTCGTCCGCGTCGTGCGCGCGCAGGCGCAAATGGTCGGGGCGAATCCCCAACTCGACGTACCAGCGCTCGCGCTCGGCGAGCCAGTGCTCGAACCATCTCGGCGCGTCGTCCGGGGGGACGAAGAACTCCATCTCCATCTGCTCAAACTCACGTGTCCGGAAAATGAAATTGCCGGGCGTGATCTCGTTGCGGAACGACTTGCCGATCTGCGCGATCCCGAACGGCGGCTTTCTGCGGGAGAACTGCAGGACGTTCTTGAAGTTGATGAAGATGCCCTGGGCGGTCTCAGGGCGCAGGTAGACGGTCGCGCCCTCCTCCTTCACCGGCCCGACGGTCGTCTCGAACATCAGATTGAAGTCGCGCGCCTCGGTCAGGTCGCAGTCGGGGCCCTCGCCGGGGTGCTTCGAGGGCTTCTGACCGCACTGGAGCTGGTCGAGGTGATCGGCGCGGAAGCGCTTCTTGCAGGTGCGGCAGTCGACGAGCGGATCGGTGAAGCCGGCGAGGTGGCCGGAGGCCTCCCACACCCTCGGGTTCTGGATGATCGCGCTGTCGAGCGCGACGATGTCGTCGCGGTCCTGCAGCATCGCGCGCCACCACTCGCCCTTGACGTTCGTCTTGAGCAGGACGCCGTAATGGCCGTAGTCATAGGTCGATCCGACCCCACCGTAGATCTCGGAGGAGGGGAAGATGAAGCCGCGCCGCTTGCACAGCGAGACGACCTTCTCCATGGTCACAACGTCGCTCATCGGTGGCGGACTCTATCCTTCTTGCGGACATGCCGATCTACGAGTACCGCTGCAAGAAGGGCCACACCTTCGATGTGATGCAGCGCATGGCCGACGACGCGCTCGACACCTGCGAGGTGTGCGGTGCTTCCGCCGTGCGCGTCCTGCATGCGCCTGCCGTCCACTTCAAGGGCTCGGGCTTCTACAACACCGACTACGGCACGAAGAAGCGCGCGCGCGAGAAGAGCGCTGCGGACGCGAACGGCAGCAGAGCCAAGAGCAGCGGTGAGGGGACGAGCAGCAGTGACTCCAAAAGAGGCTCGGCGGCGTCCGACGGCGGCACGAAGAAAGCCGACGCCGGCGCGAAGAGCAGCACGGCGTAGCGCCGCGCTGGCGCTGATCGCGCTCACGACGTTGCCGGCGGTCGCCGGCGCTGCAGGAGAGCGCTTCAGCGGCCAGGTCACCGACGCGCTGCGCACGCCGACGCATCGCCTCGCGGCGAGTGCCTCCAGCGGCCGCGCCGTCGCGGATCTCGTGTTCTCGGACTCGCAGCACGCCCAGACGACGGCGCGCACGTGCGTGCGCCGCCGCGACGTCGCGGGCGTGCGCACCTGCTTCACCGTCACGACCGGCGCCGCCGGCGTCGCGACCGTTACGCCGCTGCGCTTTCGGGTTGGCAGCTACGTCGTGCGCTGGTCGGTCGACGGCGCGGTCGTCGCGCACTGGCGCTTCGTCGTCGTCTGAGCGTCGCAAGCGTCGACGAACGGACCCGTCACGGCCCGTACACCGGCGGAGTCCGCAGCGGGCAGTAGTAGGGCTGCGCGTCGTGCGCGTATTCGAGGCGGATCCACACGCCGGTGCCGTCAGCGAGCGTCACGCACCAGGGGCGGGTGTATCGCGTAGGCCCGGAACGGGCCGAGCACGTCTCCGGACGCCAGCAGATCCCGGTACTGCAGCGCTGTCCCAAGGTGGGAGCCTGCCTCGGTCCCGGGCACGCTGCGGTCGACGGCGACCCACCAGCAGGTGACCGCGATGAAGGCCGTGGTCAGGGCGATCGCGCCCCATGCCGCCCTGCTCCAGTGTGCCGGGCGCAGACGGGTGGGCGCGGCGACTCGACTCCCCGGCCGGGCCGGTGCTAGCTCGGCAACCCCCATTACACCCGAAAGTACACAATCGAGTGCGGTCTCGCGACCGAGCTCGCGACGTCGTCAGCCGTCGAGGAAGCGCCGCACCGCCGCCTGCTTGTCGGCGTCGGAGACGTTGAGGCCGGAGCCGCCGTCGGGCAGCGTCTCGAAGCCTGACGGTCTGAGCACCTCGACCGGGGGTGAGCCGCTGGTCGCAGCGGCCGCGAAGAAGCCGAGGAGGCCCGGGCCGCCCATGTCGGTGCGCATCGTCTTCGGCGTGTACCAGGAGACCCACGGCAGGCGGACGAATGTCGTCGGCGAGAGGAGGCGCCCCTTCATCGCGCTGAGGATCTGCTGCTGGCGCTTCGCGCGGGTCAGGTCGTCCTCGGCTGGGTTGCAGTCGTTCTTGCGCGTGCGGGCGAGCGCGAGCGCCTGTCTGCCGTTCAGGTGATTCTCCCCGCTGTGCAGGTTGAGCGTGACGCCGCCGTTGCGCTGGCCGCCGTTGATTCTCGAACAGACGCGGCCGGTCTTCACGTCCACGCCGCCGAGCGCATCGATCAGCTTCGGGAAGTTCGTGAAGTCGACCTCGACGAGGTGGTTGATCGGGATCCCGAGGTACTGCTCGATCGTCTGGATCGACAGCGCCGCACCGCCGAACGCATAGGCGGCGTTGATCTTCTGGCGGCCGTGGCCGGGGATGTCGACGACCGTGTCGCGCGGGATCGACAGGCGTGAGGCATGGCCGCCGCCGACGCGCCAGAGCATGATCGTGTCCGAGCGGCTCGGGCCGCCGGGGTTCGCGCCCGGCTCCTTCGAGCCCTCTGGGCGCGCGTCGGAGCCGAGGATCAGGATCGTGTTGGTCGAGAACGGCATCGCGCCGGCGGATCTCAGCGCGGCTTTCGCCTCGTCGGAGACCTTGCCCTGCTCGATCTGAGCGCTGATGAGGAACAGCACGAGCGAGAGCGCGAGCCAGGCGCCGATCGCGAGCGCGATCCACAGCAGCACGCGCCGGGGGGTGATGCGGCCGTCGCGACTGCGCAGGCTCGGCAGCCGCCGGCGGCGCCGCGGGCTGCGGGGACCGCGATCGCGGCGTCCGCCCGAGCCGTCGGCGAGCAGCTCGTCGAAGCCCGCTTCCTCGCCGCTGAGGCGTTCGCGCAGCCCACGCGGCTTCGAGCGATAGCGCGTGTAGGGGGCGTCCCCGGCGGGCTCGCGCGGCGGCGCATCGCCGGCACGATGCACGCGGTAAGCCGGACCCTCGCCGCGCCGCGAGACGTCGTCACGGTCGTCTGCCATGCCGGTCTATAGTGGCCGAGATGTCGCCGGAGTGCGTTATCGGGGTCGATCTCGGCGGCACGAAGCTGCTCGCCGGGGTCGTCGACGCCGACCTCAACGTCCACCACCGCGTCCATCGCGCGGTGCACGGCCTCGGCCAGCGCGAGCTGCTCGACATGGCCGTCGAGGCGGTCGAGGAGGCACGTGCCGCCACGACGAGCGAGGTGGCTGCGGTCGGCTTCGGGATCCCCTGCCTGATCGACCAGCGCCGCGGCATGGCGACGATGGCCGTAAACCTTCCGCTCAGAGACGTGCCGTTTCGCGACTTGATGGCCGAGCGGCTCGGGCTGCCGGTCGAGGTCGACAACGACGCGAACGTCGCGGCGATCGCCGAGTGGCGCGCGGGTGCTGCGCAGGGGATGACCAACGCGGTGGTGCTGACGATCGGCACCGGCATCGGCGGCGGGCTGATCCTGAACGGCGCGCCGTACCGCGGCTCGATCGGCGCCGGCGCCGAGCTTGGCCACATCACGATCGACCTGGATGGACCGCCGTGCCAGGGCCACTGCCCGAACAACGGCTGCCTGGAGACGCTTGCCTCGGGGACGGCGCTCGCGCGCGAGGGCAAACGAATCGCCGGCGAGCAGCCGGACTCGGCGCTTGGGCGCGCGCACGCGGACGGACGCGAGATCACCGGCGCACTGATCACCGAGCTGGCGCACGACGGCGATGCGGCGTCGATCGAGGCGCTGACGCTGATCGGCACGAACCTCGGGATCGGGATCGCGTCGTATCTCAACATCTTCAATCCGGACATCGTCGTGATCGGCGGCGGCGTGATCGCCGCGGGCGAACTGCTGCTCGCGCCCGCGCGTGCGGAGGCGGTGCGGCGTGCGCTGCCGACGATGTCCGCCCACGCGCAGATCGTCCCGGCGCAGTTCGGCACCGAGGCGGGGCTCGTCGGCGCCGCGGCGCTCGCGCTCGACGGCGCGCAGCGGAGCGTCGCCTGATGGCCGGTCGCCTGATCGTCTGCCCGACGCCGATCGGCAACCTCGAGGACGTCACGCTGCGCGTCCTCTCGGCGCTGCGCGAGGCGGATCTGATCGCGTGCGAGGACACGCGCCGCACGCGCACGCTGCTGGATCGCTACGGGGTGTCGTCGGAGCTCTTGAGCTACCACGAGCACAACGAGCGCGAGCGTGCGAGCGAGCTGGTGAGACGGATGCAGGCGGGCACGAACGTCGCGCTGGTGTCCGACGCGGGGATGCCGCTCGTGTCCGATCCGGGCTTCCTGCTCGTGCAGGCGTGCGTCGCCGCCGGGCTCGCGGTCGAGGTGCTGCCGGGGCCGAGCGCGGCGCTTGCGGCATTGGTGGCGAGCGCGCTGCCGGCCGAGCGGTGGCGCTTCGCCGGCTTCCTGCCGCGCAAGAGAGGCGAGCTGAGAACGGCGTTCTCGACGCTGGAGACGCTCGTCGCGTTCGAGTCGCCCAAGCGCGTCGCCGCCTCGCTGGCGGTACTTGCGGAGGTCGACCCCGAGCGACCGGTCGCCGTCTGCCGTGAGCTGACGAAGCTGCACGAGGAGGTCGTGCGCGGCACGGCCGCCGAGCTGGCAGCGCGCTACGCGGACGAGGCGCCGCGCGGCGAGGTCGTGCTGGTGATCGGCGCCGCCGACGAGGCTGAGGCGCCGCTCGCCCCGGCACTCGACGCGTTGCGCAGACTCGTCGACGCGGGCGCGAAGCCGCGCCCGGCGGCCACTGTCGTCGCCGAGCTGACGGGCGTGCCGGCGAACGCGCTCTACCGCGCGTTGACGGAGTAGCCCGCCGCGACGCGGTCGCATGCGCGCTCCGCTCGAGCGCGGCCGCGGCGCGCGGCGTCCGCGGAAGTGTCCTGCCCTGGCCTCGTATAGCGAGCGTAGGGCAGGACACTTGCTCGGGTGGGAGCGTCAGTTGCGCCGGAGGTGGGCGCGCTATGTGGCGAATCTGCGGCAGAACGGTCGCATCGGAGCCACTGCTCTCTCCCCCTCGCTGCCCACAGCGCACGACCGAGCCGCCAGCCACGCCCGAGCGGAGCGCGACGACTCGGCGGCCACGCTGGCTCCGGGAGCCGCGCGCCGGGCCCGCCGCCGAGTAGCCTTCGCCGCCGTGTCCTACTACGTCACGACGCCGATCTACTACGTCAACGCGCAGCCTCACCTGGGGCATGCATACACGACGATCGCGGCGGACGTGCTCGCGCGGCACATGCGCCAGCGCGGCGAGGACGTCTTCTTCCTCACCGGGACCGACGAGCACGGCGAGCCGGTCGCGGTCGCGGCCGAGAGAGAGGGCGTGACACCGAAGGAGCTGGCGGATCGCAACGCCGCGCGCTTCGAGGCGCTGATGCCGCAGCTGGAGGCGACCAACGACTTCTTCATCCGCACCTCCGACCCGCGCCACGGCGAGCGCGTGCGCGAGGTGATGCAGCGCGTCCACGACAACGGGCACACGTACCTCGGCACGTACGAGGGCTGGTACTGCCCGCGCTGCGCCGACTTCAAGAACGAGAACGAGATCGCCGAGGGCAACACGTGCCCGATCCACCACATCCCGCTCGACCGCGAGCAGGAGGAGAACTGGTTCTTCCGCCTCTCCACCTTCCAGGAGCC
Organism: Conexibacter sp.; assembly: GCA_035264605.1. Taxonomy (GTDB): domain Bacteria; phylum Actinomycetota; class Thermoleophilia; order Solirubrobacterales; family Solirubrobacteraceae; genus Conexibacter. The sequence goes on along the minus strand of DATFPW010000077.1, from coordinate 7,778 downwards.
ACTGGAGCAGCTGTTCGCCGAGCGGCCGGACTTCGTCGCGCCCTCCTCGCGCCGCAACGAGGCGCTGTCGTTCGTCACTCAGGGGCTGCGCGACGTCTCGCTCTCACGCGGCAAGTTGACGTGGGGTGTGCCGGTCCCGTGGGACCCGAACCACGTCTTCTACGTCTGGTTCGACGCGCTGCTCAACTACTACACGGCGCTCGGCTTCGGTCGCGAGGGGGAGGACGTGACCGACACGTTCTGGCCGCCCGACGTGCACCTGATCGGCAAGGACATCCTCAAGTTCCACGCGGTCTACTGGCCCGCACTGCTGATGGCAGCCGGGCTGGAGCTGCCGAAGCGCCTGTTCGTCCACGGCTTCCTGCTGATGGACGGGGAGAAGATGTCGAAGTCGCTCGGCAACGTGCTCGACCCGTTCGCGGTGATGGAGCAGTTCGGCACCGACGCGCTGCGCTTCTACTGCTTCCGCGAGGTCTCGTTCGGTCAGGACGGCTCCGTCTCGACGGCCGGCTTCGAGGCGCGCTACGCATCGGAGCTGGCGAACGACTACGGCAACCTGGCGAGTCGGACGCTTGCGATGATCGCGCGCTACCGCGACGGTCGCGTGCCGGAAGCGGGGGTGGATCCGGAGCTGGCGTCGTCGTTTGACGGCCTCGCCGACGAGGTCGCGGCGCTGCTCGACCGCACTGAGATCAGCCAGGCGCTCGAGGCGATCTGGCTGCGCGTGCGGCGGCTGAACCGCTACGTCGAGGAGCGCGCGCCGTGGGTGCTGGCGAAGGACCCTGCGCAGGCAGACGCGCTGGATCAGACGCTCGCCTCGCTCGCCGAGGGCCTGCGCGCCGTGACCGTGCTGCTGCACCCGTACATGCCGTCGAGCACGCAGAAGCTGCTGATCGCGCTCGGGCGGACTGATGTGGCCTACGCGGGCGCGACGCTCGCCGCCACCGGTTGGGGGGGCGACGTGTCGGCGATCGAGCCGTTGTTCCCGAAGCCCTCTTGACACCGAAAGCCGGCTCCGGATGATCGACAGCCACACTCACCTGACCTCTTGCGAGCGGCCGCCCGAGCGGCTCGTGGCGGACGCCGAGCAGGTCGGCGTGCGGCGCATGCTGACGGTCGGCACCGACTCCGACTCGTGCCGTGCTGCCCTGCAGATCGCGGAGGACTTCCCACAGGTGTACGTCGCGATCGGACGCCACCCGAACCACGCGACCGGCTTCGACGACGCCGACCTGGCGGAGCTGAAGGCACTCGCTGCGCACCCGCGCTGCCGCGCGATCGGCGAGACCGGGCTCGACTTCTACCGCCAGACCGCCTCGCGGGAGGACCAGGAGCGCGCCTTCGCCGCGCACATCCGGCTCGCGCGCGAGACCGGCAAGCCGCTCGTGATCCACACGCGCGCGGCTGACGACGACACGCTCTCGATGCTCGGCGGCCAGGCAGAGGGCCTGAGAGTGATCCTCCACTGCTTCTCGATGCCCGACCGGCTCGACGCCTGTCTCGAACGCGGCTACTGGATCTCGTTCGCCGGCAACGTGACATATCCGCCGAACGCCGCCCTGCGGGTCGCGGCGCGCGACGTCCCCGCCGAGCGCCTGCTGGTGGAGACGGACGCGCCGTACCTGACCCCGCAGGCGGTCCGCAAGGAGCGCAACCAGCCGGCCAACGTGACGCTGACGGCCGAGGTGGTCGCGGGGGAGCGCGGCATCTCCTATGAGGAGCTGGAGGCGCAGGTCGAGCGCAACGCCGCCGAGCTGTTCGATTGGTGAATCCCGCCCACCCACCCCCGCCCAGCGGGGGGCGGGATCGCGCCGCGGGGGCGTCGGCGGGCGAGCCGACCCAGCCCTCGCTGCGCCGGCTGCGCACGTTCGGCGTGCGGCCCAGGCGCGACCTCGGCCAGAACTTCCTGATCGACTCGAACATCCTCGACGTGATCGCGCGCGCGGCCGAGGTCGGCCCCGAGGACGTCGTGCTGGAGATCGGCGGCGGGCTGGGCGTGCTGTCGGAGCACCTCGCCGAGCGGGCGGCGTTCGTGCACGTGGTGGAGCTCGACCGCTCGCTGGAGCCGGCGCTGCGCGACGCGCTCGACCCGTTCGCCGACCGCACTGCGTTGCACCTCGCGGATGCAATGGCGCTCGACCTGGCGGCGCTGAAGCCGGCGCCGACGAAGGTTGTCGCGAACCTGCCGTACGGGATCGCCGCCGGCGCGATCCTGCGCACGATCGAGGAGCTGCCGTCTGTGACCCGCTGGGTCGCGATGGTGCAGAAGGAGGTCGGCGAGCGCTTCGCCGCGGCGCCCGGGAGCGGCGCCTACGGCGTCCCGTCGGTGCTCGCGCAGCTCGCCTGCGACGTGCGCGTGCTGCGCCCGATCTCGCGGCGCGTCTTCTTCCCGGTGCCGAACGTCGACTCGGTGCTCGTCGGGTTGGAGCGGCGAGGCGACGCGCCGCCGCCGGCGCTGCGGACGTTTGTGCAGGGCGCATTCGCGCACCGGCGCAAGGCGCTCGCGCGCTCGCTCGCGCTGGCCGGCGTGGCGTCGCGCGACGACGTGCGAACAGCGTTGGAGGCGCTCGGCGAGCCGCTTGACGTGCGCGCCGAGCGGCTCGCGCCTGGGCGGCTGCGCGAGCTGTGGGAGCGTGTCGGCGGATGACGCTCCACGCGCTCGCACCCGGTAAGACGAACCTCTGCCTGTTCCTCGGCGAGACGCGCGCCGACGGTCTCCACGAGCTGGTGTCCGTGATCGAGCCGCTGTCGCTGGCGGACGAGCTGACGCTGGAGCCGCTGCCCGGCGGGGCGCCAGTCGCGGCGGCGGTCGGCGCGGGCGAAATGGGCTGCGCGGCCGGCGAGGACGAGATCGTCTGTGTGGGCATCGAGGGGCCGAATCTCGCCGGCGAGGCGATCGCCGCTTGGCGCGCTGCCAGCGGCTGGGAGGGACCCCCGCTGCGGCTGACGATCGTCAAGCGCGTCCCGGTCGCGGCCGGCATGGGCGGCGGGTCGGGCGACGCGGCCGCCGCGCTGCGGCTCGTCGCGCACGCCGCCGGTCGCCCGGACGATCCGCTGCTCGCCCAGCTTGCTCCGCGCCTCGGCGCCGATGTGCCGTCGCAGATCGAGCCCGGCCCGGTGCTCGTCGGTGGCGCCGGGGAGGAGGTGCAGCCGCTCGCGCCGCTGCCGTCCCACGGCGTGCTCGTGCTGCCGTCGCCCCACGCGCTCCCGACGCCGGACGTGTTCCGGGAGGCGGACCGGCTCGGGCTGGCGCGGCCGGGCGCCGAGCTGACGGAACGGCGTGCGGCGCTGGCGGCCGCGCTCGCGCGCGGCGAGCTGCCACCGCCCGTCAACGACCTCGAAGCGGCCGCCCGCTCGCTCTGCCCGTCGATCGACGACGCGCTCGCGGCGGCCCGCGATGCCGGCGCCGATCACGCGCTCGTGTCCGGCTCGGGACCGACCGTCGTCGGGCTCTTCCGCGGTCCTGGCGGCCCGGCTGCTGCCGAGCGTGCCGCCACCGCGCTGCAGTCTCGCTTTCCCGGCGCGACCGGCTCCCACCCGGTCGACGCCGCGTTCGCGGCGGTCCGCGGGGTGTGGAACCATGACGACCGCGCATGAGTCACGACGCGGTCACACAGCTCGTCGCCATCTGTGCCGGAGTCGCCGGTCTCGCAGCCTTCGTCGGGCTCGTCCTGGTGCCGGTCGTCTCCTCCTACCAGCGGGGCTGGGAGCGCGTCGTCGCCGGCCTGCTGTCGCTGTGGGTGCTCGGCGCGTTTGTCGGCGTAGGCATTCTCGCCGGCGCCGGCGTCATCTATCTCTGGCCGCGATACTTCTAAGCTCTGCTCCACAGGTGCTGTGATCCTGTCGTAGACGCGATCTTGTACGACGCCGCCGTGGGGTTGGTCGAGTCCTTCGAGCGCTTTCCCGTTGCGCCGATGACGAGCGATGCGATGCATGCGGCGCTCGTGACGCGCGACCGTTTCCAGATCTCGTACTGGGACGCGGCGATCCTGGAAGCCGCCCGTGCGCTCGGCTGCGAGATCGTGCTGTCGGAAGACCTGAGCGACACGGTCGACTACGCCGGCGTGCGGGTGGAGACTCCGTTCAGCGACGGCTGACCAGGATCTACCTACAATCCGGCGATGTCCCCGGACACGCGCGACGAGACGGCGTCGACGCCGGACCTGCGGGCGCTCGAGGCGATCACGGAAGCGGTCGCCGCGGGTGCCGGCCTGCCGGAGATCGTTCGCGCTGCCGCACGGGCGCTTGACGCAAGCCTCGTCCTGATCGACCGCACGAGCGTCGTGCTCGCAGTCGCCGCCCGCTCGCCCGCCGAGGAGCGTGCACTGCTCCGCGAGGCGGACGGCGTCGAGCGCGTCGAGCTGCGCGTCGCCGACGCGGTCGTCGGCCAGCTGCGGCTGCGCGGACGCGAAGGTTCGCCGGACCCGTCGTTGCTGCGTTTCGTCACGACGCTCGTCGCCTCCGAGGTCGAGCGTGTGCGCGGCCCGGAGCGCGTCTCCGAGGCGGCCGCGGCCGAGTTCCTGCACGCCGTGCTGCGGCGGGAGATCGCCGACCGCGGCGACCTCGTCGCGCGCGGCAAGGAGCTCGGCATCGCGCTCGACCGCGGCGGCAGCGTGATCGTCGTGCGCGCACACGCTCGCACGCCGGCCGACGATGACTGGCGCGCGCGGCTGCTCGCGCTCGCCGAGCGCGCCGCACGCTCGATCGCCCCCGGTGCGATCGCCGCCGCCACGCGCGACGGGGACGGCGACGAGGTCGTCGTGCTCGCTCCGGACTCGGACGGCGAGGCGGGACGGCGCGTCGCCGCCACGCTGCTGCGCGAGTTGGAGGCGAACCTCAGCGGCTTCGCGTTCGCGGTCGGCCGCAGTCGGGTTGCGCGCGACCCGGTTGACCTGCACCGCGCCGGCAATGAGGCGCTGCTCGCGGCGAACGTCGTCGAGGGCGACCAGGACGAGGCGCTGCTCTCCTACGACGACACCGGCACCTACCAGCTGCTGCTGCCGCACATGAGCGATCCGGGCGAACTGAAGCGCTTCTACGACGAGACGGTGTCGAAGCTCGTCGCCTACGACGAGCAGTACGAGACGTCGGACCTCGTCGGAACGCTGGAGACGTTCCTCGAGTGCGACGGAAATGTGAACGCGACGGCGGCACGCCTCATCACCCACCGCCACACGGTTCGCTACCGCTTCGAGCGCGTGCGCGAGATCACGGGCCTCGACGTCAACTCCACCGACGGCCGCGAGAAGCTGTCCTTCGGGCTGAAGGCGATGCGGGTGCTCGGCATCGCGGCACCGCGCGGACCGGCGTCCGAGCGCGGTGTCGCCGCCGGTCGCGTGCGCCGCGAGGCGGCCGAGCGGCCCGCGCCGTCGCGCCGGCCGAGCGGTTGAGACCGTGGTCGTGTCGTCGCGCGATGCTGAGGATGGGGCGGACGCCGATCCACCCGAAGCTGCCGGCAGCCCACCCGTCGCGCACCTGATCGACCGGCGTGGCCGCTGCCGGCTCGTATATGAGCCGGTTGCCGATCTCGCGCGCGGGACGATCTGCGGCTACGAGGCGGTCGAGCGCTTCTCCGACCCGCCCGCGCCCGAGGTGTGGCGGACGGAGGCGTTGCGCCGCGGCCTCGAGCCGGACTTCGACGCGTACGTCGTCAGCTCGGTGCTGCATGCGCGCGAGAGCCTGCCGGATGGGTGCTTCCTCGCGTTCAACATCAGACCCGCGACGCTGCTGCGCGAGCCGGTGAGGCGCGTGCTGGCCCGCGCCGGTGCACTCGACCGCCTCGTGATCGAGTTGGGGCCTCGCATCGTCAGACGCGACGAGTTGCGCTTCGTCGCGTGTGTCGCGGAGTTGCGCGCGGCGGGGGCCCGCTTCGCCGTGGACAATGTCGGCGGCGAGGATGCGGCGCTGCGTTTCACCGGGCTCCTGCGCCCCGACATGGCGAAGCTCAACGGGGCGCTCGTCGCCGACGTCGATCGCACGCCGGCGAAGCGTGCGCTCCTCTATGAACTCGAGCGCATGGCGACGCGCTTCGGCGCGACGCTCGTCGCGCTGGGGGTCAGCCGGGTCGAGGAGCTCGACGCGCTGCTGCGGCTGCGCGTGCCGCTCGCGCAGGGGCCGCTGATCGGGGTTCACGGGAAGACGCTCACCCCGGTCGCGTTCCCACTGAGCCGCTACGTGCGCGAGCGCGGCGCGGCGATGCTCGAGCCCGGCTCGCTCGCGTCGCTCGTCGAACCGGCGCCGACCGCGCCGGTGGCCAAAGGTGCCGCTGCGGGGCTGTTCGCAGGGGACGAGAGCCTGGAGTGGGTGGTGCTGCTCGACGCGCGCGGCCGCCCGATCGGGCTGCAGTCGCGCGAGCGCGACGGACGCGGCAAGCCGCCGGTGGACGAAGTGCTCGTGGTCGGGGCGACGAACGGGGTTCCGGAGGTTGCGCAGCGCGCGATGCTGCGAGAGCCGGCGCGGCGCTTCGACCCGCTCGTCTGCTGTGACGCGAACGGCGGGTACGCCGGCATCATCCTGCTCGATCGGCTCATCGAGGCGCTCGCGTGCGCCGCCGACCGCGGCGTGGGCGGCAGCGGCGGTCCCGGCGATCTCGCCGAGGCACCGGCGTCGTAGCCGGCCCGCTCGAGCCGGCTACTCGACCTCACTGATGTGGTCGCGGACCGCGTCGAGCACGTCGTGCGGCACGTGCTCCATCCCATGGTCGTCGCGCGCGTGACGCACGACCTGCGAGACCAGCCCGTCCTCGCTCTCTGCCTCGAAGCGCGCGCTGCAGCCGGGCACGACTGCGGCGCAGTGGAACTCCTTCATCCTGCCTCCTCTCGCGGCGGGGCGGGGGAGCTTACGCGGCTTCGGACACGCCGGTAGCGCTTCAGTCGCCGCCGCGTGGGACGTCGGCCCTGCGCACGACGTCCTCCTCGCCGTAGCCGAGCGAGACGGCGAGCTGGAGCAGCTCGCCGGCGACGGTGGTGGCCGGCATCGGCGCATGCGCGGCCCGGCCGAGCTCTCGCGCGAGGCCGGCGGCGTCTCGGTCATGCGTGCGGGTCGACGACGATCTTGCCGCGCACACGGCCGGCGGCCAGCGGCTCGAGGCCGTCGACGACGAGCGCGCCGAGGCCGATCACGCGGTCGGTCAGGGCCGCGGCGAGCCTGCCCGCGGCGAGCTGCTCCAGCGCGCGTCCGAGATCCTCCGCGAGCACGTGCGCCAGCGAGGTGCGCAGGTCGACCTCGCGCAGGGTCATGTCGAGCAGGTCGAGCTCGACCGGCTGCTCCTGCAGCCCGACGACCACGACGCAGCCGCCGCGCCGGGTCGCGGCCACGGCGGTGGCCGGTCCGCTTGCAATCCCGGTCACCTCGATCACGGCGTGCGCGCCGGCGCCTGCGGTGTGCGCGCGGATCGCGGCGGGCACGTCGGTGGAGCGCGCATCGACGACGTCGGTCGCGCCGACCGCGAGCGCTGTGCGCAGGCGCTCCGGATCCACGTCGACTGCGATCACGCGGCTGGCGCCGGCGGCCGCGGCAGCCGCGATCGCGAACGCGCCGATGCCGCCCGCGCCGAGCACGGCGAGCGAGTCGCCGGGGGCGAGCTGCGCACGCGCGACCGCGTGGATGCCGACTGCGAACGGCTGTGCAAGCGCTGCTGCGTCGTCCGAGCAGCCGGGCGGGACGGCGACGCAGGTCGCCGCCGGCACGCGCACGCGCTCGGCCAGGCCGCCGTCGGCCTGCAGGCCGAGCGTGTAGTACCGCTCGCACAGGTTCGTGCGCCCGCGCGCGCACCAGTC
>DATFPW010000076.1:0-28317 GCA_035264605.1 Conexibacter sp. | reverse complement strand
AGCGGCAGTCGACGGCGAGACGCGCGATGAGGATCGTCGAGATTGGGTAGGCGGGCATGCCGCGCGCGTAGCGCTTGGGCGCCTCGTCGTGGCGGACGGAGCCGGTCGTCAGGCTCAAATAGCCGACGACGTGGTCGCCTGCGAGGGCGAGATAGGTTCGGGCGAGGTCGGCGCGTTGGCTTGCATCCGCGTGGCGGATGAGCCAGCTCGTGAGCTGGTCGTTGCCGCAGTCGAAGGAGGAGACGTCGTGCTCTGCGGTGAGCAGGGCGAGACGCAGGCCGCTCACACCGCGGGGATGCGCGGCAGACGGAACAGCTCGACCAGCTCGGGGACCGGCGCGCCGGGTGCGTCGAGTGCCTCGGCGAAGCGCGAGAAGGTGGCCTTGCTCATCACGAGGTCGCGGCGTTCGTCGATCACCTCGCGAGCACGATCCTCTGCGGCGTCGAGCAGGAAGCCGGTGACGGTCTGTCCTGCCAATGCGGCGGCCTCGCGGATCATCGCGTCCTGCTCGGCGCTGACGCGCACGTCGATGCGATGGGGGCGAGTAGCTGCAGCCATGTCCGGACAGTGTACACACGACCGGCTATGCTTTGCTAAGCGCTGAGCCCGATTGCGCCGGTCCCCGCGAGTGGACGTCTGCGCCGCGACCCGGCTGCGCGCATTCCGGCACTTCGGGGTTTCCGCCATATAGGAAATTCCTAGGAAATGCCCGAGAGAGCAACAGGACCAAAAAGGAGTCGATGTGCAGCGGGAAATGCGATGCCGGAGGAGGGACTCGAACCCCCGACACGCGGATTATGATTCCGCTGCTCTAACCGACTGAGCTACTCCGGCGGGGAGGCCGAAGTGTAGCGACGGGGCAGGACCGGCAGCCGGCCCATCGAACCTCGCAAAGCAGCAGTCCACACACGACTGCGACTCGACCGCGGGAGGTCCGACATGCCATTCGTCAGAGACGAGGATGCCCCGCCCGGCGGTGTGACCGTCGTCGCCGCGCTCGCGATCCTGGTCGGGATCGTGGAGATGTGCGCGGGCGTCGTGCTGATCATCCTCAGCGGCAGTGTCAACGGCTACTCGACCGCCAGCGCGATCGCGTTCGGGACCGTGACGCTGCTCGTCGGCGCGATCTACGCGTGGGTCGGCAGCGGGCTGCTGAAGCTCGATCAGTCAGCCTGGATGGTCGGCATCTTCATCAGTGGCTTTCGTGCGATCTACGATCTCGTCTGGCTGCTCGTGCTGGGCATCGATGGGATCGGCATCGCGAGCCTGATTGCGCTGATCCTCAACTTGATGGTCTTCGTCGTGCTGTGGTCCTCGCGCTCGTCCTTCGGCGCAGGCGCAGGTCCCGGACCGGTCCAGCCGGCGTGACCGTGCGGCTGCAGCCCGTCGCGCGGTAGCGTCCCCGCCATGACCGCGACGACGCCACCGCAGGAGCAGCTCGACCGCGCGCTGGAGACCGTGATCGGCCGCTGCCTCGACGTCCGCACCGGTGAGCAGGTGCTCGTGATCGGCGACTACGAGCCGGACTCCCGCGCGCTCGCGGAGGCGATGCGCGACACCGCCGCCCGCTACGGCGCCGACGCCGTCCTCGCTCTGATGGACGCGCGCGCGAACGACGGCACCGAGCCCCCGCCGTCGATCGCCGCCGCGCTCGTCGCCTGCGACGTCTACATCGTCCCGACGAGCCGCTCGCTCTCGCACACCGAGGCGCGTCGTGCCGCGACGAACGCCGGCGCCCGCGGCGCCACGCTCCCCGGCGTCACCGCCGACATGCTCGCGCGCATGATGGCGATCGACTTCGACGCGCTGAAGGCGCGCACGCTCCAGGTCACGGAGCTGCTGGAGCAGGCCGACACGGCTCACGTCACCTGCGCTCACGGCTCGGACCTCACGCTTGACCTCACAGGCCGCAGAGGCCTCGCCGACTACGGCGAGATCTCCAGCGGCAGCAAGTTCGGCAACCTGCCCGCCGGCGAGGGCTTCATCGCGCCGCTCTCCGGCCACGGCACGCTCGCCGCCACGTCGCTCGCGCCGCTCGGCATCTCGCCCGAGCCGGTCCTGCTGACAGTTGAGGACGGCCACCTGGCAGCCGCCAACGGTCCGCTCGGGCCGGAGTTCCTCGACCGCCTCCAACAGCACGGCCCGAACGGCACCAACGTCGCCGAGCTCGGCGTCGGCACCAACGACGCAGCGATCCTGACCGGCAATGTGCTGGAGGACGAGAAGATCCTCGGCACCGTCCACGTCGCGTTCGGTGCGAGCGCCGGCATCGGTGGGACCGTGTCCGTCCCGATCCACCTCGACGTCGTCGTCGTGGAGCCGACGCTGGACGTCGGCGGCACGCGCGTGCTCGACGCCGGCCGCTGGGCCCTCTGACAGAGGCTCGCCATGACGATGCTCAACGCCGTCCCCAACTTCTCGGAGGGACGCGACGGTGCGACGATCGACGCGATCGGCGCTGCGATGGCCGCGTCGCCGGGCGTGCACGTGCTCGCCGACCACCGCGACGCCGACCATAACCGCTGCGTCTTCTCGCTCGTCGGCGCGCCGGGGACGCTTGCGCCTGCGCTGCTCGCCGGTGCCCGCGTCGCGCTGGAACGGATCGACCTCGGCGCCCACGACGGCGTCCACCCGCATGTCGGCGTGCTGGACGTGGCGCCGATCGCCTACATGCATGAGGAGGATCGCGGCGCCGCCTGCGCTGAGGCGCTGGTGCTGGGAGACCTGCTCGCGCGCGAGCTCGCGCTGCCGGCCTTCCTCTACGGGATCCTCGCGCAGGGGCGCACGCGCGCCGAGCTGCGCCGCGGCGGCCCGGCCGCGATGGCGCAGCGGATGGCGGCCGGCGAGCTGATGCCCGACTTCGGCGGGCGCGCGCCACATCCGCGCGGCGGCGTGACGCTCGTTGGAGCGCGCTTTCCGCTCGTTGCCTTCAACGTCACGCTCAAGCCGCCCACCACGCTGGAGCAGGCGCGCGAGATTGCGGCGCGGATCCGGGAAGGCGGGGAGGAGGGCCTGCCGGGGCTGCGCGCGATCGGCCTGCGACTCGAGCGCCGGGGGACGATCCAGGTCTCGATGAATGTCGAGCAGCCGGACGTGACGCCGCTGAGAGCCGTCGTCGCTGCGATTGCGCGCCATGCGCCTGTCGCCGACGCCGAGCTGATCTGCCTCGCTCCGGAGATCTCCTTCTCCGGCTTCCCGACCGACGTGCCGATCCCCGGCTTCGATCCCGATGTGCACCTGATCGAGCGCGCGCTCGCGCGGTTGGGCGCCGTCGGCAGCGCCCCGTAGGGTCCCGCCGATGACGACGCCACGACTCCTCCCACTTGCGGCACTGCTCGCGGTCGCAGCCCTGATCGGCGCCGGCTGCGGCAGCAGCTCCGACGACGCGCCGTCCGTCGCCGATGCGCAGTCCGCCTACAGCTCGATCAGAACCCAGATCTCGGGGCTCGGCGACTCGATCGGGGGCGCGATCACAGGCGCGAGCAGACAGACCGACGTGCAGCTGGCCGACTCCTTCGCCCAGCTCAACGACAGAGCGCAGGCGACGGTCGAGAGACTCCGGGCGCTCGAGGTTCCCGACGAGCTGAGCGAGGAGCACCAGGCGCTCAGCGATGCGCTCGACCAGGGCACCGGCGACCTCGCCGACATCGCGAGAGCGGCGAGAGCGTCGGACGCCGACGCGGCGCGCCAGGCGGCGCAGCAGCTGATCGCCGACTCGCAGAGAATCAGAGACACGCGCGCGGCGTTCGAGAGAGCGCTGAACGACGCGGCGAAGTGAGCGCGGGACGACTGCGGACGGTGCCGACCGCGCCGCCCGCGGCCGCCCTGCCCGCGACCATCTAAGCTGCAAAGCAGCGATGGCGCAGACGAAGAAGAAGCGGCAGACCAAGCACCGCGGCAACGCCGCCGGTCAGGTCGAAGCGCGTGGTCGCACGGGCCGCAGACCGACCCCCGGGGAGCGCAAGCCGTCCGCGCGGGAGCTGCGGATGGCGCGGCTCGACCAGCCGCCGACGTGGCGCGGCGCGCTCAACCGCGCGCTGATCGCCGCCGGCCTGTTCCTCGTGCTGCTGCTGGTCGTCTTCAGAGACCAGCAGCTCGGGCCGAAGCTCGGGATAGCCGTCTTCATGCTCGCGGTGTACGTCCCGATGGGCTACTACACCGACCTCTTCATCTACCGCCGTCGTCAGGCGAGAAGACTGCGCGACCAGGCATCCGGCAGATGATCGAGGTCGGCATGCTCACCGTCGGCCCGGTGCAGGAGAACTGCTTCCTCATCCGGCAGGAGGGAAGCGACCGCGCCGTGATCGTCGACCCGGGCGAGGAGGCGCCACGCCTCCTGCAGGCGATCGAGCAGTGGGGCGTCACGCTCGACGCGATTCTGCTCACGCACACGCACTTCGATCACGTCGGCGCTGTCGCACCCGTCGCGAAGGCGACCGGCGCACCCGTGTACTGCCCGGAGCTGGAGCGTCCGGTGCTCGCCGACATCATGAGATACGTCCCGTGGCCGGGCTTCGGGCCGTTCGAGTCCTATGAGGCCGACCACCTCGTGAGCGGCGGCGAGCAGCTGACGCTCGCGGGCATCGTCTTCGACGTGACGTTCACGCCCGGGCACAGTCCCGGCCATGTCACGTACGCCGTCTCCGATGACGACGGCACGGCCCTGTTCTCCGGCGACGTTCTCTTCCAGGGGTCGATCGGCCGCACCGACCTGCCCGGCGGCGACCACGCGCGCCTGCTGCAGTCGATCGGCGAGCTGCTCGACGCCTACCCGGATGACGCCGTCGTCCACCCGGGTCACATGGGCCTCACGACGCTCGGGCAGGAGCGCGCGAGCAACCCGTTCCTCCAGGCGCTCGCCCAGTAGCCTCCCGGCTCTCGTGAGCAGCCCGAAGCTCCAGGCCCCCCGCGGCACGTACGACGTGCTGCCCGACGACGCCGCCCGCCGTGAGGCCGTGGAGGACGCTGCGCGCCGGATCCTCGGCGCGGCCGGCTACCGACGCATCGAGACGCCCGCGTTCGAGGCGACCGAGCTGTTCGCCCGCGGCGTCGGCAGCTCGACGGACATCGTCCAGAAGGAGATGTACACGTTCGAGGACGGCGGCGGGCGCTCGCTCACGCTGCGCCCGGAGGGGACCGCGCCGGTCGCGCGCGCGTACATGGAGCACGGCATGCAGAAGCTGCCGCAGCCCGTGAAGCTCTGGTACCTGTCGTCGTTCTTCCGCTACGAGCGCGCGCAGAGAGGCCGCCAGCGCCAGTTCTGGCAGGTCGGGACCGAGGCGATCGGCTCTGCGGACCCGGCCGTCGACGCCGAGTCGATCGTCCTGCTGGCCGAGCTGCTCGACGCGCTCGGCGTGAGAGACGTGCGCCTGCGCCTCTCCTCGCTCGGCACGCCGCAGACGCGCGCCGCCTACCGCGAGGAGCTGCAGGCCTACCTGCGCGCGCACGAGGACAAGCTGTCGGAGGAGGTCCGCTCGCGGATCGACGCCAACCCCTTGCGCGCGTTCGACGCCGACCACTCCGGCACGCAGGAGGTCATGGTCGCCGCGCCGCTGCTGCTCGACCGCCTCGACGGCGAGGACGCCGACCACTTCGCCGAGGTGCGCGCGCTGCTCGACGAGGCCGATCTGCAGTACGAGCTCGACCCGACGCTCGTGCGCGGGCTCGACTACTACGCGCGCACCGTCTTCGAGTTCACGAGCGACGCGCTCGGCGCGCAATCCGGCGTCGGCGGCGGCGGGCGCTACGACGGGCTGATCGAGCAGCTCGGCGGCCCGGCCACGCCGGGCGTCGGCTGGGCGGCGGGGATCGAGCGGATGCTGCTGGCCGCTGGAGAGCATCCCGTCGCGCCGCCCATCGTCGACCTGTTCGTCGCGTACGAGGTGGCGCAGCCGGCGGTACGTGCGACGGCCTTCCGGATCGCGCATCGCGCGCGGCACGCGGGGCTCGACGCGCAGCTCGAGCTCGCCGGGCGCTCGTTGAAGGGTCAGCTCAAGCAGGCAGATCGGATCGGCGCGCGCTTCGTCGCGATCGTCGGCGAGGAGGGTGTGACGGTGAAGGATCGAGAGACCGGCGAGCAGGACGCGCTCACCCCCGACGCGGTGATCGCGGCCGTACTGCGCGGACGGACGCTGTGATGAGAGCCCCGCCGCGTGCGAACGCGTTCCGCGACGCCTGGGTCGGCTCGCTCACGGGCGAGCGGGCCGACACGCCGGCGCGCGTCGCCGGCTGGGTCCACCGCCGCCGCGACCATGGCGGACTGATCTTCATCGACCTGCGCGACCGCTCCGGGATCGTCCAGCTCGTCTTCCACCCGGACCGCGCGCCGGAGGCGCACAGAGCCGCGCACGCGCTGCGCTCCGAGGACGTCCTCAGCGCCGCCGGCACGATCGTGCGGCGCGAGCAGGGCAACGTCAACCCGAACATCCCGACGGGCGAGATCGAGCTGTCGGTCGACGAGCTGGTCGTGCACGCGGACGCGGAGACGCCGCCCTTCCCGATCGACGAGGACGGCCCGGTCGACGAGCTGATCCGCCTCAAGCACCGCACGCTCGACCTGCGCCGCCGGCCGCTGCAGGAGGCGCTGGCGCTGCGCCATCGCGTGATCCAGACGATGCGGTCGGTGCTCGACGAGCGCGACTTCCTCGAGATCGAGACGCCGATCCTCACGCGCTCGACGCCTGAGGGCGCGCGCGACTACCTCGTGCCCGCGCGGATCGACCCGGGCGCGTTCTTCGCACTCCCGCAGTCGCCCCAGCTGTTCAAGCAGCTGCTGATGATCGGCGGCTACGAGCGCTACTTCCAGATTGCCCGCTGCTTCCGCGACGAGGACACGCGCGCCGACCGCCAGCCCGAGTTCACGCAGCTCGACCTGGAGATGAGCTTCGTCGCCGAGGACGACGTGATCGAGACGATGGAGGCCGTGATGGGCGCCGTCTTCGAGGCCTCGGACTTCGACGTTCCGCCGCCACCGTGGCGTCGCATGGGCTACGACGAGGCGATGCTGCGCTACGGCGTCGACCGTCCCGACACGCGCTTCGGCATGGAGATCGTGGACGTGGGGGAGGCGCTGGCGTCGTCCGAGTTCAAGGTCTTCTCGGGCGCTTTGGCGTCGGGCGGCGTCGTGCGCGGAATCAACGCTGGCGCGCGCGAGTTGGCGCGCAGAGACCTCGACGAGCTGACCGAGCTGGCGAGACAGTTCGGCGCGAAGGGCCTCGTGTGGGCGTTCGTGGAGGAGGGCGGCACGTGGCGCTCGCCGATCGCGAAGTTCCTCAGCGAAGCCGAGTTGGCCGGCGTGACCGAGTGTCTGGACGGCAAGCCGGGCGACCTCTTGCTGATCTCCGCCGACACGCCGAAGGTCGTCTGCGCCGTGCTTGGGACGCTGCGACTGGAGCTGGCGCAGCGGTTCGGGTTGGTCGGGCGGGCGGGATCCGAGTCATCGCACGACATCCTCTGGATCGTCGACTTCCCGATGTTCGAGCAGGTCGAGGACGGCAGCTGGACGCCGCTGCACCACCCCTTCACTGCGCCTGAGGGCGACCTCGACGGCGATCCGGGCGCGCTGCGCTCGCGCGCGTACGACCTCGTGCTGGACGGCTCCGAGATCGGCGGCGGCTCGATCCGCATCAACCGCACCGACGTGCAGCAGAAGGTGCTCGGTCTGCTCGGCATGAGTGCGGAGGAGGCGCACGCGCGCTTTGGCTTCCTGCTGGACGCGTTGAGATACGGCGCGCCTCCGCATGGCGGGATCGCGATGGGGATCGACCGCATCGTCACGCTGCTCGCCGGCCGCGAGACGATCCGGGACGTAATCGCGTTCCCGAAGACCGCCTCCGGCGCCGATCCGCTCACCGGCGCGCCCGCCGAGGTGGACGCGCGGCAGCTGAGAGAGCTGGGGATCCAGATCCCCCCGCGCCCGCCGCGCTAACGCCGCAAGCGCTTTCTGCCGAAGAGGAGGGGGATGAACCAGGTCTCCCGTCCTGTGCAGGTCCTGCTCGCCGTGACGGTGCTGCTCGCAGCGCTGTGGTTCGTCGCGCTCAGACCGAAGTCTTCGGCGGGCGGCGAGTCGCCGTCTGCGCCCGCACCGGCTGCGCAGCCGACGCCCCCGTCCTCCGGCGGATCCGCTCCGGGCACCGAGGGTCTCAAGAGCGCAATCGACAAGGCCCACGGCGCCGTGGCGACCGCGAATGGCGACGCGGCACGTGCCGAGCAGAGCAGCGCTGACGGCTCAGCTCCGGCGAGAGTCAGCGCTGGCGCGCCTGCCGCGTCCGCGGCCAAGGGCGCCAACCCGCATGCCGCTCGCGGCGCCGCCGCCCACCATCCGCCAGCCAGCTCCCAGGTCCGCGCCGTCAAGGCCGCATTGCGTCACCACAAGGCCGTCGTCATCGCGTTCGTCGACCCGCACACGGCTGACGCGCGCGCCGTTGCGCACGAGGTGCGGAGCGTCTCGCACTTCGACGGCCGCGCCGTCACGCTCGCCGTTCCGCTCGCGAAGCTGTCGAGCTACGACTTCATCACGAACAGAGTCGAGATCACCGTCGCCCCGACCGTCGTGATCGTCGACCCTCGCCGCCGCGCCACCACGATCGTGGGCTTCACCGACCGCGGCGAGATCGAGCAGCGCCTCGCCGACGCGCTCACGGTCAAACGCCGCTAACCGGTAATCGGCCGTCAAGCGTCGGAGTCGACGACGCGGAAGCGTCGCGTCACCGGTCTGGATCGGTTTCCGGATGGATCGACGGCCACCAGCGACAGGCGATAGGCGCCCACTCTGAGCGGTCTTCCTCCGAGTCGTGCGCGCAGCACGAAGCTGTTTCGACCGAGCACGCCTGAGACGACCCGCGCTCTGGCACGGCTTGCGGCCGCCATCCGCACGCGATGGAGGACGATCGACACGCTTGCAGGCTCGCTGAGTCTGAAGCGGACGGTCGTGGAGGGCTCGTCGCTCGACAGGTCGATCCGCCGCGGGACGATTCGCAGTCTCGCGATTCTCGGTCGCGTCTGGTCGACTACGCGGTAGGTCACCGTGCTCGCGAACGTGAACCCGAGGGAATCTCTAGCGGTGACGGTGAACGCGTTGTCGCCGAGAGTGGTCGTGTCGATCACGGCGCCGGACCGAACGGGACCGGCGCATGAGACGATTGGCGCCGAGATGCTGAAGGGCCTGCATCTGTACGTGACGAGGTCACGGCTCCCCTGGACGTAGACGGCACCCTCTCTCGGGGCGAGGATCGTCACCGACGGGTGTCCCATCTCATAGGTGATGGTCACGGACGGCTGGCCGGTCGTGTCAGTCGAGATCTGTCCGTTGGTCGGTGCTCGGCTCGCTCCGGCGCCGCCGCCGCCGCCTGAGGTGCCGGTGTCGTCGCCGCAGTAGGCGCCGCCTCCGCCGCCCCCGCCGCCAACCGTGCCTCCGCCTCCGCCGCCGGCATCGCCGTGACCGGCCAGGTCCGCGCTCAGGCCGCCGGCGCCTCCTGTCTGAAAGGTTCCGCTGGCACCGGCCTCGCCGCCTTCACATGCAGGGTCGCTGGAGACGCTGCCGCTGCCACCGGCCCCGCCGGTCGTCGTCGCGCCGGCTCCTGCGCCGGCCGCGGTTTGCGTCGCGGTCGACGAGCCGACACCGCCCGGTGCAGGCGTCGAGCCGGCGCTGCCGCCTGCCCCGCCGCGTCCCGGAAGGCCGTCCGCGCCGGCACCTCCACCGCCACCGGCGACGATCTGCCGCGTGAAGAGACAGGCGTCGTTGACGCGGATCATGCCGCACGCCTCGACGCTCGACGCTCCGCCACCACCACCGGCCAGCGTGGGGAAGGGCAGGAATCCCGCCGCGCCACCACCGCCGGCGCCCGCGACGCCGATCGCTCCGTTGCCGGCGACCGTGACGTGGATCTCAGACGGACCGCCGGCAGCAGTGCCCCGATCCGCGCGGACATCCGCAGCGACCACGGCGCCATAGCCGCCGGCGAGCCCGCCTCCGCGGCCGCCAACTGCGACGACATGCAAACTGACCACACCCACCGGCAACATCGCCGTCGTCGTGCCCGGCGTGGTGTACGTCAGCGTCTCAGCTGCGGCGGCGCTGGCCGACAGCATCACGGTGCAGGTGGCGATACCCGCAAGCAGAGCGCGGCGATGGCGCATGGAACGGCCTCCCTCGGTCGTGCGCACGAAGCAGTGCACCATAGGCAACCTTCCGGTCGGTTGCGCCGGCGAGTGGCGCCGCGCCAAGCTCGAACGCGTCGACGAACACGGCGATCGCGAACGAGAGACCGAACAGCAGATCCTCATCTCCGCTGACGGGCGGTCGCGACCGCTCTAGACTCGCCCTGTGGACTCCGAGCTGTTCGAGCATCACCTGAGCTCGCCGCGGGGCCGGGGGAAGGTGCCGGGGGGCGGCGCGAGCGGTGTCGCGGGCACGAGAGCGTGCGGCGACGTGATCCGCTTCGGGCTGACGCTCTCGGATGACGGGTTGCACGTCGCCGACGCCGGCTGGGAGGCGGACGCATGCGGCGCGACCGTCGTCGCCGCGAGCGCCGTGGTCGAGCGGATCGTGGGCGCGCCGCTGCTCGACGTCGGTCGGATCGGCGCGCATCAAGTGGCGGCAGCGGTCGGCGGGCTCTCGCCCGGCAAGTTTCACGCGGCGGAGCTGGTGGCGGACGCGCTGGCGCGGGCGCTCGGCACGGCGGCGTACGAGGGTGCGCGGCTCGAGGGTGCCAGCGACCGCACGCTCGTCGCGATGTCCGGCGGCGTCGACAGCGCGGTCGCGGCGTTGCTGTGCGCGCAGGAAGGCGGCGACGTCGTCGCCGTCACGCTCGAGCTGTGGGCCGACGAGCAGAACGACGCCGAGCGCTCTTGCTGTTCGGCCTCCGCCGTCCGCCTCGCGCGCGGGCTCGCGCACCGCATGGGGCTGCCGCACTTCACGCTCGATCTGCGCGAGCAGTTCCGCGCCGGCGTCGTCGATCCGTTCCTGGCCGACTGGGACTCGGGCCTCACGCCCAACCCGTGCATCCGCTGCAACGGCAACGTGCGGCTCGACGCGATGCTCGAGCTGGCCGACCGCCTCGGCGCAAACGCGCTCGCGACCGGCCACTACGCGCGCGTCGTCGAGCAAGACCACCCCGACGGCCCGCTGCTCGCCGCCGCGGCCGACGCGTGGAAGGACCAGACATACATGCTGGCCGCGCTCCAGCCCGACTCGCTTGCGCGGATGCGCTTCCCGCTCGGCGGGATCACGAAGCCGGAGGCGCGGCGGCTGGCGGCGGAGGCTGAGCTGCCGGTCGCGAGCAAGGCCGACTCGCAGGACCTCTGCTTCCTCGCGGGTACAAGCCGATCCGCGTTTCTCGCCAAGCACGGCGGGATCCGCGAGCGGCCGGGGGAGATTGTCGACCGCGCGGGCCGCACGATCGGCACGCATCGCGGACACCACGGCTTCACGGTCGGCCAGCGCAGAGGCCTCGGCGTCGCGACGAACGAGCCGCTCTACGTGCTCGGTACTGACGCGCGCCGCAATCTCGTGATCGCCGGCACGAGGGACGAGCTGGCGACAACGCGCGTCTGCGTGCGCGGCGTGCGCCTGTACCGCGACGGCGCCCGCGTGGACCGCGTGAAGCTGCGCTACCGCACGACGCCGCTGCCGGCGCGGCTGGCCGGCGCGGACGAGCTGGCCGCTGGCATGCACCGATCGTTGGAGATCGAGCTGGGCGAGCCGGTCGACGGCGCCGCACCCGGGCAGATGGCGTGCCTGATGGACGGCGAGACGATCGTCGGCTGGGGCACGATCGCGGCGCCTGCGCTCGCCGACTCCGACACGCTCGACGTGGTCGCGGCCGGCACCCCCGCCTGACGCGGCTTAGCCTTCCGCGCGGCCGAGCTCCTCGCCGAGCGCCATCGTCTGCACGAGCAGCTTGGCCCGCACCGACGGCTTGACCTCGGCCGGTCCGCCGTCGAGGTTGCGGTACATCGTCGCGACGCTCACGACGATCCGCTCCGGCCCCTCCCAGGCGGCCCAGCGGCGATGCTCGTCCGAGCGCACGAGCAGCTGCGCTGCCTCGCTTGCGGAGCGGCCGGCGGCGCGTTGCTCGGCGACGCCGTCGCGCAGCCAGCGCCAGTAGGCAGCCAGCTCCTCGATCTCCGCCGGGCCGCACGGCGGCCCGTGACCCGGGACGTAGACGCCAGCGTCGAGCGACAGCAGCGTCTCGAGTGCGGCGAGCCACGTCTCGACCGGCCCGTGCCACATGATCGGCATGACCCCGATGAAGAGGATGTCGGCGGCGAACACGACGCCCTCGTCTGGCACGTGCACGATCGCGTCGGCTGTGGTGTGCGTCGGGCCGACGTCGATCACGCGGACGCTGCGGCCGCCGACGTCGAGCGTCGCGCCGCCCTCGACCGTGCGGTCCGTGTACCGCAGCCGCACGCCGCGCCAGTGGAACGGCGCGACCTGCGCGTGCCCGCGTCGTGCAACGGCGCCGACCCGCCCGGGCGCGCGGCTCAGCGCCCGCGCCGTGGCCGCCATCCCGTTGAGGACCCGCGGCGGCGCCTCCCCGCGCATCGCGCGATCGCAGGCGGGCAGCGCGAGGATCTCGACGTCCGGGGGCAGCGCGGCGTTGCCCCACCAGTGGTCGCCGTCGGGATGCGTGATGAACGTGCGGCGCAGCGGCGCGTCCGCGAGCACCGGCCCCATCGCGTCGAGCATGCCGCGTCAGCCGCTCATCCCACAGCGTGTCGATGAGCAGCGGCTCGCCATCGCCGAGTCCGCCGTTCGGCTGCAGCCACGCCCACGTGGGCGGTGCGACCTCCCGCAGCCCGCCGGAGAAGCGCGCCGGGGCACCGCCCAATGTCGCAATCGTCGCCATGTCGCGGCGACGACGCTAGCGATGTCCCATCTACACTGCGCAGACTCATGGCGATGACCTCGGACCAGATCCGCGAGACGTTCCTGTCGTTCTACGAGCAGCGCGAGCACCTGCGCCGCCCGTCGGCGTCGCTCGTGCCCGCCACGTTCGACGCCTCCGTGCTGCTCACGACCGCGGGCATGCACCCGCTCAAGCCGTACTTCCTGGGCCACGAGCAGCCGCCGAGCCAGCGCATGACGAGCTGCCAGAAGTGCTTCCGCACGACCGACATCGACAACGTCGGCAACACGCACCGGCATCTGACGATGTTTGAGATGCTCGGCAACTTCTCGATCGGCGACTACTTCAAGCAGGGCGCGATCGAGTTCGCCTGGGAGCTCTCCACGCAGGGCTTCGGCTTCAAACCCGAGGACATCTGGGTGACCGTCTTCGGCGGCGACGAGGAGCTCGGGCTCGGCGCCGACGACGAGGCGATCGAGCTGTGGAAGGCGATCGGCGTGCCGCGCGAGCGGATCGTCGAGTGTCCGCGATCAGAGAACTTCTGGCAGGCCGGCCCGACCGGGCCGTGCGGGCCGTGCAGCGAGCTGTACCTCGACCGCGGTCTCGCGTTCGGCGAGGAGGACGACCTGCCGGGCGGCGAGAACGAGCGCTTTCTCGAGTTCTGGAACCTCGTCTTCATGCAGTTCAACCAGGACCCGGTCAACACGCTCACGCCGCTGCCGGCGGCGAACATCGACACGGGCCTCGGCCTCAACCGGCTCGCAGCGATCCTGCAGGGCAAGGAGTCGGTCTTCGAGACGGACCAGTTCCAGCCACTGATCGCCCTTGGCGAGCAGCTGGGCGGCGTCAGATACGGGCAGGACCAGGCGGCGACCCGTTCGCTGCGGATCCTCGCCGACCATGCGCGCGCGATGACGTTCCTCGTCGCCGACGGCGTCGTGCCGTCCAACGAGGACCGCGGCTACATCCTGCGCCGCGTGATGCGCCGCGCGATCCAGCACGGCCGCTCGCTCGGCTTCGAGCCCGGCTTCCTGCCACGCTTCGCGACGGTCGTCGAGGAGACGATGGGCGGCGCCTATCCGGAGCTGGCCGAGCACCGCGACGCGATCCAGAAGTGGCTCGCGGCCGAGGAGGAGTCGTTCGGCAGAACCTTGGAGCAGGGCACGAAGCTGCTCGACGACTTGATCGCGCGGGCGAAGCAGGAGGGCGAGGAGGGCCTCGGCGCGCCCGACGTCTTCCAGCTGCACGACACGTACGGCTTCCCGATCGACCTGACGCGAGAGATCGCCGCCGAGCACGACCTCGGCGTCGACGAGCCCGGCTTCGAGCGGCTGATGGAAGAGCAGCGCGCTCGTGCGCGCGCCGGCGGCCGCGGGGCGGCGGGTGCCGACGTGCTGCGTGCACGCGCCCAGGAGCTCGTCGGCGCGACCGACTTCGCAAGTGCGTTCACCGGCTACGAGACGACCGAGCAGGCGACGTCCGTCGGCGCCGTCGAGCGCGAGGACGGCCGACTGCTCGTGAAGCTCGTCGAGTCGCCCTTCTACGCGGCCGGCGGCGGGCAGGTGTCCGACTCCGGCTTCGTCGAGTGCGCCGACGGCGACTGCCGCGCGCGTGTCGAGCAGGTCTTCCGCCTCTCCGGCGGCGAGGACCAGGTGCTCGTGCTCGCGCCCGAGGTCGGCGAGCTGAAGCCGGGCGAGGCGGTGCGGGCGGTCGTCGACCACCAGGCGCGCCACGCGACGCAGTGCAACCACACCGCGACGCACCTGCTGCACGCTGCGCTGCGCGCGCGCCTCGGGACGCACGTGCGTCAGGCCGGCTCGGCGGTGCAGCCGGACAAGCTGCGCTTCGACTTCACGCACGGCAGAGCGCTGTCGCCCGAGGAGCTGCGGGCGGTCGAGGACGACGTCAACCGCTGGATCCTCGAGAACCACTCGGTGCGGGCCTTGACGACGACGCTCGACGAGGCCAAGTCGCGCGGCGCGATGGCGCTGTTCGGCGAGAAGTACGGCGACGTCGTGCGGATGGTCGAGGTCGGCGACGGGTCGTTCTCGCGAGAGCTGTGCGGCGGGACGCATGTCCGCTCGACGGCGGAGCTCGGGCTGTTCCGGATCGTGTCCGAGACCTCGAGCGCCGCGAACGTGCGGCGGATCGAGGCGCTGACGGGGCCGGCGGCGGTCGAGCTGCTGCGCTCGCACGACGACATCCTGCGCGCCGTCGCCCAGGACCTGCGCGCGGTGCCGGAGCAGGTCCCGTATGCCCTCTCAACGTTGCAGGCGCGCATGAAGGAGCTGGAGAAGGCAGCGAAGAAGGGGGGAGGGACGAACGGCTCCGTCGACTTCGACGCGCTGCTCGCCTCCGCCACCGACGTCGATGGCGCCTCCCTCCTCGCTGCCGTCGTCAGCGTGGAGGACCCCAAGCAGCTGCCCGACCTCGCCGACCGCGCCAAGGCCAAGCTCGGCGACAGCGCGATCGTGCTCGGCGCCGTCGCCGACGGCAAGGTCCACCTCGTGGCGACCGTCGCGCCCGCGCTCGTCGAGCGCGGCGTCAAGGCCGGCTCGATCGTCAGAGTCGCAGCGGAGGTGACGGGCGGCGGCGGGGGCGGCCGCGACACGATGGCCCGCGCCGGCGGCAGAGACCCCGACAAGCTGCCCGAGGCGATCGACGCCGCGCGCGCGGCGATCGAGGCAGCCCTCGCGGGCTGATGCGCGTGCTGGCGTTGGACTACGGCAGCGCGCGCTGCGGCTGTGCGCTCAGCGATCCCACCGGGACGTTGGCGACGCCCTTGGCCGCGCTCGAACGGCCAGCCACGAGAAAGGGCTTCGCGACGCTCGTGGCGCTCATCCGCGAGCGCGAGGTCGGTCGCGTCGTCGTGGGGTTGCCGCTGGGTCTGAGCGGCGCGGACACCCCGCAGACGCGCGAGACACGTGCGTTCGCGGCGCGCCTGGACCAGGCGCTCGACGTCCCCGTCTCGCTCTACGACGAGCGCTTCACGACGCGGATCGCCGAGCAGACCGGCGGCCGGGCCGACGAGGACTCCCGTGCAGCCGCCGTGCTGCTCGACGATTGGCTCGCTCGACATGGGGAAGAGGTGCGCTCGTGAGCCGCACGCCCGAGGAGCGCGAAGCTGCCCGGCTGGAGCGCGAACGCAAGCGCGCCGCGCGCGAGGGCCGGCCGCTGCCGTCGGAGCCCGCGCCCACCCCGCCACCCGCTCCCGATGCGCGACGTTCTCCGCCTGCCGAGCAGGTAGAAGACGTCGCGCTCCCATCTGAGCCGGCGCACGACCCGCAGCCGACGCAGATGTTCGACGTGACGACGCAGTGGACTGGAGAGCACGCCGCGGTGCCGGCGGCGGCTGAGTCCGAGCCGCTCGATGCCCCGGAGCCCGGGCCGGCGTTCGAGCCCGCGGCTGCGCCCGAGCCGACGCCGGCCGCCCCGACGCTCACGCTGGAGCCGGAGGTCCCGCTCGGCACGCGCCGCGTGCGGCCGCACGAACGCAGCGCAGCAGCCACGGTCCCGAAGCGTGGCCGGGGCGCCAAGCCTCCCGCCCCGCCGGCGCCGCCCCGCGGCGGCGCGGGCGGGCGGGGCGGATCGGCGCCGCGCTCGGGCCGCCCCCGCTGGGGCCTGCGCATCGGTGCGCTCCTCGCGCTCGCGCTCGTCGTCCTGGCCGGCTGGTTCCTGTGGTCGATCTATCAGCCGGGCGCGGGCGAGGGCAGTGGTCGCGTCGTCGTCAAGGTCCCGAGCGGCGCGAGCGTCGGGGAAATCGGCGATCTGCTCGCCAGCAGAGGTGTGATCGACTCGTCGTTCTACTTCAAGCTGCGCGCGAAGGTGTCGGGCAGCTCGTCTGAGCTCAAGTCCGGCACGTTCACGCTGAAGAACGACATGAGCTACGGCGCCGCGCTTGACGCGCTCTCGAAGACGCCCCCGCCGCCGCCCGTCGTCCGCATCACGATCCCGGAGGGCAGGAGCCGCCGCGAGATCGTCCCGCTGGTGCGCCAGGCCGGCCTGCGTGGCGACTACCTGGCGGCCTCGCGCAGCTCGAGAGAGCTCGACCCCGGTCGCTACGGCGCACCGAAGGGCGCCGCACTTGAGGGTTTCCTGTTCCCGGCGACCTACGAGCTGAGACGCGGCGCGACGGCGAGACAGCTCGTAGCCCAGCAGGCGCTCGCGTTCCGGCAGAACCTCGCGAAGGTCAACCTCAGGTACGCCAGAAGCAAGAACCTGACCGTCTTCGACGTGCTCACGATCGCCGCGATGGTCGAGCGCGAGGTCGCGGTCGCGAGAGAGCGTCCGCTCGTGGCGGCAGTCATCTACAACCGCCTCAAGGACGGGATGAACCTCGGCATCGACGCGACGCTGCGCTTCGAGCTGAACGACTGGACGAGTCCGCTGAAGGTCTCCGAGCTGCAGGCGCCGACGCCGTACAACACGCGCCTGAACCCCGGCCTGCCGCCTGGCCCGATCGGCAACCCGGGCCTCGCTTCGATCGAGGCGGCCGCGCATCCGGCGAAGGTCCCGTACCTCTTCTACGTCGTGAAGCCGGGGACGTGCAGCGAGCACGCCTTCTCCTCGACCGACGCGCAGTTCGAGCAGGACGTCCAGCGCTACAACGATGCGCGCAACGCGGCCGGCGGCAAGTCGCCGACGACGTGCTGAGCGAGGCGGACTGACGTGCCGATCTGCGGCGTGCTCGGCTGGCCGGTGCGCCACAGCCGTTCGCCCGCGATGCACGAGGCCGGCTACGCGGCGCTCGGCCTGAGCGACTGGCGCTACCAGCTGCTGCCGGTCCCGCCCGAGCTGTTCGAGGAGACCGTCCGCGCATTGCCGGGCAGCGGCTTCGTGGGCGCGAACGTGACGATCCCGCACAAGGAGGCGGCGCTGGCGCTCGCGGACGAGGCGACCGATTCCGCTCGCGCGATCGGCGCGGCCAACACGCTCACGTTTCTGCCCGGCGGCCGGATTCACGCTGACAACACCGACGCGCCGGGACTGATCGACGCGCTCCCGGTCGCTCCGGAGGCCGCGACCGCCGTCGTGCTCGGCGCTGGTGGCAGTGCGCGAGCGGTGGTGTGGGCGCTGCTCGACGCCGGCGCCGCCGATGTGCAGGTCTGGAATCGGACCCGCGAGCGGGCCGAGCGGCTGTGCGCCGAGATCGGCGGTCGCGTCGTGGATGCGCTGCCTGAGCAGGCAGATCTGCTGGTGAACACCACCTCCGTCGGCCTGCAACCGGATGAGGACCCGTTCAAGGCGCTTCCCCTCAGCGCCGATGCTCTCTCTGGATATCCATGTCTTGTCGATCTCGTGTACGGAAGCGGCCCTACGGTCCTGACCAGCGCTGCCCAAGCGGCCGGCGCGACGGTGGTGGACGGCCTTGAGATCTTGGTTCGACAAGGTGCGCGAAGCTTCGAGCGCTGGACCGGCCGCGCCGCCCCCCTCGAGGTCCTCCGCACCGCCGCCCGCGGCGAGCCCGCCGGCGACGCCGCCGCCGAGCCCGCCACCTGAGCCGCCGCGCCCGGCTGCGCCCCCCGAGGACCGCGAATCTGAGTCGGTGGGGCCGACCACAAATCGCGCTCCTCAGGCCGACGCCCCTGTCTTCGACCCGTTCGCCCGCTCCGCCGAGACCGAGCTCCCGCCGGAGTGGTCGGCGATGCGCAGCGCCGACCCGGCCGAGGAGGCGACCCCGGTCGCGGCGGCCCCCTCGATCCCGCCGTCCGCGGCGCCCGAGTCGCCGGCCACGACCGAGCAGCTGACGCCGTCCGCGCCCGAGCCGCCGCCTCCGCCGCCGCGTACGCGCATCGCCCCGCCGCTGCCCACGACGCACACCGGCCCCCCGCACCTCCGCGCGATCGGCCCCGATGACCACGCCCCCATCGACGGCGCCCTCGCCAAGGCACCCCAGCATCACGAGGAGTGGAACGGCGTCACGCACCCGTCCCGTCGCGGCGGCTCCGGGCGCTTTCTCACCGACGTGCTCATCGACCTCGGCTTCGTCGACCAGACCCGCGTGGAGGCGGCCGTTGACGCCGCCCGCAGCACCGGCAAGCCGCCGGAGCGGATCCTGCTGGAGCAGAACGCGATCACCGAGGACCAGTTCGCCCGCGCGATCGGCGAGCGCTACGGGCTCGACCACCTCGACCTGAACGCCTTCCCGATCGACATGGCGGCCGCCAACCTGATCGACTCGGCCGCCGCGAAGCGCTACGAGGCAGTCCCCGTCGCCTTCACCGACGACAAGCGCGGCCTGATCGTCGCGATGGCCGACCCGGCGAACGTGCTCGCGGTCGATGACATCGCGATGCTGACGCGGCTCGACGTGAAGCCTTCCGTGGCGTCCCGCGAGGACATCGCGACGCTCGTCGCGCGGCTCGACCGCTTCGGCGACTCGGTTCGCGAGGCGGTCGACGAAGAGCACGAGCAGGACGACGGCGAGGTCGTCGAGCTGCACGAGTCGGCCGACGACGCGCCGATCGTCAAGCTCGTCAATTCGATCATCGCCCAGGCGGCCGAGCGCGGCGCCTCCGACATCCACTTCGAGCCGGACGGCCGCGAGCTGCGCGTGCGCTTCCGCATCGACGGCGTGCTGAGCGTCTCGACGACGATCCCGTCGCGGATGGTCGCCGGCGTGCTCTCGCGCACGAAGATCATGGCCGAGCTCGACATCGCCGAGAAGCGCATCCCGCAGGACGGGCGGGTGAGCTTGACGATCGACGGTCGCCACGTCGACATCCGCGTCGTGACGCTGCCGAGCGTGCACGGCGAGTCGATCGTGATGCGCATCCTTGACAAGAGCAACGTGCAGATCGACCTCGACAAGCTCGGCATGCAGACCGCCGAGCGCGACCGCTTCAGACGCGCGTTCTCGCAGTCCTACGGCGCCGTGCTCGCGACCGGCCCGACCGGCTCCGGCAAGTCGACGACGCTCTACGCCGCGCTGCAGCAGCTCAACACGACCGAGAAGAACATCATCACGATCGAGGACCCGGTCGAGTACCAGCTCGAAGGGATCACGCAGGTGCAGGTCAACCCGCGCGCCGGCCTCACGTTCGCCACCGGTCTGCGCTCGATGATGCGTGCCGACCCCGACATCATCATGGTCGGCGAGATCCGCGACGGCGAGACGGCGCAGATTGCGATCGAGTCGGCGCTGACCGGTCACCTCGTGCTCTCGACGCTGCACACGAACGACGCGCCGACGGCGATCACGCGCCTGGTCGAGATGGGGATCGAGCCGTTCCTCGTCGCGTCCGCGATCGACTGCGTCGTCGCGCAGCGGCTTGCGCGCACGCTCTGCTCGACGTGCAAGAAGCGCGTGATCGTGCCGGCGCAGGTGCTGCGCGAGAGCGGCTTCAACGCCACGCTCGACGTCGAGTGCTACGAGCCCGTCGGCTGCGGCCGCTGCGGGGGGATGGGCTACAAGGGCCGCCTCGGCCTCTACGAGGTGATGACGATGAACGAGGAGATCCGCTCGCTCGTGCTGCAGCGAGCACCCGCGGACGAGATCGCGCGCCTCGCGATGCGGGAGGGGATGCGCCGCCTGCGCGACGACGGCTTCGAGAAGGTCAAGGCCGGCCTCACCTCGCTCGCGGAGGTCGCGCGCGTCACGGGGACGATGTAGGCGGTCGCCCAGCTTCCCGGTCCTGTAAGCACGCAGACGCGCAAAGGACGCAAGCTTGCGAACATCGTGCAGGCAATTATAATTGCGTCCATGCAAACGTCGAAGACCGTTACGGCCGGCCAGCTCGCCGAGCACCTGCAGCGCTTCTTCCACCGCGCGATGAAGGGCGACCAGGGCGAGCTGCTGGCGCTCGTCGCCGAGCTCGATCTGACGATGCCGCAGATTCGCGGGCTGTTCGTGCTCGACAACTCCGATCGCACGCTCGCGCTCACCGAGCTCGCACCGCAGATGGGCCTGTCGGTCGCCGCCGCCGGCCGCGCGGTCGACGGGATGGTACGTGGCGGCTTCATCTCGCGCACCGAGGATCTCGCCGACCGGCGCATCAAGCGCCTCGCGCTGACGGACGACGGCCGCGCCGCGCTCGCACGCCTCACCGAGGCACGCCTCACCGGGCTGCGGCGCTTCGCCGACACGCTCGGCGACGCAGAGCGCGACGCGCTCGCCAACGCGCTGGAGGCGGTCTTCGCGCAATGGGATTCCGAGCAGGGAAGGGAGGCGCCATGAGCGCGAACGGACACGGAAACGGCGGACCGCCCACGGCCGCAGCGCCGCAGCCGGCCCTCGGCTCGGGCAAGCTCGACGGCCCGCTGCTGGCGATCGCCACCGTCGTGGTGCTCGGGACGATCATGTCGATCCTCGACACGACGATCGTCAACATCGCGATCAACCACCTGTCGAGCGACTTCGACGCCCCGCTGCCGACGATCCAGTGGGTCTCGACCGGCTATCTGCTCGCGCTCGCCACCGTCATCCCGCTCACCGGCTGGGCGGCCGACCGCTTCGGCACCAAGCGCCTCTACATGACGTCGCTCGTGCTGTTCCTCGCCGGCTCGGCGCTGTCCGGGATGGCGTGGTCGGCGCACTCGCTGATCGCCTTCCGCGTGCTGCAGGGGCTCGGCGGCGGCATGATCATGCCGGCCGGCATGACGATCCTCACGCAGGCGGCCGGCCCGCAGCGCGTGGGGCGCGTGATGAGCGTCGTGGGCGCGCCGATGCTGATCGGCCCGATTCTCGGCCCGGTGCTCGGCGGCTGGCTCGTCGACGACGTCTCGTGGCGCTGGATCTTCTACGTGAACATCCCGATCGGGATCGTCGCGCTCGTGCTCGCCCAGCGGATCCTCAAGCCCGACAAGCCGCAGCCGCGCCACCGACTGGACATCCGTGGCCTGCTGCTGCTGTCGCCCGGCCTCGCGCTGCTCGTCTACGGCCTCGCCGAGACCGGCTCGCACGGCGGCTTCGACGGCCCGAAGTCGATCGTCCCGACGATCGCCGGCATCGGGTTGATCGCTGCGTTCGTGTGGCACGCGCTGCACACCGAGGAGCCGTTGATCGACGTGCGGCTGTTCTCGCGCCGCGTCCCCGCCGTGTCCGGCATCACGATGTCGCTGTTCGCAGCCGCCTTCTTCGGCGCGATGCTGCTGCTGCCGCTCTACTACCAGGTGGCGCGCGGCCAGTCCGCGCTGGACGCCGGCCTGCTGATGATCCCGCAGGGGGTGGGCGCGGCCCTGATGATGCCGATCGGCGGTCGCGTCGTCGACCGTACCGGCGCGGCGCGCGTGGTGCTGCCCGGGCTCGTGTTCGTGCTGATCGGATTCGGCGTCTTCACGCAGGTCGGCGCGGACACCTCGTTCGTGCTCCTGGGCACGGCGTCCTTCGTCAGCGGCCTCGGGATCGGCCTCGCGATGATGCCGACGATGGCCGCGGCCTACCAGACGCTCGGGCACGCGGAGGTCTCGCGCGCGACGACCGCCTTCAACATCGTCCAGCGCGGCTTCGGCGCCCTCGGCGTGGCGCTGATGTCGGTGATCCTCGCCAACCAGCTGGCCGACCGCCTGCCCGGCGCCGCCGACGCGGGGCAGGGGCTTGCGGCCGCGCAGTCGATCCCGCCGCAGGCACGCGCGCAGATGGCGCCGCTCGTGGCGGACGCGTTCGGCTACACCTACAAGTGGGCGTTCGCGCTGATCCTGTTGGCGGTGATCCCCGCGACGTTCCTGCCGCGCAGCAAGCCGCCGGCTCCCGCCGAGCCGCAGCGGGTGGAGGAGCGCGCGGACGAGGCGGTTGCCGTGGCGATCGAGGTGTGACGTCGCTAAACTAACAAAATGGACAGAAGCTCGCTCATCTCCGCTGCGGAGGCGAGTCGTCGGCTCGGAACAACGATTCCGCGTGTGAAGCGCACGATCGAGCGGCTCGACCTGTCGGTGGATCGCGGACGCGGCGGCCGCGTGGCGATCGGCCCCCGGGCCTTCGAGCGCCTGCGTGCCGAGCTCGGCACGGCAGCGTCGCTCGACGGCCTGACGCGCGTTGAGACGGCAGTCCTTGCGGCGCTCGACACCGCGCCATTCGGGCTTGTCTCAGCGCGTGCCGTCGCCGCGCGCGCCGGCGTGGCCCCGACCTCGGCGAGCCGGGCGCTCAAGCAGCTTGCGGCCGCCGGGCTGATCGAGCGTACGTCCGTCCAGGTGGCCGCCGGTCGTGCGCGCCGAGTCGACCTGCTCAAGGCTCGGCGATCGAGCCCAAGATGGCGAAAGCTCGCACCCGCGCTCGGGCGGATCGAGCTCCCGACCCGCGACCGGCGCACCGACGACGCCGTCCCCCCGCGACTGCGGCATCTCTTCTGGAACGTTGCCCCGGCACAGCTCGATGTGGGCAGATCCGGCGGGTCTATCGCCCGGCGACTGCTCCAGGTCGGAGATCCGGAGGGTCTCGCGTGGGGGGTCCGCACCCTCAGCGCCGCCGACTGGGAGCACGGCGCCTCAGCCCGTGGGCTGGATCGACGGAGCCGTCGCCTCGCTCGCAACCTTGCGGCTGCGGTTAAGGCGGCGGCGAGATGAGCCTGCCGGACGGGCTGGGGGCGGTGCTGCCGCCGGAGACGGCACGCGCTTGGTCCGAGCTGGCGCCGCTGCTGCCGTCCGGCGCTTACCTGGCCGGCGGGACAGGCCTGGCGGCGCACATCCACCATCGTGTCAGCCGCGACCTCGACCTCTTCTCCCACCAGGCGATCGATCTCGACGCGTTGCGGGAACGGCTCACGGCGACCGGGACCTTCGCTGCGACGCGCATCGGTGACGGCGTGCTCGACGGCGTCCTGGCAGGTGCGAAGGTCCAGTTCCTGCACGCGCGCGACCAGCGACGGCTTGCACCCACGTGCCGCATCGCGGGCATTCCGGTCGCGGCGGTCGAGGACATTCTTGCGATGAAGCTGAAAGTCATCGGCGACCGCGGCGAGCTGCGCGACTACTTCGACGTGATGGCGATCGAGCAGCAGCTCGGACGTACCGCGGAGGAGGGGATCGCGCTGTATCTCGAACGCTTCCAGGTGCCCGCGGAGCACGAGAGCGTTCGCCACATCCTTCGCGGCCTCGGCTACCTCGACGACGTGGACGATGATGAGCTCCTGCCGGTCGGGCGCGCCGAGATCGAGCGCTACTGGTGGCGTCGGCAACCCCAGGTCGTGCGCAACGCCTCGCGGTTCGGCTGAGGTGTGACGTCGCCGGGAGGCGATCGCTCGCGACCGCCGGACGGCGAAATTCAACCCTCACGCTCCTGAGGGGTTCTGCCGATACCCCCCGGGATGGACATCGACTTCGCTGAGTTGCTGCTCGAGGTCGTCGACCGACGAGCGTCCGACCTCCACCTCACCGCCGGCGCTCCGCCGATGGTGCGGGTACGTGGGCGCCTGGTCGCGGTTGACGGCTTTCCGACGCTGACGCCGACCGACACGCGGGAGATCGTCTACTCGATCCTCTCCAACGACCAGCGCCAGAAGCTGGAGAACAACTGGCAGCTGGACTTCGCCTACCAGATCCCCGGCCGCGCGCGCTTCCGCGTCAACGCCTACTTCCAGCGCGCCGCGCTCGGCGCCGCCTTCCGCCTGATCCCGTTCGAGATCGCGCCGCTCGAGTCGCTCGGGCTGCCGCCGGCCGTCACCGAGATGGCGAATCGGCCGCGCGGCCTGGTGCTCGTGACGGGTCCGACCGGCTCCGGCAAGTCGACCACGCTCGCCTCGCTGGTCGACGTCATCAACGAGTCGCGCGAGGAGCACATCATGACGATCGAGGACCCGATCGAGTTCCTCCATCGCCACAAGAAGTGCATCGTCAACCAGCGTGAGATCGGCTCTGACGCGATGACCTTCGCCGATGGTCTGAAAGCTGCGCTGCGCCAGGACCCCGACGTGATCCTCGTCGGCGAGATGCGCGACATGGAGACGATCTCGACCGCGATCACCGCGGCGGAGACCGGCCACCTCGTGTTCGCCACGCTGCACACGCAGGACACCCCCCAGACGGTCGACCGCATCATCGACGTCTTCCCCGGACCCCAGCAGGGCCAGATCCGCACGCAGCTGGCCGTCGGCCTGCAGGGGATCGTGACGCAGCAGCTGCTGCCCACCGCGGACGGCGCGGGCCGCTGCGTCGCCGCCGAGGTGCTCGTTCCGACGCCGGCCGTGCGCAACCTGATCCGCGAGGGCAAGACCCACCAGATCTACTCCGTCCTGCAGACCGGCGGCGCCCAGGGGATGCAGACGATGGACGCCTCGCTCGCCGGCCTCGTGCGCAACGGGCGGATCACGCGCCAGCTCGCCGAGGCCCGCTCGGGCACGCCGGAAGAGCTCGGCCGCCTGCTCGTCGGCGCCGGCAGCGGGATGTCCACCGACGGCGCGTACGCGACCGTCTAGACCGGTCCAGCCGCGCGACCATGGCCACCTACGTATTCAGAGCGATCGACGTCGCCGGCGGGAACGCGAAGGGCGAGGTCGAGGCGCCCTCCAAGCAGGCGGTCGCCGACCAGCTCAAGTCGCGCGGCCTCGTCGTCGTCGACATCAGCGACAAGCACAGCTCCAAGGAGATCAACATCGCGCTCTTCGAGCGCGTGAAGCCGGGCGACCTGACGGTGCTCACACGTCAGCTCGCGACGATGATCGCCTCCGGCATGACATTGCTGCGCGCGCTCTACGTGCTCGAGGACCAGACCGAGTCGAGACCGCTCAGAGATGCGGTCGTCGGCGTGCGCAAGGACGTCGAGGCGGGCCTGCTGTTCTCGCACGCGCTCGCCCGCTACCCGAAGGTCTTCAGCCCGCTGTTCGTGGCGATGGTGGAGTCGGGCGAGAGCGGCGGCCGGCTCGCCGACGCGCTGCTGCGCGTTGCCGACCAGCTCGAGAAGGACGATGCGCTGCGCCGCCAGGTGAAGTCGGCGATGATCTATCCGGCTGTCATCTTCAGCTTCGCGGGGATCGTGCTGCTCGCGATGGTGGCGTTCCTGATCCCCGTCTTCGAGAAGACCTTCAGAGACTTCGGCAGCGAGCTGCCGGCGATCACGAAGCTGACGGTCGGCATGTCGCACTTCCTCACCAGTCGCTGGTACGTGCTGTTCGCCGTCGTCGTGGGCCTCGTCGTCGCGTTCCGCAGATGGAAGAGATCGTCGTGGGGGCGACCGCAGTGGGACCGCTTCCGCCTCCACTTCCCCTTCAAGATCGGCCCGGTGGTGCAGAAGATCGCGCTCGCGCGCTGGTCGCGCACGCTGTCCTCGCTGGTCGCCTCCGGGGTCCCGATCCTGCAGGCGATCGAGATCACCGGCAGAACAGCCGGCAACGCGGTCGTCGAGAAGGCAATGGCGGACGTGACCGCCTCGGTCAAGAGCGGCGGCACGATCTCCGCCCCGCTCAAGGACGCCCCCGTGTTCCCGGCGATGGTCTGCCAGATGGTCGGCGTGGGCGAGGAGACCGGCGCGCTCGAGACGATGCTCGCGAAGATCGCCGACTTCTACGAGGACGAGGTCGCCGCCGCGGTCAAGGGCCTCACGTCCCTGCTCGAGCCGCTGATGATCATCGTCGTCGGCGGGATCGTCGGCTTCATCGTGATCTCGATGTACATGCCGCTGTTCAGAGTCTACGACGCGATCAGATAGACGGGGAGGCCATCCGCCCGGCGTCAGCCCTTCTGGCGCATACCTCGCTCAGAGCGTCTGATCAGGCGGCTCGAGCGCCGGGTTGACCATCACCTGGCGCGCCTGCGCCGCCAGCACGGAGTCGATCTGCAAGCGCTGCTCCAAGGCTTCGCGAATCGCCGCCTCCGCGAGCTGCTGTGCGCCCGAGTGACTCTGCTGCGTCATCGCACTGTCAATCAAAGCAGGAGCACGCGCGTCACCCGCGTCGCATCTATGTTCTAGACATGCCACAATCTCTGACGTGGCCCGCCTGACACGTCGCAGACTGCTGGCCGGATCCGCGGTAGCCGCCGGCACGCTGCCGATCCTCCACAGCGTCGTTCCGCACTCGCATCCGTGGGAGCACGAGGCGCAGGCGGCCGAGGGCGCGGGGCATGAGGGCCACGCGTCCGACACGCACCACGACGGCCACGCGACCTTCGCCGACGGCGAGACGGTCGACCACGCGGCCAACGGCTTCGATCCGCACGAGCTGCTGCGCGACTTCGACTGGGGCAGAACGCACCGCACCGCCAGTGGGCGGGTCGTGCGGGAGTGGACGCTGACCGCGCTCGACAAGGAGATCGAGGTCGCGCCAGGCGTGAGCTTCGCCGCGTGGACCTACAACGGCCGCATCCCCGGCCCGACGCTGCGCTGCCGTGAGGGCGAGCGGCTGCGGATCACGTTCCACAACGGCTCGACGCATCCGCATACGATCCACTTCCACGGGATCCACCCGGCGGAGATGGATGGCGTTCCCGGTCTCGGCGCCGGGCAGATCGAGCCGGGTGGCCACACCGTCTACGAGTTCGACGCGCTGCCCGCCGGTCTGCACCTCTACCACTGCCACGTCCGCCCGCTCGCCCAGCACATCGCGAAGGGGCTCTACGGGGCGTTCATCGTCGATCCCGCCGAGGGCCGTCCGGAGGCCGACGAGCTGGTGATGGTGATGAACGGATTCGACACGAACTTCGACCGCGCGAACGAGCTGTACGCGGCGAACACGATCCCGTTCGCCTACATGCACACGCCGATCGCCGTGCAGCGCGACGCGCCGATCCGCGTCTACCTCGTCAACGTGCTCGAGTACGACCTGATCAACTCGTTCCACCTGCACGGGAACCTGTTCGACTACTACCCGACGGGGACGGGCGCCCGCCCGAGCGAGCTGACCGACACGGTGATGCTGTGTCAGGGACAGCGCGGGATCCTCGAGTGGCGCTTCCCGCACGCCGGCAGATACATGTTCCATGCGCACCAGTCAGAGTTCACCGAGCTGGGCTGGCAGGGCTTCTTCGAGGTCTCCGGATGACCGCGACGCAGACGCCCGCGCCACCGCGGACCGGCGGCCTGCCGACCTGGCTGCTCGGCCTCGGTCCGCTGCTGCTGATCGTCGCGGCGATCGGCGCCTTCGCCGTGCTCGGCGGCCCCGGGCTCGGCGACCGCCGCGGACCGCCGGCGGAGGAGCTCGCGGTCGAGAAGACCGTTCTGCACCCCGGCACGATCGAGCTGACCGTCCGCAACGACGGCGCCGACGCGGTGACGGTCGCCCAGGCGCAGGTCAACGACGCGTTCGTGCAGTTCTCCGGCGCCGAGCGGCCGATCGGCCGGCTCGACAGCGCCACCGTGCGGCTGCAGCAGCCGTGGGTCGAGGGTGAGGCTTACGAGGTCGCGCTCGTCACGTCGTCGGGGGGGACGATCGCGCACGAGATCCCGATCGCGGTCGAGACGCCCGCGACCGACCTCTCCTTCTTCGGTCTGATGGCGCTGCTCGGGATCTACGTCGGCGTGATCCCGGTCACGCTCGGGATGCTCTGGCTGCCCTGGGTGCGACGGATCCCACCCGCCTGGCTGCGGCTCGTGATGGCGCTC
>DATFPW010000075.1:0-19728 GCA_035264605.1 Conexibacter sp. | reverse complement strand
GGTGTGAGCGTGCATGCTGCAATCCTTTCGATGAACGTGATGTATATCGATTGACCGCAATGTAACATCAGTGAACGCGATGTCAACCCAAAAGCGCAGATACGAGCTGAAGGTCCGCGCCGAGACGCAGCAGGCCACGCGCGAGCGGATCGCCGCCGCAGCCGCCTCGTTGCATGAGGAGGTCGGCGTCGCGAGGACGACGGTCGCCGACATCGCGCGCCGCGCGGGCGTGCAGCGGCTCACCGTCTACAACCACTTCCCCGACCTGGAGACGCTGCTGCCGGCGTGCACCGCGCACTGGATGGCCGCGCATCCGCTGCCCGACCTGGAGCCCGCGCTGGGGCACGACGACCCGGTCGACCGACTGCGCGCGACGCTGACCGCGCTCTATGGCTGGTATCGCGAAAACGCATCGATGCAGCGGCGCATGCGCGGCGAGCGCGCGACCGTTCCCGAGCTCGACGCGTGGATGGCGCAGTCGAGCGACCTCATGCTCGCCGAGCTGGCGAGAGTCCTCGCCGCCGGCTTCAAGCGACCGCATGTGCGCGCGCTCGTCGCGCTCGCGCTCGACTTCTGGACGTGGCGACGCCTCGACTCCGAGGGCCTCGACGACGATGCGGCCGCCGCGCTGATGGCCGCCGCGGTCGCGTGTGCGCCGGCGGCGCCAGCGAGATCGCGGGCGCGCACGAGAGCGAGAGCGTCGCGCGCGCGACGCTAGCTTCGGCGCGCGCGCACGCCGAAGCCGCGCAGCGCGAGCAGCGCCTTCTCGCCGAGGGTGCCCGAGGCAGGCAGAACGCCGAGTTGGACGGCCGCGTCGTAGCGGTCGAAGAACGCGCGCACGCGCAGCAGACGTCCGGCGCGAAGCTCACACCAGACGACGCCGTGCACGACGACGAAGCGTCTCGTCGCGGGCAGCCCTTCGAGCGAGCCGCGGTGGGTGCCGGCGAGCTTGCACGGCGCGGCGACGAAGCGGCCGGTGGGGTCGGCGAGTCGCTCGCCGGCGCGCTCGACGCGCACGTCGGGGAAGCCGTGCCACAGCAGCTCGGCGTGCGCGGCGAGCTCGTCGACGCCGATCAGCGGCTGCGGCGTGAGCGGGTCCTCGTACTGAATGGTCGAGTCGCACAGGGGGGCGAACGCGGACGCGTCGCGGCCGCACCAAGCCGCCTCCCACCGGTCGAGCAGCGCGTCGAGCGAAGGCGGCGCGACCGGTTGGGCGGTCGCGGCAGCAGCGTCGCGGTTGCCGGGACGCGAGCCTGCCGAATCGGGCTCGTCAGTCATCGGCCGACGCGCCGAAGTCGGGCAGGCCGGCGTCGGGCGTCGAGGCCTCGGCGTAGAGGCGCCGCGGGATCCGCCCTGCGCGCCGCGCGAGGCGGCCGCCCTCGACGCCGGCGCGGATCGCCTGCGCCATCGCGACGGGATCGTGCGCGCGGGAGATGGCACTTGCGCACAGCACCGCGTCGCAGCCGAGCTCCATCGCGAGCGCCGCATCGGAGGCGGTGCCGACGCCCGCGTCGAGCACGACCGGCAGCTTGGTCCGCTCGCGGATGATCGAGATGTTGTACGGATTGCGGATCCCCATCCCGGAGCCGATCGGCGAGCCGAGCGGCATCACCGCGACGCAGCCGACGTCCTCCAGCCGGCGCGCGAGGATCGGGTCGTCGGTCGTGTACGGGAGGACGACGAAGCCGTCGGCGACGAGCGCCTCGGCGGCGGTCACGAGCTCGACGGCGTCGGGCAGCAGCGTGCGGTCGTCGCCGATCACCTCGAGCTTGACCCAGTCGGTCTCGAACGCCTCGCGCGCGAGCTGCGCGGTCGTGATCGCGTCGCGCGCGGTGAAGCAGCCGGCCGTGTTCGGCAGGACGTCCACACCGGCTTGTGCGAGCACGTCCATGATCGAGCCGCGTTGCTGCGGGTCGACGCGCCGCAGCGCGACGGTCACCAGCTCGCTGCCGCTCACGCGGATCGCCGCGCCCATCTCCTCGAGCGAGCGGAAGCCGCCGGTGCCGAGCAGCAGGCGTGAGCGGAACGTCTTGCCGGCGATGACGAGCGGGTCGTCGAGCGTCTTGTCGGTGTCGATGCTCATGCGCATCATCCCCCTTGGATCGCGGTCAGGATCTCGACACGGGCGCCGCCGGTCAGTGCGGTCTCCTCCCAGGCGCCGCGCCGCACGACCTCGCGGTCGACCGCGACGGCGACGCCCCGCGCATCGAGCGAGACGCCGAGCAGCGTGACCGCGTCGGCGACGGTCGCGTCGTCGGCGAGCTCGTGCCATTCGCCGTTGAGCTGGACGGAGATCACGTCGTGACCGTGGCGGGGGTGGGTGGGTGGGAGTCGAGCGCGGCGAAGCGCTTGGCGACGAACGGCGTCGCCACCTCGGGCAGCTCCTCGCCCGCGAGCGTTGCCGCGAGCGCGTCGGCGACGACGGGCGCCAGCAGGATTCCGTGGCGGAAACAGCCGGCCGCCCACTGGAGACCGTGCAGCGCGCCCGGACCGAGCACCGGCGCGTTGTCGGGTGTGCCGGGACGCAGCCCGGCGGCGACTTCCTCGATCGCCAGCTCGCTCACACCCGGCACGAGCTCGATCGCGTCGCGCAGAAGCTCGTAGATCCCACCCGCGGTCGGCACCGTGTCGAAGCCCTGCTCCTCCATCGTCGCGCCGAGCACGTAGCGGCCGTCGCCGCGCGGGACGAGGTAGCCGCCCTCGAAGCGCAGCACGCGCGTGAGCAGGCCTGGGCCGCGCGGATCGCGCAGGCGCAGGATCTGCCCCTTGACGGGCCGGACGGGGACGCGCGCGTGCGCGGGCAGGCCGTCAAGCGCGCTGGCCCATGCGCCAGCGGCGATCACGACCTGATCAGCGTGGATCCGTGCGCGTCCGGCGCCGTTCGCGTGCCCGCGTGCGATGCCCTCGCCGGGGGAAGTCAGTTCGACGCCCGTCACGCGCTCGCCGTCATCCGAGAGCGCGATGCGCGCCACCCCTGCACCCTCGCGAAGCACGCCGCCCGCACGCTCGATCGCGGCTGCAAGCGCCGCGCTCAGCGCGCGCGGGTCGATCGCGTGATCGCCGGGGATGTCGAGTGCGAGCCGCAGCGTCGGCGCGAGCGCGGGCTCGCGGCGTCGCGCCTCGCTGGCGAGCAGCCGCTCAACCGGCAGCCCCATCGCTTCCCGCTCGGCCAGCTCCCGCTCCAGCGCCTCCGCCTCGTCACGGTCGCGCGCGACGAGCAGCGTGCCGTTGGCGCTGTAGCCGGGGTCCCGACCCGACGCCTCGGCGAGCTCGTCCACGAACGCCGTGTAGCGGTCGAGCGAGGCACGGCTGAGCGCGAGCAGCCCGCGCTCGCCGACGCGCGCCTCGCTGATTGGCGCGAGCATGCCCGCGGCGACGTACGTGGCGCCGCCCGCGAGCACGTCGCGCTCCAACACAACCGTGCGCAGGCCGCGCTGCTGCGCCCGCCACGCGACGGCGAGGCCGGCGATGCCGCCGCCCACGATGGCGACGTCGAAGCGATCGGTGGTGTAGGGCACGCGCTCCTTCCCTGCGCCGGCATGATCCGGATCAGGTTCTGACGGTCGGCGGCCGGAGTGCCGCCCTCTCAGCCCGGTTGAGGGCTCCCGTACGGGCGATGGTAGCGCCGCCGGCGCGCGCCGCGGCTCGCGGTCAGCGGTGCGGGTTCATCTCGCTCGCGACGCGCAGCGCGCCGACGAGCGCGTAGCCGCCGGTGAGCGCCGTCGTCGCGAGCGCCTGGGAGCGCGGCAGGTCGCCGCGGCGCAGGTGACCGATCCCGGCGAGCGTGTCGGAGACGTCGCACATGAAGGCGAGGCGCTGCCAGCGGCGGCGGGAGGCGCCGGCGCTTGTCAGCCAGCCGAGGCCGAGCGCGATTGCGCGGATCCCGAACACGCGTGTCATGTAGTCCAGCTCGGGGCTGGTGGTGCGACCGGCGCCGAACGCGCGTGCCGTCCCGCGCGGGGCGAGTCGACTCGGCGCGCCGAGCGCGATCCGACCGAGCGCCAGCCCGGCGAGCGCGCGTTCGAACGGCGGGCGGTCCGCTTCGGCCGCGCCGCCGAGCACAGCCTGCGCCAGCGGCCCCGCAAACAGCGACAACGACGCGAGCGGATGGCGCGCGATCGTTGTGGCGAGCCCCCGCGGATCGGTCTTCGCGTGACGCTCCAGCAAGCGACCGTCGCGCAGCACGATGCGGTCGGTCGTCGGCAGCTCGAGCGACGCGCCGCCGAGCGTCCCGCGCAGCACGAAGTCGATCTCGACGCCGTCGGCCGTCGGGCGCCAGTCGAGCACCTCGCCGCGCAGGTCGGGAATTGCGCCGAACAGCGTGTCGAAGAAGGCGGCGAAGCCGGCGTGCCCGCGCGCCGGCGGAAGCAGCGGCTGCGTCATCACCACGTCGGGGTCGAGCAGGTCCGGCAGGAAGCGGTCGAGCAGCGTGTCGGCGCCGCCCGCCCAGCCAGCGCGGAAGTGCTCGACGAAGGCGGCCTTGGCGGCCAGCGCCGCAGGGGGCGCGCCGCCGTTCGCCACAGCGGCGGCCGCCTCCGGCCGGGCGCTCACGCCGGAGCCCCGACGCTGTCGCGCGTGAACGCGCCAATCAGCTCGGCGAGCCGCTCCGGTCTGTCCTCCGGCGAGAACGTGCGGGCGCCGTCGATCAGCTCGAAGCGCGCGCCGGGGATCGTCGCCGCGAGCCGCTCGCCGTCCGCGCGCGGGAAGAATCTGTCATCAGCCGACCACGCGATCAGCGCGGGGCGGTCGAACGTCTTCAGCCGCTCCGCCGCCTGCAGCGTGTGGCACGGGTCGATCCCGCGCGAGACGCGCACGAGGTCCTCGCGCACGTGCGGGCTCGCGAGCGCGGGCAGCACGTAAGAGTCCGACGGCGCGTCCGGGATCGCGTCGTGCGTGAGGTAGCCGTACGCGATCGGCAGGCGTCGCAGGGCGCGCGCCCTCAGCGGCGTCATCGCCGCGAGCGCGCCGCCGGGCAGCCGCAGCTGAACGAACAGCGGCTTGAGCATGGGCGGCGGGAAGTGCTCGAACGCGTCGCACGAGGTCAGCACGAGCCGGCCGAGCCATGCGGGTCTGTGCGAAGCCGCGATCTGGCAGAGCGCGCCGCCGGTGTCGTTGCCGACGAGTGTGACGTCGTCGAGCCCCAGCGCCTGCACCGCCTCGCCGATCAGCGAGCCGAGGTCGTCCGGCGTAAGTCTGCGCGTCGGCATCGGCACGAGGTGGGAGCCGAGTGGCATGTCGATCGCCACGCGCGTGAAGCCGTCGAGCCGCGGCACGACCTTGCGCCACAGGTTCGCGTTGACGAGCAGGCCGTGCACGAACACGACCGCCGGGCCGTCGCCTGTGACGTGTACGCGCATGCGACCGCCGTCGAGTTCGAGCGTGCGCGCGGGCCCGAGATCGTCTGAGCGCCAGTCTGCGTTCGTGTTCGCCATTGCATCGGCTCCTCTCACATACAGGTTGTATGTCCTAGCATACAGGCGGTATGCCACGGGAGGAGCAGGCTGTCGCCACGCGGACCGAGCTGCTGCGCGTCGCGCGCGAGCTGTTCGCCGCGCGCGGCTACGCGGACGTCGGGACAGAAGAGATCGTGCGCGGCGCGAACGTCACGCGCGGCGCGCTGTACCACCACTTCAACGACAAGCGCGACCTCTTCCGCGCCGTCCACGCGCAGCTCGCCGACGACCTGCTCGGGCAGATCGTCGCCGCGACCGCCGGCAGCGCCGACGCGTGGGAGGCGCTCACGAGAGGCATGCGCGCGTTTCTCGACCTGTGCGAGGACCCCGCCGTGATCCGCATCTCCCACCTCGACGCGCCGGCCGTCCTCGGCTGGGCCGAGTGGCGCGAGGTCGACGCGCAGCACTGGCTCGGGCTCGTGACGATGGCGCTGCAGGAGGCGATGGACAGCGGCGTCCTGAGACGCCGCGAGGTGCACCCGCTCGCGCACATGCTGATGGGCGCGATGGTCGAGGCGTCGATGATGATCGCCAACGCCGCCGACCCGGCCGCGATGCGCGCCCAGGTCGAAGCGCCGCTGCTGGCGCTGCTGGAGGGGCTGCGGGCGTAGCGTCAAAGTGAGTCGACCGCGGACGCGGCCAGCGCGCTGCTCGTCCAGCTCGCCTTGGCAAGCGGCTGCCAATCGACCCGCCCGCGCGCCTGCGCTGCCTGACCCGGCACTGACTGCCAAGATGCAGGGCGATGGCGTCTCGGCTCGGTGACGAACGGCGTGCGCGGTTGGCTGCAGCGCGGCTGTACCTCGTGTGCGGCGCGGCCGGTGACGGACGCGATTTGCGGACGTTCCTCGACGCGGCGCTGCGCGGCGGGGTCGACGTGGTGCAGCTGCGCGAGAAGGACCCTTCGTTCGGCGACGACGCGCTGCTTGCCGCGGCGCAGATCTTCCGCGATGCCTGCGACGCGCACGGCGCGCTGTTTGTGTTGAACGACCGACCCGACCTCGCGACAGCCGCACGGGCCGACGGCGTGCACGTCGGGCAGGGCGACATGCCCGTTGCGGATGCGCGCGCGCTTGTCGGCGAGGACGTGCTGCTCGGCCGCTCGACGCACACGCCGGACCAAGTCGACGACGCGGCCGTTGCCGACGTCGACTACTTCGCCGTCGGCCCGGTGCACGCCACGCCGACGAAACCCGGACGGCCCGCAGTCGGGCTGGAGCTGATCCGCCACGCGGCGAGTGCACCGCGCGTCGTGCCGTGGTTCGCGATCGGCGGGATCGATCCATCGAACGTCGCGGCGGTCACCGGCGCGGGCGCGACGCGGATCGTCGTCGTGCGCGCGCTCACCGACGCGGACGATCCCGAGGCCACGGCGCGCGCGCTGCGCGGCGCGCTCCCGCAGGAGGCCGGCGTTGGCGCAACGTAGTCGCAAGCGCGGGCGGCGCGAGCCACCACGCGACGCGTTCGGCGATCCAACTTCGTCAGAGCCAGTCGAGGCCGCTGTCGAGCCGCGCAGACGCAGAAGCTCCGCGGAGCGCAACGCGGAGCTCCGCGCGCGGCTGGAGCCGCTGGCGGAGGGCGAGCGGCCGGGCGCGGTGACCGTCGGAGCGATCGTCGCGGCCGTGCTCGCGGTGCTCATGGTCGTCGGTTACCTGTCCGGCGCACGCATCGGCGACGGGGGCTCCCTCCCGGGGGTGTTGACGCTCGCCGCGATCCTGCTGCTCGCCGCGTGGGGCATGTGGCACGCGAAGTACTGGGCGGTGCTCGGGTTCGAGGCGCTGCTCGCCTTCCAGGTGCTGGTCGCGGCGCTGTCATTGCTGGTCGCCTCGAACGTGTGGGCGGCGTTCCTCTGCCTCGCGGTCATCGGACTCGGCGGCTGGCTGTTCTGGAAGCTGATCCGCGCGATGGCGCGGATCCAGATGCCCGAGCGGAGGCCGGCGCCGTGAGCACCACGCCCGCGGAGTGGCCGTACTCCCACGTCGACAAGGTGCGCTTCGCGGATCTCGACGCGATGCGTCACGTCAACAACGTCGCGTTCCTCGGCTTCTTCGAGGACGCGCGCATCCAGTACATCACCGGGCTGCTCGGCAACGATCCGACGACCCGCAGAGGCTTCGGGCTGATCTTCGCCGAGTGCAGAATCAACTACCGCGCGCCGGCCTTCTTCGACGAGGAGATCCGCACCTGCATCCGGCCGGGCGAGATCGGCCGCTCGAGCGCGAGACTCGAGTTCGCGATGTTCGCGGTCGGCGACGACCGGCTGCTCGCCGAGGGCTACGGCGTGGTCGTCGGCT
Source organism: Conexibacter sp. (assembly GCA_035264605.1). Taxonomy (GTDB): domain Bacteria; phylum Actinomycetota; class Thermoleophilia; order Solirubrobacterales; family Solirubrobacteraceae; genus Conexibacter. The sequence goes on along the minus strand of DATFPW010000075.1, from coordinate 11,984 downwards.
ACGACTATGCGGCCGGCAGATCGATGCCGCTGCCCGACTCGCTCAAGGTCGCGCTCGGCGCCGGCGCCGGGATCTGATCGCCGGGCTTCAGGACGCGGGAGCTGAGGTCAGGCCAGACGAGGACGACGGCGGAGTCCTCGTCGAAGGCGTGCGCGATCTCCTTCGCCAGATTCGGCGCGTCGTGATTCACGAACGAAGCGCGGCTGGGATACGGGGAACGCCCCTTGATCGCGAGCTCGATCGCCTCGTCCATCACCCTGCTGGCAGGACTTCCCAGGTTGCTGGTGCTCTTCACCCTCGTCGCCATCCGTCGATCATCTCCTCGTAGCCGCGCTGGATCTCTCCGATGGCCGCGCGCATGCCTTCGCCGAGGGTACCGTGGTGAAAGACAGCCGCCGGCTGCTTGCCTAGATCCTTCGTGTATCGGTGCATCTCGTTGTGTCCGTGCGCGGAGTCATAGACGCGAATCGTCTCGACACGGCCTCCAAGCTCGGCGATCAGGACCAGCGCATAGTCGATCACCTCGTCTCGGCGGGTCACGAACTCCACGCTGAGGCGAACGGTCTTGAAGACGTCCAGCGGCTGTCTGTAGCGCGCGCCCATGCGGCGCGCTGAGGCGCGAAGCACGCGGGTTCGCCCCACCAGACGTTCGGGGGGTGCACATCGGTGCCAGACCGCGGCCAAAAGAGGGGGTGACATACACTCGCCGCCATGCCCGAATCTGCTTATGACTGCATCGTCATTGGTTCCGGTCCCGGCGGCTACGTGGCGGCGATTCGCGCCGCTCAGCTCGGGATGCGGACCGCCGTCGTCGAGAAGGACAACGTCGTCGGTGGCCGATGCCTCAACTACGCCTGCATCCCCGCCAAGGCCGTGCTGCGCACCGCCGACATCCTGAGTGAGATCGACGACGCCGCCGAGTTCGGCATCAACGTCGACGGCCGCTCGATCGATTTCGCGAGAGTGAACGATCGCCGTAGAAAGGTCATCAAGACGCTCACCGGCGGCGTCAGCGGCCTCTTCAGAGCCAAGAGAATCGACCTGATCGAGGGCTTCGGGGCGGTGACGGGCAACGGCACGGTGCGCGTCGGCTCCGCGAAGGATGGAACTGAGTACACCGCCACCAAGGGCATCGTCCTCGCGACCGGCTCGGTCAAGCGGCCGATCCCCGGCACGCAGTTCGGCGGCCGCGTGATCGGCACCGAGGAGGCGTGGGCGTTCGAGGAGCTGCCGAAGAAGCTCGCCGTCGTCGGCGCCGGCGCCTCAGGCGCGGAGATCGCCTCCGCCTACGCGCGCCTCGGCGTCGAGGTGCTGCTGTTCGAGGCGCTCGACCGCGTCCTCCCCACCGAGGACGCCGACATCTCGAAGCTCGCCGAGCGCGGCCTCAAGAAGCAGGGCATGCAGATTTTCACCAGAACGTTCGTTGAGAACGTGAGAGACGGCAGAGACTCCGTCACCTTCACCTACGGCGACCAGAGCGGCGAGGTCGACTACCTCGTCATCGCCGCCGGCCGCGGCGCCGACGTCGAGGGCCTCGGGCTCGACGACGCGGGCGTGAAGGTCGACGACAGAGGCCTCATCGTCGTGGACGGCGCGCTGCGCACGTCGGCCAGAGGCATCTGGGCGATCGGCGACATCGTCCCCGGCCCCGCGCTCGCGCACAAGGCGTCCGACGAGGGCGTCATCGCGGTGGAGGACATGGCCGGCAACGCGACGCATCCGATCGCCTACATCGACATCCCGCGCGCGACCTTCTGCGCGCCGAACGTCGCGTCGTTCGGCCTCACGGAGGCGCAGGCGAAGGAGGCCGGCTACGACGTCGTCGTCGGCAGAGTGCCCTATGGCGCCGTCGGCGCCGGCACCGTCTACGGCGACCGCACCGGGCTGATCAAGATCGTCGGCGACAAGAGATACGGCGAGCTGCTCGGCGGCCACATCATCGGGGCGAAGGCGACCGAGCTGATCCAGGAGCTCGTCAACGCGCGTGCGCTCGAGGGCGGCTACCCGGAGGTCGCGCGCATGGTGCACGGCCACCCGACGCTCAGCGAGGGCGTCATGGAGGCCGCGCGCGCAGCCGACGGCTGGCTGATCCACGGCTGATGGTCGATTCCACGAGATTCGTGGATGCGAGGGGTGCGATGGGCGGATGCTGGGTGACGCGCGGTGTCGAAGGCAATGCCGGCGGCATTGGCGAGACGCCGTGTGGCATCCAGCGCCGACCAGCGTGCCCCTCGCGCCGCGAGATCGTGGAATCGAGCATCTAGGACTGCGGTGTCCGAGCACGAGCTCTCGGTCACGCATCACGACGGCGACGGTCCGGCGGCGCATGACGACGCGCAGCCGGACCACAGCCAGCCCGTCTTCTACTACGACCTCGGCAGCCCGGAGGCCTACCTGGCCGCCGAGCGCGTGATGGCGGATCTGCCGGTCGTGCCGGAGTGGGTGCCGATCCTGGCGGCCGGATTGCCGGGCGGCGGCAGCGGCGATGCAACCGTTGAGGAGCGGTGCGCACGGGTCGCGAGTCGCGCGCAGGGGCAGCACGTCCAGCCGCTGCGCTGGCCGGCGCAATGGCCTCAGCAGGACACGCGGGTCGCGATGGTCGGGGCGACCTACGCGAAGCAGATCGGCCGCGCGGTCGCGTTCGCGCTCGCCGCCTTCCGGCAGGCGTTCGCCGGCGGGCGCGCGCTCGACGAGGACACGGTCGTGATCGCCGCCGCCGCGTGCGAGATGCACCCGCGCGCGGTGCTGCAGGCGCTCGGGCGCAGATCTGTTGCCGCCGCGCTCGACGCGGCGACTGCCGCGGCCGCGGCCGCCGGCGTGACGCAAGTCCCCGCGATCGTCTTCGGCGGGCGCGTGTTCGAGGGCGATGACGCGGTCGAGCAGGCGGCCGCGGCGCTGGTGGAGATCACCTCCGCATGACCGCCCGCCGCGCCTATCGGCTCATCATCACCCGCGGCGGCGTCGGCCCAGCATGGCTGGCCGGCCCGCGCCGGATCGACCACATCGAGGTCGTCGCAATCGACAGCGGCGAGGTCGTGCTGTTCTGGGATCTGCCCGCCGTGCAGGCGCGGCGGCTCGTGCGCGCACTGCGCGAGGACCTTGGACGGCTGGATGCCGACGCATTCCTGACCGCCTGGCGCGACGCCGGGCAGCAGTGACGTCGCCCGCAGCTCGTCGCTTGCGATGAGCGGCGGGCGAAAGCTCAGCCTCCGGGGTAAGGTCACTCGCATGGCTACGACACCGGCAGCCAGACGCAGCCGGAGCCGGTCCGACGACGGCCCGCCGCCCCTGCCCGAGCCCGACGCGGCGCGCGAGTGGCTCGCGACGATGCTGCTGATCCGCCGCTTCGAGGAGCGCGCGGGCGAGCTCTACGCGAAGGCCAAGATCGGCGGCTTCCTGCACCTCGCGATCGGCGAGGAGGCGACGATCGTCGGCGCGGCGCGAGCGCTGCGCGACAGCGACTACCTGATCTCCACCTACCGCTCGCACGGCCACGCGATCGCACGCGGCACGCCGCCCGACAAGGTGATGGCCGAGCTGTTCGGCAAGGAGGGCGGCTGCTCGCGCGGGCGCGGCGGATCGATGCACATGTTCGACCTCGAACGGCGCTTTATGGGCGGCTACGGGATCGTCGGTGGCAACCTGCCGATCGCGGCCGGCTTTGGCCTCACCGCCGACCTGCTGAGAACCGAGGACGCGACCCTCTGCATGTTCGGCGACGGCGCCTCCAACCAGGGCACGTTCGGCGAGACGATGAACCTCGCAGCGCTGTGGAGACTGCCGGTCGTCTTCATGGTCTCCAACAACCAGTTCGGGATGGGGACCGCGCTCGCGCGCCATTCTGCGGTCACGGATCTCCAGCGCAAGGGCGAGTCGTTCGGCGTGCCGGGCGCGCGCTGCGACGGGATGGACGTTGCGGACACGCACCGCACGATCGTGGACGCACTGCACCGCGCGCGCGACGAGCGCCAGCCCGTGCTGGTGGAGGCGGTCACGTACCGCTTCCGCGGTCATTCGATGGCCGACCCGGAGGAGTACCGCACCAGAGAGCAGGTCGCCGAGTGGCGCAGACGCGATCCGATCGCGCTGTTCTCCGCGCGGCTGGAGGAGACGGGCGTGCTCGACGCCGACGGCGTGGCAAAGCTCGACGCCGAGGCGGTCGCACGCGTGGACGAGGCGGTCGCGTTCGCCGACGCCTCACCCTTCCCCGCACCCGAGTCGCTCTACGACGACGTCTATGCGCTCGGCGACCAGGTGCGCGGCTGGTACTCCGTCGACGAGCGCTCGCCGGGCGTACACCGCGGCGAGGACGAGCGCGAGCGCGACGTCGACCCGCGCATGCAGGAGGAGTACGACCAGCACGCGTCCGGGCCGCACTCCGGACAGGAGCAGCGCCCGGCGGACGAGGCGCAGGACGCCGACGCCGGGCCTGGTGGCCGCACCCACGACGGCGAGCGAGGCGGCTGACATGGCCGCGAGCGAGCGGATGCGCGACCGGAAGCGAGTCGGCTGATGGCCGTCCTGCGCTACCGCGACGCGCTCAACCAGGCGCTGCGCGAGGAGCTCACGCGCGACGAGCGCGTCTTTCTGATGGGCGAGGACATCGGCGTCTTCAACGGCGCTTATAAGGTCACCGCGGGCCTGCTGGAGGAGTTCGGCGAAGCGCGCGTGCGCGACACGCCGATCTCCGAGAACACGATCGTCGGGATGGGCGTCGGCGCGGCGATGACGGGCACGCGCCCGGTCGTCGAGTTGATGACGATCAACTTCTCGCTGCTGGCGATGGACCAGATCGTCAACCATGCGGCGCACATCCGCTACATGTTCGGTGGCCAGGTGACGGTGCCGCTCGTGGTGCGGATGCCGCAGGGCGCCGGCCACCAGCTCGGGCCGACGCACTCGCACTCGCTCGAGGCTCTGTACCTGCACGTGCCGGGACTGCTCGTCGCCGTGCCCTCGACGCCGGCCGACGCGAAAGGGCTGCTGAAGTCCGCGATCCGCGACGACAACCCGGTGATCTTCATCGAGCACGAGTACCTCTACGGCCAGCGCGGTGACGTGCCCGACCCGGATGACGGGGACCACCTCGTGCCGTTCGGCAAGGCGGCGGTGCGACGCGAGGGCGACGACGTCACGCTCGTCGGCATCTCGCGCATGGCGCTGACCGCTTCGCGCGCGGCGGAGGTGCTCGCCGAGGAGCACGACATCTCCGCCGAGGTGATCGACCCGCGCACGCTGCGCCCGCTCGACCTCGACACGATCCTCGCCTCGGTGCGCAAGACGAACCGCTGCGTGATCGTCGAGGAGGGCTGGCCGCACGGCGGCGTCGGCGCCAACCTCGCCGCCCTGATCCAGGAGCAGGCGTTCGACGACCTCGACGCGCCGGTCGGCCGCGTCACCGGCGCTGACGTGCCGATGCCGTACTCGAAGCCGCTGGAGCAAATCGCCTTCCCCCACGAGCCGCAGGTCGTCGCCGCCGCGCTGGCGACGCTGCGCGACGTCTGAGAGAGGATTCGACCGTGCCCGACGTCGTCATGCCCCGCCTGTCCGACTCGATGGAGGAGGGCACGATCCTCAGATGGCTCGTCGAGGACGGCGCCGCGGTCGCGCGCGGCGACGAGATCGCCGAGATCGAGACGGACAAGGCGAACATGACGTACGAGTCCGACGCGGCTGGCACGTTGGAGATCGTCGCCGAGGAGGGCGCGACGCTTCCGATCGGCGAACTGATCGCGCGGATCGGCGACGGGTCCGCGCCTGCTGCCGCCGACGTCCTGCCTGAGGGTCGCGATACGACGCCAGGGCAGGACACCTCGAGTGAGTCAGGCGCCGAGCCCGCAGAGCCTGCCGAAACGACCGCTCCCACCCCCTCGATGCCCGCCGAGGACGAGCGCTCCGAAGCGCCAGCCGCGCAGGAGGCCGACAACGGCCGCGTAAAGGCCTCGCCCGTCGCGCGGCGGCTGGCGCGGGAGCAGGGCGTGGACCTCGCCGGTATCGCCGGCACGGGACCGGGCGGACGGATCGTGAAGGCCGACGTGGAGGCTGCGGGCTCGGCGCCGGCGGCGGCGGCTGAGGCGGAACCCGCCGCTCCGCCGAGTGCGGCGACGTCGGCGCCCCCTCCCGGGCCGGTTGGCCCCGGCGAGCGCGGCGGCGGCAAAGGCGAGATCACAGCCGAGGAGCTGTCGCGCACGCAGCAGACGATCGCGCGGCGGATGGCGGAGTCGAAGGCGACGGTGCCGGACTTCCACGTCTCGACCGAGGTCGACATGGCGGCGGCGGTCGCGGTGCGCGAGCAGCTGAAGGCGCTCGCGACCGATGAGCATCCGGCGCCGTCGTACAACGACTTCGTCGTGAAGGCGGCGGCACTCGCGCTGCGCGAATTCCCGCGTGCCAACGGCGCCTACAAGGACGGCAAGTTCGAGCTCTACGAGCGCGTGAACGTCGGCGTCGCGGTAGCGACCGAGGACGCGCTGATCGTCCCGACGATCTTCGACGCCGACCAGAAGTCGATCGGCGAGATCGCGCTCGAGGCGCGCGCGCTGGCCGCGCGGGTGCGGTCCGGTGCGATCACGCCGCCGGAGCTGAGCGGCGGCACGTTCACCGTCTCGAATCTCGGCATGTTCGGCGTGACCGAGTTCACCGCGATCGTCAACGCCGGGCAGGCGGGGATCCTCGCCGTCGGCGCGCTGCGCGACGTGCCCGTCGTCGTCGACGGCGCCGTCGTCCCCGGCAAGCGCATGACGCTCACGCTCGTCAGCGACCACCGCATCCTCTACGGCGCCGACGCCGCCCAGGTCCTCGCCCGCATCCGCGCACTGCTCGAGTCGCCGCTCGGCCTCGCGCTCTGAGCCCGCGCCCCCGCTCAGGGCTTGACGGCGAAGCCCGCGTCGCGGAAGTGACGATCCAACGCGAGCGCCTCCCCGATGCCCCGCTCGCGCATCAAGACGAAGCTCGCGTGGTCCACGAGCGAGGTGCGGCGACGAAGGTCGGCGAGATGCGATTCGACCGCACGTGCGTGCAGCTCGGGCGTGATCCACGCGATCTCGATGAGCGGCAGGATGTCCTGCATGAGACGTCGCGCGGGCGCGCCGCCGCGCCGCCCATGCAGAAGCGCCTCTGCTTCGACGACCACGTAGTTATGGGTGACGCCGCGCCGCTCAGCGAGCAGCGGCGTCATCAGCTTGACGACAGCGTCGTGATCGGCTGCACCGCGGTCGAGGAACGCGAACAGCGCCGACGTGTCGACGAACGTCACGGCTCGAAGGTGTAGTCGTCGTGGCGCTCCGCCATGTCAGGGACGCCCGAGCTGAAGCAGCCCGCAGCCGCCAGCGCCCGCTGCAGCGCCTCGTCCTCCGTCGCCTCCTCGGGACCGAGCAGCTCGGCGAGAGCCTCGCGCATGACCGCGGCTCTCGACACCCCTCGCCGCCGGGCCGCGCGCTCCAGCGCAGCGGCCTGCTCCTCGGGCAGTTGGACGATCGTGCGCACCATGAGAGACATGATATCGCCGGCGGGCGCAGTGTCATCACCATATATCCGCCGTTCTGCCAGCCATGCTGTGGCAATGGGCGCGTCGACGGACGGAATCTTGGAGAGCGAAGGAAGCCACCGCTACGGGATCGTGCTGGCGGTGGCGCTCGCCACGGTGCTGTTCCTGATCATCGCGCCCGAGACGTCGTGGAGCCGGGCGATCGGGCTGCTGTTCAGCGGCGGGATGCTGCTGGTGGTGATCGCGACGAGCCGCGGCAACGTGCGGCTGCGCGAGCGGGCGGGCATCGGACTGATCGTCGCGACGGTCGTGCTCGTGACGGGCGTCGCATTCGAGTGGATCCCGGCGCCGGTCGGCACCGCGGTGAGCGCGGTACTGATCCTGACGACGCTCGTCCAGCTCGTGCGCGGGCTGATCGTGCTGCTGAGCCTGCGCGGGGTGACGGTGCAGGCGGTCGCGGGCGCACTGGCCGTCTACCTGCTGCTCGGAATCGTCTTCTCGTTCGCGATCACGACGATGGCGAAGATCGACGGCGGCACGTACTTCGCGCAGGGCACTGACGGGAGCGAGAGCGAGCGCGTCTACTACAGCTTCACGTCGATGACGACGACCGGCTTCGGCGACTTCACGCCCGCCCAGCGCGGCGGGCGCGCCGTCGCGGTGCTGGAGATGTTGATCGGCCAGATCTACCTCGTGACCGTCATCTCGCTGCTGGTCGGCAACCTGCGCCGCAGACGCGAGGCCGCCGACGCGGCGGCCGGCAACTCGCCCTGAGCGCCGTCCGCGGACGGATCCATCGCGCCAGAATCGTGCGTGCCGCCCCCAGGGCATATACGGTAGGCCGCGCATGCCGCTCCGCTCGCGCATCCTCGTAGGGCTCGCGTCGCTGCTCGCGGTCCTGGCGTTGCTCGGCGGCTGGGTCGATCGTCAGCTGCTCAACACGGACGACTGGACCACGACGAGCGCGGCGCTGTTGCGCGACGACGCGGTGCGCGTGCCGCTCGCCGACGAGCTCTCCTCCCAGCTGGCCGACGGCTCGCGGACGCGGGAGGCGCTGGAGCAGGTGCTGCCGCCGAGACTGCAGCCGCTCGCCGGGCCGGCCGGCAGCCTCGTCGCGGACGGAGTGCAGAGAGCGGTCCAGCGGATCCTTGCCTCCGGCAAGGTGCAGCAGGTTTGGGTGACGGCGAACCGCCTGACGCACCAGCAGTTCGTGAAGCTCGTCAACGGCGAGGGGACGGTGATCAACGAGAACGGCGTCATCCTCGACCTCCGCCCGCTCGCCAAGCAGATCGCGGCGCAGGTCGGGGTGGACCCGAGCGTCGTCGACCGCCTGCCCTCGGATCGCGGGCGGATCGTGATCGTGAGACCGCACGAGCTGGACACGCTGCAGAAGGCAGGCGATGTGCTGGGCGTGCTGTCGTGGCTGCCGGGCATCCTCGCGCTCGCGCTCTACGCGCTCGCGGTGTGGCTTGCCGGCAACCGTCCGGACGGCCGCCGCCGCGCGCTGCTCGCCTCCGGCGCCGGGCTCGCGCTCGCAGCGCTGCTCGTGCTGATCGTGCGGCGCGTCGCCGGCAACCAGATCGTCGATGCGCTCACGAGCGGCGGGCCGCTCGCACCGGCCGCGCACGCGACCTGGCAGATCGCGACGACGCTGCTGGCGGAGCTGGCGGTCGTGATGATCGTCGTCGGCGCCGGCGCGATTGCCGGCGCCTGGCTCGCCGGCCACGGCAGGCGCGCACGCTGGTTGCGGGCGCGCTTCGCGCCCGGCCTCGCCGAGCGCCCGGACCTCGCCTACGGGCTCGCCGCGCTGGTGTATCTCGTGCTCGTCGCGTGGGGACCGCTGTCGGTCCTGCGACGACCGCTGGCGATCGTCATCTTCGGCGTGCTGCTGCTGGCGGGCGTCGCGGCGATGCGCGCGCAGGTACAGCGGGAGCTCGCGGCGGGGGCGGCGGGCGGGCCGCCTTCGGGCGACGCCGAGCCGCCGGCCACGGGATGATGGCGGCGCGGGCCGGAGGCGGTCCGCGCACGTCATGGCCCTGATCGAGTTCGACCCACTCGCACGCCTGGAGCACGCAGCACGCCGCCACGCGCGGCTCGCGCACGCGATCGCGCTGACGCGCGCCTGTCTCGACCGCCTCGTCGAGATCCAGTTCGTCGACCGCTCGATCGCGCTCGGCTCGCTCGGCTTCACCGCGCTCGTGCCGCTGCTCGTGATCGCCTCCGCGTTCCTGCCCGGCACCGACGGACTCGCGAACGAGCTGATCGAACGCTTCCACCTGCACGGCTCGACCGCCCAGCTCGTGCGCGAAGTGTTCGCGCAACCCGACGCCGTGCGCCAGTCGGTCTCGTGGCTCGGCGTGCTGCTGCTCGTCGGCGCCTCGCTCAGCTTCACGCGCGGGCTGCAGCGCGTCTACGAGCGCGCGTGGCGACTGGAGGCGCGCGGTCTCGCGGGCACGAAGTCCGGGCTGATCTGGATCGCCGGCATCGTCGTGTGGTCGACGCTGTTCGCCTCCGCGCGCGACTCGCTGCTCGACCTCACCGGCCCGCTCGCCTCGCTGATCATCCTGCTCACCGGCGACGCGATCATGTGGCTGTGGTCGCCGTGGATCCTGCTCGCGAGACGCGTCGACTGGCGCCAGCTCGTCCCGACCGCGCTGCTGACGGCGGTCGCGATGACGGCGATCAGCATCGGCTCGGTCATCTACATGCCCGAGGCGATCGGCCGCTCGGCGACCCACTACGGCCCAATCGGCATCGCGATCGCGCTCGTCTCCTGGCTCGTCGGCGTCGGCTTCGCGCTGACGCTGTGCGCGGGGATCGGCGCGGTGCTGGGCGGCGAGTGGGATGGCCCCGACGCGCCGATCGCCGCCGAGCTCAGCGCTGACTGAGCGGGTTCTCCCAGCGGATGATGTCTATCGTCATCCCCGCCCCGCCTGGAAGACGGCGTTCGGGGTGCCGCCGTCATGGCGAACGGCGCCGTGGGGATGGGCGACGACGCACCAAGCGCGGCCGCTCGCCGGGTCGTGCGCGCACGTGCGGTAGAGGCTGCCGGGGACGACGGCGACCGTATCTGCCAGCGCGAGGTGGCGGCGATAGGGCGCCGGCGCGTAGGTACCGATCCAAGCGACCGCGCGCGCGTGTGCATCGGCGGCCGCGTCGGCGTTGCGCACGACCGTCCTGTGGTGCAGCGACCCGGCGGCGACCAGGGCCGCGGTCACGAGCAGCACGAGCGCGACGCCCGCGCGGTCGCGCGCGACGATGACCGGCAGTTCGGGTCGCAGCCGCCGCCACGCCATCCCGAGGAATGGCGCCAGCGCCGCGATCGCGACGAGGTTCAGGAAGCTGGCCAGCAGGAGCGCCGCAAAGAAGCCCGTCGGACCGTCGCCGGCGAGCGGGCGCCAGCGAATCAGCAGCGCATCTGCGAGCGTGAGCAGCACGAGCAGCGGCGCCAGCCATGCTCCCCGCAGGCGCCAGCGCAGCCGTGAGGTCCATACCCGCTCCATGGAGCGAGGGTACGGAACGCGCCCGCTCAGGCGTGGACGTCGGAACCGGCGACGCCGACGACCTGCCACGGCCGGTCGTCGGGACCGGCGAGCGCGAGCGTCCAGCGCTCGGCGACGGTGGCCGCGCGCGACTTCGAGCCGGACAGCACCGCAGCGGTGTCGCGGTCCTCGACGTAGCGGCGGCCGTGCACCTCGACCTCGACGGTCATCGTCGGCGGCGTCGCAGCCGGGCCCAGCGCGACGATTCTCAGATGCCGCACGCGCGGGCCGCGGATCACGAGCCGCGTCTTGCCGGACGGGTCGCCGGGATGCAGCAGCTCGCTCGCCGCCTGCGGCGTGGCGACGTCGAGCAGGTCTCGATCGGCGCCGTCGACCGCGGCCGCCCATGCGGCGACCGCGCGTCGGACGGAGGCCTCGAGCACGTCGGGAGCCCAGCGTCCGTCGGCCAGCGACAGGTCGAGCGCCGCGGCGCGCGCGTCGCCGGCGTAGTCGAGGTCGGCGACCTCCGCGGTCGAGATCCCGTCCGGCAGCTTGTCGGCGGCCGCGACCTCGACGATCGACGCGTCCTGCATCCGCTGCTCGTCGCCCCACGGCGACGCGACGATCTCCTCGTCGAGCACGTGGGTGCCCTCGGCGTCGGACTCGATCGAGGCGACGAACCAGCCGTCGCTGCGGCGGCCGAGCGTCCAGTACTCCGTCAGCGAGATGATCGAGCTCGCCGCTCCCCGGCGCATGACCGTCGCGCCGTCCAGCGTCTCGACCCAGTCGCGGAGTCTCGCGGAGACGCGGACGGTCACGCGGTCGTCCGCCGTGCCCTCGCGGTTGACGAGCCCGAGGTACTCCACCGCGTCCACGCTCAGCACCTCGACGCGGTTGTCCCAGCCGCGCTCGGCGAAGTCGTCGAGACGGCGGCGCCACTCCACCAGCAGGTCAGGGTCGAGCAGCTGCGCGAGGCGCGCATCGTCGCGCGCGTCCCACGCCTCCTGCGCAGCACG
>DATFPW010000074.1:0-30998 GCA_035264605.1 Conexibacter sp. | reverse complement strand
CACGTTCTCGAGCTGGGTGCGGGACAGCTCGGCGTAGGTGTGGGTGCGCGTGACGAGCGCCTGGAGGTCGTCGACTGAGACCGGCTCGTCGTCGTTCTCGGCCGCGGCGGCGATCGCGACGATCTGCTGTGCGAGCACGTCAAGCGGGTTGCGCGGGACGACAGTCGACTCGATCGCCCCGTCGCGCATCCGTCTCGCGACGACGGCGCACTCCAGCAGGTCGGCACGGAACTTCGGGAAGATGCGGCCCTTGCTCGTGTCGCCGACGTTGTGGCCGGCGCGACCGATGCGCTGCAGGCCGGCCGCGACCGACTTCGGCGACTCGACCTGCAGGACGAGGTCGACCGCCCCCATGTCGATCCCCAGCTCCAAGCTGGAGGTCGCGACGATGCACGGGATCTCGCCCGCCTTCAGCAGCTCCTCCACGACCAGCCGCTCCTCGCGCGCGAGCGAGCCGTGGTGGGCGCGGGCGATCTCGACCGGGGCGGTGCCCGCGCCACCGGCCGCCGCCCCCGCGCTCCCGCTCTCCGTCGCAGCGTCACCGCAAGTGTCCTGACCTGCCCTCGCCTGAGCGGGCTGGGGCAGGACGCTTTCGTCGGAGGCTGACTCCTCCTCGTGCGCCAGCTCATTCAGCCGCAGCGCGATCCGCTCGGCGGAGCGGCGGTTGTTGACGAACAGGATTGTCGAGCGGTGCTGTTGGATCAGCTTCAGCAGCTCGGGATAGATGGCGGGCCAGATCGAGCGGCGCGTCGCCTCGGTGCCGCCGCTGAGCGGGTCGAAGTCGGGCGCGGGCGTCGCGTCGGGCTCGACCATCGACTCAACCGGCACGTGGATCTTCAGGTCGAGTGGCTTGCGCACGCCTGTGTCGACGATGCGGCATCTGCGCCGCGGGCCGACCATGAAGCGCCCGACCTCCTCCAGCGGGTTCTGCGTCGCCGACAGGCCGATCCGCTGCACCTCGCGCCCGCCGTTCTGCTCCTGCGCGAGCGCGTCGAGCCGCTCCAGCGTCAGCGCCAGGTGCGCGCCCCGCTTCGTGCCGGCGACCGCGTGGATCTCGTCCACGATCACCCACTCCGCCCCGCGCAGGATCTCCCGCGCTCTGCTCGTCAGCATCAGGTAGAGCGACTCCGGCGTCGTGATGAGCACGTCGGGCGGCTCCCGCAGCATTCGGGCGCGCTCTCTCTGCGGCGTGTCGCCGGTGCGGATAGCCACGCGCAGGTCGGCGCCGATTCCCTGCAGCGGCGCGCGCAGGTTGCGCTCGATGTCATAGGACAGCGCCTTGAGCGGGGAGACGTAGACGAGGCGGGTGCGACGTTCGCCGTCCGACGACGCGGCTTCGCCGGTCCGCTCCGCTGCGAGCCGATCGAGCGCCCACAGGAACGCCGCGAGCGTCTTGCCGGACCCGGTCGGCGCCGAGATCAGCACGTGCTCGCCGGTCGCGATCGCCGGCCACGCCTGCGCCTGCGCCTCCGTCGGCGCGTCGAACGCGCGCACGAACCACTCGCGCGTGCGCGGAGCGAACGCGTCGAGCGGCGAGGAAGCGGAGGAGGACGACGCCATCGGCTCCGCCGAGCCTAGCGCCGAAGTGGCGGAATCTCCGCCGCCTTGAGGCTGAATCGTTGCGGAGTATGGTTGTACGGGTGAAGACGACCGTAGATATTGCTGAGACCATGCTGAGAGAGGCCAAGCTGATCGCCGCCCGCGAGGGGACGACGCTCAAAGCCCTTGTCGAGGAGGGCCTGCGGCACGTCATCGACGAGCGCGCGCAGCAGCAGACCGGGTTCAGACTCAGAGACTGCAGCTACGGCAGTGGTGGTGGCGTGCCGGGCATCGACATCAACGACTGGATGTCGATGAAGCACCTCACCCGGGGCGCAGGTTCGTGATCGCCCTCGACTCGAACCTGCTCATCTACGCGCATCGGCGGGACAACGAGGCGTACGCGAGCGCGCGCGCCCAGCTCGAGGAGCTCGCCACCGGCCGCGCGTTGTGGGCGATCCCCTATCCGTGCGTCCACGAGTTCATCCGCAACGTCACCGACCCGCGCATCTATGCCGACCCCACTCCGCTCGATGTCGCGCTCGGGCAGGTGATGACGTGGCAGAGCGCTCCGCGCGTTCGACTGATCGGCGAGGGATCGCGGCACCTCGACCTCCTCGGCGCGGTCTCGCGCGAAGGGCGCGTTCGCGGAGCCGCGATCCACGACGCGCGCATTGCGGCGATCTGCCTGGAGCACGGGGTGAGCGAACTGTGGACCGCCGATCGAGACTTCGGCCGCTTCCCGTCGCTCAAGACGCGCAACCCGCTCGTCGGCTGAGCGGCATCGCGCGACCGTCAAGGCGCACTCAGGCCGGCCAGCTCCCGCGCCCGCACGAACACCGCGTCGATCATCGGCTCCGTCAGCCGGCCGGTAAACGTGTTCTGCTGGCTTGGGTGGTAGCAGCCGAGCAGCGTCAGGCGGCCGAGCGACGGGAGCTCCGCCCCGTGACCGAAGCGCGGCTTGGGACGGGGCGGCGGCTCGCCGAGCGCGGCCAGCGCGCGCAGAGCGGCGTCCCAAGCGAAGCCGCCGAGGCAGACGATCACCCGCACCTCGGTCAGCAGCTCGAGCTCGCGCACGAGGTACGGGAAGCAGTTGTCGCGCTCGGCGGGCAGCGGCTTGTTCGCCGGCGGCGCGCAGCGGACCGCGGCGGTCACGTATGCGCCACGCAGCTCCAAGCCGTCGTCGCGCAAGCGCGACTCGGGCTGATTTGCCAACCCGCAGCGCCACATCGAGGCGAACAGCCAGTCTCCCGAGCGGTCGCCGGTGAAGACGCGACCGGTGCGGTTGCCGCCGTGCGCGGCGGGCGCGAGGCCGAGTACGAGGATGCGCGCGCCAGGATCCCCGAAGCCGGTGATCGGCCGGCCCCAGTACGTCTCGCTCGCGTAGGCGGCGCGCTTCTCCGCCGCCACGCGCTCGCGCCAGTCGACGAGGCGCGGGCAGCGGCGGCACGAGACGACCTCGGCATCGAGCGCGGCGAGCGCCGCCTGTGAGTCGGCCGTCACGCGGCCCAGCGTACGCCTACGCGGCAGAGGCGAGCGGCGGCGGCTCGATGCCGAGCAGGCCGAAGGCAAAGCGCTCGATCACCGGCTGCAGATCGGCCGAGTGCTCCGGCTCTCTGAGCCGCAGCTGCCGCGAGACCAGTTCGGCGATCGCGCCGACGATCGCGAACGCGTCGACCGGGCTCGTGAAGCGCGGCATGACGCCCTCCTGCGCGTGCGTCTCGTTCTCGCGGAAGAGGACCTGCGCGAAGCTGGCGACGATCTCGTCGCGGCGGCGCATCGCGGCCGGGCCGGCGCCGATGATCTCGACGAGCAGCGTCTGGGCCTGCGCGGGGTACTCGTCGATCACGACGAGGAACTCCCGCATCCCCTCGCGCATGCGCGCGACCGGGTCCTCGCCCGCCTCCGCGACGGCGTCCAGGATGCGCGTCAACAGCAGCTGGTTGGCCGCGTCGAACAGGGCGAGGATGCACTCCTCCTTGTTGGCGAAGTGCTCGTAGAAGGTCGCCTTCGACATGCCGGCGGCGCGGCTGATCGATTCGGCGCTCGCGTCGGCGTAGCCGGTCGTCGCGAAGACGGAGGCGGCCGCCTCGAACAGCCGCTCGCGCTGCTGCGCGAGACGCACTTCGAGCGGCGGGGCATGACGGCCGCGCGGAACCGTCGGCCGAGTGGGGGTGTGATCCTGGCTGGCCATTACGCGATCAATCTTGAGTGTAACCCCGTCACAGTGAAGCCGCCGTGTGGCGCGGTCGCGGTCAAGCTGAAGGACTCGGCGGTGAGGGGAGGCAGCCGCGGGATCGCGCTCGCTGAGCGGTCACGCTAGCGCCAGCGCGCGCCGCGGCGATGCTTGCGGCGACGCCCGTGATGGAGCCGCAGGCCGCTCGGCACGCAGCGGTCGGCGGCCGACTCGGCCCGCTCCGCCGCCGCGAAGGCGGCGTGCAACACGCCGTCGACGCACACCTCGCGCCACCGCTGGACGGGTCTTCTGCGGGTGTTGCGACGAACGCGCATGACCGAGTCTTGCCCACGAATGACCTCGCCGTCACCTGCGGGGTCCGTAAGTGCACAGCTTCCGTGCACGTTCCCCGTGCGCACAGGCGCGCCTGTGCGCTATCCGAGCGCGCGCCCGTACTGGCGCTCGTAGTACTCGCGGTAGTCGCCGGAGCGGATCGACTCCCACCACCAGGCGTTCTCGCGGTACCAGGCGACGGTCTGATCGAGCCCCTCGGCGAAGTGCACCTGCGCCTGCCAGCCGAGCGCTCTCAGCTTCTCGGAGGCGAGCGAGTAGCGGCGGTCGTGGCCGGGACGGTCGGTGACGTACTCGATCAGCGAGTCGTCGTTCCCGGTCAGCTCCACGATCCGGTTGACGACCTCGATGTTGGGGCACTCGTCAGGCCCGCCGACGTTGTAGACCTCGCCGGCCGAGCCGTGCTCCAGCGCGTGTCCGATCCCGCGGCCGAAGTCCTCGACGTAGAGCCAGTTGCGCACCTGCATGCCGTCGCCGTAGACGGGCAGCTTGTCGCCGTGCAGCGCGTTGAGGACCATCAGCGGGATCAGCTTCTCGGGGTACTGGTAGGGCCCGTAGTTGTTCGACCCGCGGCAGATCAGCGTCTCCAACCCGTACGTGTGGAAGTAGGAGAGGACGAGCAGGTCAGCGCCCGTCTTCGTCGCGCTGTAGGGCGAGGACGGCTGCAGCGGCGACTCCTCCGTGAAGGAGCCCTCCTCGATCGAGCCGTAGACCTCGTCGGTCGAGACCTGCAGGAAGCGCACGCCGGCCTCGCGCGCGGCCTCGAGCAGCACGTACGTGCCGATCGCGTTCGTGCGCAAGAACGCGTCCGGGTCCGCGATCGAGCGGTCGACGTGCGTCTCGGCGGCGAAGTTGACGACCGCGTCGACGCCCTCCATCGCATCGGCGACGGCGTCCGGGTCCTCGATCGCGCCGTGCACGAAGCGCACCTGGTCGAGCGTGTCGTGCAGGTTCTCCTTGCGCCCGGCGTACGTGAGCTTGTCGAGCACGACGACCTCGTCGCCGTGGTCGCGGATGCGCAGGCGGACGAAGTTCGAGCCGATGAAGCCCGCTCCGCCGCAGACGAGCAGCTTCATGCGTGGACCCCCCGTTGGGCGAGATAGGTGGTGAGACCCTCCTGCCACGGCGGCAGCAGGGGTGCGTCGTCGCGCTCGCTGACGAGCGCGCTGAAGGCCGGCCGCGGCGCCGGGCGCGGCATGTCGGCAGTCGTGCACGGCAGGACGCGGCAGGCGATCCCGGCCTGCCGGAACGTCTCGACCGCCAGGTCGTACCAGGAGCACTGCCCGCCGCCGGCGACGTGGAAGATCCCCTGCGCGTCGTCGTCGTGCGCGAGCTGCAGCAGCGCGGGCGCGAGGTGCGCCGTCGCGGTGGGGCAGCCGATCTGGTCGGCGACGACCGTGACCTCGTCGCGCTCCTCGCCGAGGGCGAGCATCGTCGCGACGAAGTTGCGCCCGCCGACGCCGAACAGCCACGAGGAGCGGACGATCGCGTGCGAGCCGCCAGCCTCGGCCACAGCCGCCTCGCCGGCGAGCTTCGAGGCGCCGTAGACGGTGTGCGGCGCTGGCATGTCGGACTCGACGTAGGCGCCCTCGTCCGGCGAGCGCGCGCCTTCGAAGACGTAGTCGGTCGAGACGTGCACGAGGCGCGCGCCGACGTGGGCAGCCGCGTTCGCGACGTGGTCGGCGCCGACCGCGTTGATCTCGTCGGCGCCGTCTGGGTCGGACTCGGCGCCGTCGACGTCGGTCCACGCAGCACAGTTGATGACGGCGTCGATGTGGTCGTCCGACATCGCGGCGGCGACCGCGCGCTCGTCGGTCACGTCGAGGTCGGCACGCGCGAACGCGAGCACCTCGTCGCCGTTCGCCTCGGCGGCGGCAACGACGTCCTGGCCGAGCATCCCGCCGGCGCCTGTCACGAGCAGCTTCACGCGCTACAGAATGCCGATTTCGCTGTTGTCGCCGACCATGAAGCGATAGGCGCGCGGCTGGCGGTCGTCGCGGCGGATCGCGACGTTGCGGCCCAGCAGCGAGGACTCCATGCGTCCGGCGAGGTTGCAGACGGACGAGCCGGCGAGCAGGATCGAGTGCTCGACCTCGGCGTTTTCGATCGCGCAGCCTTCGGCGATCGCCGTGTACGGCCCGACGTAACAGTCGGTCAGCGTCGCACCGGAGCCGATGATCGCCGGTCCTCGCACGGTCGAGCGGATCAGGCGCGCGCCCGCTTCGACGATCACGCGCCCCTCGACGTTCGAGGCGGCGTCGAGCTCGCCGTCGATCCGCTGCTCGACGTTCTCGAGGACCAGCCGGTTCGCCTCGAGCATGTCCTCGAGTCTGCCGGTGTCCTTCCACCAGCCGGTGACGATGTGCGGCTCGACGCGGCGGCCCTCGTCAACGAGGTACTGGATCGCGTCGGTGATCTCAAGCTCGCCGCGCGCGGACGGTTCGATCGCGCGGGCGGCGTCGTGGATCTGCGGCGTGAACATGTAGACGCCGACGAGCGCGAGGTCGGTCGCGGGCTCCTTCGGCTTCTCGACGAGGCGCTTGACGGTGTTGCTGCCGTTCAGCTCGGCGACGCCGTAGTTCTCCGGGTCGGGCACGGGCGTGAGCAGGATCAACGCTTCCGGCTCGTTCGCGCGGAAGGCGTCGACCAGCTCGGCTATCCCGCCCTGCAGCAGGTTGTCGCCGAGGTACATCACGAAGGGCGCGTCGCGCAGGAACGGCTCGGCCGTCAGCACGGCGTGCGCGAGACCGAGCGGCTCGTCCTGCAGGATGTAGGTGATCTCGACGCCGAACTGCGAGCCGTCGCCTGCCATCTGCTTGATCTCGTCGCCCGTTTCGGGCGCGATGATGATCCCGATCTCCTTGATCCCGGCCGCGGCCATCGCCTCGATGCCGTAGAAGAGGACCGGCTTGTTCGCCACCGGCACGAGCTGCTTCGCGCTCGTGTGCGTGATCGGGCGCAGGCGCGTGCCCTTGCCCCCCGACAAGATGAGCCCCCGGAGCTGCTCCATGGGGCTCAGCGTACCGGGGGCCGTCGCGGCGTGCTTCCGACGCTCCCTGCGAAGGTGCGCCGGTAGGCCGTCGGCGTGGTCGAGGTGGCGCGGCGGAAGTGCTGACGCAGGCTCGCCGCCGAGCCAAAGCCGCAGCGCTGCGCGACCTGCTCGACCGGCAGGTCGCTCGCCTCCAGCAGTCGGCGTGCGTGGTCGACGCGCTGGGCGTGCAGCCATCTGAGCGGCGTCGTACCGGTCTCCGCCCGGAAGCGGCGATTGAAGGTGCGCTCGCTGGTGTGCGCATGGCGCGCGAGCTGCGCGACGGTCAGCGGCTCCTCCAGGCACGCGAGCGCGTAGGCGCGTGTGGCCTCCAGGCTGCCGTCGTCGGTTGGTGGAACTGCCCGCTGGATGAACTGCGCCTGTCCGCCGCTGCGGTGCGGGGCGACGACGGTCTGGCGGGCGGCTTTGTTCGCCGCCTCGACGCCATGATCGCGGCGCAGCAGGTGGAGACAGAGGTCGATCCCGGCAGCAACGCCGGCGGAGGTCAGCAGGTCACCGTCGTCGACGTAGAGCACGTCGGGATCGATGTGGGCGTTTGGGCAGAGCTCGGCGAGCTGGGCCGCGTAGCGCCAGTGGGTCGTGGCGCGGCGGCCGTCGAGCAGGCCGGCGGCTGCGAGCGCGAAGGCGCCGGTGCAGATCGAGGCTATGCGGGCGCCGCGGGCGTGGGCCGCTTGGAGCGCGTCGAGCGCGTGTTGTGGGGGCGGCCACTCTTGCGGATCGAAGCCGGGGACGATGATGGTGTCGGCTCCGGCGAGCTGGCTGAGCCCATGCAAGGCGACGAGCCGGAAGCCGCTGGTGGTCTGGACCGAGCCGGGCTCGGTGGCGCACAGCGTCAGCTCATAGTGGCGTTGCAGGAGCTGGAACGGCGTCGCCAGGTCGAACAGGACGACGTCTTCCAGGGCGAGAACGGCGACATGGTGCGCGGGCCGCTGGCCCGCCGCTCGCCGCCCGTTCGCCCATCCACTGCTCATGGCTGAAATCATACGCACATTGTCATTCCTGCCACTGGCGTGGGCCGGCGTGGCGCGCGAGCATCGGTGACGCCGCTCGTCCGCAACCGCCAGGAGGCACGCACATGCAGGTCGACATCCTCATCTTCGACGGCTTCGACGACCTCGACGCGCTCGGCCCGAACGAGCTGCTGCGCCATGCCGCCCGCGCGGGCGCGCCGTTCGAGGTCTCGCTCGTCACGCTCGACGGCGCGGAGCGCGTCGTTACCGCGCTCGGCACGACCCTGATCCCCGACCGGCAGTTGGCCGAGCGCCCGGACCTCGTGCTCGTGCCCGGCGGCGGGCTGCTCGACGGCAGCCCGACCGGCGTGCTCGCGGAGATCGAGCGCGGGGCGATCCCGGCGGCCCTGGCGCGCCTGCACGCCGACGGCGTGGCGATGGCATCCGTCTGCACCGGCGCGCTGCTGCTCGCCGCTGCCGGGCTGCTCGAGGGCCGTCCTGCGACGACGAACCGGCTTGCGCTGGACCGCCTGCGCGAGACGGGTGCCGAGGTGATCGACACGCGCGTCGTGGACGACGGCGACGTGTTGACGTCTCAAGGCGTCACCGCCGGGATGGACCTGGCGCTGTGGCTCGTCGAGCGCGAGCGCGGCACCGAGTTCGCGGACGCGCTGGCGCGGGGCGTGGAGTACGAGCGCACCGGCGAGGTGTGGCGGCGCAGCACGACCGCCGCCTGACGCTTCGCCTCAGTACGTCCCGCCCAGCTTCCCGTGGTCCCACGACACGGCCGGCTCGGCGGCCACGAACTGCAGCGCCACACGCTTCGGCGCTTGGGCCTCGATCATCGCGCGGACCTCGGGGGCGAGCGGGCTCGTGCCGGTGTAGCGCTCGAACAGCTCGACGCCGAAGGCGGAGACCGTGTCCAGATCGCGGTGCAGCTCCACCCGCGCCTTCACCATCACGCCCCGCAGCTGCTCGTACGACGTGCCCGCCTCGACCTGCCACGTCACGCGCGGATCGCGCTCAAGATTCCTCACCTTCTGCGATCTCGCGTACGTCCACGCCCACAGCTCGCCGGCGCGGACCGTGTACCAGAGCGGCATCAGGTGCGGCCAGCCGTCGCGCCCGTTCGTCGCGACGATCACGGTGCGCTGCTCGTCGAGGAACGCCGCCAGCTCGGCGTCCGTCAGGCGGATCTGGTCGCGGCGGCTCACCGCGCGGAGGCTACGCCGTCGCGAGATGTGCGGCGGCGGTCCGAACCGCCTCGCGGGCGTCCTCGGGCTCCAGCACGGCGGCGTCGCCGGCCTCCTTCAGGACCTCGCGCACGAGCCAGGCGACGCCGGCGAAACTCAGCTCGACGATCAGCGCGCCGTCCTCCAGCTCCTCGATGACGGTGCGCTCCTCGCGCGCCCAGCGCGCGCGCTCCGGGGAGATCCACAGGCGCGCGCGGCGCGAGGCGGGCACCTCGCCGGTGCGCGGCCAGCCGTCGACGTCGGCGGCGGGGTTGACCTCGGAGCGCGGCTCGAAACGCTCGTCCGTCACGGTCGCTGCCTTGATGCGGTCGAGCCGGAAGTGGCGCACCGCCTCCTTGGCAGGGTCGTACGTGGCGACGTACCAGCCCTCGCGCCCGTTGATCAGCGCGTACGGCTCGACGGTGCGCTTGGAGAACTCGCCCTCGTTCTCCTTGAAGTAATCGATCGCGAGCAGCCGCTGGCCGGCGATCGCGCGCGAGACGATGCCCGCGACCTGCGAGTCGTCGCCGCCGGACGTCGCGACCTGCAGGCCCTCGCGGATCGGATCCTCGCCGAGCGCGCCGACGACCTTCTCGCGCACGGACGCCAAAGACCCCTCCGGGATGTGCTCGCCGATCAGGTCGATCGCCGCGACGAGCGCCTTCGCCTCGACCGGCAGCAGCCGCGCCGGGCGCGCGAACGAGTCGCCGTACGCCTCCGGGTCGACCTCGATCATCCCGTCCTCCTGCACCTCCGCGTAGAGGACGTAGGAGCCGGCGCCGAAGTTGACGACGTTCAGCACGCCGATGTCCTCCTCCAGCTCCTGCTCGGAGATCTGCAGCCGCTCCTGCACCTCGGCGGACGCGATCCGGCGGCCGGCGCGGCCGTTCTGGATCAGGATCGATGCGAGCGTGACGAGCCGCGCGAAGCGCTCCGGGCGGATCGCAGCGTTCTCGCGGCGGCCGTTCCCGTTGGACTCGGCTTCGACGACCGTCTCGGCGCCCGGGGCGACCGGCGCCGCCAGCTCGAGCTCGCCGCGGTGACGGTCGGCGAGCAGGTCGACGCGCTTGTCCAGCTCCTCGACCAGCTCGGGCGGTCCGACGAGGCGCGCCTGCTCGCCGAGGCCCAGCACCCATGCCACGAGCTGACGGGCGTCGGCGTACGCGGTCGCGAAGATGCGATCCCCGCTGCCGTCGTCGGCCGGGCGCATCTCGCCGTGGCGGCCGAAGTGGCGTTCGATCTGCCAGCCGATCTTCTCGCCGATGCGCACCTCGGCGGTGCCGAGCGGCTCGCCGAACTGCCACTGGATGCGGTTCGCGTAGGAGCGCGGGTCGAACTCCTCGGGGCGCTGGAAGTCGTGCTCGGCCTTCGACGCGTACGCGACCTTGCCGCGGATGCGCGAGAGGCGGAAGACGCGGATGTCCTCGCGCTCGTGCGCGCGGCCGACGAGGTAGAACTGGCCGCCCTGGAACAGCAGCTGGTACGGATCGACCTTGCGCGAGCCGAGCTCGTCGCGCTGCATCGTGTAGTAGTCGAAGACGATCGTCTTGCGACGGAAGATCGCCGTCTCGATCTTCGCGAGCCGCTGCGAGAGGTCGTGGCCGCCGGCGGAGGCGGTGATGCCGAGCGCGATCGAGCGCTGCTCGGGGGCCTGCAGTGGGTTCGAGCGGCCCCACGAGATCTTCTGGAGCGCGAGCCGCAGCGGCTCCGCGTAGGCGAACTCGCCGTCGAGCAGCGAAAGGGCGGTTTGCAAGCCGGCCAGCTCGGCGTCCGTGAACTCGATCGCCGGGAGGTGGAAGTTCTCCGGCGGCAGCGAGTAGTTCTCCTGCTCGGCGAGACCTTCGACCGGCTTGTCGACCGACAGCTGGATCCCGAGCGCCTCGAGCTCAGAGCGGTCGGCGTAGAAGCGGCGCGCGAAGGCGTCCTCGTTCATCGCGCTGTAGCCCTCGACGTCCCGCCGAATCTCGGGGGCGGTGACGGGGCGCCGCTCGGCCATCAGGTAGCTGATGAGCGAGAGCTGACGGATGAGCTTCTCGGTGTCCTTCGCCATGCAGTCGCGACACCTTAGTCCGCGGGCGATCTTCGCCCCCCCGCGTCCCCGGCGGCGCCCCGCAATTTGCGGGGTTTGATGAGTTAGGGTGGACGCCATGCGGACCGAACGCAGCGCACTCGTGACAGGAGGGACCGGCGGCCTGGGCGCCGCGGTCGTGACGCGACTGCTCGACGACGGGTGGCGCGTCGTCGTGCCGTGGGTCGCCGAGCGTGAGCTGGAGCGCGTGGAGCGGCGCGAGGGCTTGGAGCTGGTGCAGGCGGACCTGTTCGAGCAGCAGGCGGTCGCGGAGGCGGTCGCGCTGGCGGCCGGAAGCGCAGCGGCGCCGCTGCGCGCGGTCGTGAACCTTGTCGGCGGCTTCGCGCAGGGTGCGCGTGTGGCGGAGGAGCCGATCGAGCAGTTCGAGGCGCAGCTGCGCCTCAACCTGCGCCCTACGTACCTCGTGACACAGGCGGCGCTGCCGCATCTCGTCGCGGCCGGCGGCGGCTCGATCGTGTGCGTCGGCACGCGCGCGGCGCTGCAGCCGTTTCCCGGCGCAGCCGGCTACGTGACGGCGAAGGCCGGGGTGATCGCGTTCGCGCAGGCGGTCGCGGTGGAGTACCGCGACGACGGCGTGCGCTGCAATGCGTTGCTGCCGAGCGTGATCGATACGCCCGCGAACCGCGCGGCGATGCCGAGAGCCGACCCCGCGAAGTGGGTCGCACCCGCGCAGCTGGCGGCGACGATCGCCTTCCTCTGCTCAGACGACGGCGCCGCGACGAGCGGCGCCGCGATCCCGGTCTACGGCCGCGCCTGACGCGCGGCCGACGGGCCGGGCGCGGCAAAGCCCGGCTCCGCGGACGTCGATTCAGGCTCGGACGCGACCGGGCCGCCGCCGCGCAGCGCGTTGCCCAGCTCGCTCCGCGAGCTGATCCGCAGCTTGAAGTACGCGTTGCGCAGGTGGAACTCGACCGTCTTCGTCGAGACGAACAGCGCCTGCGCGATCTCGCGGTTGGTCAGCCCGCGCTCGGCCAGCTCGGCGACACGGCGCTCGCTCGGGGTGAGCGCGTCGGTGCCTCTCACCGCCGGGCGTCGCGGGCGCGCACCGGCTGCGACGAGCGCCGCGCGGGCGGTCGTGGCAAGTCCGTCGGCGCCCGCGTGGTGGGCGATGTCGAGTCCGGTTCGCAGCGTCTCGCGCGCGACCGTGCGCTGACCGGTTGCGTGCTGGGCGGCGCCAAGGTCGACAAGCGCACGCGCAAGCTCGAGCTGCGCCGGCGACTGCTCGAGCACGGCGACCGCTTCCTCCAGCAGGGCAAGCCGTTCGCCGTCATCGGCGACCAACCCGACCGCGCGCAGCGAGACGCCGAGCGCCCGCGCCGACCCGAATGCGCGCGAGAGCTCCAGCTCCTCGTCCGCCAGCCCGCGCGCCTGCTCGGCCCGACCGAGGCGATGCGCCGCGATCGCTGCCTCCGAGCGCCAGGCGAGCACGCCCGGGTTGGGTGCGGGAACCCCGAGCTGCCGGCGACCGCACTCGAGCAGATCGTCGAGTGCTCGGTCGGGCTTCCCCTCCGCGAGCGCAAGCCGGCCGCGCGCGAACAGCGACCAGTTGTACGTGAAGTGGACGTCCGCCTCCTCGTCGGGCACGCCGACGAGCGCATGCGCCTGCTCGTACTCCCCGCGATCGATGTGCGCAAGCGCCATCCAGCCGTGCGCGAACGGCCGCACGAGCACCATCAGCGGGACGCGCTCCAAGCCGCCTTCGAGGTCGCCGAGCGCACCCGTCAGGTCGCCGCGCAGGTAACGCGAGGCACCGCGCACCGTTGACATGACGGCGAAGCCGATGACCGAGCCGCGCCTGCGCGCGTCCTCCAGGCCGGCGCTCGTCGTCTGCTCCACCTCGTTGAGCGCGTCGCAGAACAGCAGCGTCGCAACGGAGCCGGCCCACGCGACGCCGTCGGCGGTCGCCTCGCGCAGCAGCTCGCCGCCTGCATGTGCGTGGCCGACCAGCTCGATGACCTCGTCGGCCGGGGCGTTGCCGAGCATCGCGTGCTCGAGTGCGCGCTGGGCGAGCAGCTCGCGCTGCGCGGGCGTGGCCGCCTCCGTCGAGCCCGCGAGCAGGTCGCGGAAGCGCGTCTGCGCCGTCTCGCGCGTGCGGAAGTCCAGTCGCGCGGCACCGAGATACCCGGCCGTCAGCTGCTCCTCGAGCACCGGGTCGGCGCCGTCGAGCACGCGCAGGCCTTCGTCGAACGCGCTCGCCGCGCCGGCGTTGTCGCCGGCGGCGTAGAGCGCCTGGCCGAGCTGGGCGAGCGCACTCGCGCGCGCGGCCGGAAGCTCCAGCAGCGCGACCGCGGTACGCAGCCGCTCGACCGCGCTCGGCAGGCCGGCGAGCGCCTCGGCGCGCCCGAGATCGACGAGCAAGCCGGCGCGCTCCGCCTGCGGGGGCGACTCGTCGAGCGCGCGCAGCAGGTAGCTGGCGGCGGTGTCGGGAGCGCCACCGACGAGCGCGCGTCTCGCGGCCGCGTGCAGGCAGGTCACGACCCACGGAGCGCCGACCGGGAGCGTCTGCAGCAGATGCGCCGCGGCGCGTTCGTCCGCGTCATTGTCGGAGGCGGAGCGCAGCAGCTCAGCGGCGGCGAGGTGCAGCTGTCCCCGTTCGGCGGTCGGGATTCCCAGGTAGACCGCCTGGCGCACGATCGGATGGACGAAGCCGAGCTCCGGCGCCGGATGCAGCACGTCGGCACCGGCGAGCTCGTCGGCCGCGGTGGAGGCGGCGACGGCGTCGAGCTGCGCAAGCGTGGCGGCCTGGGCGAGCGGGACGTCGTCACCGAGCACCGCAACAGCATGAGCGAGCGCAGGAGCCCCGGACGAAAGGCGGCGGATGCGCGTGTCGACCGCCTGGGCGATCGTCAGCGGCCCGAGCGCCTCGATGTCCGCCGGACGCTCGGCGCCGACGCCGGCAGCCGGCTCGACGGCCGCCCCCCGCAGCTCGCTCAGCAGCTCGCGCAGGAAGAACGGGTTGCCGTTGGTCACGCGCGCGCAGGCGGCACAGAAGGCGTCGTCCGCCTCGGGCAGCGACCGCCGCACGATCGTCGTGATCGCCTGCTCGCTGAGCGGCTGCAACTCCAGGCGCAGCGCGAGCGGATGCGTCGCCAGTGCGCTCAACGCGTCGGCGCTGCCGGTGCTCGCGGAGGGACGCGGGCGCGCCGTCATCACGATCGCCAGCGGCAGGTCCTCGATCCGCTGTGCGACGAACAGCAGCGCGCGCAGCGAGGCATCGTCGGCGCTGTGCGCGTCGTCGACCGTGATCAGCAGCGGCTGGCGCTCGGCGATGTTCGCGACGACCCAGTGGAGGCCGTGCAGCAGCGGGAACTCCGGCGCGCCGCTCTCGCGCCCGGTGACATCGCCCGACAGCAATGGCGCGGCATGCGCGGCCGCGCCGGCGAGCACGCGTCTGCGCTCGCGCGAAGAAGCCGCGGACAGGTACGGCTCGAACAGCTGCAAGGCGACGCCGAACGGAAACTGGCGCTCGAGCTCGCCGCCGCGTGCCCGCAGCACCGTCATCGCGCTTGCCTGCGCGCGCTG
This sequence comes from Conexibacter sp., assembly GCA_035264605.1. Lineage (GTDB taxonomy): Bacteria > Actinomycetota > Thermoleophilia > Solirubrobacterales > Solirubrobacteraceae > Conexibacter. The sequence continues at coordinate 16,090 of DATFPW010000074.1, read as the reverse complement.
GATCGCATGGCCGAGCAGCAGGGTCTTGCCGATCCCGCCGGCACCCTCGAGCAGCACCACGCGACCCTCGCTGGCGGTGGCGGCGGCGATCGTCTCCTCGAGCGCGGCCAGCTCCCGCGTGCGCTCGAGTGGGGTCTCGGCAGCAGCGTTCCCCGTACGGGCACGAGCAGGGGCGCCGGACACCGGCTGCCCGGATTGCGTGCCGGATGGGCCCCCCGCAGAGCTCACGGCGCCAGCCTACCGCGCAAGGCGGTGTCCGTGGGACGGCTCGCGCGGCGGCTCGCGGTTCCCGCTATAGCGGGGACGACTCACGCTCAGGCACAGCGTTCGCCCTCTGACCGCCGGTTTACCGGCAACCAGCGCGTCGCGGAAGGACGGGAGCTAGCGTCTGCGATGCCTCGGTCGCCGAAGGGCAGCGTGGACCTACCTACACCAGCCGGCCGATCCGTCAGCGATCCGGATCGAGCGGCAGGGTCCCGCGAGCATCTCCGTTCAAGCCTCGACGCGCGAGTGCCGGCTCCGGGACCTCAAGCCCGGGCCGTAGCGGGAGGGGGTCCGCCACCACGGCGGGCCCCCTCTTGCGTCTATGCCCAACACTGCTGGCGAGGTCGTGTGCTTCACTCGGGCACGGTGCCACTCGACGAGCTGCCGATCCTGCCGTTCGCCGACGCCGCCGCCTGGGAGGCGTGGCTGACGGACGAGCACGCGCACGCCGCGGGCGTGTGGCTGAAGATCGCCAAGAAGGACACCGGGATCGCGACCGTCACCTACGCGCAAGCGCTGGACGTCGCACTCTGCTTCGGCTGGATCGACGGTCAGAAGCGCGGCTTCGACGCAACCTGGTTCCTGCAGCGCTTCACGCCGCGCAAGGCGCGCAGCAGGTGGTCGAAGGTCAACACGGAGCACGTCGCGCGGCTGATCGCCGAGGGCCGCATGCGCCCCGCCGGCCTTGCACAGGTCGAGGCCGCCAGAGCCGACGGGCGCTGGGAGGCCGCCTACGAGAGCCAGGGCAACGCAACCGTCCCGCCCGACCTGCAGTCCGCGCTCGATGCGAACCCCGCCGCGGCCTCCTTCTTCGCCACGCTCAGAGGCGCCAACCGCTACGCGATCCTCTACCGGGTGCAAGACGCGAAGCGCCCCGAGACGCGCGCGCGACGCATCGACAGATTCGTCTCGATGCTCGCGCGCGGCGAGACGCTGCCCTAAGAGGCGACAGGCTCCGCGGCGAGCCCGGTGCGGCGCACGGCGACGGCGGCGCGCACGGCGAGCAGCAGCAGCACGAGCAGCGTGGCGCCGACGATCGCGAAGCAGTTGAGCGCGAACGCCCCGGCTCCGGGCGGGTGCTCGAGCGCGTTGGTCGCCACTTGCACGAGCCCCGCGCCAACGGCCCCTGCAAGACAGCCGGCGAGGGCGCGCGGCGGGATCCACAGCATCCCGACCGCGATCCCGACGATCCCGCCGGTGAGCGCGAGCGCGGCGATCTGCATCCGCTCCTGCTGCTGCTGCGCCACTTCCTGGATCGGGCTGGGGTCGTTCAGCACGAAGCACAGCAGGCTCCACAGGCCGCCGCCGAGCGCGCCGGCGAGCCCGCCCAGCAGCAGCCCCATCGCGGTGCGCCGCAGCAGGCGTCCCCGGTCGCCACGGCGCAGCGTCAGCCAGATCGCGAGCGCGGCGACGACCACCGCCCAGCAGACAGCGCGCAACTGGATCTGTCCCGCGATCATCTGGTCCTCGGTCGGATCGTCGGGCGGCCCGAGGTCGGCGAGCGCCCAGCGCACCAGCAGCCCGGCCGCGACGGCCACAGCGACACCCTCCAGCCACAAGGGCACGAGCGCCCACACAGACGCGGGGGCCACGGGAGCGGATCGCGCCCGCCGCTCGTCGCGACCGGCCGGGACGCCTGCCTGCTCGCCGAGCAGGTCGTCGAGCGCCGTCATCAGGCGCTGGCAGTCGTAGCGCCAACGCAGGTCGCTCAGCTCGATCGCGTTGCGCCGCGCGAGCGGGCGCAGCTCCGCGGGCAGCTGCTCGGGCGCGGGCATGCGCGCGCCCTCGACGAGCACCGGAATGACGGTCACGTCGGCGGCGCGCAGCGCCGTCTCGACCTCCAGGCGGACGAAGTCGGCCGGATCCGCGATGCGCGCTCCGCCGTCACCCATCCATCCTGGCCCGATCACGACGAGGAGCGCCCGGCAGGAGCCGACTGCCGTCGTGATGCGCTCGACGAAGTCGATCCCGGGGGCCATCTCCAGGTCCATGAAGACGTTGTGCTCGCCGAAGCGCGCAGCCATCGCGTCGTACAGCCGGCCGGCGTGCATCGCCGTGCCCTCGCGGCGGTAGCTGATGAAGACGCTGGGAGTCTGCGCCGCCGTCATGCCGAAGCCCCCTGGACCGCCTCGCGCTGCTGGGAGACCCAGGCGGCGTGCTCCTGCGAGACCAGTCCCTCGACGCGCTCGGCGAGCAGTGCGCCGGGGCGTGCGGCGCCAGCGTATGGACCAGCGGCCGCGGCGTACAGGTGCCGCTCGTGCTTGAGGCGCTCGCACGTCGCGCGGTACGTGGTCCAGTTCTGCTGGTACTGCTGCAGCTGCTGGAGTCCCTCGATCACCACGATGAGTGCGCCGGCGACCGCGAGCGGCGGGCTCTCGGCGCCGATCGCGGCAGCGGCTGGGATCGCCGCCGCGATCACGATTTGGCCGATCTTCAGTCGCTTGAACCAGCGCTGGTTGTGACGGCTCTTGCCGTCATACCAGGCGATCTGTTCCTCGAGCCGCTCCTGCGCCGCCGCGGCCGCGGGGTCGGTCCCCTCAACCGGTGTCGGCAGCGCCGGTGCGAGCGCAGCCTCCTGCATCGCGCCTCCCGGACGTGCCGTGGAGGCCGGATTGTGGACCTTTATTAGTCAGGCTGTCAAGCGATCGCGGCGCGCACGACCTCGGCGACGTGCTCGGGCGTCATGCCGAGCTCGCGCATGACCAGCTCGCCCGGCGCCGAGGCGCCGAAGCGCTCGATCGAAACGGAGGCGTCGACGAACTGCGCCCAGCCCATCGCGATACCGGCCTCGACGGAGACCTTCGGCTGGTCCGCGGGGAGCACCGACGCGCGGTAGGCGTCGTCCTGCGCGGCGAACAGCTCCCAGCTCGGCATCGCGACCACGCGCACCTTCACGCCCTCGCCGGCGAGCAGGTCGCGCGCCTCGAGCGCGAGCGAGACCTCCGAGCCGGTGCCGACGAGCGTCACGACGGCGTCCGGATCCTCGGCCAGCACGTAGGCGCCTCTGTCGATCCCGCTCGCCGGGCCGTAGATGGAGCGGTCGAGCACCGGCAGGTTCTGCCGCGAGAGCACGAGCACACCGGGGCCGTCGAGCTGCTCGACCATGAAGCGCCACGCCTCGGCCGTCTCGGCCGCGTCGCTCGGGCGGATCACGGTCAGGTTCGGGATCGCGCGCAGCGCGGCAAGGTGCTCGATCGGCTGGTGCGTCGGACCGTCCTCGCCGAGCGCGACCGAGTCGTGCGTGTAGACCCAGGCGACGTGCAGTCTCATCAGCGCGGACAGACGGATCGCGCCGCGCATGTAGTCGGCGAACTGCAGGAAGGTCGCGCCGTAGGGGCGCACGATCCCGCCATGCAGCGCGAGGCCGTTCACCGCCGCTCCCATCGCGTGCTCGCGGATGCCCCAGTAGATGTTGCGGGTGGCGTGCTCCTTCGAATACGCGCCGTCGGACTTGATGCCCGTCTTGACGGACTCGTTGAGGTCGGCCGAGCCGCCGACCATCGTCGGCAGGAACGGCGCGATCGCCTGCAGCGTCTCGCCGCCGGCCGCGCGCGTGGCGAGCTTGTCCTTGCCGCTGTAATCCGGCAGCGCGTCGGTCAACCCGGGCAGCGGCTTCCCGGCCCACGCGAGGTCCCACTCGGCGGCGCGGTCGGCGGCGGCGGCGCGCCAGGACGCGAAGCGCTCCGCCCATTCGGCCTGCTGCGCCGCCCCGCGCTCGACCGCGCTGAAGTGCTCATAGACTCCGTCCGGCACGTAGAAGTGCTTGTCGGGATCCCAGCCGTAGAACTCCTTCGTCGCGCGGATCTCGTCCTCGCCAAGCGGCGCGCCGTGGGCTCCGGCGGTGTTGGCCTTGTTCGGCGCCCCCCAGGCGATCGTCGAGCGCACGCGGATGAGGGACGGTCTGCTCTCTTCGGCTCTGGCGGCGGCGATCGCGGCGCGCAGCGCGTCGAGGTCGTTCGCGTCGTCCACGTGCTGGGTGTGCCAGCCGTACGCGCGGAAGCGCATCTCGACGTCCTCGGTGTCGAACGACAGCGACGTGTTGCCGTCGATCGAGATGTGGTTGTCGTCGTAGAGGAAGACGAGCCGGCCAAGACCGACGTGGCCGGCGATCGAGGCGGCCTCGGCGCTAATGCCCTCCATCAGGTCGCCGTCGGAGCAGATCCCGTAGATGTGGTGGTCCTGAACCTCGGCGCCGTAGTGCTCGCGCAGGTAGCGCTCGGCGAGCGCCATCCCGACCGCGTTGGCGAAGCCCTGCCCGAGCGGGCCGGTCGTCGTCTCGACCCCAGGCGTGTCGTGCAGCTCCGGGTGGCCGGGCGTCTTCGAGCCCCACTGGCGGAACTGCTGCAGGTCCTCGAGCGAGACGTCGTAGCCGGACAGGTGCAAGCACGCGTAGAGCAGCATCGACGCGTGGCCGGCCGACAGGACGAAGCGGTCGCGGTCGGGCCACTGCGGGTCGCGCGGGTTGTGGCGCATGACCTCGCTGAACAGCAGGTAGCCGACCGGCGCCATCGCCATCGGCGTGCCCGGATGGCCGCTGTTGGCCTTCTGGACCCCGTCCATCGCGAGGGTGCGGATCGTGTCGACGGCGAGGCGGTCGTCGACCTGCGTGCTGGTCTGGGGCTCGGTCGTGGCCATGGGACGCTCGTTGGGTCGCGGGACGGGACGACGGAGGTTATCCGCGGCGGACGGATCGCGAATGCGAAGGCCCTGCGGGTCCGGAGAGCGGGCGGCCGGAATTCAGCGATAGAGCCGGATCGCCGGGCAAGTCATCAAGATCGCCGGGTGGTATCCGCCATGCGGTCCGTTCGTCGACCCGCGCGCGACGACCACGCCCGTCACGCGCGCGAACGGTCCGATTCGCACCGCGTCGTCCCGCGGTCGCGTCGCGTAGCACCACACGTCGATGTCGCTTCCACCTACCTGCAGCAGAATCGTCTGGAATACCCCATCGGCTCCGCGATGGGTCGAGACGTCCTCGACCCATCCGCCCACGGTGACAGACCGCCCGTCGTACGCTGCTGGATTGTCCCGCAAGCGCTCGAACGGAACGCTCGGCCCCTTCGGGTCGGCGCCGTCGTGGAGGACGTATGGGTCGTACTGCGACCAGTGCGCGACGAGGAACGTGCGCGAGCTGTCGCTGAGGTCCGGCGGGATGTCCCAGAACCCGTCGGTGCGCGTCTCGTCGAACAGGTGCGCCACGCTCACGCGCGCCACGCCGGCGGGGTCCTTCGTCACTGCCGGGCAGGCGAGCGAGGTTCCGCTGACGAAGCCGCCTCCGCCGAGGTCCGCCGCCCCGCGCGCGAGCACGACGGCGACCGCGTGGACCTCGTCGTCCACGTGTACCTGCTGCGCCGTCGGGAGCGTCGTGCGGCACCAGGCCGCGCTGCTCCGGCCGCCGACCATCAGCTGGAAGACCTGGCGCAGCCGTCCCCCAGACAGCTCGTTGGTGCTGAGGACGTAGCTCACGAAGCCGTCGACGGCCAGCTTGCGCCCGTCGAGCGCGCGATCCTCGAGCAACCTGTCGAGGTCGACCGGAACGGCTCCGGCAGTCGAGTAGGGGTGAACCCGATCCGGGTCGAGCTTGCCCCAGTGCGCGACGAGGAACCCGCGCGTGCCCGAGCTCACATGCGGGGGAACGCGCCAGAACGGGCTCGCAGCGGTCCCGTCGAGCAGGGCGTCGACGGCGCGCTCGGTGGCAGACCGGCCGAACGGGCCGTGATCCCACCCCCATTGCACGACCCCGGCGACGCGACTCGCCACGCCAGCCAGGGCCAGCGCCAGGAGCGCGGCGACGAGCGCGTTCTCGCTCATGAACTTGAGGCGCCTGCGCCACCGTTCCCGCCGGTTCCGCGGCGCAAGGCGACCGGCGGGCGCCTTGGCCCCAGAATCCGGCACGGCGCGCAGGCTACCGACAGCGCTCACGCCTGACGACGGCTCTATCCGACGGCAGACGCGCCACCCGATTCGCGGTCGAGCCGTACACCGTCACAATGCGAACATCACAGCTGTACGTGGTGCCGCGCGGCCAACTAGATTTGCAATTCACTTGGTCGCGCGGTCCGGCGACGGAATCATCGAGCATGAGGGGCTTGAGATGACGGAGGCGATGCGAGCGCCCGAGGAGCGCTTCGCAGATCTGCCGGACTTCCCGTACGCGTCGCAGTACCGGGATGTCGACGGGCTGCGCCTCGCGCATCTCGACGAGGGCGACGGGCCGCCGGTGCTGCTCGTGCACGGCGAGCCGACATGGTCCTACCTGTGGCGCCACGCGATCCCGCCGCTCGTCGAGGCCGGCTTCCGCTGCGTCGTGCCCGACCACGCGGGCTTCGGCCGCTCCGACAAGCCGGCCGACCTCGATTGGTATTCATACGATCGTCATACCGAGCTGCTGACCGACCTCGTCGAGCGGCTCGACCTGCGTGGCGCGACCGTCGTCGTGCACGACTGGGGCGGACCGATCGGCCTGCGCGTCGCCGTGGAGCAGCGCGAGCGGATCGACCGCATCGTCGTGATGGACACCGGCCTCTTCACCGGCCACCAGAGAATGAGTGACGCGTGGACGATGTTCCGCGACTTCGTCGAGCGGACCGAGGACCTGCCGATCGGGATGCTGGTGCGCGGCGGCTGCCACCGCGACCCGGGCGACGCGGTGATCGCCGCCTACGAGGCGCCGTTCGCCGACGGCTCATCCAAGGCGGGCGCGCGCGCGTTTCCGCTGATGATCCCGCGCACGCCCGACGCGCCGGGCGCCGCGGAGGGTCAGCGCGTGCTCGACGCGCTCGCAGACGATCCGCGGCCGAAGCTCGTGCTGTGGGCCGACAGCGACCCGATCATCCCGCTGAAGACGGGGCAGCGCTTCGCCGAGGCGATCGGCACAGAGGTCGCGCACACGATCCCCGACGCGGGGCATTTCCTGCAGGAGGACCAGGGCCCGCTGATCGGGCGACTGATCGCGGAGTGGCTCGCGTGAGCACGCGGATCGTTACCGACCCCGGGTTCGCTCTGCGCTTCTTCGACGCGGGCAACCGGCTTCCCGGCATCCGCGCGGTCAAGCCGGTGATGCTCGACCAGATGCGCCTGCATCGCGGGCAGCGCGTGCTGGAGGTCGGCTGCGGGACCGGCGACGACGTGCGCACGATCGCGCGGCGCGTCGGCCCGGACGGCAGCGTGCTCGGCGTCGACACCTCCCCGCTCGTGGTCGCAGAGGCGGCACGGCGTTCGCAAGGTCGCAACCTGCCGGTCGACTTCCGTGTCGGCGACGCCGTCGCGCTCGACCTGCCCGAGGCGGCGTTCGACCGCTGCCGCGCGGAGCGGCTGCTGATGCATGCGCAGGGCGAGCCGGCCGAGATGGTCGACGGCATGATCCGCGTGCTGCGGCCGGGCGGCCGGCTCGTCGCATTCGAGCTCGACTGGGACACGCTCGCGATCGACGGCGCCGAGCAAGCGGTGACGCGGCGGATCGTGCGCAGCTACAGCGACGGCGTCGCGAACGGCTGCGTCGGGCGCACACTGCCGCGGTTGCTGCGCGATGCCGGCCTGATCGACGTGCTGACGATCCCCCATGCGGTCGAGATCCCGTTCGACTTCTTCGGCTGGGTCCTCTCCGGCCACCTCGACGCCGCGATCGCGGCCGGCTCGTTCACGCCCGCGGAGCTGATCGGGTGGTGGGACCAGATCGACGCCGCGCACGCACGCGGGCGCTTCTACGCCGCGATCCTGGGCTTCGTCGTCGCGGGCTCGAAGCCCGGCGCGTAGGAGACCGGGCGGGGGCCCGCTGGCTCAGGCGCCGGCAAGCGCGGCGCGCGCCCGGCCGGCTTCCTTCGCCGCGTAGAGCGCGGTGTCGGCCACCTCGAGCAGGTTCGTCAGCTCGCGGCCGTGCTCGCCGCTCAGCGCCACGCCGATCGAGACCGAGACGGCAGGCAGCTCGCCGTCGCCCGGCAGGCGCGCGCATACCTCCTCGACGATCGCGGTCGCAGCATCCTGTGCCGCAGCGGCGTCGCAGCTCAGCCAGACCGCGAACTCGTCGCCGCCGAGCCGGCCCGCATCGCCGTGGCGGCCGAGCACGCGCGCGATCTCCGTCAGCACGAGGTCGGCGGTGAGGTGGCCGACCTTGTCGTTGATCTGCTTGAAGCGGTCGACGTCGCAGACGAGCACGGCGCCGTTCTCGCTGCCGACCAGGCGCGTGCGCGTGCGGGCGAGCCACTCGCGCCGGTTCGCGAGCCCGGTCAGCTCGTCGGTGCTCGCGAGCCGCTCGAGCGAGGCGATGCGCGCCGCGAGACCGTCGTTGGCCGCGCTGGCCGGCGTCTGCTTCGGCAGCGCCGCCTCGGCCACCTCGTCGAGCAGCGCGGGCGCTGCGCCGAGCTGCTGCAGCGCGACGTGCACAAGCTCCTGGTCGGCCTCGTCGCCGGCGAGCATCCCGACGACGACGTTGCCGAGCTGCACGCAGGCGATCTCGCGCGTCGGCGACTCCGGCCCGGGCAGGCCGCCGTGGTGGAAGCTGATCGTCTCGAACAGCTCGCCGCGGATGCCCTCCTGGTCGGCCAGCAGCGCGCCGGCGAACGCATGGTCGACGCCGAGCCGCTCGCGCTCGCGCATGACGCGCGCGCTGCCCGAGGCCTGCTCGCGCGCAATGGCGTCGACCGCGTCGGCGCCGAAGGCGAGCGGCATCACGAGCTTGCCGATGTCGTGCAGCAAGCCGGCGAGATGGACGACCTCCGCGCTGGCGCCGGTGCGCTGCGCGATCTCCACCGCACACGAGGCGACGCTGACGGCGTGCAGGTGCATCGCGCCGCGCGAGCGGCCGCCGGTGCCGGGCAGCTGCTCCAGCAGGCTGTAGGTGGCGGACTCCATCGCGATGCGCGCGAGCGCGTCGCGGCCGACCATCGTCACCGCCTGGTGGATCGTGCGAGCGCGCAGCGGACGCGCGTAGGCGGCCGAGTTGGCGTACCGCAGCAGGTTCGCGCTGAACGCCTCGTCGTCGTCGATCGTCGCGACGAGCTGCGGCGTCGTCGCGTCGGGGTCGGCTGACAGCGCGCGCACGCGCGCGACAGTGCCGCTGAGCACCGGCAGGGGTCCGATGTCCTCGATCGTGCGATCGAGGCGATCGCGTACGGCTGGCTTCATGGGTGGAGGGGCGCTGCGGAGGAGGGTGCGACGGGACGGGCAGCTTGACGGATTCGCCCGTGCGGCGGGGTCTCGGGGCCGTTTCCGCATGGAGCTTGGCGCGTCGGCGCTCGGCCATCCACGCGGCGCCGGGGACGATCGCCCGCGCTACCCTCGAACGATGCCGTTCTTCGAGCACGAGGGCCAGCGGATCGCCTACACCGTCTACGGCGACGGTCCGCGCGCGATGGTGCTGTTGCCCGGCCTGCTGCTGTCGCAGCGGATGCAGGAGCCGCTCGCCGAGGCGCTCGCCGAGCGTGGGGAGCGCGTGATCGTGATGGACCCGCTCGGGCACGGCAGATCGGACCGCCCGCGCGACATGTGGCGCTACTCGATGAGCGCCTTCGGTCGCGAGGTGGTCGCGCTGCTCGACCACCTCGAGATCGAGCAGGCCGTGATCGGCGGCACGTCGCTCGGCGCGAACGTCACGCTCGAGGTCGCCTCCGCCGCGCCCCAGCGCGTGCGCGGGATGCTGCTGGAGATGCCCGTACTCGACAACGGGCTGCTCGGCAGCGCGCTCGCGTTCACGCCGTTGCTCGTCTCGCTGACGTTCGGCGAGCCGGTGATGAAGCTCGTCCAGCGGGTCGCGCGCCGCGTACCGCGGGCGCCACTCCCGCTCGTCGCCGAGATCATGGTCGACTGGGTCGCACAGGATCCCGGTCCGAGCGCGGCGGCGCTGCAGGGCATCTTCTTCGGGCGCATCGCCCCGCATCGCGACGAGCGCCGGACGTTCGATGCGCCCGCGCTCGTGATCGGGCACCGGCGCGATCCGGTCCACCCGTTCTCGGACGCCGACATGCTCGCCGCCGAGCTGCCGAATGGCCGCCTGCTCAACGCCGACTCGATCCTCGAGCTGCGCACGAAGCCGGAACGGCTGACGGGCGAGATCGCGGCGTTCGTCGACGACTGCTGGAAGACGCGGACGACGACCTCGGCGCGCAGAAGATCGCCGCGCAGACGCGCGTCCGCGAGACGTCCGCGCGCCGCGACGGCGTAGGTCGCTTCCCCGCCAACGCTGTTCCTCAAACCAGTACCAGGAAGCGGTGTCATGCGACCGCTGGAGCGCTTGCATTTGCGCGCAGGCGAGCTAGCCTCGCGCGCGCAGAGACTCCACAGGGGAAAGGAGCATCCGCATGCGCAGCATCGTCCGTCGCCTCGCGAGCCTGCTCGCGATCGCGGCCATCGCAACCGCTCTGTCGGCGGGAACCGCGGCCGCCGCACCGGTCAACGCGCCCAATGCGCAGGTCGTCGCGCTCGACTGCGGTGACGCCGGCGCGTTCGACGTCGTCGTCAACGGCAGCGGTGCGTGGTCGCCGGGGCATCTCCTCGACGGCAACGGCGTCGTGATCCCCGTCGCGTTCGGCGAGGAGACCACCACGGTGAGAGACGCGGAAGGAACCGTCGTCGACCAGTTCACCGATCCGGCCATCGCGAAGGGCAAGGGCAAGGCGAGAGCGAGAAACCGCACCTCGGTCGAGTGCACGTACTCGCTCAGCTTCACCGAGGACGGCAACACGATCACCGTCACCGGCAGTGCGGCCGGCTTCTTGACCGGCCGACCCGCCTCCTAGGCGGTTCCGGGCGTCGTGCTCGGCGGGGGTGGCCCGCCGGGCACGATGTCGCGGCCGGTGGGCCGCAGCTGCTCGTCCAACTCGAGCTGCCAGTAGTAGCGCGTGAAGTGGCGGCCGGCGATGAACTCGCCGACGTGCGGCTCGATCCGCTCGCCGCTCGCCATCCGCACGATCAGCTCGGGGTAGGTGCGGCCGGGCAGCGCGGCGTACATCGGCGCGGAAAAGGCGCCGCCGAAGCGCGTGTTGACATCGGTGATGCCGAGGCCGATCTCTCTGTCGCGGAATGCCTGCACGGTGCACGGGCCGCGCACGCCGAGCGCCTCGACGACGCGGCGTCCCAGCTCGACCAGCTCGAGATCGGCAAGCGGCGCGCCCTTGATCGACTCGCCGCCGCGCGACTCGAGCATCGTGCGCGGGATGACGTTGAGGCAGCGGCCGTCGAGGTCGGACAGGCAGTCCATCGAGAACTCAGGCCCGTCCATCGCCCGCTGCACCATCGTCGGCTCCTTCACGTATCTGACGAAGAAGGCAGCCTCCTCGGCGTCGTGCGCGAGGTGGATCGAGCGCGCGCCGGAGCCTCGGCGCGGCTTGATCATCACGGGATAAGAGTCGGGCTGCTCGCCGGGCAGGACGGTCGGCGGCGAGGGCAGGCCGTGTCTCAGCAGCAGATGGTGCGTCTCGTACTTGTCGTACGTCGCGCTCGCGATCTCGGGCTCCGGAACGAGCGAGGGCAGCAGCCCGTCGGCGCGAGCCTGCGCGAGCACCTCGATGTCGAGGTCCGTCAACGGGATCACCGCGCCGACGTCGTGCCGCGCGCAGATCTCCGCCAAGAAGGGCACATAGCCCGGGTCGTCGATCCGCGGCGGCGCGACGCGGTGATGCGCCGCATACTGCGCCGGCGCCAGCGGGCTCGGGTCCGCCGCGATCGTCGTCGTGTGCTGCGCGAAGGCGGAGACGATGTCGTAGCGCTTGCCGACGCCGGTGAGGAGGATGGACTTGCGACTCACTTGTCCCAGCCTCCTGTCTCTCCCTTGTAGAGGCCGTCGCCGCTGAGGAGGGTCTTGGCTGTTCTGGCGAGGATCTTCAGGTCGAGCAGAAGCGTGCGGTGCTCGACGTACCAGAGGTCGAGCTCGATCCGCTCGCTCCACGGCAGCGAGGCGCGGCCGTTGATCTGGGCCCAGCCGGTGATGCCGGGCTTGACCTTCAGGCGGCCGCGCTGGCGCTCGGTGTACTGGTCGACCTGGACCTGGACGGTCGGACGCGGGCCGACGATCGACATCTCGCCGCGCACGACGTTCCACAGGTTCGGCAGCTCGTCGAGCGACGTGCGGCGCAGCAGCGCGCCGACGCGCGTGATGCGGTCGTCGCCCTCCTGGATTGCGAGGCCCGCGCCGGTGAACTCGGCGCCTCTGACCATCGTGCGCAGCTTGCAGATCTGGAAGGGCTCGCCGTCCTTGCCGACGCGCGTCTGGCGGTAGAGCGGGTGCCCGGGCGACTCGAGCCGGATCGCGAGCGCGGCGAGCGCGACGAGCGGAGCGCTCAGCAGCGAGCCGAGCCCGCCGAGGAGCAGGTCGAGCGCACGCGTGGCGAGCGCGCTCATCGCGTGCCCTCCGGCGGCGACCAGCCGGCCTCGGTCCCGTGGCGCTTCCAGTCCCACAGGCCGGCCGCCAGTGCGGCCTGCGTCAGCACGTAGTAGCGGGCGACGAGCAGCAGGCGGTGCGGGCGCCAGCGCGCGAGCACCGCGGCGCCGACGAGCGCGCACTGCAGCGCCATCGTCACGACGTAGACCGGACTGATCGTCAGCAGCAGCAGGTTCGCCAGCAGCGCGAGCAGGTGCAGGAACGGCATCGCGTAGCGCAGCACGCGGTGCGAGACGATCATCAGCGTGTACAGCGGCCCGTAGCCCTTCGGTGAGAGCAGGCCGCCCTTCAGGACGATCGGCCAGCCGTGGCTCATCATCCGCCGCTTGCGCGCGAACTCGCCCTCGATCGAGGGGACCATCTTCTCGCTGGCTCTCGCGTCCGGCGCGTACAGCGCGCGCCAGCCGCGCTTGACCATGTTGAAGGGGAAGGAGAGGTCGTGGCCCATGACCGGGTCGACCTCGATATAGGAGTCGCGGCGCGTGGCGTAGATCGCACCGTTGCCGCCGGTGACCGACTTCAGGCGCGACTCAAGCGAGCGCAGCGCCATCTCGTAGCGCCAGTAGAGGCCCTCCTGGTTCGTGCCGTCGTCGTCATTGACGAACGAGACCTGCCCGCACACGTACCCGACCGCCGGGTCCATCTGGAAGGGCACGATCAGGCGGCGCAGCGCGTCCGGCGACCAGAACGCGTTCGCGTCGGAGAACGCGACGAGCTCGCCGCGCGCCTGGCGGACGGCCGCGTCCTGCGCGCGGATCTTGCCGCCGCGCGGCAGCTCCAGCACGACGTCGGCGCCGGCGGCGCGTGCTCGCTCGGGGGTCGCGTCGGGCGACCCGTCGCAGGCGACGATCAACTCCAGGCGATCGGCCGGATAATCGAGCGCGCGCACGTTCGCGACCTTCTGCTCGATGACCGCCTCCTCCTTGTACGCCGCCACGACGAACGACACCGACGGCAGTTCGCCCGCCGCCGCGCGCTGCCCGTCGCCTGCTGATCCGGTGTTTCGCCCTCCGGCGACCGCAAGCGGATCGCCTGCGGGCGACGTCACACGCGCGAGCAGCGCGAGCAGCAGGCCGTAGCCGAGCTGCGTGTAGACGATCAGGACCGCACAGGCCCAGAAGACGATCGCGACGACGAGCACGGCGGGGGATTCTGGCGGACTGGGCGGGCGGCCGCCGCGGCGCGCTCAGTCAGCTCCCGAAGGCACCGGATGCCGCGGGAGATGGATCACGTCCAGCCCAGCCCGACGCATAGTCAGGAAGTCACGATCACAGGTGAGGACCGGCACGCCTCTCGCGACACCGGTGGCGGCGATCCAGAGGTCGTTGTCGCCGCATGCACGCCCACTCCGCCCGGTGATGTCTTTCAGGATCGCCCAAGCCTCGGCGATCGAGCGATCCACCCCGCACTGCTCGAACTGCCGGAGCCACCGCTCGTGGTCGAGCCTGCGCCGGGCTCCCCAACGGGCGTTCAGATGACCGGCGCGCAGCTCGGCGACGGTCACGACGCTGATCGAGAGCGTCGCGTCCTCGATGCGGCGCATTACGTGGCGCGGCCAGTGCTTCGTGGTGCCAGATGCGACTGAAGCTCAGCTGCCACACGCTCACGAACGTCGTGTCGGCGATGAGCCGCTCGCGCCGGCTTGAGGTCAGTCCCACGACCCGCAGAAGTCCTCGAAGATGACCCGAACGAACTCGATCTCCTCGTCCGGAAGGATGCCGCGCCACTCCTCCCAGAAGGGCGGGCCACCCGTCCCGAGCACAACGGGTACCTCGTGTTCGTCGGCGGCCGGAGCCGGAGCGATGGAAGCGTGGCGATCCATGCACGTGATTGTCCGCGAGCGTTGGCGGCGGGTCTACAGCCGATGCATTTGCATCTGAACGCAGCGAGTCGCCGCGAGGCAGCGGGGTAGGCTCGCCGGCATGACCTACACGATCAAGAACCTCGCATCGGTCGACGATTCGGCGCCCAGATTCGGGTACGCGGAGGTCGGCGAGGCGCACTTCGCACGACAGGCGCTGGAGGCGCAGGACACCGGCGTCACCTACCACGTGCTGCGCCCGAACAGACGGCAGGGCTTCGCGCACAGACACGACGACGCCGAGGAGATCGCCGTCGTGATCTCCGGCGGCGGCCGCGTCAAGCTCGACGACGACGTGTGCGAGATCCGCGCGCTCGACGCGATCCGCTGCGCACCGAACGTCACGCGCCAGTTCGAGGCCGGGCCCGAAGGGATGTCCTACGTCGTCATCGGCCCGCACCACGAGAGAGATGGCGAGCTGATCCACGAGGGCTTCTGGGACGATTGAGGCGTTTGCCCCAAAGCGTCCTCAGCAATCAGGGCAGTGCGCGGTGCTTCTCACAAAATCCCTGCAAATTCAACAAATATGAGCAGTATTTATTGATTACTCAACAAGGAGTTGGGGTTTTTTTATAGACGTCAGACAGATCCCTACTGCGACCCCTCCCAACCCTGTGACAACCGGCAAGGGAAGCGCCTCCAGCGCCATCGGAGCGAGCAGGGCAGCCACCGGGACGGCATAGGCGAGCGCGCGGTCGATCAGCGCGTCGCGGCGAGCCAGGAGCCATTTCCTCTCCACGCTCCGCATTGTGGAGGAGCAGCCCAGCTCACGCAAGCGCGAGCGGTCACACGTCGACGAGCGCCTTGTAGAGCGCGAGGTGCTGCGCGGCGATCGCGTCCCAGGCGTACGGCCCGGCCGCTGCGGCGCGAGCGGCGGTGGCGAGGCGGTCGCGAGCGACGGGGTCGGCGAGCAGGCCGGTCAGCGCGCTGTGCAGCGCGGCCGGAGCGCCGGGCGGGACGAGCTCGGCGGCGCCGGTCGCGGCGACCTCGGGGAAGCCGCCGACGGCGCTCATCAGCAGCGGCTTGCCGAACGCGAGCGCGGTGAACAGGACGCCGGACTGGTCGATCTCGCGGTAGGGCAGCACGACGAGGTCGGCGCGGCGGAAGAATGCCGGGATCTCGCGGTCGACGACGAAACGAGGCACGAAGCGGACGTTCGGCGGTGCCGCAGCGCGCAGCGGAGAGATGTCCATCTTCGGCAGGCCGACGACCCAGAGCTCCGCGTCCTCGATCCCGCGCCACGCCTCCAGCAGGACGTCGATCCCCTTGTACGGGCGCATGAGGCCGAAGCAGAGCACGACCGGCTTGTCGACGGCGGCGAGCTCAGGCGGGAGAGGCGCCGCGGTGGGCACGGCCGACTCGACGGCGGCGTGCGCGCGCGCATCCGCGGGCGCCAGCTCCGCGAGGTGCGTGAACGCGCCGTGCGGAATCACGTGCACCCGCGCCGGGTCGATCCCCAGCTCGTCGCGCAGGCGGGCGGCGCCGTGCTCGGAGTGGACGACGACGGCGTCGACGCGCTCGTAGAGCCGGCGCTGAGCGTCGTACTGGACCCGCCCACCCCGCGGCTCGCGCGGCAGCACGTCGTGGGCGGT
>DATFPW010000073.1:0-2317 GCA_035264605.1 Conexibacter sp. | reverse complement strand
CGCGCGCCGCAGCGCTGACTCGAGGTCGGCGCCCTGCATCCTGCCCAGCCCGCGGAACAGCTCGGCGAGGCCGCCGCGCGCGAGCCGCGACCGCAGCAGGCCGGCGAGGAACGCCGCGGGCACGCTTACGAGCGAGCACGCGGCGATCCAGAGCAGCGCCTCCGAGCGCGTGCCGGAGACGAGGTCGTTGATCAGCAGCGTCGCGAAGCAGAGCAGCCCGAACGCGCCGGCGAGGCTGGGCGACAGCGCGCGCCGGCGCGGCGGGGATGCCCGCCACCAGCGCGCCGCGACCACCGCGACCGTGGCGATGCAGCAGGCCACCAGTGTGGCGCGCTGCACCCTGTCGATCGCGTGCGCGACGTCCGCGTCGGGGAACGCGAGCAGCAGGTGACCCTGCTCGGGATCGAAGAGCATCCAGAGGACCTGGCCGACCCCGAGGGGGATCGCGAACGACGCGACGAGCAGCCGGTCCAGGCGCGTCTGCAGCCGCCCGCGCGTCAACAGCGTGAGGATCAGCGCGACGAAGCCGAAGACCCACCAGTCGACGGCCAGGACGCGGATCGTGTGCGCGAGCGGGGCGTCGAGTTGGCCGAGCAGCGGCGAGACGAAGAACGCGAATCCCGTCGCCGTCATCAGGATGCCGCTGCGGCTGTCGGGCCGGCGGCGCCACGCGACCAGACCGAAGGCGGCGAACGAGCCGCCGACGAGCGTGAAGACGACGTCGAGGCCCTGGATCGGGGCCTCGCGGTCGAGCAGGACGGGCCGCAGCGCGAGCAGCTCGGAGACGACTACCGCGATCCAGAGGGATATCCAGACGGCGCGCCCGGGCTCTGCCGCGCGGAAGCGCCCGAGCAGCCGCGCGCCGGACACGGCCGGCCGGTCAACACCGACTTCCCAAGGCGCCCACCGAATCATCGAAGCTCCTCCGCAGCTGAATCCCGATCCTATTCGCATCGGGCAGCGCCGACCGGATTTTCGGACGACGGAACTCGAACACGAACGCGTGTTCGACGATTCCGTCCGGCCGTTACGTACACTGGATCGAGTGTCCCGCCAGTCCCAGATCGTCGTCACCGGCGCGCGCGAGCACAACCTCAAGGACGTCACGGTGGCGATGCCGCGCGACGCCCTGGTGGTCATCACGGGACTCTCGGGCTCGGGCAAGTCGTCGCTCGCGTTCGACACGGTCTACGCCGAGGGGCAGCGTCGTTACGTCGAGTCGCTGAGCGCCTACGCGCGCCAGTTCCTGGGCCAGATGGACAAGCCCGACGTCGACTCGATCGAGGGCTTGTCGCCGGCGATCTCGATCGACCAGAAGACGACGTCGCGCAACCCGCGCTCGACGGTCGGGACCGTCACGGAGATCTACGACTACCTGCGGCTGCTGTGGGCGCGGATCGGCAAGCCGCACTGCTTCAACTGCGGGCGCCCGATCGCGGCCCAGTCGGCCGAGCAGATCATCGACCAGATCATGGGGCTCGAGGACGGCACGCGCTTCATGGTCATGGCGCCGATCGTGCGCGGCCGCAAGGGCGAGTACGGCAAGCAGTTCGAGGAGCTGCGCGGCGAGGGGTTCACGCGCGTAAAGGTCGATGGCGAGATCCGGCTGCTCGAGGAGGACATCGTCCTCGACAAGAAGTTCAAGCACGACATCTCGGTCGTCGTCGACCGGCTGGTCATGCGGCCGGAGGCGCGCAAGCGGCTGGCCGACTCGGTCGAGACGGCGGTCGCGCTGGCCGACGGGATCCTCGAGATCGAGACGCTGCCGCGCGACAACCAGTCCCACCCACCCGAGCTGCTGACGTTCTCCGAGCGCTTCGCGTGCCTGCACTGCGGGATCTCGATGCCCGAGCTCGAGCCGCGGATGTTCTCGTTCAACTCACCGCACGGGGCGTGCCCGCGCTGCACGGGCCTGGGCTCGCAGATGGAGATCGATCCCGACCTGGTGGTCCCGGACGCGTCGCTGTCGATCGGCGACGGCGCGATCCTCCCGTGGGCGAGCGGCGCCTCGACCTACTACGACCAGATCACGCAGGCGATCGCCGAGCGGTACGAGATCGACCTCGACACGCCGTGGGAGGACCTGACGACCGAGCAGCAGGACCTGTTCCTGTACGGCACGAACGGCGACCGCATCTACGTCACCTACCGCAACCGCATGGGGCGCAAGCGCTCCTACATGACGAACTTCGAGGGCATCGTCCCGAACCTCGAGCGCCGCTACAAGGAGACCGACTCGGACTGGTCGCGCGAGAAGATCGAGGAGTACATGACGATGCGGCCGTGCCCCGAGTGCAAGGGCGCGCGGCTGCGGCCG
>DATFPW010000072.1:0-24328 GCA_035264605.1 Conexibacter sp. | reverse complement strand
CTCTGCGACTCGTGCACCCCGAGCGAGACACCCTCGCCGAGCGGTCCGCGCGCGAGCGCCGGATCGACCTGCGACTCGTAGAGTCCGTGCCCGAACTCGTGGATCGCGCCGTACAGGGCCATCCCGACATACGACGAGTCGTAGCGCGTCGTGAGCCGCACGTCGCCGGGACCGAAGCTCGTCGCGAACGGGTGCGCGGCCTCGTCGAGGCGCCAGCCGTCCGCACTCCAGCCGAGCTGCCGCAGCACGCGACCCACCAGCTCGCGCTGCCCCTCGACCGGGAAGTCGCCGTGCAGCAGCGAGGCGTCGACCGCGTCGGCACGCTCGGCGATCGCCGCGATCAAAGGGACGAGCCCGGCGCGCAGCTCGGTGAAGAGCGCGTCGACCTCGGCGCTCGTCATGCCCTCCTCGTAGTCGTCGAGCAACACGTCGTACGGGTCGTCGTAGCCGTCGAAGCACTCCACGTAGCGCAGCTTCAGCTCGACGTTCTTGCGCAGGAACGGCAGGAACGCGGCGAAGTCCGACCGCTCGCGCGCCTCCACCCACGCCTGATGGCCGAGCGCACCGGCGCGCGCCAGCTCGGCCGCGAGCTCGCTCGGCACGCGGCGCGCCTTGTCCCAATCGCGGCGCGTCACGCGCACGAGCGCGGCATCGCGCGAATCCGGCTCCGGCGCGGCCGCGTCGAGCAGCCGCCCGATCGCGTCATCGGTGAAGCGCTCGTGTATGAGCTTGCCGAGCGTTCCCAGCTGCTCGGCGCGCTGGGGCGCAGCGCGCTCGGGCATCATCGTCTGCTGGTCCCAGCCGAGCAGGCCGCCGGCGGCGTTCAGGTCGGCGATCTCGGCGAGCCGCTCGCGCAGCTCGGTCAGGGCGTCGCTCATGGGGTCCTCGTCGGTTCTGGTGGCCGGATGGTCGAGCGCTGCGAAGGACGTTGCGCGCGCTGTGCGACCATTCCACCATGTTCGGGCGCCCCGGATCGATCCAACTGGCGCGCATCCTCGGCATCCGGGTGGGCGTCGACTTCAGTTGGTTCGTCGTCCTGTTCCTCGTGATCTTCTGGCTGTCGAGCAGCTTTCAAGAAACGCTCGACAGCTCGGACACGACCGCGTACCTGACTGCGGTGGCCAGCGCGTTGTTGCTGTTCGCCTCGATCGTCGTACACGAGCTGGGCCACGCGCTGGCGGCGCGGCGGCACGGGATCGACGTCGCCGGCATCACGATCTCCCCGCTCGGCGGCTTCGCGCTGATGAGCCGCGAGAGCCGCACGCCGCGCGAGGAGCTGGAGGTCGCGGGTGCGGGACCGCTGGCAACGCTGGCGATCATCGTCGCGAGCCTGCTCGTCGGGTTCGCGCTCGTCGGGCCGGATCGCTTCGTCGACGCGGCGCTGCTCGCCTCCGGCGGAGACGTCACGCCGGTGCTGCTGACGATCGGCTTCCTCGTGACGATGAACCTGATCGTCCTCGTCTTCAACCTGGTCCCCGCCTACCCGCTCGATGGCGGGCGGATCGTGCGCGCGCTCGTGTGGCGGGCGACCGGCGACCGCAACCGCGGCACGCGCGTCGCCGCGCGCCTTGGCCAGGCGTTCTCGATCGTGCTGATCGGCGGCGGGCTGTGGGTCACGATCGGGCTCGCGAGCCTGATCGGCATCTGGTTCGTGTTCGTCGGGCTGATGATCGGCGGCGCCTCGCGAGCGCTGCTGGCCCAGACGGCGCTGACGGAGCAGCTCGAGGACGTGCGCGTCGGCGACATCATGGACAACGACCCGGTGAGCGTCCCCGAGGAGCTGCCGGCCGCGCAGGCGCTCGACGAGTTCTTCATGCGCTACCGCTGGCCGTGGTTTCCGGTCGTCGACGCGGCTGGCCGCTTCGTCGGCGTGCTGCGCGAGGAGGGTGCGCGCCATGCGGTCGAGGATGGGCGCCCGGTGCAGCTGGTGAGAGAGCTGATGGAGGCCGATGAGGCCGGGCGCTGGCGAATCGGCGAGGACCAGTCGCTGCGCGCGCTGCTCGACGCCGACGGCCTGCGCACGCTCGGCGCGATGATGGTGCTCGACGGCGGCGGCGTGCTGCGCGGCGTCGTCACGCTCGGCCGCCTGCGCCGGGCGCTGCGCGCGGCGGTTGGCAGCGGACGCCCGTAGTACGGCTCCTCAGCTGTAGAACCACGCGATCGTCAGGAGCTGGCCGAACAGGGTCAGGGCGACCATGCTCGACACGATCGCGACGCCGACGGACCGGCCCCAGCGCTCGCCGGCGCCGCGGGCGCCGAGCGCCAGCAGCGCGCCGAACAGCGGCAGCAGCGGCAACAGGTAGCGACCCTGCACCATTCCGACGAGGTTGCGGCGCAGGTCGGCGGAGAGGCCGATCAACAGCATCAGCGCAGTTGCCATCGCGGCGTAGCCGAGCAGCTCGCCGCGGCGCCAGCGCAGCTCGCGGGGGTCGGCGTGGAGGACCCGCACGACGAGCAGCCCGATCAGCGCGAATCCCACGGCGAGCAGCCGATAGACCCAGGTGGGGAACCACACCACCATCTGTCCGAACGCGCCGATGAACGACTGGAACAGCTGTTGGTAGCCGGGTTCGCCCAGCGCCGTCTGCGGCTGGAACGGGAGCCGCGGCAGAAACACCTGCCAGATGTAGCCGAGATGGCTCAGCGGTCCGACGTGACTTTCCGGCGCCATAGGGCGAGCGGCGAGCAGCGAGCGGTGCCAGGCGAGCGCCTCGAACGCAGCGCCGACCGCGAACAGGCCCGCCGCGAGCAGTGTCGCGCCGCCGACCATCCCAACCACGCGCCGGTCCCAGGCGTGCGTCGTACGACGCGCCGCGAGCGCGAGCCCGAGCAGAGCGCCGGGCACGAGGCCGTAGAAGTTCACCTTCGTCAGCATCCCGGCCGCGATCAGCGCGCCGATCGCGAGTGCCAGCCGCATCGTCACCCCGCGCCGCCACGCGCGCGCCAGGCAGAGGAACAGCGCCGCCGCGAGCGCGTACAGCAGCGCGTCCGGGTTCACGCCGCCGGCGATGAACCCGAGCATCGGGACGAGCGCGACGCCCAGGCCGCCGACCGTCCACGCCCACGGCTTGGCGGGCAGGCACTCGCGCACGAACAGGAAGCACAGCAGCGCGGTGACGCCGGCGAGCAGCGCCGAGCAGAAGCGCATGAGCATCATGCGGTCCAGCAGCGTGGCGCCGTGCGCGACGCGATAGGGGATCGCCTCCAGCGCGTAGTAGAGCGGCGGCTCCGGCTCCGCTTCGCCCGCCGAGATCGTCGGCCGACGCGAGAGGGGTCGCGCGAGGTCGGCTGAGAGCTGGTGCTCCTGCTGGCGGGACCAGCCGGCGGCCCGGGAGGTCAGGCCGGGCACGTCCCCGAAACCGGTGTCCCTCATCACGATCGCCTGCTCGGGGGAGATCGCGAGCGCCGGCGGGTTCGCCGGCGGCCTGCCCGACTCGCCCAGCGACTGGACGTATGCGACGTGTCCGACCTCGTCCGGCACTTGGAAGGCCGGCGTGACGAGGGACCAAGCGGATGCGTTGAGCACGGCGACCACCGCGATCGCCAGGCCGAGCTGCGGCATCGGCCGGTCTCGCACGAGCGTGCGCAGGACGATGCGGCCGGTGAGCGCCAGCGACGCGGCGATCAGACCCGCCATCGCCCATATGACCCAGCCGAGGCCACCGTGCGCGTGGTCGGCGCCGATCCGCTCGGCGACCGTCGCCGCAAACCCCCACCAGGGCCGGGTTCCCGACATGAGGTAGCTGATCGCGAGCGAGTTGCCGGGGAAGGGACGACCCGCCACAAGCGTTCCGACGCCCGGCGGCGTGAAACCGCGGCCGAGCGCGCTGGATGCGCGCAGGACGAGGCAGACGCGGACGCCGTCGAGTGCGCGCTCCGTGCGATCGATCGGCGCTCGGATGACCCATGCTGCTTGATCCACGACACCCTCGACGCTGTCGAGCACACGTCCGTCGTGGCGCAGGACGACGACCGGCGGCGCCTGGCTCCAGCCGGTTATCTGCACCGCCGTCGTGTCGGCCGGCAGCAGCTCGCGCCCCTGGCACGCCGTCGCCCCGGCGCCAGCCAGAACGTTGGCCTGCGGGAAGACGCCGTTCGTCCCGGAGCGGCGCTGCTCGGAGCGGGACAGCACGAGGCCGAGGCCGCCTGCGAGCATGAGCACGGCGACGACACAGCACACCAGTGCCCGGCGTTCCGCGCGAGCCGTCTTGCCCGGCAGTGATCGCCCCGCCTCGCGGCGAGTATCGAGAAATACCATCGTCTCCCAATCCCCCTACGTCTCCTGCCCGCGCCCAGGGCGATTCGTCGCCACCGACAGCGGCCGTACGCCGTATCCCCGATAGACAGGGGGAAAGATACAGAGGTCAGACCGCTGACGCCAGACCTCCTGACCATTCCTTACCGTTTTCATCCCGACGCGACCCGGACGAGCCAACGGACCGCCTGTCCCGCCGACCGTTTAGCATCAGCGCCGCATGGCCTCCCCCCTTCGCACCACTGCCGACGCGTTGCGCCGCTCCGCCCGCTCGGTTGTCACCCGCACCGGCCACGAAGACCACGCCCGCATGGTGGTGGGCCGCGTGCGCGAGGCGCGCTCGGCGTTCGATCCGACCTCGCGGCGCATGCTGCGCGACGAGCACGCGATGCGGGTCGTACTTGCGACCGCCCTGCGCCACGACGGCAACGCGATCGACGTCGGCGCCAACCAAGGCGACACGCTCGAGATGATCCTCGCCGTCGCTCCCGACGGCCGGCATATCGCCTACGAGCCGATCCCCGGCCTCGCGCAGGAGCTCACCGTCAGATATCCGCAGGTCGACGTGCGCAACGCCGCCTGCTCCGAGGAGGCGGGCAGTGCCGAGTTCACGCACGTCCTGAACGCTCCCGCGATGAGCGGCCTGCGCCAGCGTGAGGACCTGCCGGCGCACGCGGACCAGGTCGAGCAGATCACCGTGCGGCTCGACAAGCTCGACGACGCGCTGCCGGAGGGCTACGTCCCGTCGCTGGTGAAGATCGACGTCGAGGGCGCCGAGCTGCTCGTAATGCGCGGCGCGGCCGAGACGCTCGCGCGCCACAAGCCGTTCGTGATCTTCGAGCATGGCATCGGCGGCGCCGATCTGTATGGCTCGAAGCCCGGCGAGGTGTTCGACCTGCTGAGCGAGGCCGGCCTGCGGGTCTTCGATCTCGAAGGCGACGGGCCCTACACGCGCGACGGCTTCGAAGCGGTCTTCGCCGAGCCGATCTGGAACTTCCTCGCAGCGCCGGCCTGAGAGCGCCGCCGCCGCGTCTCAGCCGCCCGCGAGCCGCGCCTCGCTGCGCAACACGTTCCACGCCGGCTTGCGCGAGCCGTTCGTGCGCAGCAAACCGTAGTGCGCCTCGCGATCGCTCTCCGCGCGACCCGGGAAGTCGTGCAGGTGGTAGAGGAAGACCGCGCGCACGCGGTCTGACAGCGGCTTGCTGCGCACGCGGGTGAAAAGATCGACGATGCGCTGCGCCTGTTCCTGCTCCGATCCGCAGTCGGGGCGCTTGTCGCACGTGCTCCAACCGATCTCCGTGATCCACAGCGGCACGCGCGCCGCGCCCAACTGTGCGAGCTGCCGTGCGATCGCGGTGATGCGCTCGAAGCGGAACGGCAGTGGGATCCCGTCGTCGGCGCCCGGCGCCCCGAACACGTACGGATGCACGGCGACGCCGTCGATCAGCTTCATCAGGTTCGGGTCGGCGGCGGCGAGCGCCGGCAGCCACTCATGGCGCCGCCCGGAGCTGTCCAGGTAGGTCAGGTCGGCTGCCATCAGCCAGCGCGTCGAGCGGTTGGCCGCGCGACCGTCGATCGTCGCTGCTCTCACCATCGCCGCGTAGCGCGCAGGGTCGACGCCGGTGGTCGAGTAGGCGCGGTAGAACGGCTCGTTCCATACCTCGAACCAACGCGGCGCAAGTCGCGCGTCGAGTCGCGGATGTGCGCGCCAGAACCTGCCGCCCGGGCCGTAGCGCGCCGCCGCGTGGGCCGCGAAGGCGCCGAACGCGGACGGGTTGTTCGGCAGCGCGAACGTTCCCGGGCCCGCCCACCACGGCGTGCCGAGCAGCAGCGGCAGGACGTTGAGCCTTGCGCGCGTCGCGGAGATCATCAACGCGTCGAAGCGCCCCCAGCGGTAGTGGCCGGGCGAACGCTCGATCGCGCTCCATGCCAGCTCCTCGCGGATCCAGCGGACGCCCAACGCCTGTGCGCGCTGCAGCTCGTGGCGACGGCCGGAGCCGCTGCCCTGTCCGGAGGCGTTCGCGATCAAGCCCACGCGCAGCGGCGGCGCCCCGGCCGGCGGCGCCGGAACGCTCACCGAACCCGCTTCGCCGGCGCAGCCCGCGAGCGCTGCGCCCGCGATCGCGGCCACACTCAATGCGCACCCGAGAAGGCGGACGATCGTGGCGGAGCGCACGGGCCTCAGGCCGCCGCGCGCCGTCGGACGCCGGCCGCCGCCATCTGCTCGTACAGCTCCAGCAGTGGGACCGTCGCCGGCAGCGGAGCGTGGTAACGGTCGAACGTGCCGTGCGCCGCCGCGCCAGCCGCCTGTCGAGCGGCGTCGTCGCCGAGCAGTGCGACGGTCGCGTCGGCGAGCGCGCCATCGTCGGTGTCGACTGCCAGACCGTCGTAGCTGCCGATCCCCTCCGCCCCGTCCGGCGTCGTGACGACCGGCACGCCGAGCGCAAGCGCCTCGAGCACTTTGATCTTCGCGCCACTGCCGCGCCCGAGCGGATACAGCAGCACGCCGAGTTCGCGCAGGAAATCGGTCGCCGACGGGACGGTGCCGCGCCACTCGACCCCCGGCAGGTCCGGCAAGTGCGGGAACGCCTCGCGCTCCATGCCGAAGCCGGCAAGCAGCAGTCGTGCGTCCGGGCGTCGCTCCAGAACGCGCGGCCAGACCGACGTCAGCAGCCGCTGCACCGCGTTCGCGGTCGGCGGCCACTCGGCCGTCCCGATCAGACCTGCGACGGGCGCGTCGAGCGGAGCGCGCGGCGTGTAAATGGCCGGATCGAGCGGCAGCGGAGCGACCGCGACGTGGGCGTGCGGGGCGATCTTCGCCAGCGGATCGGCGACCTCGCGCGAGTTCACGAGCAGCCATCTCGACTGCTTGAAGATGCGTCGCTCGGCGCGCAGCAACTCGATTGCGACACGGCCCTCGCTCGTCCACGGCGGACGGATGTCCCGGTCCCGACGGGTCAGGCAGTGGACTTGCGTCACCGCCGGCCGATCAACGACGGGAATGAGCGTCGCAGCGCCCAGCTCCACGAAATGGACGACGTCGACGTCCCGCGCGCGCTCCTGCAGGAGCGCGGGGAACGGCGTCTGCTCGAGCACGCTGGACGGCTTCGTGAAGCGCAGCCGACGCGTGCGCGCGCGGCTCGGATGCTCGACCGGCGACAGCTCGATCGGCAGGCCCGCCGGGAGCCCGCCCCGCGGGCCCTCGCGCATGTCGTTGCGCAGGTGCGCGGCGAGCACCTGGAGCTCGACTCCGTGACCCGCCAGGCCGCGCAGCATCCCGATCGCGCAACGCGAGGCGGCTCCGCCTTCGACGAGCGGGGGGAACGGCAGAACGACGAGGACGCGCAAGGCTGCGAGAGTATTCCACACATGGCCGTCCGAATCCGAACGCTGCGGCGGCGATTTCTCGGTGGCGGCCAGGCCGGCGACGCCGCCGCGGCCGGCGGCCGCCACATCGCCTCGAACATCGGGACGCAGCTCGTCATGCGCCTGATCTCGATGGTCATCAGCGTCGCGACGGTCTCGCTCGCGGCACGCACGCTCGACCCGGACGGCTTCGGCGTCTGGACCGCCGTGGGGGCCTACGTCGGGATCTTCAGCGTCTTGACCGACCTTGGCCTGACGACTGTCGCGATGCAGCGGATGTCAGCCGAGCCGGAGCGCGAGTCGGAGTGGCTCGGCGCGCTGGCAGGCATGCGCGTGTTGCTCTCGTTCGTCGTTGCGGCGCTGTGCGCGGTGACGATCCCGTTCTTCCTCGACACCGGCCACGAGGCCGCGTGGATCCTCACCTTGACGATCTTCTCCAGCGGCGGCAGCGCGCTGATGGCCGTCTTCAACTCGCGCCTGCGCGCCGGCCTCGCGCTCTCGTTCGGTGTGATCCAGAGCGTCCTGTGGCTCGGCGTGACGGTGACCTTCTACTTCACGGGCGCGTCCGTCGTGGACTTCGCGATCGCCTACGTGTTCGTGCTCGCGATCATCTGCACGCTGCAGCTGCGGGCGGCGCAGCGCTACGCGAACATCGCCTGGCGCGCGGGCCGCAGGCTGTGGCGACCGCTGATGAAGGTCGCCGTCCCGCTCGGGATCGCGAGCCTGCTGATCACGATCTACTACCAGATCGACTCGGTCCTGCTGCTGCAGCTGTCGACCGAGGAGGAGACCGGCATCTACGGCGCCGCCTACCGCTTCCTGGCACCGCTGCTGTTCCTGCCGGCGGCCGTGATGTCGTCGTTCTTCCCCGTGCTGTCGGCCGTCAGTGAGAACGACCCGAACCGCATGAAGCGGCTCGTGCAGAGAGCCGCAGAGCTGATGACGGTGATCTCGCTGCCGATCCTCGCCGTCACGATCGCGCTGTCGGACCAGATCGTCCATGTCCTCTACGGCGAGCAGTTCGCGCGCACCGCCGACGTGCTGCCGGTGCTGATGATCGCGTTCGTGTCGATCTGCTTCGGCACCCTGGCGGGCTTCCTCGCGCCGCTGCTGAACCTGCACTGGCGCCTGGCGCTCTACTCGGGCTTCGGCGCGATCGCGAACATCGGCCTAAACGTGTGGCTGATCCCGGAGTACGGCGCGCTCGGCTCGGCGTGGGCGACGGTCGCCACCGAGGTGCTGACGATGGTGCTGATGCTCGGCACCGCGCTCTACACGCTGCGCCTGCCGATCCAGCCGTGGCGCATGCTCGCGACGCTGCTCGTGGCGGCCGCGATGACGGGTGTGATGACGCTCGTCTCGCCGCTCGGGCTGTTCCCCGCGGGGATCGTCGGCGGGCTGTTCTACGTCGCCGGCCTGCTCGGACTGCGCGTCATCCGCATCGACGAGCTGCGTGCGCTGCGCGCGCAGCGCAGCGCGTCGGCATAGCGACGACGCAGCGCATCGGCGATCGCGGTCGCGACGTCACGGTGGCTGCCGACGGGAACGCCGTCGAGCGAGCGCACGGGCTCGACACCGCGGATCGAGCCGGTCGCGAACACCTCGCGCGCAGCGTGCAGCGCGTCGAGTCGCAGCGGCTCCTCGCACACCGGCAGGCCGGCCTCCTCGGCGATCGCGATCGCTTGCGCCCGCGTCACCCCGGGCAAGATCGCGCCGTCGGCCGGCGGCGTCCGCAGCACGCCGTCATCGCAGAGCGCGAAGACGTTCGCGCGCGTCGTCTCCAGCACCCGTCCATCGGGCTCGACCAGCAACGCACCGGCAGGCGCCACCGCGGCGTCGAGCCCGTCGAGCAGTCGCCGGTCGACCCACTTGTGCGCCCCATGCCAGCCCGAGACCGTCGTGCTGCAGAGGTCGAGTGCGCCATCCCGTAGGACGACTGCACGGTCGAGGGATCTCGCAAGCGCCTCGAGCCGCGGCTCACCGTCCGCGGCGGCGACCGACAGGCGCACACGCCCCAGCTCGAGCCCCCGGGCCTTCTCAGCGACCGCCTCCGCCGCCCACCCGGGCAGCGCCAGACCGAACAGCGCACGGACGCTCGCGCGCAACTGAGCGAGGTGAGCGTCGAGCTCGACGGGCCGCCCGTCGACGACCAGCATCGTCGAGAAGACACCGAGCGCGGGATCTGGCTCAAGCGGATGATTCATCTGACCGCTTCTCTATAGCATCGCCCGCCCGCGACCGAGAATCTTGCAGCGAGCGATCCGGTGCGACTCTTGCCGAGAGATCCATTCCCGTCCCCGGCACCATGAAGACCCTCCTGATCGACAACTACGACTCGTTCACCTACAACCTCTTCCAGCTGCTGGCGGAGGCGAACGGCGACGAGCCGATCGTCGTGCGCAACGACGAGGCGTCGTGGGAGGAGCTGTCGAAGCTGGCGTTCGACAACGTCGTCGTCTCCCCCGGGCCGGGCCGGCCCGACCGCGAGGAGGACTTCGGCGTCTGCGCCCGCGCGATCGTCGAGGCGGAGGTGCCGCTGCTCGGCGTCTGCCTCGGCCACCAGGGGCTTGGCTTGGCCAGCGGCGGAACGGTCGTGCACGCACCGGAGGTCATGCACGGGCGGCTGAGCGCGGTGCTGCACGAGGAGTCGCCGTTGTTCGCCGGGATCCCGCGGGAGTTCCAAGCTGTCCGCTATCACTCGCTGTGCGTGCAGACGCCGCTGCCCGATGAGCTCGAGCCGATCGCGTGGACGAGCGACGGCGTGCTGATGGCCGTCGCGCATCGCACGCGGCCGCGCTGGGGCGTGCAGTTCCACCCGGAGTCGATCAGCACCGAGTACGGGCGCAAGCTGCTCGCGAACTTCCGCGACCTGACGGCCGAGCACCAGGCGCTGAACGGCACGCAGGAGTCGCAGCGCAACGGCGCGCCGCGAGCACCCGCGGCGCCGCGCGAAGGGCCCACCGAACCGCGCACGCGGCTGACGCTAAGCGCCAAGCGGCTCGACGCGCTCGTCGACCCCGAGCGCGCGTTCGTCCATCTCTACGGCGACGCGGAACACGCCTTCTGGCTCGACAGCAGCAAGGTCGACACCGGCTCCCGTTTCTCGTTCATGGGCGCTCCCGGGGGCCCGCTCTCGGCCGTCATCACCTACGACGTCACCGAGGGCGTCGTGCACGTCGACCGAAACGGTCTCGTCGAGACGAGCGAGGAGTCGATCTTCGACTACCTCAGCCGCGAGGGCCGCCGGCTGCGCTACGCCTCCGACGAGCTCCCGTTCGACTTCAACTGCGGCTTCGTCGGCTATCTCGGCTACGAGCTGAAGGCCGACTGCGGGGGCAAGGCGGCGCATGTCTCCTCGATGCCGGACGCGGCGTTCGTGTTTGCCGACCGCCTGATCGCGTTCGACCACGTCGAGCGCACCACCTACGTCCTTTGCGTCTCGGAGCCCGACGGCGTCGAGCAAGCCGACCACTGGATCCGGGACACCAGCCTACGCCTCGTCTCGCTGCCACCGGTCGAGGCGGCCGACTGGGAGCGGCTGTCGGGCGAGCGCGCGGATCCGCCGGTGCCGTTTCACCTGAGCCGCTCGCATCGGCAGTACCTCGATGACATCGCGCGCTGCAAGCAGGAGTTGATCGACGGCGAGACGTACGAGATCTGCCTCACGAACAAGGTGACCGCCGAGGTCCGGCCCGAGCCGCTGCCGCTCTACCGCACGCTGCGCCGCGTCAACCCTGCGCCCTTCTCCGCCTTCCTGCGCGTCGGCGACTCGGCCGTGCTGAGCTCCTCGCCGGAGCGCTTCCTGTCGATCGGCCGCGATCGCTGGGCCGAGGCGAAGCCGATCAAGGGGACATGCCGTCGCGGTGAGACGCCGGCCGAGGACGTGCGGCTCGCCGAGCAGCTGCGCTCCGACGAGAAGACGCGCGCCGAGAACCTGATGATCGCCGACCTGCTGCGCAACGACCTCGGCGTCGTGTGCGAGGTCGGCACGGTCCACGTGCCCTATCTGATGCACGTCGAGACCTACGAGACCGTCCACCAGCTCGTCTCGACCGTGCGCGGCCTGCTGCGCGAGGACGTCGAGCCGCCCGACTGCATCCGCGCATGCTTCCCGGGAGGCTCTATGACCGGCGCGCCGAAGAAACGCACGATGGAGATCATCGATCGGATCGAGGGCGAGGCGCGAGGCGTGTACTCCGGCGCGATCGGCTACTTCGGTCTCAGCGGCGGCGTCGACCTCAACATCGTGATCCGCACGATCGTGATCGACGGCGACCACGCGACGCTCGGCGTCGGTGGGGCGATCGTGATGCAGTCCGATGCCGAGGACGAGTTCCAGGAGATCGTGCTGAAGGGCCGCGCGCCGATGCAGGCGATCGACCCACGCGTCGATCCGGCCGTCGCGCTGGACCAGGCGCCCGCAGCGACAAACAGGAGCCGGTGACGCGCCGTGCTCGAGGGCGAGTTGATCACCGACGTCGAGCGGCTCGCTGAGCTGACGCCGGAGTGGGACGCGCTGGCGATCGCCGTCGGGCTACCGCAGATGAGCCCCGCATGGGTGCTCGCCTGGTGGCGCCACGTCGCCCCCGAGACCGCGACGCCGCGCACGGTCGTCGTGCGCGACGGCGCGGAGGTCGTCGGCATCGCGCCGTTCTTCGTCGAGCCCGACGGCGGCGGCCGGCTCGACTACCGCCTCCCCGGCATCGAGATCGCCGGCCGCCTCGCGCCGCTTGCGTTCGCCGGGCGCGAGTGGGACGTCGCCGAGGCGACGGCCGCGACGCTTGCAGGCGCCGAGCCGCGACCAGACGCGCTGCGATTCGATGCCACGCCGCTCGATGCACACTGGCTCACGGCATTGCGCGACCGCTGGCCGGGCTCGCTGCGTGCGCCCTTGCGGCTCACGCAGTACGAGGGCAACCCGCTGATGTCGCTGCAGGAGGGCTCGTTCGACGCGTGGCTCGCCGGCCGCAGCTCGAACTTCCGCGGCCAGATGCGCCGCCTGCGACGCAGATTCGCGGACGCCGGCGGCGTCTCGCGGCTGGCCACGCGGGAGACGCTCGCGGCCGATGCCGCCGCGCTCACGCGCCTGCACGCGATGCGCTGGGACGGCAGAGGCCACTCGAACCTTGTCGACCTCGCCGACCGCTTCACCGCCTTCGTCATCGACTGCGGTGAGCAGCTGCTCGATGCCGGCCGCTTCGCGCTGCGAGTGCTCGAGCTCGACGGCGAGACAATCTGCGCGCAGCTGTTCGTCGGCGCCGGCGGGACGGTGCTGTTCGTCAACGGCGGCTGGGACGAGCGCCACGCGGACCTGAAGCCCTCGCTGGTGTGCCTGTTCGACGAGGTCGAGCACGTCTTCGAGCAGGGGGCCCGGCGCTTCGACCTCGGCGTCGGGGAGCAGTCCTACAAGCTGCGCTTCGCCGACGGCAGCGCACCGCTCGCATGGGGGGTCCTGATGACGCCGGGCCCGCGGCTGCCGCTCACCGCCGCCCGCACCGCCCCCGCGCTCGCGCGGGCGCGGCTGCGCGACAGCGCCCACCGCATGCTGTCCGACGAGCAGCTGAGACGGCTGCGCGCTGCCCAGCGCAAGCTGCGCGGCGGCAACCGCGCCTAGGATGCACCGCCCGCAATGAGCCTCGACGCCGAGATCCTCACCGACCGCGAGCGGATCGATGCGCTGGTGCCGGAGTGGCAGGCGCTCGCCACCGCCTGCGGCGAGCCGCTCGCGGCGCCCACCTGGGTGCTGACGCTCTCGCGCGAGCTCGCCGGGGCGAGCCAGACGCCGCGCATCGTGACGGTGCGCGAGGGCGGGAAGCTGATCGGCTTGGCGCCGCTGTGCGTCGACCTCTCACAGCCGCGTCGCGCGGCCGACTACCGGTTGCTGGCGGGCGACATGCCACGCACGACCCTGCTCGCGCACGGCGGGCGCGAGTGGGAGGCGGCGGACGCGGTCGCACGCGTGCTGGCGGACGCCGACCCCCGTGCGGACGTGCTGGCGCTCGAGAGCATCCCGGTCGCCACCTGCTGGCCGATCGCGCTCGCCGAGCAGTGGCCCGGGCGGACGCGTCCGCTGCTGCGGCGGTACTTCACGATGAGCTCCCCCACCGTCGCGATGACGCAGGAGTCGTTCGACGCTTGGCTCGCTGCGAAGAGCTCGAACTTCCGCAGTCAGATGCGCCGCATGCGCCGGCGCTTCGCGGAAGCGGGTGGAAGCGGGCGCTTCAGTACGCGCGAGACCCTGCACGACGACTGGGCGGCGATGGTGCAACTGCACGCGGGCCGCTGGGAGGGCCGCGGGGCATCCTCGATCGTCGCCGGCGGCGCGTCGTTGTCCGCCGCCTACGAGGCGATCGGACACGAGCTGCTCGAGCAGGGCGACTTCCGCCTGCGCGTGCTCGAGATCGACGGTAAGCCGATCTCTGTCCAGCTGTTCGCGGCGATCGGCAGCGAGGTCATCTACATCAACGGCGGCTGGGATGAGGAGTTCGCCCAGTTCAAGCCGGCGATGCTCGGGATCCTCGACGCGATCGAGGATGCGTTCGCGCGCGGGGAACGGCGGATGGATCTCGGGCCGGGCGCGCAGCCGTACAAGCTGCGCTTCGCCGACGGCACCGACCCGGTCGCTTGGTGGGTGCTGATTCCGCCGGGGCGCCGCATGCCGCTCGCGCTCGCGCGCACGCTGCCGCGGACGACGTGGCGCGAGCTGCGCGATGCCGCGAAGCGCAGTCTGTCGCCCGAGCGCGCCGATCGTCTGCGCGAGCTGCGCAGACGCCTCCCCTAGACAGGCCTTCACCGCTCAAGGAGCGTTGCGCGCTCCGGCGATGGAGCTTTCGGTTACCGTTTTGGCCGAAAGCTGCATTTTCCGACCGGTATGGATGCCGGCGCGGGCGCTTGAGACGAGAGGATCAGGATGAGCCGAGGCCGTGTCGTTCCAGTGCTGTGCACGCTGTTGGCGCTCGCGTGCGTCGCCCTCGGCTGCGTACCCGCGTTCGCGGCCGGCGTCACGAACTCCGCCGACGACCTGCGCACCGGCTGGCACCCGGACCAGTCCTCGCTGACGCCGCAGCTCGTCAGCGGCGGCACGTTCGGCCAGCTGTGGTCGACGGTCGTCGACGGCCAGGTCTACGCCCAGCCCCTGCTCGCCAACGGCACGCTGGTCGCCGTCACGGAGAACAACAAGGTCTACGGCCTCAACCCCGCGACGGGCGCCTCGAAGTGGGCTGCGCCGCTCAACCTCGGCACGCCCTGGAAGGCCGCCGACATCGGCTGCGGCGACCTCACGCCGAACATCGGCGTGACGGCGACGCCGGTGATCGACGCCGCCACCAACACGGCATACATGACGCACAAGACCTACGCCTCGGGCACGTCCGGGCCAGCGGCCTACTACATGGACGCGATCGACCTCGCGACGGGGGCGCAGAAGGCCGGCTTCCCGGTGAGACTGAGCGGCACGGCGCAGAACGCCTCCGGTCAGACCTTCAACGCGACGACCGAGCTGCAGCGCCCCGGCCTCCTGCTGATGGACGGCGTGATCTATGCCGCGTTCGGCGGCCACTGCGACATCACGCCCTACCAGGGGTGGGTGTTCGGCGTCTCGACCGCCGGGGTTGTGAAGGCGCGCTGGGTCGCGAACCAGACCGGCAACGGCGCCGGCATCTGGCAGTCCGGCGCCGGCCTCACCTCGGATGGCTCCGGCAACATCCTGCTCAGCACCGGCAACGGCGGCGCGCCGAACTCCGCGATCCTCGGCAGCACGCCGCCCGCGAACCTCGGCGAGTCGATCGTGCGGCTGAAGGTGCAGGCCGACGGCACGCTCAGAGCCACCGACTTCTTCGCGCCCTTCGACGCCTTCTCGCTCGACAGCTGGGACGCCGACTTTGCCTCCGGCGGCGTCACGGGCCTGCCGAGACCGGTCTTCGGCACCGCAACGCTGCCGAACCTCGCGGTCGCCGTCGGCAAGCAGGGCTATGTGTATCTGCTCAACCGCGACGACCTCGGCGGCTCGCGCCAAGGCCCGTCCGGCTCGGACCGCGTCGTGCAGCGCATCGGGCCATACGGCGGCGTCTGGTCGCGCCCCGGCGTGTGGCCCGGCGACGGCGGCTACGTCTACATCCCGACGGCGTCGGGCGGCAACAGCGCCGCCGGCTCCTCCGGCAACCTGCGCGTCTACAAGTACGGGCTCGACGGCAGCGGCAAGCCGGCCCTGTCGCTGCAGGGCACTTCCAGCGACGCGTTTGGCTTCAGCTCCAGCGCCCCGGTCATCACGTCGGACGGGACGACATCCGGCTCGGCGCTCGTATGGATGATCTGGACCCCGGGCGGCAGCGGCGTCGGCGCGCAGCTGCGCGCGTACGACCCGATCCCGGTCAGCGGCGTGCCGAGACTGCGCTGGAGCGCGCCGATCGGCACCTCGGCGAAGTTCAACATGCCCGGCGTGGGTGCCGGTCGCGTCTTCGTCGGCACCCGCGACGGCCACGTGCTCGGCTTCGGCTCGCCGGTGACGCCGGTGCTGACCGGCTCGGCGACCGCCTTCCCGACGACGACCGTCGGCAGCACGAGTCAGAAAACGGTCACGCTCACGGCAACGGACGCGATCACCCTCTCCTCGCTGAGATCGAGCAGCACGCAATTCGCGATCGGCACGCCGTCGAGACCGCTGCCCGCCACGCTCGCAGCCGGGCAGACGATCGACGTGCCGATCACGTTCGCGCCGACGCAGACCGGCCCGATCGGCGGCACGCTGACGGCCACGACGAGCACGGGCAAGACCGCCGACTTCGCGCTGTCCGGCACAGGCCAGGCGGCGACCGCGCAGCTCGAGGTCTCGCCGCCGCTGGTGTCGTTCGGCGGCACCGCCGTCGGCGGCCACCTGTCCGGCAGCGCGACGTTCAAGAACGTCGGCAGCGCGCCGCTCACGATCAACGCCGTGCACCTGCCGGCGGCGCCGTTCGGCGCGTCCGGGGTGCCGGTGGTCGGCAGCACGATCGCGCCCGGCGCATCGGTCACCGTCACGGTCACGTTCGACCCGACCGCGCCGGGAACGTTCGAGAGCGCGATCGGACTCGACACGACCGGCGGCAACGACGAGGTCGGCCTGTCCGGCACGGCCGGATCGTCCGGCGTGCTGGAGATCAGAAGCGAGACGAACGACTACGGCAGCGTCGTCGTCGGCTCCAGAACGACGAGAACGTTCACCGTCTCGAACACGGGCGGGGTCCCCGTCACGATCACGAAGTCCAAGCCGCCGACCGGCGGCGCCTTCACCGCCACCACGACGCTGGCGGAGGGCACGAGCATCGCGCCCGGCCAGACGCTCACCGAGAGCGTCACGTTCGCGCCCAACGCCGCCGGCGCGTTCAGCGGCGCGTGGTCGATCAACGGCGACGACTCGACCGGCCTGCACCAGGTGACGTTCAGCGGCGCGGGCAGCGTCCCGGCTCCGGCAACGCCGGCTTGGACGCTCAACGGCGTCGCGACGCTCCCGAGCGCCGGCGTGCTGAAGCTGACCGGGCTGGTGAGATCGACGGCGGGCTCGGCGTTCTTCACAGCACCGCTCGACAGCAGCCGCCACCTCAAGGTCGCGTTCGACACGACGATCAACGGCGGGGGCACGAGCGGGGCCGACGGCCAGACGCTCGTGCTGGCCGACGCGGCCGTCGCGAGACCGACGGCGCTCGGCCCCAGCGGCGGCGCGCTGGGCTACAGCGGCATCCCCGGCATCGCCGTCGCGTTCGACACGTACAAGGGCGCGGTCGACCCGTCGGCGAACTTCGTCGGGATCGCGAACGGCACGAACGGCGCAGTCGACCGGCTCGCGTGGCTCGCGACCTCCAGCGCGATCCCGAACCTGCGCACCGCCACCCGCCACGTCGTCGTCGACGTGAACGGCGGGATCGTCACCGTCTCGATCGACGGCACGCAGTACCTCTCGCAGGCGGTCGCGCTGCCGCCGAACGTGCTGCTCGGCTTCACCGGTGCGACCGGCTGGGTGCTCGACAACCACCAGGTCTCGAACGTCGTGGTCTCGGGTGACGGCGGCACCCCGCCGCCTCCCCCGCCGCCGGATCCGGCGACCCTGAGAATCACGAACACGGTCAGCGCGCCCTCCGGCTCCAGCCAGGCCGCCCAGACGTTCACGTACAGCGGCAGCTGCCCGTCGGCCTTCACGACCGCCGCGATCGGCAGCGGCGCCAGCGCCTTGCCGACGCTCACGGGCGCCGTCGCCGGCTCCTCCTGCTCGGTCGCCGAGACCGCGCAGAGCGACCCGAACTGGACCACCACGGTCTCCGTCAACGGCGGCGCCGCGCAGAGACTGACCGTCTCCGGCGGCAAGCTCACGGCACCGACCTTCGCGCTGCTCGCAGGCGCGAACACCGCTGCGTTCACCAACACCTACACGCCGCCGGTCTCGACGACGACCCCGAGCCCGATCCTCGGCGGCTGGCAGCTGAACGGCACCGCGCTGATCTCAGACAGCTCGCTCGAGCTGACGCCCGCAACCGGAACGCTCAAGTCCGGCAGCGCGTTCTGGCCGAGAGCAGTCGATCCGCGCGCGATGACCGTCGACTTCGACGCCTACATCGGCGGCGGCACCGGCGCCGACGGCATGACGTTCACGATCCAGAACGCGTCCGCGACCGGCGCGACCCCGACGAAGCTCGGCGTGCGCGGCGGCGGCCTCGGCTTCTCCGGCATCCCCGGCATCGCGACGGCGCTCGTCGAGTACAAGAACTCGGTCGCCCCGTCGAACAACTTCGCCGGGATCTCCGATGGCCCCGTGTCCAGCACCAGCACCGACCTGCTGCACTGGATCGCGACTGCGAACCTCGTGCCGAGACTGCAGGGCAACACGAACCACGTGAGAGTGACGACCGCGGGCGGCGTGCTGACGGTCGCCGTCAACGGGACGCAGGTGCTCTCGCAGGCGGTGACGCTGCCGGCCTCGGCCTACGTCGGCTTCACCGCGGGCGACGGCTCGCTCACCAACAGACACGCAGTCTCGAACGTCGTCTTCGGGTAGCTCGCGCCCGCGGGGCCGGCAGCGCGCCAGCGCGCCATCTGACCAACTTCGTGAGCGGTTGTGCGTTTACCTTCGACACATGCTTGCCGCGGAGCTTGTCACCGCGCGGGACGCCCTGGAGCCGCTGTCCGCCGCGTGGGATGAGCTCGCCGTCCTCTGCGATCGCCCACAGATGACGCCCGGCTTCGTGCTGGCCTGGTGGAGGCACATCGCCTCGGCCGACGCGCAGCCGCGCCTCGTTGCGGTTCGCGACGGCGACCAGCTCGTCGGCATCGCGCCCTTCTACGTCGAGCCGTCAGCGCGCCGGGCCCGCATCGACTACCGGCTTCCGGGCATCGAGCTGTGCTCCGGCCTCGCGCCGCTCGCCGTTCCCGGCCGCGAGCGGGACGTGGCGGCGGCGATCGGCGCGACGCTCGCCCGCGCGACGCCTCAGCCCAGCCTGATCGCGCTCGAGGGCCTGCCGACCGCGACCCCTTGGGCAGCCGCGCTGCGCGAGCGCTGGCCTGGTCCCCGGCAGCCGACGTTGCGGCAGTACCACCAGCACGGCTGCCCGCTCGTCACGTTGACCGAACCGTCGTTCGACGCCTGGCTCGCCGGCAAGAGCTCCAACTTCCGCGGCCAGATGCGCCGGCTGCGCCGTGGCTTCGCCGCTGCCGGCGGCACGACGCGCCTGTCCGCCGAGGCGACGCTGGAGCAGGACGTCGCCGACTTCGCCCGCCTGCACGCCGAACGCTGGGAGGGTCGCGGCGACTCGCACCTGGTGCAGCTCGGAGCGCAGCTCCCGGCGATGCTGGCGGACATGGGGCGCGCGCTGCTGCCATCCGGGCGCTTCCGCCTGCGCATGCTCGAACTGGAGGACGAGGCGATCTCGGCCCAGCTGTTCCTCGCGGCCGGCAAGACCGTGGTCTACCTCAACGGCGGCTGGGACGAGCGCCACGCCAAGTTGAAGCCGTCGATGCTCGGCCTGCTCGACACCGTCGAGGAGACGTTCGCGACGGGCGAGCAGAAGATCGATCTGGGAGCCGGCGAGCAGGCCTACAAGCAGCGCTTCGCCGACAGCAGCGAGCCGGTCGGCTGGAGCGTCCTGATTCCCCCGGGGCGCCGCCGGATGCTCACGCTCGCACACACCGCTCCGATGCGGATGCGCTATACGGTGCTCAACGCCGCCAAGCGCGCGCTCACCGACGAGCAGGCCGATCGGCTGCGAGCGCTGCGCGCGCGCCTGCCGTCCGCCTAGCTCCGGCGGCTGGGAGGGTCAGAGGCCGAGCGCCCGCTCGACCGCTCGCAGCGTGCGCTCGGGGTCGTGCAGCACGAGCGTCGCCTCGCGCCCGGCCGCGCCCTCGCGCCTGCGCCGCTCCGGATCGTCGCGGTAGACGGCGAGCGCCGCCGCCAGCGCCTGCGGGTCATGCGAGGGCGAGCAGATCGTGCCGGTGCCGGGCGGGACGAGTTCGTCGGCGCCCTCGGGGTCCGTCGAGATCACCGGCACGCCGACGAGCTGTGCCATCACGATCACGCGCGGGGCGCCCTCGGTCGGGCTCGGCGCGAACACGAGCACGTCGCAGGCCGACAGGAACGCCTCGACGTGGCCGCGCACGTTCGGCGCGAAGCGCACGCGGTCGCCGAAGGGCGCGGCGCGCTCGCGCAGCGCCGGCTCCTCGTCGCCCTCGCCCGCCATCACGAGCATCACGTCGCCGTCGACGTGCGCCATCGCATCGATCACGACGTCGTTGCGCTTGCGTCTCTGGAAGCGCGAGATGCAGCCGGCGACGAGCGTGTCGGGTCCGGCGCCCCACTCGGCTCGCAGGCGCTCGCGCGCCTCCGGCTCGAAGCTGACCTCGTCGACGTCGACGAGATTCGGCACGACGACGACCTTCTCGGCCGGTACGCCCGCGTCGACGACGGTCCGCTTCGTGCCCTCCGAGACGGCCATGATCGCCCGCGCACGGCGGGCCGCGAGTGCGTACAGCAGGCGCGGCAATCCTCTGCGCAGGTTCGGCGGCACGGGCCCCCACTCGGCCCATGCGATGCGGCCCGTCAGCTGCGGCGGCAGCAGCGCGCACAACAGCTGCTCCTTCTTGAAGTGCAGGAAGGTCACGCCGACCGGCCGCGCCGCGCGCAGCGCGCGCGCCATGCGCCACAGCGTCCGCGGCGTCGCCAGCGCCGTCTGTACCACGCTTCGCTTCGACAGCTTCGGGCCGAGGTCGATCGCCTCCACCGGCACCTGCGTCTTGGCGGCGATGTCGGGCACGTTCGTGACCAGCAGCACATCGTGTCCGCGCTGACGCAGCGCCTCGAGCAGGTCGACGTTCGCGTACTCGGCTCCGCCGCGCTCGTTCGTGGTCTGGATGGAGACGATGCGGTCGCGACCCACGGCAGCGCCATACTATCCGCCGGTGCCCACCGTCATCTCTCCCGCCCTGCGGACGCTCGTCGTCGAACAACCTGAGGAACTAGCGCCGTACGTCGAGGCATGGGACGAGCTCGCGGCCGCTGCCGGGCGTCCCTTCTGCGCGCCGGCTTGGATGCTCGCCTGGTGGCGCGAGGGGCGGCGCGGCGACGCGCGCCTGCGTGTCGTGCTCGCGCTCGACGACGCCGACGAGCTCGTCGGCGTCGGCCCGTTCTTCGCGCAGGTCGGCCGGCTGGGTCTCGCCGAGTACCGCCTGCTCGGCGCCGGCTTCAGCCACCGCGTCGGGCTGCTCGCGCGCGACGGGCGCGAACGCGAGGTGGCCGCAGCGATCGCGGCCGGTCTCGCGGGCGCGACGCCACCGCCGGCGAGCGTCGTGTTCGAAGGGATCGACGCGGGCGACCCGTGGCCCGAGCTGGTCGCCGACGCGTGGCCCACGCGCGGCGGACGCCCGCTGTTGCGCACGGACGTGACGATGGATGCGCCGACGATCGCGCTCGGCGCCGACTACGAGGGGTGGATGGCGCGCCGCGAGCGCAAGTTCCGCAAGGAGGCGCGGCGCACCGCGCGGCGGCTCGAGGAGGAGGGCGTCAGCGGCCGCCTCGCGACCGAGCCGGAAGCCGTCGAGGCGCTGCTGTGCCTGCACCACGCCCGCTGGGAGGGTCGCGGCGGCTCGAACGTCGGCGGGGAGGCAGGCCGCGTGATCGAGGCGGCGGCGCGCGCATTGAACGACGACGGTCGCCTGGCGGTCGCACTGCTCGAAGGCCCCGACGGGCCGGTCGCCGCCGAGCTGGTGCTGCGCGCAGGTGACACGGTCGGCTTCTGGGGCGGCGGCTTCGACGCCGCCTGGGCGAAGCACGCGCCCGGCACGCAGACGATGCTGCTGGCGCTGGAGTCGGCCGCAGCCGGCGGTGTGCGCAGCGCTGACCTCGGCGGCGGCGCGCACGACTACAAGTGGCGCCTCAGCGACGAGAACCGCCCGCTCGCCTGGCGCACGCTGTTCCCCCGCGGCCGCCGCTATCCGCTGATCCGCCTGTGGCTGGCCCCGAAGCATCTGCGCTTCGCCGCCCGCAGACTGGCGCACAGGCTGCCCCAGGAGCGCCAGGACCGGCTCCGTCGCCTGCTGCGACGCCCGCGTAGGACCCCGCCCCGGTGAGCGCCTGGCCCCACGTCGTCGTGATCGAGCCGCACAGCTCGGGCTTGGCGCTCTCGCGCGCGATGGTGCGCGCGGGCGCGCGCGTGACGGTCCTCACGGCGCCTGGCCACGAGTGGGAGCTGTACAGCCGTGGCGTCGAGCGCGTGGTCGCGTCGTTCCAGCCCGACGGCGAGCCGTGGCTCGCGGCGATCGAGCGGCTCGCGGCCGCGAGCGACGAGCTGGTGCTGGTGCCGGCGACCGACCGCGCCAGCGAGCTGCTCGCGAAGCGGGCAGACCGCGTCCCGGCGAACGCACGCGCATTCGAGGTCTCGGGCGCCGGGCACCTCGCGCTGATGGACAAGGAGACGGCGGACGCGATCGCGCGGCGCGCGGGCGTCAACGTGCCGTGGACGAAGGTCGTGCGCGGTCTCGAGGAGCTCGACGAGCTGGCCGGCGAGGCGCCGTGGCCGTGCGTCGTCAAGCCGGTGCTCTCACACGAGTGGCGACTCCGCTACGGCGAGGAGCGAGTGTTCGTCGTCGAGGACACGGCGGCGGCCGCGCGGCTGCTCGAGCAGCCGCTGCGCGACGGCGTCGGGATGCTGCTGTGCCAGTACATCCCCGGCGGCGACGACGACGTCGAGGAGGCGATCGTCATCCGGCTCGCCGACGGCAGCTACCCGCTCTCCTTCGGCTGCCACAAGCTGCGCCAGGAGCCACCCGGCTTCGGCGCGACGGCCGTCGGCTTCTCCGCCCCGCTGCCGGAGACGACCGCGCTGGCAAGAGCGGTGCTCGACGCGGCGGGCTTCGTCGGCGTCGCCGGCGTCGAGGCGAAGCGCCATCCGGACACGGGCGAGCGCTGGTTCATCGAGGTCAACGTGCGCATTCCCGCGCAGTGGGGACTCGGCGACGCGTGCGGCGCCGACGCGAGCGCACGGGTCATCGCCGCGCTCGCCGGCCGCGAGCTGGGGCCGGCGCCCGTGCCGCGCGCCGGCGTCGGCATCGTCGTGCCGCTGCTCGACGCGCGCGTCATCCTCGCGCAACTGCGGGAGGTCCCGGTGTGGCGCCGGCCCGGGCGGCTGTTGCGCCTGCTGCGGCCCTACCTGAGAGCGCGCGAGCTCGGTCTGCTCGATCCGCGTGACCCGGCCCCAGGTTTGGCGGCTGCGTGGGACGTGGGCGGTCGGCGGGTCAAGCGCCTCGTGGTCGGCGCGCGGCGGTCTGGACGCTGAGCGCTAGAGCGCATGTGCGTCCATCTCTGTCCAAGGCGTCCAGCCACGCCTTGACAGGCCCCGAAAGGGCTACCATCGTGGCCCCCTCGCACATGCGTCCACGCCTGTTGACATCCCTCATCTTCGCGTTCCTGCTCGCGAGCCCCGCGGCCGCCCATGCCGCGAACCTGCTCTACCCGAACATGAGAACGCTGCCGCCGCGCGAGCTGCGCTTCGATCGCACCGACGTCAGCGCCGACTCGCATGGCGACCTGCGCAACGTGCTGCGCTTCTCGAACACGGTCTACAACGTCGGCGAGGGCCCGGTCGAGATCCGCGCGACGATCAACACGAGCCTCAACCCGCCGTCCGGACCCGCCTACCAGCGGATCTACGACGACCAGGGCGGCTACGTCGACATCCCGCTGTCGGGCAGCACGCTCTACTACCACCCGGTCCACGTCCACTATCACTTCGACCACTGGGGCGGCTACGAGCTGTGGACGAAGGCGGCGTACGACACCTGGGTCGCCAGCGGCGAGACGGTCGGCAGACCTGACCTCGTCGGCCAGAAGACGACGAGCTGCGTCGAGGACGAGGAGTTCGTCACGTCGGTCTTCGCCGCTGTGTGGCCCTCCGCATACCCGCCGGCGGCCTGCATGCCCAACAGAAACAACGTGATCGCGCAGGGTCTCTCCTCAGGCTGGGGCGACACGTACGACTATTACCGCTTCGAGCAGTGGATCGACCTCGGCCAAGGGACGCTCGCCGACGGCACCTACGTCCTGCGCTCCGTCTCGGACCCGCAGAACCTCGTCTACGAGAGCTCGAGCAAGGCCGACAACGCACGCGAGGGCTCGACCGACAACTCGTCGATCACGACGTTCGTCGTCTCGTGCGGGAGAATCGCCGACAGCGACGCACCGAGCGGCACGGTCAC
>DATFPW010000071.1:0-9340 GCA_035264605.1 Conexibacter sp. | reverse complement strand
GCAGACGAACGCAAGCTCGTCCTCGGACAGGCGCGTGTGGATCGGTGCGGGGATCGCGCCGACGTGCATCGCGCCGAACACGATCGCGGCGGCCTCTGGCGTGTCCGGCAGCAGCACGACGACGCGCTCGCCTTTTCGGGCGCCCGCGGAGCGCAGCATCGCGCCGGCGCGCCGGGTCTGCTCGAACAGCTCGCCGTAGCTCCACGTCCGCTCGCCGGCGAGCAGCGCCGGCTGCTGCGCGCGGCCCTCCGTGAGATGGCGCTCGAGGTAGAAGGCGGTCGCGTTGGAGTAGACGAGCTGCATCAGCGTGCTTCCTCGGGCTCGCGATGGACGACGGCCGCGCCGGCCGCGCCGGCGTCGTGCGCGCGCAGCAGCTGCGGGCCGTGCACCTCGCCGCGCGCGAGGCTCGCGGCGGCGTCGGCGAGCTGGGCGAGGGTGCCGCCACCGCCGTTGCCGTCCCACGTGCTCCCGCCGTCGGCGTCCAGGTCGGTGGAGGAGGCGAGGACCTCCCCGACCGCGCGGGCCTCCGCCTCGGCTGCGTCGCCGCTGGGCGAGAAGGCGGTCGCGATCGCGCCCAGCAACGCGCGCGGTGTGCCGCCGTGGCCGCGTGCGGCGTCTGTGCGCTCGAGCACCACGACGGTGGCGCGCTGTTCCTGGGCGTCCTCGCCATCCGTCGCAGCCGACAGCCGCATGACCGCCGGCGCGAGGTCCACTTCGCAGACCAGCATCGCGCTCGCATCGCCGGCCGCCAGCCGGTCGGCCGCGTAGCGCAGCGCGTCGAGGCCGCCGACGGCGCCGTTGCAGACGGTCGCGTTCGGGCCCGCGGCGGGCAGGCGGATGCTCACCTCGGCGGCAGGCGCGGTGAGGCCCGTCTGCGGTCCCTTCCCGGGGCGCACGCGCGGGCGCTCGCCCTCGGTCCCGGAGCGGTACAGATCGACGTACTCCTGCAGGCCCGCGTGGCGCGTGGCGACGACGACGCCCAGCTCGTCAGCGTCGACCTCGACACCGTGGGTTCGGCTGTGCGCGTCACGCAATGCGAGCCGCGCGGCCGCCAGCAGCAGGCGCGACTCGAGGCTGACGGTCCGCAGCCGCTCGCCCTGCAGCAGCTCGGCCACCGCCGGGTGCTCCAGCTCGGCGGCGGTCACGGCGCCGCAGCCGGCGATCGCGCTGGGAGGGCTCCTGCTCACGGCGCCCCGAACACCACGCACTCGATGTTCCCGCCGAAGCCGAACGCGTTGCTGATGGCGACCGACACCGGTGTGGCGCGCGCCTCGCCGGCGACGACGTCGATGTCGCACTCGGGGTCGCGCGTCTCGTAGTTCCCGACGGGCGGGACGAGGCCGTCGCGGATCGCCAGCAGGCAGGCGGCTGCCTCGAACGCGCTCGCGGCACCCTGCGCGTGGCCGACCAGCGACTTGAGCGCGGTCACCGGCACGTCGTCGGCGGCGCTGCCGAGCACCTCGCGGATCGCGCGTGCCTCGACCTCGTCGTTCGCCGGCGTCCCGGTGCCGTGTGCGCTCACGTGATCGACGCCGGATGCTTCGACGTCGGCCTCCGCCAGCGCGCGCTGCATCGCGCGGATCGCCCCGCGCGCCTCCGGGTGGGGCGAGGTGATGTGGAAGGCGTCCGCGACGTTCGCGTAGCCGAGGATCCGCCCGTGCACGTGCGCGCCGCGTGCGCGCGCGTCCGCCTCGCGCTCGAGCACGAACGCGGCGGAGCCCTCGCCGAGCAACAGCCCGACGCGGTCGCGGTCGAACGGGCGCACGGCGTCGGGCGAGAGCAGCCCGAAGCTGTCGAACATCATCAGCATCGCCTGCGAGATCTCGTCGGCGCCGC
Source organism: Conexibacter sp. (assembly GCA_035264605.1). GTDB lineage: Bacteria > Actinomycetota > Thermoleophilia > Solirubrobacterales > Solirubrobacteraceae > Conexibacter. Next base: position 7,504 of record DATFPW010000071.1, on the reverse strand, counting down.
CGACGACCATCGCGTCTGCCCGGCCGGCGCGCAGCGCGTCGGCGCCCCACGCCAGCGCACTGTTGCCGGCGGCGCAGCCGGTGGCGACGACGCAGTTCGGACCGCCCAGTCCGAGCCGGCGAGCGGGGACGCGGCTCAGCTGCGACGGATCCGCCCAGGCGGCGTCGCGGGGGTCCTCGCGGGCGGCGGGGTCGCTCGCCAGCCAGCCCTCGACGGCCGGGCGCGTCGCCATCACGGTGCCGATGCAGACGCCGACGCGTTCGGGCGCGACGCAGTCCGGCGAGAGCCCGGCGTCGTGGACGGCGGTCGCGGCAGCCTCGTCGGCGAGGCGCACGGCGAGCGGGACGGGGGCGCCGCCGTGCGGGGGCTCGAGCGGAGCGTGCTGGAACTCACCGCCGCGGTCGCTCGACAGGCGCGCGGTGTCGAAGCGCGTGAGCGGCCCGGTGGCGACGGTGCCGTCGAGCGCGCGTTGCCAGAAGGCGTCCACGTCGGAGCCCAGCGGAGAACGCACGCCGATGCCGGTGACGACGATCGCAGGGGTCGCCGTCATCGCGACGGCGACTCCGCGAGCTCACGCAGCGTCAGCTCCGTCAGCTCAGTGAGCGTGCGCGCCTCGCGCCACGCTCTCGCGTCGAGGCGCACGTCGAGCCGGTGCTCGACCTCGGTCATCAGCTCGAGCCGCTGCAGCGAGTCGGTGTCGAGGTCGTCGATCAGGTCCTGCTCGAAATCGAGCTCCTGCGGATCCAGCTCGAGGATCTCCCCGAGCAGCTCGCGCAGGAGGGCGACGACCTCCTCGCGGGTCACGCGTTCGCCTCCGCGGTCGCCGGTACGGGCACGGTGCTCCGTTGCCGGGCTCCGCCGGCGGTCGCGAGCGCGACGACGCGCGGGAGGTCGGCGAGCCGCAGCGGCGCGCCCCAGTGCAGCCATCGCGATGCGACGAGCCACCAGAGCCACGCTCCGGCCAGTGCTGCCAACAGGCCGAGGCTGGGGAAGCAGACGAGCAGCGTCGCGGTCGTGAACGCGAGCCAGTGGTCGTAGAGCGCCTCGCGCACGAGCAGCTGGTCGGCGGGGCGGTCGTGCGCGCCGCGGACGGCGAGCGCGACCCCGGCGCTCAGCGGCAGGAAGACGAGCAGCGCGAGTGCGCGCGCTGGGAGCTGGCCTGCGGCGACGAAGCCGACGAGCGCGGCGAACGGCACTGCGGCCAGCGCCGTGAGCGCCGCCGTCCCGTGGCGCTCGGCGAATGCGACGAAGGCGCTGCGGTAGCCGATCGCCTCGTCGCCGGCGCGGTCGGTGATGTCCTTGATGCCGGCGAGGGAGCTGATGAACAGCGTCAGCACCCAGAAGAGCGGGACGAACTCGCCGAGCTGCGCGAAGCCGGCCGTGCTGGCGGTGCCGGCGAGCGGATCTCCGGCGGCGACGCCGAGGCAGAAGGGGCCGACGAACGTGCCGCTCAGCACGACGAACACGAGCGCGCGATGACGGGCGAGCCGCGGGCCGCGCGAGTAGGCGAGACCGAAGCCGGCGCCGCTGACGAGCAGCAGCAACAGCAGGGCGTTGGGCGCAAGCGCGACCCAGACGGCCGTGGCGACGACGACCAGACCCCACAGGAGCAGCTGCACGCGGGCGAGCAGCTCCCATCCGACGGTCTCGCACAGGGCCGTCCGCTCAGGGCGGTTGACGGCGTCCTCGACGCGGTCCGCAAGGCGGTTCGTGACCTCTATCGCCATCCCCAGCGTGAGCCAGAAGGCTGCGCCCAGCAGGGCGGTGGCGAGGCTCAACGTCCCCGCCGCAGCCATCCCGGCACAGAACGGCACGTAGTACAGCGCGCCGAAACGGCAGCTCGCGCACTGCAGCAGCGCGCGCAGGTTCCTGACAGCTCCCCCACTCATGTGTGTCCCCCTGGAGATGCCTGCGCCCCACGCGACGGCATCGAGGTTCCCGACGACGACTGAATCATAGCATTTCACACTGGGAGCTGATAGCGTTTCATGAGGGGGCGGATGAACGATGCGCCTCTCGCTATGGGGGAAGCGCGCGTGCGTGATTAATTAAGTCGCGTGCGCGATCGATGCTGGGGGAACGCTCGCGTGTCACGCTCGATCGGGGTCGTGCTGGTCATGCTGCTCGTCGCGATGGCAGTCGCGGCATGCGGCAGTGCAGGGGACGACGGTGCTGGACGGACGGTCGCGACGACGACGGCCAGGACGCAGCCTGCTCCGACGGACACGAGTGAGACTGCGAGCGACGTCGAGACCGCGAAGCGCTCGCTGGTCCGCCTCGCGGACCTGCCTGACGGGTGGAGCGCGAGCGGCGGCACGGTCACGAGGCTGCAGTGCGGCACGCTCCAACCGTTCCGCGGTGCGGACGCGCTGGTCAGGTCCAAGCGCCTGACGTACGACCACTACGGCGTGCAGGAGCGGGTCGCCATCTTTCCCGACGAGGCAGCCGCTCGCGCCGCGCTACGTCGCCTCGACTCCCGCATAGCGGCGGGCTGCCTGCGTCGCGAACTGCGGCGGCACGTCAGCGAGGAAGCCGGCGGGCCGGCGAGCCCGGCGAGACTGGTGCGGGCGGAGCGCATGGGCCCGAACTCGACGACGAGACGCTACATCTCCATCTCCGTCAGCTCCTACGGCAAGGTCATCGGTTACATAGACGCCGTGCACGTGCGCATGGGGCGCGCGCTTGGGGCCCTCGTGTTCGTCTCGGGCCCCGCGCCGCCGGAAGTGCCGCTGTACGAACGCATCGTCGAGATCGCCCCGCGGCGCCTGCAGGCCACGCTCGGCTGAGCGCGATGGAGCGTCGTGACCGGCTGGAAGCCGACGTCGTCGTCATCGGCGCCGGGCTCGCCGGCCTGTCGGCTGCGCGCCGGCTGCACGCGGCCGGCCGCCGCGTCCTCGTGCTGGAGGCGCGCGAGCGCGTCGGCGGGCGCGTGCTCGATCACCGTCTCCCGGGCGGCGACGCGATCGAGCTCGGCGGTCTCTACTGCACGCCGCGGGAGGATGGAACGGTCGCCAACCACGCGATCCTGTCGCTTGCCACCGAGCTCGGCGTCGAGGCGTTCCCCGCGCACGCGGACGGCGATCGGCTGCTGCGCCTCGACGGACGCACGCTCCGCTACGGCGGTCGCCACCGCGATGCGCTGCCGCGCCGCGCGCTGCCGGGCGCGGTCGAGTTCGCGCTCGCGCGCCGCCGGCTGGACCGGCTCGCGCGGCGGGTCGACGTGGCGGCGCCGTGGGCTGTTGCGGGCGCGCGTCCGATCGACGCGCAGACACTCGGCGCCTGGGCCGGCCGGACGATCCTCACCCGCACCGGGCGCAAGCTGCTGCTGCTTGCGAGCGAGCCGCTGTTCGCGGCCGACGTCGGCGAGGTCTCCCGTCTGCACGCCGCCGCCTACCTGGCCGCCAACGGCAGCTTCAGAGCAATGACGAGCACGGGCGGGGGTGCGCAGAGCCACCGGCTGCGGGGCGGGCCGCAGCGGCTCGCCGAGCTGATGGCGGCGCAGGCGGGCGAGGTGCTGTGCGGTGAGCCGGTCGGGGCGATCCGCTGGTCGCGCGACGGCGTGTCGGTGCGCGGGCGGTCGCTGAGCGTGCGCGCCCGTGGCGCGATCGTCGCGATGACGCCGGCGCTCGCGGCGCGGATTCGCTGGGAGCCGCTCGTGCCCGCGCGCGACCAGCTCGCGCAGCGGATGCCGCACGGGCAGGCGTTCAAGCTCGTCGCGCTGTACGCCGAGCCGTTCTGGCGCGCGCAAGGGTTGAGCGGCGCGGCGGCGACGGACGGGCCGGTGCGCGTGGTGCTCGACGAGTCGCCGCCCGGCGGGCGTCCGGGTGCGCTTGCGGCGTACGCGGTCGGGCGCGCCGCGGTGGCGCTTGCGGGCCTGCCCTCGGAGGAGCGTCGTCGCGTGGTCCTCGCCACGCTCGCCGACCTGTTCGGGCCGTTTGCTCTGCGCCCCGAGGCGGTCGTCGAGCACGACTGGATCCACGACCTGTGGACGCGCGGGGGCCATGGCGGCTACGGCGCCCCGGGGGCGTGGAGCACGCTCGGCGCCGGCCTCCGCGCGCCGGTCGGCCCGCTGCACTGGGCCGGCACGGAGACGGCGCTGACGGGGATGGCCTCGATGAGCGGGGCGGTCCTGTCGGGGCGGCGGGCGGCCGAGGAGCTGCTGGCGGGCGGCCGGTAGTCCGCTACGCGGCCTCCGTGGTGCGCGCGTGCGCGTGCGCGAGCCTGAGCTCCGCCACGACCTCTCGTGCCGCCCGCCGGCCGGAGTCGATCGCTCCTTCCATCGTGCCGAGGCCCCACGTGGCGGTCTCGCTGCCAGCCCAATGGATCGGACCGACCGCCTCGCGCAGCCGCGGCCCGTGGGCCAGCCAGTCCCGCGGCGCACCGATGCCGTGGTAGCAGCCGCGCGTCCACTCGTCGGCCGTCCAGTCCTTCTCGAAGTACTGCTCCGGGGTGCGGGCTGCGTCGCCGAACAGCTCCGCCAGGCCGCCGAGGATCGCCCGGCGTCGCTCGCCTGCGGACACGCGCGCCAGCGCGCGTGCACTGCTGGCGACGACGAACGCCTGCAGGACGCCCGCGCGCACGGGCGGCGGAGGGGAGACATCGAGCACGCCGCGGACGGGGCCATGCGTGGTCGCCGCGTAGCCGCTGAGGCCCTGGGCACGCCAGAACGGCTCCGCGTAGACGAGCGACGCGGTGATGACCGATCCGCCGGTGAACGCGAGCGCCGCCCGGTCGCGCGAGCCCGGCAGGGGCGGCTCGATGTCAAGGCGGCCGGCGAGCGCGGGCGGCAGGGCCACGACGACGCGGCGGCAGCTGACGCGGAGCTGCGGACCGCTGACGGTCACGCTGTCGCCGCGGACGGCGATCTGCCGCACGGGGGACTCCAGGACCACGCGCTCTCCGAGCGCTGCGGCGAGCGCGAGCGGGACCGATTGCGCGCCGCCGCGCAGCTGTTCCTGCTGGTGGCCGCGGCCGACGCGTGCGAGATGTGTGAGGTGCCCGCGGCCGGCGCTGCGCACGTACGCGAGCGCGTGCAGCAGTGACAGCTCCTCCGGTTCGGCGGCGTAGAGCGTCTCCGTCGCGACGCGCAGCAGCGCCCGGCTCTGGCGGGTGCGGACATTGCCATCGATCCAGCTCGCGTACGTCTGCCCGTCGAGCACCGCGGCGTCGCGCGCGCGCCACGGCTCGCCAGCCGGGAAGGTCCGCGCGAGGCGCTCGAGCGCGTCCTTCGCCCGCACGAGGTCGATGGCGGCGTGAGGCGGCCAGCTCGGCGCCAGCCCGCGGTAGCGCTTGCGCCGGCTGCCGAGCAGCATGAGCTTGTCGCCGCCCTCGTGCGTGCGGAAGCGCTCGATCCCGAGGGTGTGGCACAGCTCCTCCATCAGCCACGGGCCCTCGCGCGGCGGCCCGACGAATTGGCCGCCCTGATCGATCGCGACGCCGTCGCCGACCTGCCGGCTGAGCACGCGGCCGCCGACGCGGTCGCGCGCCTCAAGTACCACGGTCGCGATGCCGAGCCGCTCGAGCTCGCGCGCAGTCGTCAGTCCGGCAAGGCCGCCGCCGACGATCGCGACGTCCGTCTCCAATCTCCTCAATTCGTCCCCCTGGCGAATCGTCCCCCGACACGTCAAGACTACTTCCGGGTCGGTTGTTCGTGTCGCAGCGTGTCAGCGTTCGTCGTAGGTGGCGATCGCTGCACGCGGCAGCTCCGGCGCGTTCTCGCGCACGAGGCCCCGCAGCACCCGGCCCGGCCCGACCTCGACGAAGCCATCGATGCCGTCGTCGCGCATGCGCCGGACCGTGGCGGAGAAGAGGACGGGTCTCGTGACGCCGTCGACGAGCGCTGTGGCGATGTCTGCGGCGTGCTGCCTGGGCTGTGCGTCGACAGCCGAGTAGAAGGGGATCGCCGGCTGTTGCAGCTCGATCTCGTCAAGGGCTGCGCGCAGGCGCTCAGCGGCCGGCGCCATCAGGGGGGTGTGGCATGCGATCGAGATCGGCAGGCGGACGACCATCCGCGCTCCGGCTGCGTCGAGGCTGTCGGCTGCTGCTTGGACGTCGGCGACCGCGCCTGAGATCACGGTCTGCGTCGGACTGTTGACGTTCGCCACCCAGACGTCGTTGAGCGCCGCGCAGGTGTCGGCGACGGTCTCGTGGGCGAGACCCACGACGGCGACCATCGCGCCGGGCCGGGCCGCTCCCGCCTCTGCCATCGCGCGTCCGCGCACGTCGACGAGATGGAGAGCGGCTGTGTAGCCGAGCGCCCCGGCCTCGACCAGCGCTGCGAATTCGCCGAGGCTGTGACCGACGACGGCGTCGGGGAGGGACAGCTGCGGTTGCTCCCGCGCTTGCTCGCGCGCGTTCACGGCCGCCGCACGCGTTGTCACGAAGATCGCCTGTTGGAGCTCGTCGGGGCGCCAGCTCGGTTGCGGGTCGGCGACGCACAGACGCTCGAGGTCGACCCCGATCGTCCGCTTCGCATCCGCGGCGAGCGCCGCGAAGCCCGGCAACGCGGCCCCCATCCGCGCACGCTGCGATCCCTGCCCCGGAAACGCCCAGGCGATCATGCTGCCGATTATCGAGCGCGCAGTGGTGCCGGCGAGCCGCATGACAGCGGAGCTGGCACACGCTACGCACCCCGCCTGCCCGCCCCGCCAGGCCACCCTCACCGGGCAGCGGCTACAATCCCCCGCTCGCACTGCGCCCGTAGCTCAGCTGGATAGAGCGTCGGTCTACGGACTCAGAGGTCGCAGTTTGCATCCTCTGGGGCGCGTTCGAACGGAACCGAACAAACACGCGCTTTGCAGGCGTTTTTGTGGTCTCGTTGGGCACGTAACCGAACAGCCCCGAACAGGTTCACGGGTCCCAGAAGATAAAAATGGGACCAAAGTGGGACCAAGGTTGGGACCACCCGGGGCTTCCGCAGCCTCTGAGCGACGCCGTCCCTGGGCAACGCGCCGGCCGGCCGACCGCCGCCTCTGCAGCCCAAGACGAAGTGCTGACAACCGCCTGATCGGCCCAACCGGCGAGGTTGGAGCCGGCGCTCGTGGAGCTGTCCGCCGCCCACGACCGGAGCACAAGTGTCAGAAGAAGCAGGCTGCCACTAAGTGAGTTGGTCGTGATCGAGCCGACTTCGTCGTCGCGGAAGTGGCAGGCGCGACGGATGGAGCGGATCGACTCGTCTGCTCGGCAGCCTCAGCTGCCCGCCCGGAGATGACCAAGCTGCCCGGATGCTGCAAGCCTCTCAGGATCCGGTTAGCCTGCCGGAGGTGACGCTCCGGAAGCTGGAAGCAGAGCAGCTGGCGGCGAACCGGAATCTCTGTGGGGCGATCGGCGCGGTCGCGGGCGGCTTGGCCGGTGTCGCGCAGGCTGCTGCGGCTCCGGTCGTGATTCGGATCGTCCTCCTGAGCGTTGTGGCCGCAGCAGCGCTGGCGGGACTGTGCTTCCACCTGTGGGAGCGACGGGCGGTGCGTCGGAATGCCAGGCCAGTAGTTCCGACGGGGACCGTGCC